>JAEYOY010000065.1 GCA_023411215.1 Bacillota bacterium | reverse complement strand
CATCCCAGCTGTCATAGAAATCCTTTGTGACATCAACGATTTCACGAATCTTCTTTCTCGGATACCAGTTTACGGTTCCCGTTGAATACCCTATTCTCTTCTTTATCTCAGCCTCATTTCCCGAAAGCGTTAAATCAAAATACTCCATCTCTCCGCCATCAGGATGAACAAGGTTCAGCATGGATTTGATAGTAGTGGTCTTCCCCGCGCCATTTCGTCCTATGAAACCCGCGATTCTTCCCGGTTCAAGCGAAAAGCTTACACCATCCAGCTTGAAGGACGGGTAGTTCTTGGTCAAATTCTGAATTGATACAGCAGTCATAATCTCCCTCCAAATTGTAAAAATACGATAAATATGAATTATATGATTATTGTAACTTTCAGTTGCCTGAACTTCCACCAACCCGAATTGTCAGACATATATAATTCTTGTTATCTTTAGTTGCATCTATGCACAAAGAAAAGCTTATGTATATTATTATCTATCAGAGCTAAAATTAAATTTAGATCTGTCATAATAATTATTACAAGTACTGTGATCATTACTCTTTAAGTTGATACAGTTTTTGAAAGCGGATGAGGATAATTCCGATACGCTATTTGGTTTATGACCAAGAAGGAGACAGATTAAGTCTCTGTCTCCTTCTTGGTCATAACTATTTAAGTTTGAGTGTGTTCTTTCTATTGTAAACTATTGTGTCGTCTGGCGTCTTTTGATTACCTTAAGCCTAGTAAATTCTTCTCGTTCCTTTTCTTCTAAGGCATTCTGTATCTCTGTAACCAGAGTAGTATAGGAAGGAATCGTGATATTTTTAAGTGCATTGGCACGTTTTTGTGTTTTATTGATATTGGTAGCCAATCGATAAGCTGAGTTTTCTATCATTGATAACCTTATGGTAAGATCCTTTACCTTAACAAAACGCTTCGTAGCTTCATCCAGAGACAGCTTCGTCTGAAAAAAGGCATACGTAGGCTTATTAACGGTACTATCATATTCCACTAATGGAATTTCTGTACCCATGATGCTTCGCTGCTTAATCTCTATGGAGTCTTCTTCGGGAATGGTGTTGCTCAATTCCTGAACATTGACAATTCCCATCTCGATATTAGCCTGCTGGAGTGAGAGATAAGCGGAGGTAAAGGTACTGTCGATTTCTCTCTGAATATCCTTAGCCTTATCAATTAATTCCATCAGCTCACGCATCAAAATGTTACGCTTCTTATCCATTAATTCGTAACCCTGTTTCGCAAGCTTCAGGGAATTCTTAGCCAATATTAAGTTACCCTTCGTAGGGAAGGTATTCGGATTCATGGAATCACCTCTATTCGCTTACTGCTTTCTTGGGCTGGAAATATTTATCCAGAACCTTGGTATCAATACGGTCAAGCTCTTCTCTTGGCAGGATGGATAATAATTCCCAGCCCTTATCCAGAGTTTGAACGATAGTACGATCTTCAATCATTCCCTGAGCGATGAATTCCTGTTCCATCGCAGCACCAAACTTCAGGTATAGCTTATCCAGAGCAGACAATTCATCCTCACCGATAACGCTTGCTAAGGCTCTTGCATCACCTACGCGGGCATAAGAAGAGAAGAGCTGATTAGCGAGGTCCTGATGATCCTCTCTGGTATAGCCCTTTCCGATACCATCCTTCATAAGACGGGAGAGGGAGGGGAGGATACTGATCGGAGGATAAACCGCTTTCTGGTGAAGGGAACGGTCAAGAACAATCTGTCCCTCGGTAATATATCCGGTTAAGTCCGGGATTGGATGTGTAATATCATCGTTGGGCATGGTTAAAATCGGGATCTGGGTTACGGATCCGGGACAGCCATGAACAATTCCGGCTCTCTCATAAAGAGTAGCCAATTCACTATAAAGATATCCAGGATACCCTTTTCTGCTGGGGATTTCACCTTTCGAGGAGGACACCTCACGCATTGCCTCTGCAAAAGAGGTCATATCCGTAAGGATGACCAGAATATGCATCCCTTTTTCAAAAGCGAGGTATTCAGCAGCAGTTAAAGCCACCTTGGGCGTTATTAGACGTTCAACAACCGGATCATTTGCCAGATTGAGAAACATTACAACGTGTGAGCTGGCCCCGCTTTCCTCAAAGGTTCTGCGGAAGAAATCTGCCACATCATGCTTTACACCCATTGCAGCAAATACGATGGCAAATTCTCCCTCGGAATTCTCTCCAAGAGAAGCCTGCTTTACAATCTGTGCAGCCAGCTGATCGTGAGGAAGTCCATTGCCTGAGAAGATGGGCAGCTTCTGACCGCGAATCAGAGTGGTCAGACAATCGATTGCAGAAATTCCTGTCTTAATATAATTTCTGGGATATTCTCTGGAGCAGGGATTCAGTGGCTGTCCGTTCACATCGCGTTTTGTCTCGGATACGATATTACCCAAGCCGTCAATCGGCTGACCTACACCATTGAATACACGCCCGAGGATCTCAGGAGAGAGTGAAACCTCCATCGGATGTCCGGTTAATTTAGTATGGGTATTGAATAAGGACATATCCTCTGTACCCTGGAACACCTGGATTACAGCCTTATCCTCATATAATTCTACAATTCTTCCAAGTTTTTTCTTGTTGCCTTCCACTGTCAGTTCTACGATTTCATCGAAGGATGCTCCTCGAATACCTTCCAGAACAATCAGGGGGCCGTTAATTTGACTTAGTCCTAAATATTCTATTGACATAATCTATCCTCCTAATTCTTTAGGGATGTTGCCGAAATCATAATCTAATATCTTCGTAGGAGTATCATCGTTCTTCTTGAGTAATTTTACACTGATGTATGCACCTGTAAGTAGCTGCCTGATCATAAAATAGGCAGTACTGGTGCGATAGAAGTGTAAAATTATCGAAAGAAGGATGATGATATAAACTACGAAGTCTTGAAAACTTAACGGCAACATCTTTATTCATTATGCATTCTTCGCCATAATCTGTTCATAGAACTCATCAATCATAGCCCTGTAATCATCAAATTTATTTAACTCATCATTAGCAACATCATATTTGATGGTGATTACTTTATCAAAAACGGGGCTTTCTTTTAATAAGGACATGGGCATGTTGCGGTCTATGAGTTGTCTTGACTTTTGGAATAAATACAGAATGGTCTGCATCATCTTAAGCTGCTTCGCCATCGGTACATAGGTATCAGAAGGATGATAAGCATTCTGCTGAACAAAGCCAAGACGAATTACTCTTGCTATCTCTAGAACCAGCTTCTGATCATCGGGAAGTACATCACTACCGATTAGCTTAACAATTTCATTTAACTGACTTTCCTGTGTAAGGATGCTTAGAATCTGATTACGACATTCTACAAAGTCTTCACCGACATTCTTGGTATACCAGGGAGCAAGGTCATTCACATACTCACTGTAGCTGGTCAACCATTGAATTGCGGGGAAATGACGTGCATAAGCAAGAGATTTATCCAGAGCCCAGAAGCAACGAACGAAACGCTTTGTGTTCTGTGTTACCGGCTCAGAGAAGTCACCGCCCTGGGGAGAAACGGCACCGATAATAGATACACTTCCTTCTGTCCAATTCAGGTTCTGCATAAAACCGGCACGCTCATAGAAAGCGGAGAGTCTTGATGCCAGATAAGCAGGGAAGCCTTCTTCAGCAGGCATTTCCTCAAGACGGCCTGACAATTCACGAAGAGCTTCTGCCCAACGGGAAGTGGAGTCAGCCATGATTGCTACATGATAACCCATATCTCTATAGTATTCTGCTAATGTAATACCGGTATAAATACTTGCTTCACGAGCAGCAACCGGCATATTGGAGGTGTTGGCAATCAGCGTGGTACGATCAAGTAAGGGATTACCGCTCTTGGGATCTACCAGCTTGGTGAAATCCTCGAGAACCTCGGTCATCTCATTGCCACGCTCGCCGCAACCGATATAAACGATGATGTCAGCATCGCACCATTTTGCCAATTGGTGCTGCGTCATAGTCTTTCCTGTTCCGAAACCACCCGGGATAGCAGCAGTGCCACCTTTGGAGATGGGGAACAGTGTATCTAGAATTCTCTGACCGGTAACCAAAGGGCGGTCGGAGGGATATCTTTTCGAAGTGGGACGCGGGACACGAATCGGCCATTTCTGTGTTAATGACAGCTCTTGTTCCTGACCTTTATTATTAATAATTGTTACAATAGTATCCTTGATGGTATATTTTCCATCGGGGACAATCTTAGATACTGTACCAAAGACATCTGGAGGAACCATGGATTTGTGAATTACTGCCCTGGTCTCGGGAACCTCAGCAATGATGGTTCCTCCATAAATCTTATCACCAGGTTTTACAGTAACATGAACATCCCATAGCTTTGTTGTGTCCAGAGACTCTACACTGACACCCCTAGATATAAATGCACCGGACTTTGCGGCGATTTCCTGTAGAGGACGTTCAATACCATCAAAAATATTACTGATGATACCAGGAGCCAGTGTAACGGAAATAGCAGCACCCGTTGACATAACTTCATCACCCGGTCTGAGTCCAGTGGTTTCTTCATAAACCTGGATTGTGGTTCTACCTGTGGTAAGACCGATTACTTCGCCTACCAGTTTGTCTTTACCTACCAGAACCATTTCACCCATCTTAAAGGCTTTGTTTTCACCAACATATACAATCGGACCGTTGATACCAAATATTCTACCTGTTACATTCATAAGGATGAACTCTCCCTTTCATAGTCTTAAAGAGTAAAGGAACTCTTTGCTTCTTCCATCTTAGTTAAAAATGAATTGTCAATCAGAATACTGCGGGATGGTATTACGGCACGGCTGCCACCGATGAAATCACGGTCACTTACCGTAAGGGATACCCCTGTTTTTTCTTCCAAGGCTGATTGCTTATTGGAATCAGTAGGATTAATATAAACGGTTAGTGCATCTCCCTGAGCAAACTCTTTTGCATTTATAATCTGAGCAACTAATAATTCATCGTAATCGGAGGTCTTCATAAAATTCTCCAATTTATTTAAAACATCACGGAATATAAGTTCAGAAATTTCGGCTGTCTTGTCTAAAACCTTTCGCCTGATATCCATTGATTCCGCAGACAACTTACGGTTTCTTTCGCGGGTGATGTTATCAGAGGCCATTCGGTAATTTGCTTCTGCTTTACGCAATGCAATTTCTTTACGTTCATCATAATTCTTTTGCAGTGTGTTCTTGTATTCTTCAACGATTTCAATATTCTGCTTGGTAGCACTATCGATTACCGAAGAATAGAAATGATCTAATTTTTCATCAAGAGTCATATATAACCTTGCCTTTCTTCACAACAGAGTGAAAAATAATGAATTTTCACTCTGTCCTATCATACTTACCCTATGAGTTAGTTTGTGCTAAGTGTGCGACGTCTCGTATGCGAGACGTCATACACTTTGGATTAGCAGCCACATACTTATAAGTGTGAAGATGCTTTTTCTTCACACTCTTACAATTTCAATCCGATGGCTTCATTAACATAGGATGTAATAAAGTCTGGTTTACGACCGGTTCCATGTCGATCTGGAATTTCAACGATTAATGGAATTCTTCTATTTAATTTAACGTCATTAATGATTTCAGGGAACTCATTACTGAGTTTTTCTGTAATCAAAATAATGCCTATCGTCTTATCTGCAAGCACTTTGTCTAATTCGAGCTTTAACTCAGGCTTTGTATGAACTACAACACCAGTGACACCGGCAAGCTTCATTCCGGTATAAGTATCAATATTATCGCTGATAAGATACATACGCATATTATTTCCTCCATAATAATGTGAAAATAAAAATCGATTCCCACATTTCCAAGTTTGTGCCTGTATAATCCCAAAGTGTAAATTGCATCGCATGCGAGACATTGTACACTTGCATAAACGAATGCAAAGGGCAGGCATGTAATGATAAATGTATCTGAACCAATCAGAGCCAAATAGCGAGAAAATCGTAGATTTCCAGCTTGGTCCTGAATAATTACAAATATTATATATAATTTTATTAACCAAGAATAGTGAAGGAAACAATCAAACCATAAAGTGCAATACCTTCTGCAAGAGCTACGAAGATTAAGGATTTACCCATGATAGATGAGTCTTCACTGATTGCACCTAAAGCGGCTGAAGCAGCAGATGCAACCGCGATACCACCACCGATACAGGACAAACCGGTGGATAAAGCAGCTGCGATGTATTTCCAGCCATCCGTACCAACTGCAGCAGCTGTCTCCTCAGCAGCGAAAGCATAGCCGGAGAACATCATTACGTTAGCAATTACCAAAACACCGAAAAACATAAATACATTGAAGGCTAGAGTAGCTTTTAGACCACCTTTACTTCTTTTGCTTGCTAAAAATGCTCCAAAGGGAACAATAATACTTAAGATTAATGCGAGAACAATTGTTATTTTTAATGCCATGATAGAATTCCTCCTTAATAATTAGAAAATATTTCAAATTTTATGTTTACTATTTTTTGCCCTTATAAGGCTTAAACTCTTTACCGGTACCCTTATAAAAACGACTGAACATCTCATAATATTCCAGTCGAAGTACCTGAATACCTACAACCAAACCTTCCATTGCCGCAACAACTATATTACCTATAATAAGAGCAACAATATTAGGATTTGAAGTCTCCGCACCTGCCAAAAGCATAACAACACCCATCATAGCGGCATGGCTAAGTGCAAAGGCGCCGATACGTAAAAAGGAGATGGTATTTGTTAAGTAGCTAAGGAGAACCTCAAATAATTCAAAGGTAGACTCTACAAAAAACATAACCTTGTGCTCAGGAAAGATATGTGACTTCTTTTCAATTAAGTGAGTCAATGGCTCTCTGAAGAAAATGAGCAATAAAGGTATGATAAAGAAGATAACAAAAAAGATAATCGCAGGTAATGCATGGCCGGTAAAAACTAGAACAACACAGGTAATCAGCATGCCGTAGAAGACCAGTCCCGCAACTCCATTGGTGTCGAATAATACGCGACCCCAATCCTTAGCTTTAATACCATTAACGATGTTAATCAACATAGCAATTATAATCAGCAATACACCGAAGCCGACAGCAGTGATCAGCACCGTCATTACATTCTCTCTCGGAGACAACCAAAGAGGATTAATTAAGTCTTCAAATCCGAAGACACTGCCGTAAACGAAACCGAAGATGGTTGAGAATACTCCGGCAAGTGCAATAATGGCTGCTAGATTCATCTTCTTAAGTTTATAAATCAAAAGGCCACCAATAATCAGACAGATACCCTGGCCAACATCGCCGAACATGATACCAAAGATAATGGAATAGGTAATGGCTACAAATGAGGTCGGATCAATCTCGTTATAAGCCGGTAATCCATACATCTTAATAAACATCTCAAAGGGCTTAAAAATGCGTAAGTTCTTGAGTTTCGTCGGTGGCTTTTTGTCCTTATCTACCTGACCATCATCACAGACACAATAAACCAAATTATCGGTTTCTGCCTCTTTCAACAGTGCGCCGGAATCCTTCTCGGTAATCCATCCGCAGATAATATAGAAGACATCGTTCTTGCCCTTGTCTCTGGTACAGGCAGCCAATTTACGAACATCAAAGTTCTTGGATAATACAGAAATTGTATAATTCGCTAATAAAAGTTTGTCAGCTACGCTAGCGAGACGCTCCTTAATCTCTGCATAAACATCGTTCAAAGAGTTATTGATTTCGTTGATTTTTGCTATAATTGAGTTAAAAGACTCCTCCGGTGTTCCCACATAGGCATCCGGGAGCTTTACCCGTTCGAAGTGAAGAGAAGCATAAATTGCATCGATTTTCACCGCTTCATTCGCTGGTACAAAGTAAATACCCCATACAAATTCTCGGTCCCTTTCACACTCGTAGAATACGGTAGTCAGATTATCGTATACATACTTCGTTAATCTTGTATAAAATTCGTGTGGAACCTTACCAAAACGGAACTTAATAAATTTCAAATCCATAATCTGATGAATATCATAATCTAAATGGCGGAAATGCTCGATCTGTAATAGTAGCTCATTACACTCATGTCGTTGGGCTTTAAGTTCCCTTTTTTTTGCATTTAAATCAGAGAGGGTATCGTATGCAGCGTTAATAACCTCTGCAGCTTCCTCGGGGGACATTAATTCATTCTTAGAAAAATCTACATGGTCAACTTTTTTGATTAGATCTTCCGCTTTTACTGCTAATTCTTTGTAGGGATTAACTTCTACAAAAGGCTTTAGACTATGGGAGGTACTAAGCTCGGTAAGCGCATTCTCTAATTGAATATCATACTTTGTCAGATATTTATTCACTACTCGGTCAAAATCATCCTTTGGACCCGTAATGCTTAAAAATCTCATTTTCTCAATCATATTTTCACACCTCCAGTTCTATAATTGTAGAATGTAATCCAATTTCTTTTTTATATCTAATTTGTATCTGATACACTCCAATGCAGAAGTTAGCTGTCCAATTTCCATATCCTTTCGGAACAGATAGTAGTTGACAGCGGTCATGGATGCCGGATACCTAGTCATGTTCATCAGGTAGATTTTATTAATGATTTTTACATATTGAATCTCCATCGTTCCATCTTTAAGATATGATGCAAAAAACCGATATGGGGTAGTACTCAATATATTTAAAAATTCATCAATAGTCGCAGCCTGTACCAGGCGGGATAATTGTGATACCCCTAATTTGTGACTTACTGGTATTAAATAGGTAAAAATCTGAGCTGCATTCATATCATACATTTTCTTTGAGCGGTATATCCACATGATATTCTGCAAATCAATTTCGGTACCCATTCTCTGAGTGAAGGCTTTTCGGCTTGCTCCCTTAAGAATCGTATCCTTCAGTCTCCATGATTTTGTAAAATAGTAAATATCCAATGACATTTCATAGTCAAAAGAAGTCAAACCAGGTTTCGCATGAAGTTTGGCCAATAGATTATAATATTCAGTTCCCTTAAGGTTTTGAATATATTCATCCATAGAACGGGATAAAGAAAGAGCTGTTACATTAATCTGTGAGTGTTTGCTGAAAAACGGCTGAAAAATGGATAAATCGTAAGCATCGCTTTCGCTGCTATGAATCAATCTGATGCAGTGCTTCAGAACATTAATTTCATATCGGAAGAAGACGAGAGCAAGATCCTGCCTTTGTGCCTCGTTGGCAAAGCGATAAATCTTTGTATAATCCATATATAAGCCATTGATTAAAACCTGCTCTGCTTGGCCACGATGAACTTCGCGTTCATCATATTTTGAAAAAAGCTCTGTATACCCGGGATGCTTTTTTAAATAAGCGATAAAATCAGCGACGGTATCAAGATTTGCAATCTTTTGATAGTCATCGCCGGAAATTAGCTTAGGGTGCATCGCCTTTACCTTTGTGTTAATACCACTATAGGATAGTGTTGAATCCATATCATCCTCCATAATAAATCTAAGAAATAGTAGTAAGTTTTTTGTTCATGACAATAGAAGACCGAGAAGAGTCTATCTATACATAATTCTTACCTTAGTAATAAATCTTAGACTGATGCAGATTATATCTGAATAATACTACGAAAAACTTTATCAACCATGGCATCATGATTATCCATGTAGTTCTGCTCGAGAACCTTCAATTGTTTTTCGCTATTTTCAATTAATTGTTGTTTTTCCTGCTCGATTTCTTTTTCCGCCTGTGTCATTAAGGCGTTTATTTTCGCAGTGTTTTCATTAGCGATATCAGCTTCCATATTCTTAATCAATTTCTCATTTTCTTCATATAGTTCATTCTTTTCGATATTAGCTCGTTCAATGATTTGATTTGCTTTTCTCTCTATATCAAATAAAAGACTAATGACTTTTTCCATAACCTAACCTCCTATCAATCGACAATTACACATGATAATAATAACTCGTTTTCTAATAATTGCAATAGTGAATATGTACAATTTGATGAATAAATATTACAATAATTGTGTGTTTTTTATAAGAGTAGAAAAAAGAAAACGATTAAGCAAAAAAAGTAAAAAATACTTGCAAATTATTTCGAAAAGGTATAACATGTTTTTAAGTGGATAAATCCTTGTTTACGCATAATTCCAATAATTAATAAAATTAATATGTGTAAAGTTACTAAATTAAACTCCGAAAAGATAATAATCAATTATATATAATGTATAATAAAATTATAGCTTTTAAGAGGAAAACAAAGAAAACGATTAAGCTTATTTTCGAATTTGTTCATGAATAGGAGAATAAATTGTGGTTTCGATTAAAGATGTATCGGCAAAATGCGGAGTATCCGTAGCAACCGTAAGTAAATCCCTGAATGATCATAGTGATATTTCGCAAGCTACCAAGGAGTATGTCAGAAAAATAGCAAAAGAAATGGGCTACTTCCCGAATTCTTCTGCCAGAGCCTTAAAGACAAACCGTACGTATAATTTAGGGGTATTATTTGTGGATGAAGCGCAGAGCGGCTTAACTCATGAATACTTTGCCAACGTACTGGACAGCTTTAAGGTAGAAGCGGAGAAAAGCGGTTATGATATAACATTCATAAATAAATATACCGGCCGTAAGAATATGACATATTATGAGCACAGTAAATACCGCGGAGTTGACGGAGTAGTGATTGCCTGCATCGATTTTACTGATCCTGATGTACTGGAGCTGATTGACGGTGAGCTGCCGGTTGTAACTATTGATCATGTGTTCAATAACCGCACGGCGATTGTATCGGACAATATTAAAGGGATGAAAGATTTAATTACCTATATATATGAGAACGGACATCGTAAGATCGCTTATATTCACGGAGCTGATTCTTCGGTTACCAGAAATCGAATGGGAAGTTACTATAAAACCATGGGAGAGCTGGGGATTGAGGTTTCTGATTATTATGTGAAATGCGGTATCTATCATGACCCTGATACAACGGCAAAGCTGACAAGGGAGCTGTTGGAGCTAAAGGACAGACCGACCTGCATTATTTTTCCCGATGACTTTTCCTGTATTGGAGGCATTAACGCCATCAAGGATCTGGGGTTAACCATTCCTGATGATATCTCCATAGCAGGCTATGACGGAATTGTATTGTCACAGGTGCTCGACCCGAAATTAACAACCTTACAGCAGGATACCAAGGCATTAGGACGAAGTGCTGCGCAGAAGTTGATAGCTTTAATCGAGAATCCGAAGGCAGCAATTGTTGAGAGAGTGGTTGTAGAGGGCAAAGTACTTACCGGAAGATCGGTAGGCCGCCCAAAGGAGAGAAAGTAATAGAGCAGTGTTCCGGTGAAATTATGATTTGTTTGTATAAGGATGGGGAGATATTTATACATACAAAGAGTAAATTACCATCACCACACTGTAGATGCAAGGTTTCTCTTATAATTGGATTATTTACATTAATATAGGTAAAGATCCAAATTGAGTCCCGTTTTATAATTGAGAGGGAGTATTTCTTATGAAGAGACATTTCCATCTATGACTAATTGTCATAGATGGAAATGTCTCTTTTTACGAGTTTTCTTACTAACAAACATAATTCAAATAAGTCTAAATTATCCTGAATTATGTTGTTGTTTTTGTTGAATATTAATAAATGCAATTATTATTGTGAAATATTAGTCAATTTGTACAAAGAATTGAATAAATTTGACGATAACATGTTGAATTATATAGTATCATAAGTTATAATTGTATTGTTAGCCATTATTTTGATTTACGGAGGTGAGTAAATGGCAAAGGAAACAGTTCAAGCTGTTCGCCAAGCAGAGCTTAATGCTGCAGAGAAGGAAAAGGAGGCTTTATTAGTAAAGGAAAAAATTCTGTCCGAAGCACAGCAGGAGGCAAAGGCTTTAACTGCAAAGATGACAAAGCAGGCGCTGGATGTGGCGGAGCGTAATCTGTTCTTGGCCAATCAACAGGGTGTAGAGATGGTGGAGACTGCTAAACAACGAGCAGAAAATGAAGTCATCTTAATGAAGGAAATGGCAAAGAACAAGGAGGAGGTAGCAATTAATCTTGTTCTCTCCAATGTTATTTAAGGTATTTGTAAGCAATTTATTATATTTGTTGAAGAATAGCCAATAGCATTGTATACCCAACAATACAACTAAAAATAAGGGAGGTGTATTAGTTATGGCTATGCTGCAAATGCAGCGTATTTTCATTTATGCATTAAAAAAGGACCGAAAACCGTTGCTGGAAATGCTTCAGCGCCGTGGTGTGGTAGAAATCAGTGATGAGATACCGGAAGATAATGTGTTTCATAAGACAGATACCTCTCATGCCAGGTCGGGCATTGAGAAAAACATCAATGCTTGCAAGGATGCGATCGCAATTCTAGACAATTATGCACCGGTAAAAAACTCGATGCTTTCCATGCTTAATGGACGTACAAGCGTGTCAACTGGGGATTATGCTGCGTTCAAGGATAAGTATGAGCAGACAGTAAAAAATGCGAATCACATTATTGCCAGCAATAAAGCGATTGCAGAGCATAAAGCCGATATACTCAGGCTTGAGGTTCAGATTGAGATGCTGACACCATGGGTTTCACTGGACATACCGATGAACTTCTCGGGAACAAAATCTACAAAAGGATTTATCGGAACTATCCCAAAGCAGATTACGCTGGAGGATATCTATGGCAAGCTGGCTGAGTATATGCCGTTGAATGTTGATATTATTAGTTCTTCGAAAGAACAGACCTGCATCTTTGTGTTATGTCCTAAGGAAAAGTCAGATGGAGTCTATGATCTGTTAAGAGAGATGGATTTTGCATATCCCGGAATGGTGACAGATAAGGCACCTTCAGAGCAGCTTGCAATCCTTAAGGGACAGATTGAAGAAGCCAATCAGGCAATTGATCGGGCCGAAAAGGAGATAGTAGAACGGGCGGCTGGCAGAGAAGATATTCTGTTTCTTCAGGACTATGACAAAATGCGATTGGATAAGTATGAGGTAATTGGAAAACTTATACAATCGAAAAGCGTATTTGTAATAACCGGTTTTATTGCTGCCAGAGATAGTAAGAAGCTGGAAGAAGAGCTGACGAAGAATTTTGAAGCCACGGTAGAATTTGAGGAGCCGGGTGAAGAAGAAGAGGTTCCTGTACAGCTCAGCAATAATGCTTTTGCAAGACCGTTGGAATGGGTTGTTGAAAGCTTTAGTTTACCCGGTAAGGGGGAAGTTGACCCAACCTTTTCCATGGCAGTATTTTATTATTTATTATTTGGAATCATGTTTGCGGATGCAGGTTACGGAATACTTATGGTCATTGCCTGTGGCTTCTGTCTGCTGAAGGGTAAGAATAAGTTAGAAGGCTTTACAAAGAATTTTCTTGAGATGTTTCTCTATTGTGGCATCACAACGATATTCTGGGGAGTTATGTTCGGAAGCTACTTTGGAGATGTTTTTGATGTGATTGCTACCACTTATTTTGGGGCAACCAAGGTTCCGGTAATACCACCGCTGTGGTTCTTCCCGGTTAATGAACCGATTCGAATGTTAACCTTCTCTATGGCACTTGGTATCATCCATCTGCTATTTGCGTTATGCATGAAGATCTATCAATTAGCAAGAGCGAAGGATTACATTGGTATCTTGTATGATGCAGTGTCCTGGTTTGTACTCTTAGTAACCTCTACGATATTGTTATTATCATTGGATATGATTACTAATATTCTGGGTGTATCGATTAGTTTTGAACCTATTGTTATAACAATATCTGCAGTACTGGCGGTTTTATCATGCTTAGTGATTGTATTGACAAACGGCCGTGAATCAAGGAATCCGATTAAGCGCTTCTTAAAGGGTGTCTATGCATTGTATGGTATCACCGGCTATCTGAGCGATGTGTTATCTTATTCCCGTCTGTTAGCACTGGGACTTGCTTCCGGCGTTATCAGTTCTGTTATTAATAAGATGGCTGCAATGGCAGGAAAAGGAGTAGTAGGACCCCTTATATTTGTCATTATTCTATTATTCGGGCATGCGATTAACTTCGCAATTAATATATTAGGAGCTTATGTTCATACAAACAGATTAGAGTATGTGGAGTTCTTCGGTAAGTTTTATGAGGGTGGAGGACGTTCCTTCAATCCTTTTAGTATGAAAACAAAATATTATAAAGTTAAGGAGAACGTGAAAGATGAATTTTAATCAATTTGGAATTGTTTTTGCATTATTGGGTGCAGCAGCAGCAGCATTACTTGCAGGTATGGGTTCTGCAAAAGGAGTAGGTATGGCAGGTGAAGCCGGTGCAGGAATTGTAACAGAAGATCCTGCAAAGTTTGGTAAGGTTCTGATCCTTCAGTTATTACCCGGTACTCAGGGTATCTATGGTTTACTTATTGCCTTCATCACATTATCCCAGATTGGTGTATTAGGCGGTGACAGCAATATCAGTTTAGCAAAAGGGTTGCTATATTTTATTGCTTGTCTTCCTATGGCTATTGTTGGTTATTCTTCAGCAATCCGTCAGGCAAGAGCATCTGTTGCAAGTATGGGTATTTTAGCAAAGAAGCCAGAAGCATTCGGTAAGTCTATTATCTTCCCTGCAATGGTTGAGACCTATGCGATTTTAGCTCTTCTTATTTCTATGTTAGCAGTAAATGGAGTTACCGGTTTAAATATATAACAGTTGGGAGAAGAAGCTATGACTGGATTAGAAAAGATATTGAAGGCGATTGAAGCGGAAGCCCAGGCAGGAGCAGATGCAGTCATTGCTCAGGCAAAGCATGAAGCAGAGATAATCTTGGCAAATGCAAAAAACGAAGCGGAAGCCAAATGTAAAGTAATCGCTGAAAAGTCTGAAGCGGATGTTAAGGCGGTCATAAGCCGTGCAGAATCTGCGGCTGCCCTTCAGGAGAAGAAGATTCTACTGGATACGAAGCAGCAAATTATCAGTAATATCATTGCCAGTGCAAGAAAAAGGCTTGATGGGCTTAGCAACTCCGAATATACGAATGTTATTTTATCTATGGTAGGGAAATATGCTCATAATAAGAAGGGTAAGATTCTTTTTTCCTCTTCAGATCGAGCTCGTCTGACCGATGATTTCCCAGAAAAACTAACATCAACTCTGGCTAATAAGGCAGGTGCTTTCTTAGAAATCGCAAAGGAGGAGCCCTCCTTTACAGGCGGCTTTCTTCTGGTTTATGGTGATATCGAGGAAAACTGTTCCTTTGATGCATTATTTGCAGAGGAGAAGGATATTCTGCAGGATAAAGTAAATTCGTTGCTGTTCGATTAAATAACCGGAGAGAGGTGATGACATGGCTGATAATCAATATTTATATGCGGTCGCGCGAATCCGTACAAAAGAAGGTTCTCTTTTGAACAAGTCCGACCTGGATCAGCTTATGAACTGTAAAAATGAAGCAGCATGTCTTCGGTTATTGGCTGATAAAGGCTGGGGCAGGACAGGTGATGAAGACGCGGATCAGATACTGAGTGTGGAAAGGGACAAAACCTGGAGCTTAATTGCTGAGTTGGTTGAGGATATGTCCGTTTTTAATACATTTTTATATGGCAATGACTTTCATAATCTGAAGGCGGCTATAAAACAGGTTTATACAAATACGAAGGACGAAGGTATTTATATCAATCAAGGTACAATAAGTCCTGAAGTAATTATTCAAGCAATAAAGGAACATAATTTTAACTCACTTCCCGAGCATATGCGCTCCTGTGCAGAAGAGGCATATCAGATTATGATGCATACGGGTGATGGCGGGTTATGCGATATTATTATTGACAAAGCATCCTTGGAGACAACACTCCAAAAAGGCAAAGCAACAAATAATGAGCTGTTTGCAAAATATTCAGAGCTTAAGGTGGTAGTAGCAGATATTAATATAGCAATTCGCAGCTGTAAGACTCATAAGGACAGAGCCTTTATGGAAAGAGCAATAGCTCAGTGCGACACCTTGAGTAAATCGGAATTGATCGACGCAGCCATGAACGGTATCGATGCGATCTATGGATATCTGTCATCCACAATGTATGATGATGCAGTTGCTGCATTGAAGGAATCTTCCTCAGCCTTTGAGCGTTGGAGTGATAATCTGATTGTTAGACATATCCGTCCGCAACTATATAATCCTTTTTCAATTTCTCCTCTGGCTGCGTATATCATTGCCAGAGAAAACGAGATCAAGACTGTAAGAATCGTTCTTTCGGGTAAGAGAAATGATATTTCGGACAGCCAGGTCCGGGAAAGGTTGAGGGAAATGTATGTATAAAGTAGCAGTACTTGGAGACCGAGACAGCATTTATGGATTTGCAGCCCTTGGCCTGGATACCTATCCGGTATCGGACCGGGATGAAGCTGTGAAAATATTAAAATCACTGGCAGACGGACAATACGCAGTTATCTATATCACGGAAGCTCTTCAAGCAGAGATGGAGACAGAGATTGATCAATATGTTGTCGATTATTTACCGGCAATTATTCCGATTCCCGGAGTATCAGGTAATACCGGTAAAGGGATGCGAAATGTTAAAAAGTCCGTAGAGCGTGCGGTTGGCTCTGATATTATATTCAATAACTAAGCATTTAAAACTATAGAGCTGCTTAACAGCAGCATGGAGGTTTTTATGAGTAAAGGCATAATAAAAAAGGTTGCCGGTCCGTTGGTTGTCGCAGAAGGAATGCGCGACGCCAACATGTTCGACGTGGTTCGTGTAAGCGATCAGCGTCTGATCGGTGAAATCATTGAGATCCATGGCGACCAAGCATCCATACAGGTTTATGAGGAGACCTCGGGCTTAGGACCGGGAGAGCCGGTGGAATCTACCGGTGCACCCTTAAGTGTCGAACTGGGACCTGGACTCATCGGAAGTATTTTTGATGGTATTCAGCGTCCATTGGTAGATATTATGGATGCAATCGGCACTAATCTAAAGAGAGGTGTTGAGATACCTTCCTTAAATCGTGAAACTAAGTGGCACTTCGTTCCTAGCGTAGCAGTTGGTGATGCTGTGGAAGCCGGAGATATCATTGGTACGGTAGCAGAAACAGACATTGTTACCCAGAAAATCATGCTTCCATATGGAATGCAGGGCACGATTCAGTCGATCAGTGAGGGCGATTATACAGTACAGGATGCTGTTGCAGTATTGGTAAAAGCAGACGGAACAAAAGAGAATATAACCCTGATGCAAAAATGGCCGGTTCGTATCGGCAGACCCTATAAGCAGAAGCTGTCTCCGGATAAGCCTCTGGTTACCGGTCAACGTGTTATTGATACTCTGTTTCCTATCGCTAAAGGTGGTGTAGCAGCAGTACCCGGTCCCTTCGGCAGCGGTAAGACAGTCGTTCAGCATCAGCTGGCTAAATGGGCGGAAGCAGATATCGTAGTATACATTGGTTGTGGCGAGCGTGGTAATGAGATGACTGATGTACTCAATGAATTCCCGGAATTAAAGGATCCTAAGACAGGAAAATCCTTAATGGAGCGTACTGTTCTTATTGCAAATACCTCTGATATGCCCGTTGCGGCACGTGAGGCATCTATCTATGTAGGTATCACCATAGCAGAATATTTCCGTGATATGGGATATTCCGTTGCACTCATGGCTGACTCTACCTCCCGTTGGGCTGAGGCTCTTCGTGAGATGAGTGGTCGTCTTGAGGAAATGCCCGGTGAGGAAGGATATCCGGCCTATCTTGCCAGCCGTTTGGCACAGTTCTATGAGCGAGCAGGACGTGTCATCGCACTTGGTAAGGAGGGCAGAGAAGGAGCATTGTCAGCAATTGGAGCAGTATCCCCGCCCGGTGGAGATATATCAGAACCCGTATCCCAGGCAACCCTGCGTATCGTTAAGGTGTTTTGGGGACTGGATGCAAACCTTGCTTATCGTAGACATTTCCCGGCGATTAACTGGCTGTCCAGCTATTCGCTCTACAACCTCGGTAAATGGTTTAATACCAATGTAAACGAAAAGTGGGTAGATCTACGTACCAGAATTATGAAGATGCTAAATGATGAGGCTGAGCTGGAAGAGATCGTAAAGCTGGTCGGTATGGATGCTTTATCAGCGCCGGACCGCTTGAAGCTGGAGGCTGCAAGATCAATCCGAGAGGATTATCTGCACCAGGATGCCTTCCATGAGGTAGATACCTATACCGATCTTCATAAGCAATATCTGATGATGGAATTAGTACTTCATTATTATGATTTGTCCCTGGAGGCGCTGGGTAAGGGAGTATCGATTGATAGTCTGGTAAAGCTGTCAGTGCGTGAGAGTATCGGTCGTTTTAAATATGTTTCAAAGGATAAGATCGATGCAGAGAGTGAAGCTATCCTTCAGAACCTGCAGAAAGAGCTAGACCAATTAGTGAAGAAGAAGGAGGAAGCCTAATGCCAAAGGAATATAGAACCATACAAGAGGTAGCAGGTCCTCTTATGTTAGTACAGGGCGTTGAAAATGTAGCCTTTGACGAACTTGCTGAAATTGAACTTGCCAGTGGAGAGAAACGCAGATGTAGAGTTCTTGAAATCGACGGTGGAAACGCATTGGTACAGTTGTTCGAAAGTAGTGCAGGTATTAACCTTGCAAGCAGTAAGGTACGCTTCTTGGGACGTAGTATGGAGCTTGGAGTTAGTGAGGATATGCTCAGCCGTGTATTCGATGGCTTGGGTCGTCCCATTGATGATGGTCCTGAGATACTGCCGGAGAAGAGAATGGATATCAATGGCCTTCCGATGAATCCGGCGGCTAGAAACTATCCGCAGGAATTCATTCAGACCGGTGTATCGGCTATCGATGGTCTGAATACCTTGGTACGTGGACAGAAGCTTCCGATCTTCTCGGCAAGTGGACTTCCCCATGCGGAATTAGCGGCACAGATTGCCCGTCAGGCTAAGGTGCGCGGAACAACGGAGCCCTTTGCGGTAGTATTTGCAGCGATGGGTATTACCTTTGAGGAAGCCAATTTCTTTACCGAGAGCTTCCGAGAGACGGGTGCGATTGACCGTACCGTTATGTTCGTTAACCTGGCCAATGACCCTGCGGTAGAGCGTATCTCAACACCCCGTATGGCACTGACCGCTGCAGAATATCTGGCATTTGAAAAGGATATGCATGTACTTGTTATCCTTACCGATATTACCAACTATGCTGATTCCCTCCGTGAGGTATCTGCGGCCCGTAAAGAGGTTCCCGGTCGTCGTGGTTATCCCGGCTACATGTACACGGACTTAGCATCTCTCTATGAGAGAGCAGGACGTAAGAAGGGTAAGAACGGAAGTATTACAATGATACCGATCCTGACCATGCCAGAGGATGATAAGACTCATCCGATCCCTGACTTAACCGGTTATATTACCGAGGGCCAGATCATTCTGAGCCGTGATTTATATCGTCAGAGTATCCAACCTCCGATCGACGTATTACCCTCCTTATCCCGTCTTAAGGATAAGGGTATTGGCGAAGGAAAGACCAGAAAAGACCATGCCAATACCATGAATCAGATCTTTGCCGCTTACGCGCGAGGAAAAGAGGCAAAGGAGCTTATGGTGGTACTTGGTGAGGCGGCATTGACCGATATTGATAAGCTGTATGCTAAGTTCTCGGATGCGTTTGAGAAGGAATATGTATCCCAGGGCTATCATACCAACCGCGATATTGAAGATACCTTAAATCTTGGCTGGAAGCTGTTATCGATTCTACCAAGAACAGAGCTTAAGAGAATTAAGGACGAATTACTCGATCAGTATTACGGCAAAGAATAAGGGGGTGCTTAACTTTGGCTAAGGCACGTGTAAATCCGACACGAATGGAGCTAACGAAGCTGAAGAAAAAGCTGGCAACAGCAACACGCGGACATAAGCTGTTAAAGGATAAGCGGGATGAGCTGATGCGGCAATTCCTCGATATGGTTCGAGAGAACAGGGCACTTCGTGAAAAAGTAGAAAAAGGAATTATGGCTGCAAACAAGAATTTTGTATTGGCACGTTCTGCGATGCCGGATGAAGTTCTGAATGTAGCCTTGATGGCACCAAAGCAGGAGGTATTTCTGGAAGCGGGCAAACGTAATGTTATGAGCGTTGAGATACCAGAGTTTGAATATCGCACCAAGACAGCAGATGTGAATGATATCTATCCTTACGGCTTCGCATTTACCTCGAGTGATCTGGATGATGCGGTGACATCCTTACAGGATATCCTACCGGATATGCTGCGACTTGCAGAGATTGAGAAGTCCTGCCAGCTGATGGCGGCAGAGATCGAGAAGACCAGGCGACGTGTCAATGCATTGGAGCATGTTATGATTCCGGAGCTTCGGGAGAATATCAAATACATTGTAATGAAGTTAGATGAGAATGAGCGTAGTACCCAGGTTCGCCTCATGAAGGTGAAGGATATGATGCTAGAGCAGGCACATCATTACAGTGAGAGATATCAAAATCATTTTGAGGTATAATGATACAGATACTATCTACGATAAAACTAAGGTACGTTTGATTATACTGAAGGTTATGAACAGATAAGAACAGGGATACAGTAACAATGTTTTTCGGATTAAGAACATCCGACAAAATGTTCGTAGTATTCAGACAGGAATAAGCTGTCTGTCTACTACGAAGCATTCTTTGCCGGATGTTCTCCATAATGAAAAACAGTTTTGTTATCAGTATCCCTGTTCTTTTCTGGGATATACTCCGAAGCATTATTAAAGTACCTTGCTTTTTCTGGGATAAAGGTGATGTTATATATATCATACAAAGTAAATCATAACAAGAGTAAATCTTTTGCCATGCGAAGAATACAGTTAAGGACTGGAAATGCGAAGAAATCAACTTAAATGCTTTATGTGGGGATTTAAAATTATCATAGACCCAGCTGTTCCTTTGGTAGTATAATTTGATATATTATGCTTTACATTTAAGATTATTTATATTAGATGAGGAGGATGTTTATGAAGAATTTTAATCTTTCGTTGTTTTTAGGGTGTTGTGTAATTGGAATTTGCATCATAATTTCAAGTATACTTGTTTCAAATAACTTACCAGACACAACACATGTTCCCTCAAACCTTGCTGTTACAACATCGAATTCAGTATCAGAATTTCAAGATTTTCTATCTGAATATGAAGTGGCAGCTTTTTTACGTATAAGTAGTGATGATGTATCCAATCTTATTGCCTCTGATGAGTTTGATGCTTTTGGAACTAAAATCGGTGATTCATATGTTTTTAGCAAAGTTGCGTTGGAGGGTTGGATGAACGACAAAATAAATGGAAGATAATAATCTAAGCACAGTAAGAAAGTAGTGATAAGTTACGGGAGCGTATTATGATAAAAAATATTGTATTTGATTATGGATATGTGCTGGCTTATCCCAGGACAGGTAATTGGTTCATTCCTCCTAAGACGAAAGAGATTCTCAGTAAGGGTGATTTGGTTCGAATTATGTTAAAGGCTTCAAAAATAAAGGAGGCTTTTCGGTGTAGTAGAATTCACTTGGATGAGAATCATTTGTTGTTTACAGAGGAAGAAGAAATTAGTCAGTTTCATAACTTCTATAGAGAATTCTTAGCCTTAATGGGTATTATTAAACAGCAAGAAGAGAAAGCCCTTGCTCTTGCAGTGGATACTGTCTGTAATGATAATAAGGTTGTTTTTTATGAAGATTCTGCGAGTAGCATAAGGCAATTGAAGATGGATTATCATATCTTTGTATTATCGGATACCTGGCCTTCTCTTCAGAGGGTTCTAAAACATGCTCATATTTCAGAACATCTGGATGGATTGATCATGTCCTGTGATTACGGAATATGTAAGGATAATATCGAGCTTTTTTATCATGCTGCTGCGAAGCTTCGGATTGAGCCGGAGGAAAGTGTATTTATTGATGATTCAGAAGGAAATCTCGAGAACGCTAGACTTGCCGGTTTCCTTCCGATACTGATGGATCGAAGGGGTAGAATAAAAGAGAGTAAATTCCCTATTGTTCAGAATATGAATGAGGCGATTGATGTCATTCATACCTATGCAAAGCAGATTGATACATTGGAGTAATATACGATAATATATACGTTTTTAATAGGATAGACTTATATGAGACGGAGAATACAAGCTTGATGGTTGACCGCCATCTTTCTAATTATTGTAGCAGTATCAGTGATATATATCATCGATATTGCTATTTTCATGATAACAAACGGTGGTAAAGGCATCTGTTCGGGTTGACACAAATTTGAGTACATATTACAATTAATTAGGATAATCGAAGAGCTAAGAAAAAACAATTTAGCCGGATTATCAGAATTACATCATAGATTAGGAGGTTCATCAATATGAATGCTTCCTGCCATTGCGGGTTTTGTCATAATGACTTATGTGTTAAAAAGGTTCCCATCTTTTCTTCCCTGAGCAGTGAAGAAGTTGGCAAAATATCTGATTTGATTACTCATCGCGAATATAAGAAGGGTGAGCTTCTGATGCACGATGGCGAGCGGTCCGAGAATATCGTTATTGTGCATGAAGGAAGTGCAAAGGCCTTTAAATATACAGCGGACGGAAGAGAACAGATATTATATGTATTTGCGGAAGGAGATTTTTTTGGTGAACAGAATCTGTTAACGGATCGTACTGCTACCTATTCCGTAGAAGCACTTCAGACGGTAAAGACCTGTATCCTGTCAAAAAGTCAATTTCAAACACTATTGTATCAATACCCTGATATTGCAGTTAAGATTATTGTCGAGCTCGGCGAACGAATGGCACGGCTGGAAAATGCAATGCAAGGAATGGGTGTACGGAATGTTGATAACCGTATCGGTGGAATTTTACTAGAGTTTGCCACGAAATACGGTGTAGAAGAGAAGGAAGGGCTTCTGATTCAATTGCCCTTAAGTCGAGAAGGAATTGCTAATTATCTGGGCGTTGCCAGAGAGACCGTAAGTCGTAAGTTGGGACAGCTGGAGAATGAAGGTATCATTCGTTCCGTTAACAATAAATCAATCTTAATTCTGGATAGAGAGGCTTTAGGAACACTGGCAGGTTCCAGTTAAGAACGATAAAATGATCCGTTAAAATATTTTATAGAAATAAACCACTGTCAATAATAGTAACTGCAGTATTCATTGATTTGAAGTTCTTCATTTCTTCAAAGGGAGTGTCAGTAAGATAGCATTGCAGACACATGATTACAGCATTGTGTGTAACAATAGCGATATCGCTTTCATTCTCTTTGATTATGGCACGTATTGCTTTCATTGCCCGATCGACAACCTCCTGGTAGGATTCTCCTTTATGAGAGTTGTCATATCTTCGGTTATGATACCATGATTCATATTCGGTTGGATATTGGTCCCTGATCTCCATCCAGGAGAGCCCTTCCCATAATCCAAGATTAACCTCTTGTAATCCATCGATTGTCACCAGTTCCAGATTGGTAGCTTTACTCAGTATAGCAGCGGTCTGATGAGCTCTTTTCTGTCTGCTGGTATAGATCCGTGTAATCGGAGCATTCTCCTCTTTGAGTTTTCTGCAAAGGACTTCAGCTTGCCTTAGTCCATTGGCATTCAGTTCAATATCACAGCTTCCTTGTATCTTTCTTGCTACATTCCAATCCGTTTGTCCATGTCGAATAAAATACAGTTTCATGTTGATCTCCGTTTCTGAGATTTTATTTTCTTAGTGAGTTTCCAGGATCATCCCAATATTAGCTTAGCAAGTAAATACATAAATGTATTATACGATTTCTTAATTGGTCTATCTTTATTCTAGCTCTGTTTTTCTTAAAAATCCATACCTTTTTCATGGAAGGTATACTTCGAATTCTTGTTTCCAATCACAGATATGAGGTTGCACTTAGGATAATCATCAGCATATCCATTTGGAGAAGGGGCTGTTGCATAACATAAGCAAATGTTGTTCTTTCCTTCATTTATACCATACGTTTTGCAACAACCCTTACCGTTCAGCGAAAATAGCATGATAATTTCCGTAAATCTGGCAATACTTTTACCAAACAAGATTAGGAGGTAAGAGTAACTATGGATTTTCAGACGAGTCAGACCAAGGATAATTTGATGCGTGCCTTTGCTGGAGAGAGTCAGGCAAGAAATCGTTATACCTTTGCCGCATCACAGGCAAAGAAGGAGCATCAACATGTTATAGAAGCTATTTTCAAATTTACGGCAGATCAGGAGAAGGAGCATGCAGAGATTTTTTATAAGTTCCTTAAAGATTTGTCAGGTGAGAATATCTATATCGAGGCCGGTTATCCGGTTGATATTTATGATGATCTGGTCCAGCTTTTGCGTTCGGCACAGCACAATGAATACGAGGAATACGATCCTGTCTATAAGAAATTCAGCGAAGTGGCAAAGGAGGAAGGATTTACGAAAATCTCAGCTGCCTTTCATATGATAGCAGGCATTGAGAAGACTCACGGAGATCGATTTGCACGATTTGCAGAGCTATTAGAGGAGAAGAAGCTTTATGTCTCAGAGATTGAGACGGGATGGATGTGCTTAAACTGTGGTTATGTTCATTGGGGCAAGGAAGCTCCCAAGGTATGTCCGGCATGTCAGCATGATCAAGGGTATTTTATTCGTATCTCCATGGCTCCGTTTACGGAATAATGATGTAGATTAGCAGGTGAATGGTCCCTATATTATTTCTTATGACTGCAGAAGCGGTTAATGAAATAATAGCGGCCTATTCATCTGCTTTGTTATTCCGAGAGAAGTGATAAGTCACTGTATATTATTAGACATATAGTATTGGATACTACATAAAATAGAAAAATGTACTATGATATATTGACAACATTTCCTTGTCTAAGATATAATTAATCTAATCCGGTGGTAGTCCGGTATCAATACATGATGATGAAAGCCTATATAGAGGCTTTCATTAATAACAAATACTTTGATTATCAAAATAAAAATTCTGTTGATACATAAGGGTTTGTGAACGGTGAAAGCATCAAAGTAATATGGTATGGAGGAAACGTATATGAAGATGAAACCATTAGTAATCGGTGAATTAATTGCAAGAGTCCCTATTATTCAAGGAGGGATGGGAGTAGGAGTCAGTCGTTCCAAGCTGGCGGGAGCTGTTGCGAAGGAAGGCGGTATTGGTATTCTTTCCACCGCGCAGATCGGTTATGATGAACCGGATTTTAACAAGCACCAGATTGAGAGTAATCTGGATGCCATTAAGAAGCATCTTAAGCTTGCAAAGGAATGGGCAGAGGGCGGAGTAGTCGGTGTCAATATCATGGTTGCAACAAAACAATATGACCGCTATGTGAAGGCAGCCTGTGAGGGTGGTGCTGATGTAATTATCTCAGGTGCGGGGCTACCGATCTCTCTTCCGGAGTTGGTTCGTGGCTTTAAGACTAAAATTGCTCCGATTGTATCCAGTATTCGAGCTGCTTCCGTAATTCTTAAGATGTGGGATCGTAAATACCAGACCACGGCTGATTTTATTGTTATTGAAGGACCTCTTGCCGGTGGACATCTGGGATTTACGAAGGAACAGCTGGATCATTTTGAGTCTATGAATTATGATACGGAGATAAAAGGTATAATTGAATGTAAGAAGGAATTTGAAGTTAAATACGGTAGGGATATTCCGGTCGTTATTGCGGGAGGAATCTACGATAAAGAGGATATCAAGCATGCTCTGGAACTGGGAGCAGATGGAGTTCAGATTTCTACCCGTTTTGTGGTAACCGAGGAATGTGATGCAAGTCAAGAATATAAAGATGCCTATCTTGCTGCAGACAAGGAAGATGTCCGTATTGTAATCAGTCCGGTTGGAATGCCAGGCAGAGCAATTATGAATCCCTTCCTAAAGACGGTGGATCAGGGGAGAATAGCAGTCACAAAATGCTTTAATTGTCTGGAACACTGCAATCCGAAGGATACGCCATATTGCATTACAAAAGCTTTAATAAATGCGGTGGAAGGGAATCTGAAGGAGGGCTTAATCTTCTGTGGGGAGAATGTTCATCGCTTAAAGAAAATGACTACCGTTAAGGCTATATTTGAGGAGCTGGTTTTTTAGACAGTACGATAAATATCAATTTTGAGACAAAGAATTAAGGGGAATATATTTAATATAAAGTAATTCAAAACAATTGCTTACAATTTAATTTGCTTACTGTGATTCAAATCACAGAAAAAGTCTATTGGATACCCTAAACTTTGATATAAATAGATCATTAACAAAATAGATCATTACCATAAGAAAGGGAGAAAAATACACTGGCAAAGGGAGCTGCAGCGAAAAAGATGGACCTGGAAGTGATAAAGCGACAACTGGAGGTGCACGGTTTTGTAGTGACGAACCAATAAATTCGATTGTCTGTGTGACTTATTCACTGATTTAAATGCAATATATTGATAAATATAGAGTATGATTGTTATAATAATATCATCGTAACCTCTTAATCTCAATTATGGAATGAAATGCATCAAAGATGCAGGCTATGTAGAAAGGCAGGGTAAATTATATGAAGAGACAGGTAGGTGTAATCGGTCTTGCCGTTATGGGTAAGAACCTGGCTGAAAATATTGCGGAGAATGGCTTTCAGGTTGCAGTATATAACCGTTCTTCTTTAAAAACGGAGGAATTGCTGAAGGAGATAACAGACGAAGCATTCAGAGGTAATCTGGAAGGCTTTTATACACTTGAGGAATTTGTTGAATCCTTAGAGACACCTCGTAAAATTATACTTATGGTTAAGGCGGGAGATGCAGTAGATAATACGATACAGCAGCTGCTGCCTTTATTGTCGAAAGGCGATGTCATCATGGACGGAGGTAATTCTTATTATAAGGATACCATTCGTCGAAGCGAGGAGCTGGAGAATGCGGGAATCCATTATCTTGGCACCGGTATCTCCGGTGGAGAAGAAGGAGCAAGAAAAGGGCCTGCAATTATGCCAGGCGGTAAAAAAGAGGCATACGAGCTGCTAGAACCTATCCTTACAGCAATCTCTGCTAAGGTAGAGGGTGAGCCCTGTAGTAAATACATTGGTGAGAGCGGTGCAGGACATTTTGTTAAAATGGTTCATAATGGGATCGAATACGCGGATATGCAGCTAATTGGCGAGGCTTATCAGATTATGAAAAAGGTACTCAGATTAACCCCTGAGGAGCTTTCAAAGGTATTCGACGAATGGAATCAGGGTGAGCTGAATAGTTATTTGATTGATATAACAGCAGAGATATTTCGGAAGAAGGATACCGCAACGGATGGATATTTGGTGGATAAGATCCTTGATGTGGCAGGTCAGAAGGGCACCGGCAAATGGACCGGTCAGATTTCTCTCGACCTTGGAGTACCAGCGCCAACCATAACCACTGCGGTGTATGAGCGTTATCTTTCCGCGATGAAGCAGGAACGTGTCAATGCAAGTCAGGTTCTGAAGGGACCCCAAAATACAGTGGTAAAGACGGGTGATTTTGTCGAGTCAATCCGCAGGGCTTTGTATGCAAGTAAAATCTGTGCCTATGCTCAAGGCTTTAGTTTAATGAGAGCAGCCTCTGAGCAATTTGGGTGGAATCTGCGCTACGGCGATATCGCTAAGATTTTTCGTGGGGGCTGTATCATCCGTGCACAGTTCTTAAATCAGATTAGTAAGGCATATGATAAGAATCCGGATTCAGTCAATCTTCTAATGGAAGATTATTTTACCAACAGCATCAATGAATATCAGGAGGATTGGAGAGAGGTCATTATAACAGCCATTTCAAATGGTATCAGTATACCGGCTTTCTCCAGTGCATTGGCTTATTATGATAGCTACCGCGCAGCGGAATTACCGATGAATTTGCTTCAGGCACAAAGAGATTACTTTGGTGCACATACTTATGAGCGAATTGACAAAGAAGGAACCTATCATACTGCATGGTAAAATAAAACAGGATAGGCATGTCATATAATATTGCTTGAACTCTGGCAGAAATGGAGGAAATGAGAATGGGCAATGGGAATACAGAGAATAATTTATCTGCAATTTTAGTGATTTTCGGCGGTACAGGTGATTTAACTAATCGTAAGCTGATGCCGGCTTTATATAACCTGGTCCTTGACCAGCTGCTTCCTGAGCACTTTACAGTAGTAAGTGTAGGGCGGCGGGATAAGTCAGAGGAAGAATATCGAAAGGATATCTATGCTTCGATAAAAAAGCATTCAAGAAACAAGCTTGACGAAACCATATGGAAGAAGCTTCAGGATATGATTCACTATTTTCAGTTTGATTTTACGAATCTAGAAGGTTATTCGGTACTAAAGGATTACCTTGATCAACTGGATGGAACGGATGGTACTGGTGGTAACAGAGTATTCTATCTTGCAGTTGCACCGGAATATTTCGAGACGATTGTGCAGGGATTGCAGAACAGTGATATGGCTTCAAACCCCAGGTCTTGGAGCCGGTTAATTATTGAGAAGCCCTTTGGTAAGGATTTGAAGACAGCAAGAAAGCTGAACAACAAAATATTAGAGGTATTTCCAGAACGGAATATCTATCGAATCGATCATTATCTAGGGAAAGAAATGATTCAAAATATCATGGTCCTTCGATTCTGCAATTCGATCTTTGAATCGATATGGAACAATAAATTTATTGATAACATCCAAATATCACTGACGGAGAAGCTGGGGGTAGGGACCAGAGGCGGTTATTATGAGCATTCCGGAGCGATGAGAGATATGATACAAAATCATATCATTCAAATATTATCGCTGGTAGCCATGGAGCCGCCGGTCAATCTTAAAACAGATTCTATCCGCACTGAGAAACAGAAGGTTCTGGAGGGAATTCAGGAGATTACACCGGAGTTTCTAAGAGATAATGTTGTATTTGGCCAGTATGGCCCGGGATATATCGATGGAAGTCCGGTAGTCGGTTACAGGGAGGAATTGAATGTCCCGAAGGATTCGGGAACGGAGACCTTTGTGGCATTAAAGCTGCATATTAATAATTTCCGTTGGGCAGGGACACCCTTCTACATCAGGACAGGAAAACGTCTTGGGAATAGCTCGGCAGAGATAGTGGTACAGTTCAAGGAGCTCCCAAATGTGTTGTATTTTCAGGATAAGGAGATTCAAGAACCAAACCTTCTGGTACTTAGAATTCAACCGAATGTAGGCGTATTCTTTCAATTTAATACGAAGGACTTTACTACACATAACGGTATTGTTCCGACGCAGATGGATACCAGCTCCTTCCGTCCGACGCAGGGGAATACACCGGAGGCTTATGAGCGTTTGATCTATGATATTCTAAGAGGAGATGCAACTTTGTTCTCCCGCTGGGATGAAGTAGAAGCGGCTTGGACGGTAGCCGATCAGCTGATACAATATAGGGAATCTAAGAAACATGTTTTCCCGAATTATGATGCGGGATCGATGGGACCGATACGAGCGTTTGAATTATTAGCACGAGATGGACGAAAATGGTGGCATGTGTAATTCATGAACAATAGAAAAGTGCGCTAGGCATGCTTTCCATCGTTCATGAGCCATAGAAAGGCATGGTAATAAGTATGAATAATGATAGTAGAACAATTTATGATATCTCAATGCCGATTGCAAGTGATATGCCTGTATATAAGGGCAGGGATTCGAAGAGACCGATCATTACCATTGATAGCGATCACAATACCGGATCAACCTATGAAAGTAGTATTAAGATGAATCTTCATACCGGTACCCATTTGGATCGGTCACTTCATATGATACCGAATGGAACGACCATGGATTCCTTTAAGCTGGAGGAGTTGGTTACGGAATGCAGGGTTCTGAATCTGACTGAGGTAAAGAATTATATCACGGCAGAGGATCTGAAGGGTAAGGAAATACAGCCAGAGGATTTTGTATTACTAAAGACCAGGAATTCCTTTGAACCGATACTGGAAGAGGATTTTATCTATCTGGAGCAGAGCGGTGCAAGATACCTGGCGGAATTGAAGGTGCGTGGTGTCGGTATCGATGCTCTGGGAATTGAACGTAATCAGCCCGGGCATGAGACTCATCTTGCGCTGATGGAAATAGGAGCTCATATTTTGGAAGGTCTTCGTCTCGCCGAGATCAAAGAAGACCGATACGAATTAATAGCCCTTCCGCTCTATATTGTTGGAGCGGAAGCTGCCCCTGTAAAAGCTATCTTAATAAAGAATTAAGAGTGCATAAAGCTAGCATTGAAAACTTTTAATTGTCATAAATATAAGAGTCATGACTATAGCAGTTTAAAACCGATGGGTGATACACTGCAAAGTCATGACTCTTTGTCATGAAAGGCATAAAATTCATTCATAATTATTGTAGAAATTGAAATAATATGGAATGAAAAGATTATGAAAATATACGCTTGTATATTTGGTAATATAATGTTATATTTGTAAGGTTGTGCAATATAAAGAATATTAATTATTACCAAAATTATTACCAAAAATCACACAAGAAACCAAAAGGAGAAGAAGCAACTCAATGAATAAGAGAAGGTACGGATTGTTTACCGCAATTACCATGATAACAGGGATAGTAATCGGGTCAGGAATTTTCTTTAAGGCGGATAATGTGCTTGGTTACACGAACGGCAATGTATTACTGGGGATTATTATTTTCTTTGTCGCAGCGATTGCAATTGTGTTTGGATGTCTGGCTATATCCCAGCTAGCTAACAAAACGGATAAACCGGGTGGAGTAATCGCTTATACGGAGGAGTTTGTCGGAATTGGACCCTCCTGCGCTTTTGGCTGGTTCCAGACATTTTTATATCTTCCGACACTGGCTGCCGTAGTAGCCTGGGTTACGGGTATATATATCAGCCAGTTATTCGGACTGGAAGCTTCACTTGAGACAACAACACTAATCGGATTAGGAAGCTTAACTACTTTATTTATTATTAATACTTTGTCTGCAAAGCTGGGTGGGTATTTTCAGAATGCCTCCATGGTTATCAAGCTTATTCCACTGTTTATGATCGCAATAGCAGGTTTTATTTTCGGAAAGCCGGGAGAGTTAATTGTTGATTCTGCAACGGGTTTTTCAGCAGCAGCTACCGGGGCTGGATGGATAGCAGCCTTTGCTCCGATCGCTTTTTCCTTCGATGGTTGGATTGTAGCAACCTCTATCTGCGGGGAGATTAAGAATAGTAAGAGAAACCTGCCCTTAGCCCTTACCATCTCACCTCTTGTTATATTACTCGCTTATGTTTGTTACTTTGTCGGAATTACTGCATTACTCGGTCCACAGACAATTCTTGAACAGGGGGACGGATCGGCATTTACGGCCGCTACTAAGCTCTTTGGTGATGTAGGTGCAAAGGTGATCTTGATCTTTGTCGTTATATCAGTACTGGGAACAGTGAATGGTCTTACCTTAGGATTTATTCGGATGCCTTATTCTATGGCACTTCGTAATATGGTACCGGGCAGTAACTGGCTTAAGAAGGAAAATGAGAGCTTAAACGGTATGCCCTTGAATTCGGCTATTTTTGCTTATGTATTATCCTTGCTATGGATGGCAATTCATTATATCACACAGAAATTTGGAATGCAGGGTGATGTATCTGAGATTGCGATCGGAGTCAGCTACCTCAATTACATTGTACTGTATTTTGCAGTAATGAGACTTGCGAAAAAAGGGGAAATCAAAGGTAAAGTCAAGGGCTATGTGATTCCTATCCTTGCAACCATAGGTTCTTTGGTTATCATATCCGGTAGTATATCACATCCTTTATTTATCTATTATTTTCTTGTATGCTTCTTAATCATTCTGGCAGGCTATATATATTACAGGATGAACAAGAGCAGAGTAGTGTGAAAATAAAAAGTAATTTCACACTTCCAGGTTTGTGCTTGGATCACATACCTTACCAGTAGACATTACTTTTGTCGATAAGGAATATGGGTATACATTTGGGGTGGTGTAGGAATACACCACCTTTGCTACTGTATCAGTGTAGATAGAAACTTAGAAATAAGTTTCTATCTACACTTTTTTATTACAATAGAAAGTTCATGAATCGTACTTTCTATCACTTAACAGAAAATTGAGACTATGAAATAAAGAACCCTCCGTGCAGACTCGTGATACCTGTTAAAAAATTTATTTATTAAATTAGAAGAATAAGTAATAGACCGTTAATGATTGGGAAACAATGTATTATTGTAGTATTGCGTTTCAAGAAAAGGAGGATCTATTATGATTAATAAAAACAAGGACAAATTGCAGGGAAGGGACAATGAGCGTCTGGATACAGAGAAGCCTACGAACAATGAGGGTACTGCAGCCTGGCAAGATTCCGAGACCACTTATAAGGTTGACAATGTATTAAAACCCTCGCTTGAGGGTGTTATTGACGCAAAGGACTGGGTGGATAACGGAAGTAAGTTATAATATCATCACGCGCACAGCGCTAATATGGAGGTAATTTATGGCTAAGATTCAAATGACAGTTGATGGTAATACTGCAGCCGCCTATGCCGCTTATGCATTCACAGAGGTTGCTGCAATTTACCCTATTACACCTTCCTCCGGTATGGCTGAACCCACCGATGAATGGGCATCAAAGGGAAGGAAGAACATCTTTGGGCAGGAGGTTAATGTGGTTGAGATGCAATCAGAGGCGGGGGCTGCGGGAGCATTTCACGGTTCTCTGCAGGGAGGAGCATTGACCACCACCTTTACTGCTTCTCAGGGATTACTATTAATGATCCCCAATATGTATAAAACAGCAGGTGAATTACTCCCCGGTGTAATTCATGTCAGTGCAAGAGCGATCGCTACCCATGCTTTGAGTATTTTTGGTGATCATCAGGATGTTATGGCAACAAGACAGACCGGTTGTGCTATGTTAGCATCCGGCTCGGTTCAGGAGGTTGCCGATCTGGCTCCGATTGCTCATTTGGCTGCGATCAAAGGCAGATTACCCTTTGTACACTTTTTTGACGGTTTTCGTACCTCCCATGAGGTGCAGAAGATTGAAGCATTGGAATACCGGGATTATGCAGAGCTGTTAGATATGGAGGCTGTGAAAAGCTTTCGAGAGCGCTCGCTGTCTCCTAATCATCCCGTGGTACGCGGTACGGCGCAGAATTCTGATATCTATTTCCAGGGTAGAGAAGCCGCTAATCCATTTTATCAGGAGATCGTTCCGATTGTAGAAGATTACCTGATGAAGATGAGCAAATATACCGGCAGAAGGTATGAGCTATTTGATTATTACGGTGCACCAGATGCGGAGTATGTGATTATCGCCATGGGGTCTGTTACACAGACCATAGAGCAAACAATTGATTACTATAATAATCAAGGTGAAAAATATGGCTTGATCAAGGTACACCTATATCGACCTTTCTCTATGGAGCATTTCCTACGATCAATGCCTGCCACGGTGAAGAAAGTCGCTGTTCTTGACCGTACCAAGGAGCCCGGAGCAGTCGGTGAGCCTCTCTATCAGGACGTCTGTAGCTGTTATCTTGGTAAGGAGAAAGCACCGATCATTGTCGGTGGTCGTTACGGCTTAGCTTCCAAGGATACGAATCCTAGCCACATTGCTGCCGTATATCTTAATTTGAAGGATTCGAATTCAAAGAATTTCTTTACCATTGGTATTACGGATGACGTGACAAATACCTCACTTCCTCCGGTAAAGGAACTTCAGGTAGAAACCGATAATTTAACTGCCTGCCAGATCTGGGGTCTTGGCTCTGATGGTACCGTAGGTGCCAATAAGCAGGCAATCAAGATCATCGGAGAGAACTCTGATCTGAATGTACAGGCATATTTTGATTATGATTCTAAAAAGTCCGGTGGACTGACCATATCTCATCTTCGCTTTGGAAATGATCCGATCCGTGCTCCCTATCTGGTATCCCATGCAGATTATGTGGCATGCCATAACCAATCTTATGTAAATAAATACGATTTACTTCAAAGTGTCAAGCAAGGGGGCACCTTTGTTCTGAATACCGGATGGGAAGAGAAGGAATTGGACGAAAAACTTCCGGATATTATGAAGAAGCAGCTTGCTGATAAGGATGTCAAGTTCTACATTATTAATGCGGTAGGAATAGCGGAAGAGATCGGACTGGGAAACCGCATTAATATGATTATGCAGGGTGCATTCTTTAAGCTGACCAATATACTGGAAGAGAATATCTATGTGAAAGAGCTGAAAGAAGGTATTCATAAGCTCTATGGTAAGAAGGGTGATAAGATAGTCAAGATGAACGAGGAGGCAGTGGATAGGGGTATTAAATCCATTCATCAGGTAAAGATTCCAAAGGAATGGAAGAATATTAAAATCAGAAATTCTACTGACGTAGACGAGCCCGAATTTATCCGCAAAATCATGAGACCAATGTCTGAGATGAAAGGCGGAGACCTCCCTGTCAGCGCATTTAACGGCATTGAGGACGGTACCTTCCCTGTAGGCACCACTGCTTATGAGAAACGCGGTATTGCAGTCAATGTTCCGGAATGGGTTGAGGAGCGTTGTATCCAATGCAATCAATGTGCTTTTGTCTGTCCTCATGCTGTCATCCGGCCCTTCCTTCTTGATGAAGAGGAGCTCAAGAATGCACCGGAGACCTTTGTTACGAAGAAGGCAACCGGTCGTAATCTGGAAGGCTATCACTATAAGATACAGATCAGTCCCATGGATTGTACTGGCTGCGGTAACTGCGCCGATATCTGTCCGGCTAAAGGGAAAGCATTAATCATGCAGCCCATCGAGACGCAATTACCGACACAGATAGAGAATTGGAAGTTCGCAATGGAAGGAATAGCCTTCAAGGAGAATATTGCTTATGGTCCTGCCTTTAAGGATAGTCAGTTCAAGGCTCCGCTGATTGAATTCTCCGGTGCCTGTGCAGGCTGCGGCGAGACACCCTATATAAAGCTTATCACTCAGCTTTTTGGAGAACGGATGATGATCGCCAATGCGACCGGATGTTCCTCTATCTGGTCGGCTTCGGCTCCCAGTACCGCTTATACAGTTAATAGAAAGGGAAAAGGTCCCTCCTGGGCGAATTCACTCTTTGAGGACAATGCAGAATATGGATACGGAATGTATCTGGCAGTAAAGCAGCTTCGGAATAAGCTGGAGCAGAACATGAGAATTCTTGTTGATATGAATGTAGAGGAGAAGGTAAAGGAAGCCCTCCATGATTGGATCCATTATAAGGAGGATAGTAAGACCTCTGAAGAAGCCAGTCAGAAAGTACTGGATGTTCTGGAGCATATCACTTCTACAGATGTAGAAACAATGCAGCTGGTTGATGAAATCAAGCAAAATAAGGATTACCTCACCAAACGATCCGTATGGTTGGTAGGCGGTGACGGTTGGGCTTATGATATCGGTTACGGTGGTCTGGATCATGTTATGGCATCTGGAGAGGATGTCAATGTGCTGGTATTTGATACCGAGGTATATTCTAATACCGGTGGGCAGGCTTCAAAATCAACGCCGACGGCAGCCATTGCGAAGTTCGCTTCCTCTGGTAAGAAGCAGGGCAAGAAGGATCTGGGAAGAATGATGATGTCCTATGGCAATGTCTATGTTGCTCAGGTTGGAATTAACGCGGACAATACCCAGTTAATCAAGGCGCTGCGAGAAGCAGAGGAGCACCACGGACCATCACTGATTATAGCATATTCTCCTTGTATTAATCATGGTATCAAAGAGGGTATGGGAAGAAGTATGGCGACCATTAAGAAGGCAGTGCAATGCGGATACTGGCACCTTTACCGGTATAATCCTGCTCTGAAGGAAGAAAACAAGAATCCTTTTGTCTTAGATTCCAGGGAACCTACCGAAAGCTTCCGGGAGTTCATCTTAGGACAGGTACGCTATAGTTCACTGGCAAAGGAATTTCCTGATAAAGCCGAAGAACTGTTCCGTCAGGCAGAATTATTATCAAAAGAACGTTATGCTATCTATCGGCAGATGGCAGACGCGGACCCGATTGGTATTAGCATTGACTGGTCGACCGTAGAATAGCGAGACTGTTTATAACAGATATTTCATGGAAGGAGCAAACTACACGCAAATCGGATTAGCATGTTATGGATGCTAATCCGGTATGAGGTACATGTAGTTGGCTCCTTTTATATAAATCATGACATAAACAGCCTTAAGGATTGCCTCTCATTTTGTGACTCTATTGGCAGGTTTAGAAAGGTTTGGTTCTATTATCCACGGATAATGGAATTACCGTCCAAGCGTACTATTATTTACATCGGGTTTTGCGATATTATGTACTTATCAATTGCATTATTTATGGTATAATTAATAGTGTCAGATGATACAAAAATATGTAGTCGTATTCAAACTAGGAAGAAGGGTGGCGTTGCATGGTAGATCGTTTACTTAAATCCAACACGAAAACTATTCGAACAGAGAATATTGAAGTAGTCTATAATCTTATTTTTAAAAATGCCCTTTACAGCATTGATTGTTATAAAGAGGGAACAGATTTATCAAATCCTAATAACTATTCTATAGTTGAGGATATTACGGATGATGAGGGAGAAGCTGAGAGCTTTCTTCGGTTAATGGCAAAAGGGAAAGTATTTCCTGTACATATGAACGACATGGCGATTGATTATTTTAAAGGATAATTTAGTAAAATGAAGTAGTCATATTGAAAATTAATTCATAAAAATACTGCTTAGCATTCTTTTTATGATAATACTAATGTAGCCTTACAAATGAGACCGCAGGCTGTATGGCCTAAGGTACTGGAGTACGTGACAAACATGAATGTTGAATTACATCATTTATGTACTGTATCATGGACGTAAGATTATGACTACATAAAATGACAAAAAAAGGCTCATCTTAAAGCTAGTTGTTACGTTAAGTAACCGGAAGGCTAAGAGATGGCCTTTTTTAATTTCATAGACTGTGTTCGGTATTTTATTGCTGCGCAATCCGCAGTGGACAAAGCTTGCTAAGCAAGCTTGGGAAGTGTCAGTGGGCTGACACTTTTTTTATGTCAAAAACAGTGAGAATGAATAAATCCTACCTAATTTTGATAAAATAGTTAACATGCATTGCTATCACAGTGAAAGTAGGTTAATTATGGAGAATAAAATTAATTCAAAATATATCAAAGAGCTGTTTTCACAAAGTTCGGATATTGTTGTTCGACCAATTAAATTAAACCAGAATGGAATTACCTTTTCTATCTTCGGTGTTGATGGGTTAATCAATGATGGACTGGTGGATGAAGTGATTCTTAATTCTCTGTATAGTGACCCATATCTGGAGAAATGTAAAACGCAGCATCAGGTAATGGATTATCTATTAAGCGGAGGGTCCTATCATGTCTTTACTGAAGAGGAGGATGATTATTCAAAGCTGCTAAAATCTGTTCTCAGCGGTGGGGTTGCCTTTATATTTGACGAAGAAGAAAAGGCAATTATGTATGATATCAAAAATTTTGCAAAACGTTCTGTTTCAGAACCGGAAGAGGAAGCAGTAATTAAAGGCGCAAAGGATTCCTTTGTAGAAGTAATGAGAATGAACACGGCATTAATCCGAAGAAGAGTACGATCAGAGTATCTTGTGGTGGAAGGACTGACGGTTGGTACTTTGTCAAAGACCGATGTGTCCTTAATCTATATCAGTAGTATTGCTGATATGAATATGGTCAATAAGCTGAGGGATATCATCTCAAAGATTGAGATAGATAACCTGTCAACACCTGCCTTCATTGAAGAATATTTGGTTGAAAATAAGAAGAGTGTTTTTCCGCAGATTATGTACAGCCAGCGTCCGGATCGCATTGCTGCAAATCTGACAGATGGAAGAATAGCTATTGTTGTAGATGGTATCCCCTTTGTATATCTGCTTCCCTGCCAGCTTGTTATGCTGATGCAATCACCGGAGGATTATGCGAATCATTTCTTTGTGGGTTCTGCTCTAAGAATACTTCGCTATATTGCAATGCTGGTTACTTTGTTTCTTCCGGCGTTTTATATCGCTGCAACCACCTACCAGAATCAGATGCTGCCTGTTCAGCTTGCTCTCTCTACTCAGGCAGCAAAGCAAAATGTTCCATTCTCCTCCGCATCTGAGGTTTTAGGACTTTTAATAAGCTTCGAGATATTAATTGAGGCAGGGCTTCGCCTTCCAAAGAATGTCGGTACGGCCATGTCCATTTTGGGTGGCATCGTGGTAGGACAATCTGCTGTCTCTGCAAATATTCTATCACCTCTTGTCGTAGTGATTGTATCTTTGGCCGGAATTGCAGGCTTCATTGTTCCGAATCAGGATTTAAGCAGCGGTATCCGTGTCATTCGATTTCTTCTTGCTGTGGTTGCAGCGGTCGGTGGCTTTTTCGGTCTGGCGGTGGGCCTGATTATATTACTTACACATCTATGCAGCCTGGATAATTATGGGGTGGCATATTTATCACCCTTTGTTGATATAGATGAGAGTAATCATAAGGATACCTTGTTCCGTTTTCCGACTAAATATTTCACCAAACGGTCCCAGAATATTGTTCCCGAAGACCGTATGAAGCAGAAGACTAAATCGGAGAAAGAATGACAGTATCATGATTGAAAATCACAGATTTTCAATCAGCTAACAATAGAAAGCACACTTCGCGCCCTTTCTATTGTCATAAATTATGTGCTGCCGCCCAAATTCGCGGTCTTTGGCACTGTGTAGGATTAGTGTGGAGGTATTGCTAATGAAACGCTTACTATTACTTGTTCTTCCTTTTCTTTTATGTGGTTGTACCCATGATATGAATCGGGAGGAGATCGATGAGATTGATCTGGTATTGGTTCTGGGGATTGATTATGATGATGGCGAGTACAATTTAAGTGCTTTATATTCAACCGGTGGAGGAGCAGATTCTGAGGAGGGAGCCGGACCAGGTGAAGAGCAGGTGGTTAAGGGAAGGGGCATGACAGCCTATGAAGCCCTGGAAGATCTGAAGCTGAAAAATAAGAAGAATATTACCCTTGCTCAGGCAGGTTCCTTTCTGATTGGAGAAGAGGCGGCAAAGCAGGGGATCGATCGGGCTCTGGATTTTCTTAAAAGAGACGAAACAATTAAAATGGAAGCCTTAGTGTATATTATTAAAGAAAGGAAAGCTTCTGATTTCATAGAAGAAGGGATTAAGAACAAACAGACAATTCATGAGGATCTAGAGGCTATGGAGCAAAAGCAGAAGGCGCTTTTGACCAGAAATGATAATACCTTTGTAAATATTCTGAATGATATGGAACAAAGCTATTCCAGTGTTCTGATTCCATATCTGATCGGGGAAAAATCCGGTTTACTAATTGAAGGCTATGCCGTTTTTGATGAGCTTAAGCTGGTGGATTATCTTGATCGGGATACCTCGGATGGTGTGAATTTCTTTCGGAATATTATGAGAAGCTTTCCGATTTATCTTGATAATGAAGTAAGCCTAGCAGTATCCTATACCAAAACCAAGTTGAAGGCAAACTTAATTAACAATAATATTATATTAACCGTAAGGATTGATTTTGAAACGATGCTGAAGGAGATTATTACAAAGGAAAATATTTTCACACAGGATGAGCTGCTACGTTTGACGGATGCTCAGAACGCGTATGTTATAGCCATTCTGGAGAAGCCGGTGGAATATTCAAAGAGGAACGGAATGGATATCCTTAATCTAGCCCGCATTGTAGAGAATCAAAATGTTAGTGGATGGAAGGGGATTGAAGGGGATTGGGATACGATGATTTCTAATATAGAGTACCAATATCAGGTCAGATCACAAATCACAAAATCCTTTATTTTAGGAAACAATAAAAATAACAAATAAATCGCTTCATCTTAAATTTATTGTTAAGACGGGATTGGAATGAAACATTTGGCATATATGTTTGTAGGTTATTAGAAAGGTATGGTTATTATGATCTATATATTTGGTTTCACCATAATCTTTACATTGATCAAACAGCGAGATAAGCTCTTGCGATCTAAAAAGAATCTGGTTCTTTATTTATTGTTATCCATCATTGGTATGACTATGGGGATTATCTATCTGATTAATCCGTACCTGCCAAGCATTACCTTGATGATGGAAAAATATATGGAATGAGGTGAGAGACTTGAACCGTGAAGTAACATTACGGCAAATAATATTCATGTATCTGTTTATCTCCATCTCAACGGTGCTGAGGCAGGTTCCTCAGGCACTTGCTCTGGAAGCAGGCAGAAGCGGATACCTAAGTCCGATTATATCAATTATAGCAACCGTACCTCTAACAGCCATAATCATTTTTTTGATAAAATCGTTTCCTGGCTTGAATTTCTTTGAAATAATGGTACAGCTCATGGGCGCCTTCTTTTCTAAGATTATCATACTGGCGTATATGATTTGGTTGTTCTTATTCACAACTGCAAAGGTAACTAGTTATAGCCTAACCTTAGAATTCACCCTTATGCCGAGAACCAGATCGGATTTCTTTATGACCGTAATGATTGTTTTGGTTTTTTATGCATTGCTACGAGGGATTAAGACAATATTCCGCTTTTCAGAGCTGACGCTGAGTACAATATTGATCCTGTTTGCAATTCTGTTCCTATGTGCAGTCTCGAGACTCAGAACAGATTATTTGGTGCCGGTATCAACAGTAAATCTCCTTCAGACAGCATTGGCTGCCAAGCATGTGGTAGCCGTAGGAGGTAATATTATAATCGCTCTGTTTTTTGCGGATAAATTTGGAATATCCATAACGAAATCACAGTTTCGTAAGCTGTGGTTCGGCGTATTTGCTTTTTCCTGTCTTGCTTTTATCTTAACTTTCTTAACCTTTGGGATATCAGGTACTAGCCTGACAGCAAATTTGCCTTTTCCGTTCTATATCACGGTCAAGAGTATTTCCTTCTTCAATATATTTGAGCGCTTTGAGGTGCTGGTAACCTTAATCTGCATTCTTTCTGATTATATTGCCATCGCTATCTTCGTGGTGCTGTTGCTTCGCTGTTTTGAATGGCTGTTCGGACTTACAGAGTGTGAGGTCCTGTACCTGCCTATAGCAATTATTATCTTTTATTTAACCTACTTTTTAAGCAGTACCCAGTTCGAATTTAATTTCCTATATCGGGTAGTGCTTGTGAATTTGAACCTGATTTTTGAATATGTTATCCCTCTGCTTCTAGCATTTCTTTGTCTCGTAATGAGGAAAAGAATAAAAAGCAATGTCAAGAAGCAATACTAATGAATCATTGATGTATCATTCTAGGGACGGTTGCTGACAGAATTCTCAGTAATGGAATGCCCTTTTGAAAAGCCGGTTGCAGTTTACTAGCATTTCTAAGGTCCCTTCGTTCACTTGGTGCAATCAGAACGCGCAAAAACTCCTCAAGGAATAAAGCGAAAACCTACACAGTAGCTTTCCGCTTTATTCCTTTCGTCAGACATTTGCGCTCGTGCGAATTATCGCACGTCTGATCTCATCGCTCCCTCAGTGACCTAAGAATTGCACGTAAACTGCAAATACTTTCAAAAGCACATCCCATCACTGTTCTTTCGATCAGCAACCTGTGTTTCTTCTGATTTACTAAGATATTGAGGATACCTGATTACATTATATTCAATATTTTTAATGACACTCTTGCCATGGCTGGCTAATGACAATGGAAAAGAAACGGAAAATTCTCTGCATAGCAGACACTTTTCGATTCTTTTCTTTTACTATTCATATATATCTATATTAAATTCATTGTCTTCATATTTATAGATACTGTGATTGATGTAGTGCTGTGCGATGGGATCGACAAATTTATAAACGCGGTGATATTCCTTGGTTTCCTGATTTTTAATCGTCTCGCAGCGATTATGATATAGGAATTGAATGATATCATAACAATCAATCCATATCTCGCTATTGCATTCCTTTTGGGCTTCATCAAAGATCAGCTGCATGCCAAAATGCAGATGAGGAGTACGAATGTTATTCGCATTTTCATTACTGCTGTACCCGGTTCTGCCAAGATATCCGATTACATCACCGGCTTGAACGATGCTTCCTTCCTTAAGCTCTTTATTATAGGGGAAGTTCTGGCGAAGATGCGCATAGTAGTAATACCGTTTCTTATCAAAGCTTCGGATACCGATACGCCAGCCACCGTATTGGTTCCATCCGAGTGCTTCCACATATCCGGATTCAACAGCAATAACCGGTGTGCCTACCTGACCCATCATATCATGCCCAAGATGCTTTCTTCGAAAGCCATAGCTGCGGGATACACCAAAATCATCAAAATGGCTGAAGGGATAATTTTTCGCAATCGGCAGAAAAGCTTTGAGTCCATACCGCTCCTCCCATGACTTTCCTCCGGGAGCTGTATCATCTGCCACTTCAACCTTATAGGTTCCGACCATTCCGCCAAGTACTGCTTCATAGGCTTCATAATAATATTTATAATATTTCATGTCATCGGTCAACGACTCTATGGTTTCTTCCTTGCTATTCAGCTTTTCTACGATTTCAGCCATATGCTTTTCTTTATATTTTGAAAAATCGCCTCCATACTTTTGCCCCAGAATAGCAAGAAGCTCGATCCAGTTTATCTTGATGTCTTTTCCTTGAGATTTAATATCATATTCATATGCATCCTCCAAGGCTCTACTGGATATATCAAAATTGACCCATTTTATATAATCCTTTCCGCTTGCATCCGTTGATACATAGATTGCGGTATCACGTTCGGAATAGTTGAATAGATTTAATGATAATAACAGCAGAAAAATGATTGTTTCTGCAAGAATAATATGTTTTGTCTTAATCGGACGGACCATGATAGTTTACTTCCTCATATTTCGCACTTGTAACATTTTATGTTGTCCGTCAGGCAACTATTCCTATTCAAAAATGTCTCTGGTCATTTTTCGATGGAACTTCAGATAGAAGTTTACTGAATTCTTACTATAATCAAAGGTTGCGAGAATGACTTCCTGGATATCTTTAATTCCATTTTGCTGAAGTTGATTTCGCAGCCAGGACTCATTTTTACCCGTACTTTTAAGATTATCATAGAATATCTTCCCATCGATGATGACATTAGCCATTGGCATATTCTGCTCCGGTGTAAGATTTAAATCCAAAGGAGTAAGCGGTCGATGGATTGCCTTCGGTAGGATACTGACCGTACCATTGGATTCCAGATATACGGTCTGTACTTCGTCCAAGTTGAAATAACCTTCAAGGCGACAGGAAGCAAGTAGCTCATCGATATCCAGCTTAGCCTTCAGTAGATTCTTTTCATAGATTTGACCATTCTGAAACAGTAGGAGAGCATGTCCTTCGAAGAAACGGCGTAGTTTTATTGATTTACAGGTTGAATAGGAAATCAGCATTGAAAAAACAGCAAAAACAGCCATTGCCACAAAGGGCTTCCAGAAGCTGTCCGTTGACATCACAGCCATCTCCCCGGCGATGGAACCAATGGTAACACTGCTGACATAATCAAACATACTAAGTTGCGACATTTCTCTGTTTCCCATGATTTTTGTAAAGATGAATAAGGCAATCATTGTACCAATAGCGGACAAAGCAATCTTTATATAATCCATATAATAATTCCTCCATGATAATTTACCTATAACATAAATATAATTTAGTAATGTTAGGATTGGTTGAAACGAAGGAAAATATAATTATAAAATATTTATAATAAATTTAGATTTCCCGACTTGTATATGTTAGTCGGTCAGGATAAAATAGGTGTTTAAGTAGATAAGAATTAGGAAGAGATTACAATTCTGTCAGCCTGACAGAAGCTTGTGGAGGTCATCATATGAGGGATTTTATAAAACTTGAACAGGTAAGAAAAACGTATCAGATGGGTGAGGTATCCATACATGCGTTAGATGGGATAGATTTTACAATAACAGAAGGAGAATTCGTGATAATAGTTGGGCCCAGCGGTGCAGGTAAGACTACGGTTCTTAATATTTTAGGCGGCATGGATACTTCGTCAGAGGGCACTGTATATGTAGCTGGTAATAATATCGCTAACTATTCGGAAAAGCAATTAACCAAATATAGAAGAGATGAGATCGGTTTTGTGTTCCAGTTTTATAATCTGGTTCAAAACCTGACGGCAAAGGAGAATGTTGAACTTGCCTCCCAGATTTGTAAAGAGCCGCTGGAGGCGGAGCAGGTCTTATGCGAGGTGGGTCTTGAAGAGCGGATTAATAATTTTCCCGCGCAGCTCTCCGGAGGTGAGCAGCAGCGTGTTGCCATTGCAAGGGCTCTGGCCAAGAACCCTAAGCTTTTATTATGTGACGAGCCGACGGGTGCATTGGATTATATGACTGGTAAGTCCATTCTAAAACTGCTTCAGGATACCTGTAGGGAGCGTAATATGACCGTTATTGTCATTACCCATAATTCCGCATTAACACCGATGGCCGATCGGGTGATTAAAATCAAAAATGGTAAAGTAACGCAGATCACTCAGAATGATAATCCAATATCGGTAGATACCATTGAATGGTAGTGTGAAAATAAAAGGCGATTTTCACACTTCCAAGTTTGTGCCTGCGTAATCCTCGGCGCAAACTTATTCAAAGGGAAGGTATTTTAGGTTATGCTGTGCATTATGCATTTGTTAGGAAATAAGTAGATGGCTTCAGATAAGAACTGTATGGAGGAGTGATTTAGATGAGAAAAAGGGCATTGCGAAAGGATTTTTATATGGAGATCAGAACAAGTCTGAATCGCTTTCTCTCCATTTTTTTAATTGTTGCATTAGGAGTAGCCTTTTTTGCAGGACTTAGGGCGACGAATCCGGATATGCGATTAACCGCGGATAACTATTTTGATCTTAGTAATCTGATGGATATCCGTGTTATTAGTACACTGGGTCTGACGGAGGAGGATGTTAAAGCAATTGCTGAGGTTGAGGGGGTTAAAGAGGTTGAGCCCTCATACTCTACACATGTAGTATGTGATGTAGACGGAAATGAGCTTGTACTACAGGTGTTATCCGCAACCGAAAAGCTGAATAAAATAATCATATCCGAGGGTCGAATGCCCCTTACGGAGTCTGAAATACTGGTGGATAATTTTTTTGTTACGTCTACCGGTTATAAGCTCGGTGATAAGATAAGTGTTACCTCCGGAACCAAGGAGGATATCTCGGATACTCTGAAGGTAAGTGAATTTACTATTGTAGGTATCGGTTCTACCTCTTATTATTTATCCTTTCAACGTGGCAGCTCCAGCATAGGCAGTGGTGATGTTAACAGCTTTGTGGTAATTCGTCCTGAGGTGTTTCAGCAGGAGGCCTATACAACAGTATATGTATCAGTAGAAAATGCTCTGGAGATGACCGCCTATACAGATGAATATGATAATCATGTTGAACAGGTAGTGGATCATATCGAGGAGATAGCAGGAGCTAGATGTCAGATTCGCTATGAAGACTTATATAATCCTGCCCATGAAGATATCTTGGCTGCAAAAAAAGAGCTTGCAGATTCGGTTAAGAAGCTTGAGACTTCCAAGAAGGAACTTGCGGATTCTAAAGAAAAAATACTGGATAATGAAACCAAACTGGATAATTCAAAAAAGGAAATAGAGGAAGCAAAAAAGAAGCTCGAGGCTTCCAAGAAAGAAATCGATACATCTAAAATCAAGCTGGAGTCCTCGAAGGAGGAGCTTAAGGAACAGAAGGCGAAGCTTGCAGCGGCCAAGGCTTCGGCAGAAGAAGAATATCAAACTAAGTTAATACAGCTCCCTTATGCCGGATTAAACGAAGCAGAGCTTGCAGCAGCGAAGGCAAAGCTGGAGGCTGCTTATCAAGAAGGGCTAGAGGAATTTAGGAAGGCAGATGCCCGTATACACGATGGTGAGGTGGAGATTATCGCTGCTGAAGCCAAAATGAAAGACGGTGAGAAGGAAATAGCCAAAGCGGAGGCTGAGATTGCGGATGGTGAAACTCAAATAAGAAATGGTGAAAAAGAAATCGCTGTGGCTAAGAAGAAAATAGCAGACGGTGAAAAAAACCTTATCGATGGGGAGCTAAAAATCAAAGATGCCGAGGAGGAAATTGCCAATGGTGAAGCAGAGTTAGCGAAGCTAGAGGTTCCAAAATGGTATGTACTTGATCGCAGCAGCATAGAAGCATATGTGGAATTCGAACAAAATGCTGATCGAATTGGAGCAATCGGAGAAGTATTTCCTGCTATATTCTTCCTGGTAGCTGCCCTAATCAGCCTGACCACGATGACAAGAATGGTCGAGGAGGAACGAATCCTGATCGGTACTTTGAAAGCGCTGGGTTATTCTAAGCTGTCAATTGCAATGAAGTATATTCTTTATGCTCTATTAGCTACCCTGGGAGGAAGCTTGTTTGGAGCTATGGTTGGACTTAAAATTCTTCCAACTGTCATTATCACTGCATATAAGATTATGTATAGCAATATTCCTGAGGTCATCACACCCTTTAATACCTATTACGCCGGAATGGCAACTGCTCTTGCTGTGTTATGCGTGGAGCTTGCGACTTTCTTCTCCTGTTATAAGGAGCTACATGCAAAGCCTGCCAATCTGATGAGACCTCAGGCGCCAAAGGCGGGGAAGAGAGTATTTGTAGAGCGTCTTCCTATGTTGTGGAATAGATTGAACTTCACCTGGAAAGCTACCATTCGTAACCTGATGCGTTATAAGAAGCGTTTCTTTATGACAGTCTTCGGCATTGGCGGTTGTATGGCACTTTTGCTGGTGGGTTTTGGCTTAAAGGATTCCATCTTTGTAATCTATACAAGACAGTTTGATGAAATTATGATCTATGATGCTTCCGTATCCGTTGATGGAGAAGCAGAAGAGGATGAGGTTGATGAATTAGAAGCAGCCATTGAAAAAAATGAGAGAATAGCGAATTCTCTTAGAGTTGATACTGGGTCAGTAGAAATCAGCTTTCAAGGTGTGAGTAAAGAACTCACAATGTATATTCCGGAAGACGTATCGGCTTTCGAGAAATATATTGTGCTCCGGGAAAGAGTGGGGCATAAAAAGCTAGTCCTTGAGGATAATGGGATTCTTCTTACTGAGCAGATCGCGAAAAAGCTTGGTGTGAAGGCCGGTGACACGATTTCTCTTACAAAGGATGAGGAAGCTGTGCAGGTAGCAGTGACCGGTATTACCGAGAATTATATGACTCATTATGTATATATGACACCGAATTTTTATAGGAAGCTATTTAATGAAGAACCGGAATATAATGAATACTTCATGCTAATGCCGGGAGTGGACCAGGAAGGGGAGCTGGCAACCGGTAATGCATTACTGGAACAGTCGGCAGCCTCCGGAGTGTTTTATACCAGTTATTATCAGGATCTCTTATCCAATGTCCTGGTCAGCCTAAATATCGTAGTCTGGGTATTGATTATTTCCGCAGGGGCATTAGCCTTTGTCGTACTATATAACCTCAATAATATTAATATCAATGAACGTAGAAGAGAACTGGCAACACTGAAGGTTCTGGGCTTCTATAATAAAGAGACGGCTGCTTACGTTTATCGTGAAAATATTGTATTAACTATAATCGGTGCATTATTCGGAGTAATTTTAGGTATTTTCCTGCATCGATATGTAATCACTACCGTTGAGATTGATCTGGTAATGTTCGGACGAAATATCGATCCGAGCAGCTTTGTTTACAGTATCCTGTTAACGATTCTATTCTCGGCATTTGTAAATTTTGTAATGTACTTTAAGCTGAAGAAGATTGATATGGTGGAATCATTGAAGAGTATAGAATAAAGAAGCATCTTTATAAGAAGGATAAAGCATTAAGATAATACGGTTGGGATTAACAATCGCAAAAGCATAGATAGAAAAAACAAAGATAAAAAGGAATAAGAAGATCTGGTAGCCTTAGTTCCATAGTAGAACAAACAGAGACAGGTTGCTGACAGGCATTCTATTACTGTCAGCAACCGTCCCTAGAATGATACATCGAATATATACAGCCTTGATTACCTCGATAATACATCCTCGCATTCCGGATGCTCTGAAAACCATTTCACTGCATAACTGCAGGTGGGTTTCACTTTCAGGCTATTGGAGCGGAAATAAGCTACAGCAGCCTCCATCAGCTTCCCTGCAACTCCTTGGCCACGGAGAGAAGGATCTACAAAAGTATGATCGAGATTAACGACTCCTTCCTGCACCTTTGGAAAGGTTACAACAGCAATCATATGATTGTTGTCATCATTAAGATATATTTTATTTGTCTCCTGTAAAAAATCCATTGTATCATCCTTTCACTAGCATAATCGGATATCTTGACTACAAGATATGCTTCGTTGTATAAAGAATATCAAATAATCTTCTGTTTGAAAAGTATTATTCCTAGGTAATACCCATTATGCTAAAGTCTCATCTATTTGTTAAGATCAATAACGCTAACGGGACAGCCGTCTCGAGCTTCTTCCGCTCTCTCCAGACAATTCTCAGGGATATCCCCCTCAATTGCCTGAGAAACATCATTTTCATTGTAACTGAATACCTCCGGACATACGTCAATACATAAACCACAGCTGATGCAGCCATCTTGGTCAACTGATGCTTTCATGTTGTGCTCCTTTCAATAATATATTCTTTTTATTTCGTCTGTGTCACCAAAGTGTGAAAAATGCACTTGATAGAGACTACACAAAGGGTAGCCATACTATATTAATATGAACTGGAACTCAATAAATTATACCAAAGGTTTCCTTAAAATAATTTGATTCTTATCACATTATTGATTTAAATCGAATAAAGAGGGAAAGTTGACATATCGAAAAGAAATCGATACAATTGTTAAGAATAGATTGAAAAATCATAGATTTTTCAATCGTCAAATTTGTGCTGCCACCCAATTTCGCTGTGTCTTGGCAGCATGCAAGGTAAGTGTGATTTTTATTGGAAGACAAGGAGTGAATTAATGATAGAGAAGGAAGAATGGAAACCTGGAAATATGTTATATCCCATACCGGCAGTCATGGTAAGCTGTGGAAGCTCTCAGCATAAAGCAAATATTATTACCATTGCTTGGGCGGGAACAATATGCAGCAGCCCGGCGATGGTATCCATATCCATACGGAAAGAGCGGTATTCCTACGATATTATTAAAGAGAGCGGAGAGTTTACGATCAATCTGGTTACCAAAGAGTTGGTGAAGCAGGCAGATTATTGCGGGGTACGTTCCGGCAGGGATGTCGATAAATTCAAGGAGATGAAGCTGACGAAGGAGCCGGGAAGAAAGGTATCAGCACCGGCTATTGGTGAAAGTCCGGTAAATATTGAATGTGTCGTAAAACAGATTATTCCACTAGGAACCCATGACATGTTTATCGGCGAGGTAGTTGGGGTAACAGTGGATAAACGTTTTATGGATGAAAAAGGACGTTTTCATCTGAATAAGGCAGGGCTAATCGTCTATTCCCATGGAGAATATTATGCACTTGGTGAACTTCTTGGTAAATTTGGTTACTCTGTGAAGAAAAAGAAATAAAACTTACAGATAAAGAGGAAATAGAATTCGGCGAGAAAGCAGGTTTGCTATAAAGTAAGCTACCTTTATCGGAAAACTTATAGGGTAAGACATGAACGTAGAAGGGATACCGTTCATGTCTTACAATTTATTTCTATATGAAGCTTTGGTAGTAATCGTTCAGTCGAACCGGTTGCTCCAATACCTCGCGTCCGACGTATAATGTTCGGTCAGGCTTGGTCATAATTGCCCACTTAACGAGGCTGATCATTCCGTAACGTATCTCAATCGCAGTGATACATCTTGGATGTACACAGCTGCCATCATTAAAGTATGGTGGCTCTCCGGGCTTGGGAAAGACCGGACGGTGCGTATGTCCGCAAATCATCATCTGGTTATGTTCTTTCGCAAAGTCCATAAGGTTTTTCTCTACTGCGTTTTTCTTTTTACTATTCTTTGAAGTGCTGGTTGGATCCCTAATTCCGATCAATTCTAACGGTCTCCACAAATATCTTACCAGAAAGCGCGATACTAACCACAACGTATCATTCAAAAAATCCCCTTGGTGACCATGGGTAAGAAAAATCTGGTTATTCGTTCGTCGGTGTCTTAATATGAGCCCTTCCGTTATTTGAATCCCTGGAAATAAGGCCATGTGCGAGTTCATACTTTCACAATAGAAGGAATTGCATCTTGTCTGAGCGTATCTTGGATCTTTTTTCACAATATCATGATTGCCATAAAGCATGTGAAATCGATTATCCTGATAGAAGAGTGACATGAGCCAATAAGCATCACTGTGTGCTGCTATGATATCCTCAATTGATCGGTTTTCCCACAACTCATCACCGTCGCCGAGTTCGATATAGGTAAAACCATTTTCGTAATAATAGTACAAGGCAGCGAAAAAGAGATTCTGATTATTTGAAAAATTATCTCCCCAGCTGTTGTTCCCCCTATGACAATCGCTCATAATAACAATACGTGAGTTCTCATCAAAGGATAATATCTTTGAGCTTGACAAAACCTGTGATAAACGTGTTGAAGCAGACAAAAGCATTCACTTCCTTATTTAAGAATTATCTATTGAAATGTCCTTTGATAGAGTTAAAGGATTCAAATACAGCCCTTGGTTTACCGATATTCAACATTTGACTGTACATGGAAGGGGATTCCTTACGTACTATTTCTAGCTTATCTAAGGTATCTGTGTAAGCCTCTGTCAGTTGGTGATAAGAATTACAAAAGGCTTCGTTATTACGCTGCATAATGAATTCAGTTAAGGCGGTTCTTGTGATTGGCTGTTTTGTATGAGGTCGATCGAAACGTACCATTACCCGGTATCCTTGCTGTGAATACTCATTTTCCCTATAGCCGGCTTTTCGGAGAGCAGCTACAAATGCATTAGCCATACTCCGGTCGTATAAGTCCAATACAATGTCCATAGTTAGCTGTGATGGCTTTGAGAATTCACCAAGCTTAAAGCCGGTAAGCCACCAGTGATAACCACTTCTGGTAAAAAGTATATTATTGTCTTTGCGGAAAATGTAAGACATATTGATGCAATCCTGATCTTTAACGCAGTAATAAAAGGTACCGTTAAATACACCCGGAATATCCAGATCCATACCTGTTGTATAATAAATACCTACCTCACCTCCGGTGTTCATTCCATACTGACCCTTCCAAAATTCGATCATCCATCTTCTTCCTGCGTATTCAAAACATATAGGTTCACAATCTATAATCATGCTTAAGGCTGCACTTGCTTCGTCATATAACCTGCAGTAGCCTAGCTCCCTCTGCCATGGATACATAAGTGAGTAGAATATATCCTGATAAGGTTCATACGCAAAGCCGAAGGGTTCTAGTTCTTTATTAAGCTCAGCAATACGTTCCGGAACATTTCCTATGATCTCTGTAACAGGACGGTCCACTTTCCTTTTACTTTTCTTCTTCTTTCGTTTAAAATGAAATAGTATTGATGTGCCCAGTAATAGAATAAAACCGACGATAGTTATTAATAATACATTTTCAGATACAAAGGTTATTAAGCCGGTCATGAGCAACATCAGATTAATTGTAAACGGAATCTGCATAATATCAGCTCCTTTCCTATTGATATATACCATAATATTCAGGAAAGGGCTCGCATGTTCAAGGAAATAATGATTGACATCTTATCAATTAGGGGTATAATTTATGGAAGTTAAGTTTGGAAAGGATGGTAGAAGATGAGTGATTGTAATAGTAATTGCAATAGCTGTGCATCAAAGTGCTCAGACCAAAAGCCGAAGAATGAATTCGCTGTTGATGCCCATGAGCTTAGCAATATAAAGAAAGTGATCGGTATAGTAAGTGGCAAAGGCGGTGTAGGTAAATCCTTAGTAACCTCCTTAATGTCAGTTAATATGAATAGAAGAGGATACAATACGGCTATATTAGATGCTGATATCACGGGACCCTCTATTCCGAAGGCCTTCGGTTTGACGGAGAAGGTAACCAGCAATGAGATGGGAATCTTTCCGGCAAAGACAAACAGCGGAATTGAGGTTATGTCGATTAACCTTCTTCTGGCGAACGAGACAGATCCTGTAGTTTGGAGAGGTCCCATTATCGCAGGCACAGTAAAGCAGTTCTGGTCCGATGTAATCTGGAATGATGTGGATTTTATGTTTGTCGACATGCCTCCTGGAACCGGGGATGTTCCCTTGACCGTATTCCAATCCTTACCCATTGATGGCATTATTATTGTAACCTCCCCTCAGGAGCTGGTTTCCATGATCGTTGGAAAAGCAGTAAAGATGGCGCAGATGATGAATGTTCCTATACTCGGACTTGTTGAAAATATGTCCTACTTTGTATGTCCGGACTGTGACAAAGAGTATCAGATATTTGGTGAGAGCCATATTGAAGAGACGGCTGCAAAGCATAATATTCCTTCCATTGCAAAGCTGCCGATTAATCCTAAACTAGCTGCTGCCTGTGACCGAGGTATGATTGAGTTATATGAAGGGGATTGGCTTGATCAGTTGGCAGATCGCCTGGAGAAGCTATAGGCATGTATGATAGCGAATGATGTTCGATATCAAAGGTAAATATATGTATAAATACAATAGCACCACGTTGTGCGAACGGTCTATCGAATAAATAAAAAGAAGTACTGAAACTTCCTTAAGTCACTGTACAGAGGAGGTTTATGGTACTTCTTTTTCTTCATCACAAAGAGTGTTTGCAAAGCTTACTTTTTATCCTTTAGAATTATAACAGTACGAAGTGTATTTAAACCATTTGAATAGAGCTTTCTCACATGAATGAAGGATGTTGAATCATTTACCTGATACGGATTGCCTCTTGAAAGCCGGAGGAATAATGTAATTCATAATCATCTGTAATAAACACGGCATAAGTATCCGGTAAGCTCTCAATTAACTGCAATCCTTTCTCCAATCCGAGGGCAAAACAGCTGGTAGAAAGACCGTCGCCATCGACTGATTTTGGTGAAACAATTGTTACAGAGATTAATTTGTTATCGTAAGGGTAGCCTGTTTTCGGATTCAGAATATGATGATAGAATTTACCATTTATCTCGAAAAAACGTTCATAGACTCCGGAGGATACCACAGACCGATCAGAGATTTCCATGGTAGCTATTGTTTCGTTACGATCTGCATAGGGCTTTTGAATACCGATATGAAATGGTGTGTTATTTGGTTTATCACCGATACATAAGAGATTTCCGCCCAGGTTTATGATAGCACTTTTTACACCGTTATTCATCAGATATTCCTTAACTCTGTCTGCAATATAACCCTTAGCTATGGCGCCAAGGTCAATCTCAATTCCTTCTTTTGTATAAGAAATCTCATTCCCGGATAATAGAATATTCTTATAATTCACCAGGGATAATGCTTGTTTAATTTCCGTATCCTCAGGAAGTGTTGGCTCTAACGATTGAAAATCCCATATAGAGGTAACCGGTGCAATCGTTAGATCGAAGCAACCATCGGATAGCTTGCTGTAAGTAAGTGCATAACGAAGGATATCGGACAGCTCCGCGGATAAGGAAAAGGTAAGAGGCTTACCGGGTACCTTCACAGCCGTTCCGTGATTGAGCTTATAAAGCTCGCTGGTAACCATAGTACGTGAAAAGATAGCTTCGTATTTCTCGATTAAGTCAAAGGAACCGTCAATCAGAGCTTCCTCCTGTTTATCATATAGACTAATCGACACCACTGTATTCAGAAGGAAATCGGTTTTGGAGAGATACTCCTTACTCTGTGAAGAGGATATTTCTTGTTCCGCAGGGTTATCCGGACGGCAGCTAAGGCTATGAAAAGGCAGTGTCCATACGATTAGAAGTAAGAGAAGTGTACGATAGAGCTTTACGCTATGACCAAATGCTTTCATGGATAGAATACCTTTCCTGTTTTTTATCAATTGTAAGAAAATACCTAATTGCTGTCAAGGCGGTAAAATCGAAAGCTGATATAAAATAGGATACATTTCTAACCGTATTAATGACTTTTTCCTTGACAGAAGATTAAGTTACTATATAATAATCATGTATGTACGTACCTGTTTAAAAGATCTTGAAATAAGAAGTAAGGATAGAATGGAGTTTTATGATAAAGAAAAATGATATAATTCTGATTGGTGTGATATTATTTCTAGGTCTTGCTGTCATTGCCTTTATGAACTTTACAAAGGAAGAGGGCAGCAAGGTTGTGATCAGAGTTGATGGCGAGGTTTATGATACCTTATATCTGACGGAGGATACCTCATATACAGTAAAGCTGGAGGATGGCACCTATAATACCTTTGAGATTAAAGATGGTTATGTGGATATGCTGGACGCCAGCTGTCCGGACAAGTTATGTGTGAATCAAAAACACATTCACTATAATAATGAGACAATCGTGTGTCGGCCTAACAAAGTGATTCTTGAAGTTATAAGCTCTGAGATTAGCGATGTAGATGCAATTTCAAACTAACATAATATACCTGTACTTAGAATTAGTTAGAGTAGATAAGCAAAGGATAATATCGGCGATTACTGAGAATGTTTTTGTTTACTGATAAAGGAGTTTAAATGAAATCTATAAAAATTGCAATCTATGGATTACTCGTAGCACTTGCTTTTATATTAAGTTACATCGAAAGCTTATTCCCCTTAGCAATAGGAATTCCTGGTATAAAGCTGGGTTTAGCCAACCTGGTTGTAATAGTAGCGATTTATAAGCTGGGTGTGAAGGAGGCCTTCACCCTATCCATTATACGGATCATTCTGGTTGGTTTTACCTTCGGAAGTCCTTCCTCGATGATGTTTAGCCTTGTAGGTGGATTGTTAAGCTGGCTACTCATGGTAATCTTCCAGAAATCAAAATTATTTAGTATGGTCGGTGTAAGCATTATCGGAGGAATTGCACATAATATAGGACAAATTATTGTCTCTATTTTGGTATTGGAAAACATAAATATCATCTATTATTTACCGTTTTTATTGGTATCCGGTGTGATTACAGGCGGATTAATAGGTATTTTGGCGGCGATTATTATCAAGAGACTGAAAAGTATGTAAAAATATAAAAATACTTTTAGTGGTTTGGTACTCTTGAATAATTTGTCCATTTATGGTATTATTCACATGTAGTGTTTATTCGGAAATTTTCGTTATTAGTATATAGATTTCCGACAAATAAAATAATTACAACTAAAACAGGGAGGACAGTTTTATGAAAAAAGTTTTATCAGCATTAATAGTTTTAGCAATGGTATTTTCATTGACAGCATGTGCTGCCAATAGTGGTAGCGAAATAGCGCTTATCACAGACAAGGGTAACATCGATGACAAATCCTTCAACCAGGGTTCATGGGAAGGTGTTGTTGAATTTGCGAAAGAAAATAAGATTTCACATCAGTACATTAAGCCAGAAGAGGCATCCGATGCAGGTTATCTTGCAGCAATCGACAATGCGGTTACCAGTGGTGCAAAGGTTATCGTAACACCTGGTTTCTTATTCGAGGTTCCGATTTATGAAGCACAGAATAAGTATCCTGAGGTTAAGTTCATCCTCCTCGATGGTGCTCCTCATAATGCAGATTATACTGATTTTACTATGAATACAAACGTAGCCAGTGTTAAGTATGCAGAAGAGCAGTCCGGTTACCTTGCAGGTTATGCAGCTGTTAAAGATGGTAACACTAAGCTTGGCTTCATGGGTGGTATGGCAGTTCCTGCAGTTCAGGCGTTTGGTTATGGCTTCCTTCAGGGTGCTGAAGCAGCTGCAGCTGAGCTTGGCTTAGCAGATGGTTCTGTAACAGTTACTTATCACTATACCGGTGACTTTGCTGAGACTGATACCAACAAGGCTACTGCAAAGACCATGTATCAGGAAGGCACACAGGTTATCTTCGCTTGTGGCGGATCTGTTGGTAAGAGCGTTATGGCTGCAGCAGCTGAGTCCGGTACCAAGGTTATTGGTGTTGATATTGACCAGAGATATGATAGCGAAACCGTTATCACTTCCGCTACTAAGGGTCTTGGAGCTTCTGTAGTTGCAGTTCTTGAATCTATCTACAAGACAAAGAGCTGGGATACTTATGCTGGAAAAGAAACTTATTTCAACGCTTCTAATGCCGGCGTAGGTCTTCCTACCGCGGTTATCGGCGATGACAAGGCAAATGCATTTGACAGATTCACATCCTTTGATAAAGCTGCTTATGATGCTGTATTTGCAACTCTTGCTGATGGTTCCGTAGTTCCTGTAAGAACATTTACCGTTGCTGATCCGAATGGTTATGCTACTTCAGAAGAGCTTACTACTAACCTTAAGCTTGTAAAGGTTGCTGTTACAACCAGACAGTAGTTTTTAAATACGATACTATCTGCATTATGGCCGAAGCCTTATGTAAGTAAAAGTATTTTCGGGGGGAAAAGGCATCTACCTTTTCCCTCTTTCTATTCAGGGCGATAGAAAGTTCACGAAATGTAAATTCTATTGTTTGCGTGTTAGCTGATGTGAACAATGCGAACGTATACGCAAACCTAGAAAGCCTGTATATTATGCTTCCTCCGGTTTAAAGAAAAGATTGGATGAGTTGGTTAACTATTTTATAAAAAAAGATTATGGTGAGGTAGACGTGGAAAACTATATAATTGAAATGCTTCATATAACGAAAGAATTCCCCGGAATTATTGCCAATGACGATATTACCCTTCAGCTAAAAAAAGGCGAGATTCATGCGCTGCTTGGCGAAAATGGAGCGGGAAAATCCACTCTGATGAGTGTTCTTTTTGGTCTTTATCAGGCGGAAAAGGGAGAAATTAAGAAGAATGGTGAGGTTGTTAAATTAAATAACCCGAATGATGCCAACAGTCTTGGTATCGGAATGGTACATCAACATTTCAAGCTGGTAGAGATATTTACAGTTCTTGAAAATATTATTCTTGGTGTAGAGCCGAATAAAATGGGATTTCTTCAAAAGAAGGAAGCAAGAAATAAGGTACTTGCCTTAAGTAAGAAATACGGATTACAGGTTGATCCGGATGCTCTGATCGAGAAGATTTCGGTTGGTATGCAGCAACGTGTAGAGATATTAAAAATGTTATATCGAGATAACGATATTCTGATATTTGACGAACCGACTGCTGTCTTAACACCGCAGGAAATTGATGAGCTTATGGAAATAATGAGAGGCTTTGCTAAGGAAGGCAAATCAATCCTGTTCATTACACACAAATTAAACGAGATTATGTCGGTTGCCGATCGTTGTACAGTGCTTCGTAAGGGTAAGTGTATCGGTACTGTTGATATAAAGAATACTACAAAAGAAGAACTATCCAAGATGATGGTAGGCAGAGATATCAATTTTTCCGTAGATAAGAAGGATATCACCACCGGTGATGTTGTCTTATCGGTTAAAGATGTTACGGTTCCATCCAAAACCAGTAAGAAGAATGCAGTTAAGAATGTATCCTTTGAGGTGAAGGCAGGAGAGATTGTCTGCCTGGCTGGAATTGAGGGCAACGGTCAGACAGAATTGATTTCAGCCCTAACAGGTCTTGATAAGATGAGTGGTGGAGAGATCCGGTTATTAGGTAAGGATATTACCAAGGCCTCCATCCGTAATCGTTCCAAGTCAGGAATGAGTCATATTCCCGAGGACCGCCATAAATACGGTCTGGTTCTGGATTACTCCCTGGAGGATAATATTGTTTTACAACGTTATTGGCAGAGAGAGTTCCAGAAGAATGGTTTTATCAATCATACTGCGGTTCGTGATTATGCTGATAAATTGATCAATCAGTACGATGTAAGAAGCGGTCAGGGTGCAATTACCGTTACCAGAAGTATGTCCGGTGGTAATCAGCAGAAAGCAATTATTGCAAGAGAGTTGGACAAACAGCATGAGCTGCTGGTTGCTGTACAGCCTACCCGTGGTCTGGATGTCGGAGCAATTGAATTTATTCATAAGCAGTTGGTTGACAACAGGGATAAGGGCAAAGGAGTATTACTGGTATCCTTAGAGTTGGACGAGGTTATGAATGTCAGTGACCGTATCCTTGTCATGTATGAAGGTGAAATTGTTGGAGAGCTTGATCCAAAGCAAACCACAGTTCAAGAGCTTGGTCTCTACATGTCCGGTGCAAAACGTAATATTGGAAAGGAGAACAAACATGCGCAGTGATAAATTTTCAGTGAAGAGTATTACAAAGACCAAAGGCTTCTCCTCCTTTACGGCCGCACTGTTAGCAATCGCATTGGGTCTGGTATTCGGCTTTATTATCATGATTGTAGCTCTTCCCGCAAATTCCTTTGCCGGCTTTGGAAGGGTTTTGTTTGGTGGATTTTCCAGACTTGGTGATGTACTTTATTATGCAACGCCAATTTTAATGACCGGTTTAAGTGTTGGCTTTGCTTTCAAGATGGGCTTATTCAACATAGGTTCCTCCGGCCAATATACCATGGGTATGTTCTTTGCATTATACGTTGGCTTTATGTGGCCGATGCCAGCTTCCATTCATTGGCTGGTATGTGTTCTTGCAGGCTTGATCGGAGGTATGATCTGGGGCTTTATTCCCGGTATACTGAAGGCGTTATTTAATGTAAATGAAGTTATTACCTCGATCATGTTCAACTATATTGGAATGTATCTGGTGGATATGCTGGTTCAGGGTAATTCAGTCATGTATATATCCACTAAGACAAGAACAGCTTATCTGCCGACATCCTCGCAGATACCATCACTTGGAATTCCTTATTCCAATGCGAATATAGCTATCATTATAGCGATTGTGATTGCTATCCTTTTGCATATTACGCTGAATAAAACTACCTTCGGTTACGAGCTTAAGGCAACTGGATTAAATAAGTTTGCCAGTAAGTATGCCGGTATGAATGATAAGAGAAATACCATTTTAACCATGGTAATCGCCGGTGCACTTTCCGGCCTTGGTGGTGCTTTTGCTATTCTTGCACCCTCTACCATTGCGGGAAGCAGTATGACCTATGAGCCGATCAGTGTTATTGCCTCTGCTGGCTTTAACGGTATTGCGGTTGCATTACTCGGTTTTGCGAATCCGATTGGAACCATCTTCTCGGCCTTATTCATATCACATATCGGAAGAGGCGGTACATTAGCCAGCTTACTTGGTTATAAGCCGGAGATTATAGATGTCGTTATCGCAGTAATTATTTATTTCTCCGCCTTCGCATTAATCATGAATGCTACCTTTGCAAGATTTATAAAACGGAGAAGAGAGAATCGACAGGAAATAAAAAATCTGACAGACAATACAAAGAAAGGTAAGGAGGCGTAGGAATGGATACATTATTTTATTTGATTCAAAATATGCTTCCTGTAGCAATTCCTTTATTATTAGTAGCTCTCGGCGGTATGTTCAGTGAGCGAAGCGGCGTCATTAATATTGCTCTGGAAGGTATTATGTTATTTGGTGCATTCTTTGGTTGCCTTACTGTTTATTTCATTCAAGGGACCGGAATGCATCCTCAGTTCGTTCTGCTAGTTGGTATGCTTGTAGCAGCTATTGCAGGAGTTCTCTATTCCATGCTTTTGGCTTTTGCTGCAATCAATATGAAAGCTGACCAGACGATATCAGGAACGGCATTAAATATGTTAATCCCTGCTGTTATCTTACTTTTTTCAAAGATGAAGTTTAACAGTGACGGTATTACTACTAGTATAAACTTCTATATTAGAGAAGTACCTGGCTTAAGTAAGATTCCTTTGCTGGGAGATATGTTCTTTAAGAACACCTATATTACTGTTTACATCGGTTTATTATTGTTAGTTATCTCTGTAATCATCTTCTATATGACGAAATTCGGTCTTCGTCTGCGTGCTTGTGGCGAGCATCCTCATGCAGCTGACTCCGTTGGTATCAATGTACATCGCATGAGATACTATGGAGTAGGATTATCCGGTATCCTTGGTGGTGTCGGAGGTTTCTTCTATTCGGTAGGAGTTATGGATGGTAATGTAAACGGACATACCGGTGTAGCCGGCTTTGGTTTCCTTGCTTTAGCGGTAATGATCTTTGGCCAGTGGAAGCCTTGGAGAATTCTATTTGCAGCAATGTTCTTTGCATTCCTAAGAACCTTGGCTTATTCGGTGGCATTAATTCCTTTCCTCCATAAGCTGGAGCTTAATCAGGCCTTTTACAAGATGCTGCCTTACATTGCAACCATGATAGTTCTTGTCTTTACCTCTAAGAAATCAAGAGCACCCAAGGCAGAGGGTATTCCTTACGATAAGAGTACACGCTAATAAGGTGAAATTGAAAATGCAATATCGCATTACTCAAGATGATAGAAAGCTCGTAAAGCATGCATTCTATTGTTGGGGCTTCGAAATTCGCACATTGGAGTGAACTCCTCGTTCTTCCGGATTGGAGTAACCCCTAAGTATAAAGAATTCACAGGACACAAATTAATGATAGGTAGGTATCGTAAATAATATGGCAAAATTATATTTCAAATACGGTGTGATGGGAAGCTCTAAGACAGCCCAGGCATTAATTACGAAGTTCAATTATGAAGAACGAGGAATGAGAGTGTGGCTGATTAAGCCACAGATCGACAGCAGAGATGGTGTGGGTGTAGTAAAGTCCCGCGCGGGGCTGTCTTCACCTGCTTATGTATTTCCGCCGGAAGAGGATATCTATCAAAGCTTTCAAAGATTAGCATCCCAGGTGGATGTTATCATCGCTGATGAAAGTCAGTTTTTATCCGAGGAACAGGTGAATCAGTTATCTATGTTGGTAATTGATTATAATATCCCGGTGCTATGCTTTGGTCTTCGTGCAGACTTTCGTACCAAAATGTTTCCTGGAAGTAAACGTCTGATGGAGATAGCAGATTCGATTACCGAGATTAAGACAATCTGCTCCTGTGGAAGAAAAGCAACCGTGAATGTCCGACTGGATCAGAACGGAAAGATCATCACGGAAGGTGAGCAGATATTAATCGGTGGTAATGATTGCTATACAGCCATGTGTTATCAATGCTTTATAGAAAAGCAGAAGGAACAACGAGGCGAAAAGTAAATTATCGAAATCATAAGATAGAAAGGCTCCTGTTCGCAAACACGCTGAAAGAATTAATGGTGTGAGTGATAAGGAGCCTTTTGATTCGAGAAAACGAAACAGTGTGCAAAATTATCTTCTATATGATTCATAAATACATATATCAAGCTGACATTTCTTAATGTATTTCTAATGCCATTAATCCGATTAGATGTTAAAATAATTGTATATTGTATTATTAAGCATATACGAAAGGCGGGTATTTATGGGGGTTTGGAATAAGAAAGGTTATAATTATGATGAGGAAGAAGTAGATTTTAAGGTTAAATGTAAAAGATTTTTAATAAAAACTATGATTTTTTCGGTCATAGGTTTCATTTATGCAGCTGTCAGCTTCTTGATTGCATACTTGATTGCAAGTCGTAACAATTATAAGATTCAGGATGCTGCCTTTAGTGCAGGTTGTCTTATTGTTATATTAGGACTTTTCATGATAATGTACGGGGGCTCATCTAGTAAGGGCTTAAACAGTTGGGGGGCAAGGAGTGATATAGCAGCAAATCATTGGCTTCTCCAGACTATTTTACAGGAACACAATAACACCAATAATGACGGAGTTTCTCATAAACATGCTGTGATAGGTTTTGCAATAAATCGTTTCACTTTTCTGCTAGGAGGATTTTTTCTTATAGCATTCAGTATATTGTTTTTATGAATGTAGCCATGGCTACATTCAATGTCCATAATTGACGATATAATAGGTACAGAAGTTGATAATACGTAATTGAAAACAATGAGAGATAGAATATAACAGGATACAATAGGATCGTCGATGGAGGATATGAAATGATACGAAAAATAATTAAGATAGACGAGGAATTGTGCAATGGTTGTGGTTTGTGCGTAAATGCCTGCCATGAATCAGCGATTGGTTTAGTTAATGGAAAAGCAAAGCTGCTTAGAGATGACTATTGCGACGGCCTTGGTTATTGCCTTCCGGTATGCCCGACAAACGCAATTAACTTCGAAGAAAGAGAAGCATTGGAATATAATGAAGCGGAAGTGAAGCGTAATATCGAGAAGAAGAAGGCAGATGAAGCAAAACATAGTAAGAAGGAAGAGGAGTCTGGTCATCATGCTCATCAGAATGGCTTCTCCGGTGGTGGATGCCCCGGCTCAAGAGCGATGAGCTTACAGAGACAGGAGGCACAGCCAGCTTCACAGACACCGCTTGAAGTACCGTCTACGACACCTTCCATGTTGAGACAATGGCCGGTTCAGATACAATTGGTTCCTCCGAATGCACCCTATTTTCAGAATGCAAACTTACTAATAGCTGCTGATTGTACCGCGTATGCTTTTGGTGATTTCCATCAGTTTATGAAGAATAAAATTACACTGATTGGATGTCCTAAGCTGGATGAAGTAGATTACTCCGTGAAGCTGACACAGATTCTTAAAGCAAATGACATTAAAAGCCTGACAGTAATCCGTATGGAGGTTCCTTGCTGTGGAGGTATCGTTCATGCTGTGAAGTCTGCAATGGCGAACAGCGGTGTCATGATACCCTGGAGAGTAATAACCATTAGTACCGACGGAGCAATTCTAGAGGATTAAACCTTTCAAAAAAACGAGATCAAATTAATAGTAATAAATCAATGTAAGAGGCTGTATCAAAACATGCATTGTTAGCAAAGGCAAGGGATACCAATATCTCTGTCCTATGCTAATGAATCCGTTTTGGGACAGCCGTATTTGTTCGTATTCCGGTAGCAGATAGTGTTCTGTGACATATCTTTATAATATCAAGATAATAAGAAGGCATCAATGTGATGATAGGATTTTGAATGTTAATACTCCGAATTCCGGCTGTTTTAATTCCGGCAGGATTTTATCACAGGATGCTTTTACAGGAGGTAGTTATGGAAGAAGACAAGAGCTACCGCATGCCCTTAATAGGGGATATGGCACCTGCCTTTCATGCGATTACAACTCAGGGTGAGATAGACTTCCCGCAAGATTACTATGGCTGTTGGGTTGTTCTCTTCAGTCATCCGGCAGACTTCACCCCAGTTTGTACCACAGAATTTATGACGTTTGCATCTATGATCAATGAATTCAAAGCCTTGAATACAGAGCTGGTAGGTCTTTCCATTGATTCGATCTATTCCCATATTGCATGGCTTAGAAAGATAAGAGAATTGGTGTGGAAGGATATTAAGCATGTGGAGGTAACCTTTCCGCTAATTGCAGATATTTCTATGGATATTGCAAAAATGTACGGAATGTTGCATCCGAATAATTCAACAACAGCAACGGTTAGGGCGGTATTTATTATTGATCCCACCGGAATGATCCGGACAATTCTTTATTATCCAGCTTCCACTGGCCGCAATATGCAAGAGATAATGAGAATTATCATGGCATTACAGAAGGCGGATTGTGAGAAGGTAGCAACTCCGGCAAATTGGTTGCCCTGTGATGACGTGATCCTTCCGCCACCAGGAACCTGCGGAGCAGCACTGGAACGTGTAGAGCGGACCTACGAAAACCAATACTGTCTGGACTGGTTTCTCTGCTTCAGACAGTCGAGCTGTATGCCATGTGATAAAAATGACCCTGAGATATTACCATATCCTTCTATGTATCCAAGCAGAAATAGAAGGAATCATCGCATCCCGTAGAGTGGCAATGCCAAAATCTGTGATATACAGGTTTTGGTAATACATAACCATAATTATGATTGAAGGATGAATCAAATTGTGGTAAAATAGGCAAACGGATGTAGAAGCATCCGTTAGATTACACTTTAGGAAAGCTTGGTAGGACACGGTATGAACAATCAAAAGCACGCTATAGCAGCGAAGATTGCATTATTTATTGCAACATTAATCTGGGGTAGCTCGTTTCTAGTAGTGAAAAGTTCGATGGATGTAATACAGCCTCATATGCTGTTAGCCTTTCGCTTCACAATCGGAGGTTTTCTTCTTTGCATCTTTTTCCATAAACGGTTAAGGAAACTGAATAAGGAGTATTTTCTCAAAGGAGGTATTCTCGGTACTTTACTTTTTATTGCTTATAGCCTGCAGACCATCGGTATAACCGATACTACACCGGGAAAGAATGCGTTCCTTACAGCAATTTACTGTGTGCTGGTTCCTTTTTTCTTCTGGCCGGTGGACAAGAAGAGGCCGGATGGTTTTAATATTATTGCGGCTTTTATCAGTATCGTTGGTATAGGATTGGTATCTCTGAATGGCGATCTATCGATCAGAATGGGAGACGGGCTGACTCTGGTCAGTGGTGTTTTTTATGCGATTCATATTGTAGCAGTGGCAAAGTTCTCGGGGAAGAGAGATCCGATTCTATTAACGATCTTGCAATTTGGATATGCAGCAATTTATTCATGGATCATAGGACTGCTATTTGAAGATATCCCAACAAATTGGAGCACTGATTCAATGATCGGTCTTGTCTATCTAGCTGTATTTGCAACCGCAGTAGCACTGTTGCTACAGAATGTCGGTCAGAAATATACTCATCCGGCTCCTGCAGCGATTATAATGAGTTTGGAAGCTGTCTTTGGAGTAATGTTTTCTGTTCTATTCTATAACGAGGTGATTACGACCCGCGTATTCATTGGATTTTTTTTAATCTTTGTCGCTATTATCATATCAGAAACAAAATTAAGTTTTCTGTTTAAAATTAGGAGTACCAATACCCCTGAATTGCTTCCGACAAAGGATCTGGTTATTACAGAAGAGATAAATACTACAGAATAGTTGCATAAGAAAAACCAAAAGGGCTGTCGCACTTAGTGTGCGGCGCCCTTTTCACGTTAGTGATGTTTATCACATATTAGTTTTACTAAAATCCTACACAGAAATGATATAACAAAGGTGCTGTCGCACTGCCGGTTGAATAACCGCTAGTACGATAGCACCTTTGGATTTATACTAATAAAAATTTATGAATAATTTCTGTTACACCGTCTTCACTACAAGTCCGTTCTGTTACGGTATCAGCTATTGCTTTTACGCTATCCATTGCATTCTGCATGGCAATTCCAAGGCCTGCCCTTGTAAGCATTGATATATCGTTTTCTCCGTCACCTGCAGCAACTGCTTCTGAGGTGGATTTTCCGAATAAGTTACAGATATATTCCATTCCTAACCCTTTGCTTGCATGAATTGAAGTGTATTCTAAGGAATAATCACTTGAGAATTCAGCATTTAAGTCCTGCTTTGTTGCTTCGTGCATTTCTCTCTTAAAACATTCCAGTTGATCTTTGTTCTGACTTGTTACAAAGAATTTTAGAGGAGCTTCCTCCAAACCGAGATCGGGACTTCCCATATCAACTAACCTGCAATCACAGCCTCCTTTTTTATACCAATCATACTGAATATCATTATAGTTAAAATACACCAGATTTTCGGTATATACATGGCAGGAAACATCCAGCTCATATGCTTTCAGGAATAAGCGATAGGTCAATTGAGTGCTGATGGGCACTGAATGAAGTGTCTTCCCGGAATGATTATCAATAATGTGCGCTCCGTTCAATGCTACGGTGTATGAATCGTCGTAATTATTGAGTTGTAGCTCGTGTATTGTATTAAGAATCAGCTTTTTGTTTCTGCCTGAAGCGATGAAAACCTTCTTCCCGGCACAGCAGGCACGCATTACTGCTTCTTTATTTCCTTCTGAAATCTCATTAGGTTCCTGTTTTAATGTTCCATCTACATCCAAGAATAATAAATCGTAGTTCATAGAAATCCTTCCTGTTGATAATAAAGTCATACTTATCAGATTTTCACTAATAGAATAATTAAAGTGTCAGCTTCACAGATATATTTTGAAGCATTACAATAATCAAAATGTCACCTTAGTAGGCAAATCTTGAAACATATAATCAAAATGTAACCATAGTAGATAAATCTTGAAACATATAATCAAAATGTTACATTAGTACACAAATCTTGATACATATAATTAAATGTCAGATTCATAAACTAGCTTTAATCGTGTATAACGGTATTGTTATGTAAATATTACAAAAATGTGAATTCAAGATCAAATTATACTTCAAATTTCGACCGATTTCTATTGTAAAAGTGTACGAAGAATCGAAAATTTAACCCTTTACTTTCGCTTTTGTAACCATATTGTACGCCAAGCATAAGATAAAGCATAGGAATCACCTTGCACTGCATAGGCTCTAGAGCCAATCTACAGTACAATCTGATCAGGCGACGTTGACTAACGATTCGTGCAGCCGGGCTGGCCATCAGCAACAGGATAGTAAGACCTGTGGGACAGAGTAGCATTACTGATATATGTGTTCCACAGGCCTTTTTCTGCCCTCGGACACACATCTGCCTATGCATTGCCTTGATTTAAGGAGGTAACGTAAATGACAGACCAGATAGGGTTGACGATGAAGGAAGCAAAGGAACGTGAGAAAAAGTTTGGGAAGAATGTTATTTCGATAAAAAGAAGGGGAAAAATTCGAAAGTATCTGCTGCACATCTGTGCGGAGCCGATTTATTTAATATTAGCAACCTCAGCGCTAATCTATTTTGTTCTCGGGGAGACCGTGGATGGAATTGTTATGATATCCTTTGTTATCTTTGTCATCGGAATTGATCTATTTCAAGATATCAGAACTGGAAATGTTTTAAAAAAACTAAAAGATATTACATCACCAAGGGTAGAGGTGATTCGGGAAGGGAAAAAGTATCTGATCCTAAAAGAAGATCTGGTACCCGGTGACCTGGTACTTCTTGAGGAAGGAGTTAAGATACCTGCTGATGGGCATTTGATTACCTGCAACGGTTTAAGTGTTGATGAGAGTATACTTACAGGAGAATCAATTCCTGTAATGAAGGAAGTATTAGTAAAATCGAGGAAAGAGGGAAACAAAGAATATCGTAGCACTAATTACTGCTATACAGAGACTATGGTATGTCTCGGTTCCGGACGGATGATTGTTGACCGGATCGGCAACGATACAGACTATGGCAGATTAGCTGAGAAGCTTATAACGATTGATAGTGAGAGCTCTCTTTTACAACATCAGCTGAAACAGCTTGCAAAGCAGTGCACTTACTTTGCATTGATCTTATTTGTACTGGTAAGTACGGTTACCTTTATTAATCTTTCTGATTTTATAATGTCTGAACGTATCATTCATAGTATGCTGGCCGGAGTAGTATTGGCTCTATCCATGGTACCAGGTGAATTTCCGGTAATTTTATCGGTCTATTTTTCCATGGGTGCGCTAAGACTTGTGAAAAAAAAGGCATTGGTAAGACGTTTATCCTCTGTTGAGACCTTAGGAGCTGTCTCGGTGCTGTGTATGGATAAGACGGGAACCATTACTCAGAATTGTATGCAGGTAGCGGATGCTTATATTCCTAAAGTCCAGGGAGATAAGTTTTGCAGGGTTTTGTCTCTTGCGTGTCGCAAAGAATCCGGCGATGCTGTGGAAAAAGCAATATTGAATTATGGTGAGCAATTGTGTAGTTGTTGCATAGATAGAATGGAAACTAAGGAGGAGGCTGAAAGTAAAAAGGAAGTCATGGCCTGTTCTTTAGTAAAAGAGGACTACAGAATACTGAAGGAGTATCCCTTTTCCAACGAAATAAAAGCAACAGGGCAGCTGTGGCAAAAAGGAACAAAACGATTACTGGCTGCCAAAGGTAGTCCGGAGGTCATCCTAGCATTATCCGATCTATCGGAGGAGGAGCAGAGAGGATTAGAGAATAAGCTACTTGAATATTCTTCTAAGGGATGTAAGGTGATTGCAATAGCAGACAGCGAATTGACTCAGGAGGAGGCTCTTCCGGAGAAACTGTCAGAACGCAGTCTATGCTTTCGCGGAATGCTTGCATTAGAAGATCCACCAAGAGAGGCAGTATCCGATGGATTAATATCCTGCTATAAGGCTGGAATTCGAATCATTATGATTACAGGTGATCATCCGATTACTGCACTATCTATCGCGGAGCAGGTTGGAATAAGGAACTCACAACAAATAATGACCGGTGATGAGATAGAATCGCTATCAGAGACTGAATTATTGAAGAAGGTATCAGAATGTAATATCTATGCAAGAGTAATGCCTCATCATAAGATGAGAATTGTAAAGGCTCTGAAGGATAGAGGCGAGGTAGTCGCAATGATCGGTGACGGTGTAAACGATTCTACAGCCTTAAAGGTTGCGGATATTGGAATCTCAATGGGTAAGAATGGTAGTGAGGTGTCCAGAGAAGCAGCTGATTTAATCTTATTGGATGATAATTTCAATACGATACTTGATACCATTCGGGATGGGCGACGGATTTATTCAAATATCCGTAAAACCGTGGCTTATGTTCTGGCATTTCATATACCGATTGCTCTGATATGCCTGATTGCACCCTTAGTGGGTATTAAACCAGACGAACTACTTTTGATGCCTCTGCATATCGTGCTTCTGGAGATGGTGATGAATCCGACGGTGTCTATTATACTGGAGCATCAGCCGGCAGAACCTGATATAATGAGTAAGCCTCCCCGTAGCAGATCTCGAGGACTGATAACAGGGCAAATATTCATGAAAAGCATCCTTCAAGGCATCATGGTATTCTTGGCATCCTTTTTACTATATTTAGGAACACTGAATCAAGGCTACACTGCAGCTACAGCAAGAACCTGTGGCTTTGTCGTTCTGGTGCTATCTAGCATACTTCTTGTTCTAATTAACTGTTCGGAAACAGAATCATTTATAGCTACAGTAAAAAGATTAAAAAATGAAAAAGGGATTTGGTGTATCAATCTGATCATAATAATCGGTTTATTTGTTATGATATACACACCCCTGCATGATAAATTCGGGTTTGCTCCTTTGAGCTTTTCCAAACTGCTGATTGCGATTGCATTGTCCCTTGCAGCAGTCATATGGTATGATATCGTTAAACTATTTCGAAGGCTATTAAAGGAAACCAAACTATCGTAAATGCAAACAGTAGGAAAAGCTACCATTGAATTCATACAAAACCTATGTTAATATAGTAGTAAATATCCAGTTAGGGATACTAAGGAGGTTTTGCTATGAAGATATCAACAAAAGGAAGATATGCACTGAGACTCATGTTGGATCTGGCATTAAATAATACCGGTGAGTATATTACGATAAAAAGCATAGCAGCCAGGCAGGAGATTAGCGAAAAATATCTGGAACAGATAATTTCCTTGCTTAATCGAGCTGGTTATGTTAAAAGTATCCGGGGAGCTCAAGGAGGTTATCGCCTCGCTAAGGAGCCGGTAGAATATACAGTTGGCATGATATTGAGGTTGACAGAGGGAAGTCTTGTTCCTATTGATTGTCTTGAAGACGAAGGAGAATGCAGTAGAAATGGACACTGTGTAACCAAGGAAGTTTGGCAGGAGCTATATGAAGCAATCTGTTCCGTAGTTGATCGGATTACACTTCAGGATCTTGTGGATCGTCAATTGAATAGTATACCGTATGATTTTTCAATATAGGTAATATGATTAACAGGGAGTGTAATATTGCACTTCCTGTTTTAGTATCTGATCGGCATTTTTGATGGATCACAGCGTATAGTGTTAGTTAGAGAATCGATGACCGGAAAAACGGTCCGGAAAATAACAGGTGAAAAATAATTCGAATAAATTCTCAATTATCTATTGACAAAACAACCCTTGTAAGTATATGATAATAGCAATCCACATAATACCTAGTAATACACTATGAATACTATGGAATTTGAATTTGAAACACAAATTGGTAAAGAAACAGGAGTAACAATAGAAGTTTAGATCTAGTGATAAAAAGAATAACGGAGGGTAATTTATGGCGAAGGAAAAGAAATTACATTTTGAAACCTTGCAGCTTCATGCAGGGCAGGAAAAACCGGATAGTGCAACCGGAGCGAGAAGTGTTCCGATCTATCAAACAGCCTCTTATGTATTTGATGACTGTGCACAGGCAGAGCGAAGATTTAATCTTAGTGAAGGCGGTAATATCTATACTAGATTAATGAACCCTACCTCCGATGTGTTTGAACAGAGAATTGCTGCCTTAGAAGGCGGAATTGCGGCAATGGCCACCTCCTCAGGAGCGGCAGCAGTCACATATGCCATTCAGAATATCGCTCATGCCGGAGATCATATTATCTCTGCACAAACGATTTATGGAGGTACATATAATCTGTTTGCTAATACCTTACCCGATTTTGGTATAACTACCACCTTTGTCGATGGTGATGATCCGGAGAATTTCGAAAAAGCCATTAAGGAGAATACGAAGGCTATTTTTATTGAAAGCTTAGGAAATCCCAATTCCAGTATTATTGATATAAAGAAAGTTGCAGAAATTGCACATCGTAATAAATTACCTTTGATTGTAGATAATACCTTTGCAACACCATACCTACTTCGTCCCATCGAATACGGAGCAGATGTTGTAGTACATTCCGCAACAAAATTCATAGGCGGTCACGGGACTACGATAGGTGGAGTTATCATTGACAGTGGTAAATTCGATTGGGAGGCCTCCGGCAGATTCCCTTCCTTAACGGAACCGAATCCCAGCTATCACGGAGTGCAATTTACAAAGGCGGTTGGCGCACTGGCTTATATCATTAAAATACGGGTTACCCTAATGAGAGATACAGGGTCGACGATTAGTCCCTTCCACTCCTTCCTGTTCCTACAAGGTTTGGAAACTCTATCTCTTCGCGTGGAACGTCACGTGGAGAATGCGTTAAAGGTAGTTGACTTCCTAAGTAAGCATCCGAAGGTGGAGAAGGTAAATCATCCTTCCTTACAGGATAATCCCTACCATCCATTATATCAGGAATATTTCCCGAAGGGAGCAGGCTCTATCTTTACTTTTGAGATAAAAGGGGATTCAGCAGTAGCTAAGAAATTCATCGATCATTTGCAGATTTTTTCGTTATTAGCAAATGTAGCAGATGTAAAATCCTTGGTAATCCATCCGGCAAGTACGACGCATTCACAGATGAACGAAGAGGAATTGTTGGCTTCCGGTATTCATCCGAATACCATACGCTTATCCGTCGGAACAGAACACATAGAGGATATTCTTGATGATTTAGCAAATGCATTTGATAATATATAATAGATAATAATTTATAATAGAGAATAATATATAAATAGAATCGATAGCTGCTTAAAGCAGAGAATAGGAGATAAATATGGCAGAGTATAAGAAGAGAATTACAGAATTGATTGGTAAAACACCTTTACTAGAGCTGACCAACTATAATAGGCAGCATGAACTTGGAGCAAAGATTGTGGCAAAGCTGGAGTATTTTAATCCAGGCGGTAGTGTAAAAGACCGTATTGCTAAGAAGATGATCGAAGAGGCATTTAAAAGTGGAGAGATCGATCAGAATACCACAATTATTGAGCCTACCAGCGGCAATACAGGGATTGGTTTGGCAAGTGTTTGCGCCAGCTATGGTTTAAAGCTTTTAATCGCAATGCCGGAAACCATGAGTATTGAACGTAGAAATCTGATGAAGGCCTATGGTGCAGAACTGGTATTAACGGAAGGTGCGAAAGGAATGAAAGGTGCGATTGAGAAGGCAAAAGAATTAAAGGAATCCACACCAAATAGCTTTATTCCATCTCAGTTTGAGAATCCAAATAATCCGAAGGTCCATGAGGAGACAACTGGTGTTGAAATTTGGGATGATACAGAAGGAGAAGTTGATATCTTTGTGGCTGGAATTGGTACCGGCGGTACAATCTCCGGTGTTGGAGCATATCTCCGTTCCAAGAAGCCAGATGTGAAAATTATCGCAGTAGAACCCGCGGATTCACCAGTATTGTCAGAGAAACGAGCTGGAGCTCATAAGATCCAGGGTATTGGTGCTGGTTTTGTACCGGACACTCTAAATACCAAGATATATGATGAGATTATTACTGTAACAAATGATGCGGCCTTTGAAACAGGAAGAGAAATTGCCAAAAAAGAAGGTGTGCTGGTGGGTATCTCCTCAGGCGCAGCCTTATGGGCAGCATCTCAGGTGGCAAAAAGACCGGAGAATGCAGGTAAGACTATCGTGGTACTTCTTCCGGATACCGGTGAAAGATATCTGTCAACTGTAATGTTTGCCGAATAATAAGGTATATATAAATGATAGAATGCACGCTTCACAACTATAGCTGCAATGAATAGATAAGAGGACCTTATTCGAATGAATGGCTGCAACCTACTTCGAATAAGGTTCTTTTTGTTCATGATAGGAAGGATGAAAAACAATCTCCACAGTATCTTGACTTGTTTTGGTATTTCATTTATAATTAATTGGATATATATAAAAAGAGGTATAATAGAATTTATAAAAGGTTTGATGGATGATCATTATCAAACATGAAAGAGTGTAGCTTATGTTGAAGAGTATGACAGGCTTTGGGCGCTGTGAGATTGCCGGAGTTGATCGAAAAATTACAGTTGAGATGAAGGCAGTAAATCACAGATACTGCGATATTTCTATTAAGATGCCTAAGAAGCTGAGTTTTTTTGAAGCTGGCATCCGTAATGTATTGAAAAAATACATTGGGAGAGGTAAGATAGATATCTACATTACATACGAAGACTATACGGAGAATAACGTATGTGTTAAGTATAATGCAGATCTTGCTAAGGAGTATTATGCTGATCTGGAGAAGATGAGCAAGGAATTCGGCATTGAGAACGATATCCGTGTCTCGGCACTTTCCAGATATCCGGAGGTATTTACCCTGGAAGAGCAGACCATTGATGAGAAGGAGCTCTGGGCATTAGTGGAGGAAGCAGTGAATACTGCTGCAGCCCGTTTTGTAGAAACCAGAATTACCGAGGGAGAACATCTTAAGCAGGATATTGTTGCAAAGCTGGACAGTATGTTAAGGCTCGTGGAGTTTATTGAGACAAGATCCCCGGAGATTGTTGCGGAATATCGTAACAAGCTGATGGCCAAGGTTAGCGAATTGCTGGGTGATACGAAAGTAGAGGAAAGTATTCTAGTCACCGAGGTTACCGTATTTGCTGATAAGATCTGTGTTGATGAAGAGACGGTAAGACTTCGTGCACATATTATTAATATGAAGGAAGCCTTGAATGAAAGTGACAATGTAGGTAGAAAGCTTGATTTTATAGCTCAAGAGATGAATCGCGAAGCCAATACTATTTTATCTAAGGCAAATGACCTCGAAGTTACAAATAAAGCAATTGATTTGAAGACTGAAATTGAAAAGGTGAGAGAGCAGATTCAAAATATTGAATAGAAGCGGCAGAAATGAGGAATAACTTTGAATAAGTTAGTGAATGTTGGCTTTGGAAATGTTGTGAATTCCAGTAAAATTATCGGTATCATCAGTCCGGAAGCAGCGCCGATCAAACGCATGGTGCAAACAGCAAAGGATACAGGGATGGCTATTGATGCAACCTGCGGAAGAAGAACAAAAGCAGTGATTGTTACAGAAAGCGGTCATCTGATTTTATCCTCCTTGTTACCGGAGACGATTGCAGGCAGAGTAAATCAGAAGGAAGTATCCGATAATACAGATGCTGTAGAATAGATTTAATAATTGTAACAATAGGAAGGAGAAATATAATATGTTGCATCCATCATATACGGATTTAATGAGAGTAGTAAATAGTGAGGTAGAGCCCGGTGAGCAGCCGGTAGTTAACAGTAGATATTCCATCGTTATTGCAACTGCCAGACGTGCAAGACAGATCATAGATGGTTCTGTTCCGTTAGTGGACGTTACCTATCCCAAGCCTTTGTCCATCGCAGTTGAAGAGTTGTATTGCTCCAAGGTAAAAATTGTTGGTGATGATGACACGAGAGAAAACGATAATCAACAATAAGCTGCTATGAAAGTATGACTCAGAATAAGTAGCATTATTTCATATCAATTCATCAGCACTTTCATATGATTATTATATGAAGGTGCTTTATCGTTATATACGGGATCATTCAGTAATGGGAAAGGAAGATTACCGTGTCTTATGAGCCTCTTGGAGTAATTAAGACTAAGGCCAATCGAGGATAGATTATGGAAGCGACAGATAACAAGGATTATCAGGAAGATATTCTACTTGCACAGGATGAGATGGAGAATAACGAATTACCCATCGGAATACCTGAGGATACGGAAGAAATTGCAGAACCAGAGAAGAAGAGTAGCGGAAGAGGATTTTTGTATGATCTGATTTTTTATGCCATTTTAATATTTGTATGCATCTATATTCTTCCGAATTTTGTCATTCAAAGAACAATCGTGGACGGTTCATCAATGGCGGAGACCTTACATGACGGTGAGCATCTGTATGTAGAGAAATTATCCTATCGGTTTGATGCACTGGATCGATTTGATATTATTGTTTTTTATCCATATGGACGCGATAATGAAGAGTATTATGTGAAAAGAATTATAGGAATGCCCGGAGAGACAATCCAGATCATCGGCAGTGATATCTACATTAATGGTGAGATTCTGGAGGAGCATTACGGAAAAGATCCGATATCCGATGCGGGAAGAGCAGAAAGCCCGATTACCCTTGGCGAGGATGAATATTTTGTTATGGGAGACAATCGAAGCGTCAGCAAGGATAGTCGTTCTGTGGATGTTGGAAATGTGAAGAAGGAGAATATCGGTGGTAGGGCTATTTTTCGAATCAAACCCTTGAGTAGATTCGGAGCCATTGATTAATATAAACAAACTATAAATTTATATTTTTATTACTTGCATTTTACATAGGGATTCGGTAGAATAGATAATGTTCTGACAAACGGGAGAAGTAGTTATGAAGGTAATTAAGGAGCATATTAAGACAGGTAGCTTCAAAAAGTTCTATCTTCTCTATGGTAGTGAGGATTATCTGAAGAAGCTGTACCGAGATAAACTAAAAGTAGCAATTCTTCAGGATAGCGGCGATATGAATTTTTCTTATTATGAGGGAAAAGATGTGGAGCCCAAGAAAATATACGAAGCAGCGCAAACTTTGCCTTTTTTTAGCGATAAGCGTTTGATTATTGTTGAGAATAGCGGATTATTCAAGACAGCAAGCGAGCTGAGCGAACTTTTAGAGCAAACCCCTGATTCTACTGTTGTGATCTTTGTGGAGACAGAGATTGATAAGCGAAGTAAGCTGTATAAGTTTATCAAGGATAAGGGTACAATATCCGAGATGAACGGTTTAGATGAACAGAATTTGAAGCTTTTTGTGGCTTCTTTGCTGGAACAGGAGAAGAAGCGGATTACAGAAGCCTCTATTCTATATTTACTGGATAAAACCGGTGCAGATATGGTGAATATCTGTAATGAGGTTGAGAAAATAATAAGCTATACGTACGGTAAAGATGTGGTGACACCAGAGGATATTGACTCGGTTGTTACAACACAGATCACAGGTAAGATTTTTTTGATGATCGATGCAATTGGTACGAAACAGCAGAGTAAAGCTTTGGAACTATATTATGATTTGCTGTCCGTTAGGGAGAAGCCAATGTCTATTCTGTACCTGATCATCCGACATTTTAACATACTGCTTCAGGTTAAAAATCTTCAGGGTTTGGGTTATAATTCAACCTCAATCAGTGAGAAGGTAGGTGTTCCTCCCTTTGCTGTGAATAAGTATCTTGGGCAATCTAAGAATTTTACTTCAGTAAGGCTGAAGGAAGCCTTGGAGTTTGGAACTGAGATAGAAGAACAGGTAAAAACAGGACGCATGCTGGAAAAGATTGGTGTGGAGCTCTTTATCGTTACCTTTAGTAAGAAATAAGCGTACAAGATTAAACATTACTTCTTGTTAGAAACAATAGAAAGCACGCTTAGCGGATTTTCTATTATCATGAATTTAGTTAATTATTGATGAAGCCTAGCTTCATATAATAATATATGGAAGCGTATCGAAGTGGTCATAACGGCCCTGACTCGAAATCAGGTTACCTTCACGGGTACGTGGGTTCGAATCCCACCGCTTCCGCTTTAAAAATCGGCAATTCACCATGAGTAATCAGGTGTTTGTGCCGATTTTTTGATTCCTGACAGTGTGTCCAGCGAAGCTTAACATATCAGCCGGTGTAAATCGAGTCAGGGGAATCACCAGTGAGCCGTGTAGCTAAATCCTGAGCAGAGATGCAGAGTACTTCTTATGGTTTACAGAAAGTGATTGGAAGGATATATTAATTTGGGTTAATAGATAATGAGAATTAATGATTTATTGACAATACAGGTGTATATTTCAGGATAGATGTTATGCTATAATTAATGCAATTACTGCATGTAATTCCTTATTTTATTTTTGATGTAATTATTTATATACTAATATAAATAAATGCAACCATGGTAAGTTCTTCTGCGTCTAATGGTTGTAAGCGTTAATCATACTTGGAGGAGAAAAAACAATCGAAAGCGCTTTTTATTAACTTTCTATTGTCATGTATTGCGAAGGAAATACTCCTGATACAAGAGGACGCGTAATAAGATTAATCATAATATTTAGCCTGTGGTTCAAGATTGCAGGTTTTGATGAAAGGATGGGTTAATATGAGAAGATTATTTGTTATTATGTTAAGCGGTGTTATTTTATCCTCATCGGTATCGATGAATGTGACGGCAGTTACAGAGAAAGCCATTGCAGTGGATACTATTTCATCTGACGCCCCAATCAGTATTGTTAAAGGGGAGCCGATCGGTAGCTCAGTTACACCCTCTCAGGCTGCTCTAGAGACGGCGATCAAGTCAGTGAAGGCAAAGATTACAATACCTGCGGAATTTACGGAGTTTGATTATTATTTCAATGATGCTACTGCTTATTCTGCTGCGAGTTGGACGATGACCTGGAGCACAAAGGATGGTAATAGTAATATTACCGTCAGCTGTGATGCTGATTATCATATCACAAGCTTTTATCAGAATGATAATGGGAAAACACAGACAGGAATCTCGAGCTATCTGAAGAAAGAGCTGAGAAAGACAGCTGACGATTTCATTGCTAAGGTTGCACCTGAGATAGCAAATCAGATCGATATGGTTGGCGTGGAATTCGATAGTGTATACAATGGCAATTACGTATATAATTATCAAAGAAAAGAAAAGGGAATTATATTCCCGGATAATAATGTACAGGTCAATGTAAATAGTATCACCGGTAAGGTGAACGCTTATTATGCTAATTGGCTGTATAATGCAAAGGTTCCCTCCTCCGAAGCGAAAATCACAAAGGAAGAAGCAACCAAACTGATTAAAAACAACATGAAGATAAAATTGGTATATCGCTCCAATTATTATAGGATTTATGATGAGAAGGGGAATACTCAGAAAAAGGCTTTTCTGGTATATGAGCCTACTCAGTCCTATATCTCGGTTGATGCAAAAACCGGTAAAGTATATCTGACTAAGTCGGAATGGATTAATACGAATAATAAAATGGATTTTGCAAAGGAATCCGCGGCAACGGAAAGTGATGCAGGTAATGGTAACCTTCAATTAACAGATGAAGAGATGGAGAAGGTTAAGGAATTAAAGGGTATCATTTCGAAGGATAAGGCTATCAAGACAATTACCGAGAATTCCTCCTTGTATATCGATAAGAACATGACTGCTGTATCATCAAACCTAAGCAAGATAGACAATAATGGTAAATCCTCCTATGTATGGAATATCAGCTTAAGTGATCCGAGGGAGGTTAATTATGAGAAGGATAAGAGCTATTACAGAGGTTATGCATATGCAACAGTAGATGCGGTAACCGGTAAGATACTAAGCTTTTATGCAAGTGTTAAGAGCTATTATGACGAGGTCAATAAGAAATGGCAGAGTGTGAAGATACCTTTTGATCAGAAGGCTGCGAAGAAAACCCTTGAGACGTTTATGAAGAAGCAGGCGAATGACCGATTCACCAATGCTGTTTTGGTTGAGACGAATGATGATTATGTAGTTTATTATAAGAACGAAACGCCTGTTTATGGAGGCTATCGGTATCAGTATAATCGAGTGCATCAGAGTATCGAGTATCCTTACAATAATATATATGGTTCGGTGGATGGTGTCACAGGTAAGATTTATTCCTTTGGTTCCAACTGGGATGAGAATATTGAATTCGAATCACCGAAGGGAGCTATGACAGCGGATAAGGCAATGGATGCATACCTGAGCAAAGAGGGTTATGAACTGAAGTATGAGATCAATCAGATCACGAAGTATGATGACTCAAAGAAGACAAAGGATTTAGTGAGTTATGACAATTTGACAAAAGTAGAATACGATGTTCGATTGGTTTATAATCCTGATATCAATCCCAGCTATATTTCTCCCTTTACCGGAGAACAATTAGATGGCTCTGGTAAAGTATATAAGGAAGTAAAGCCATATACCTATCTGGATATTAAGGATGAGACGACCTATCGTAATATACTGCTTCTTGCAGATATGAATATTGGCTTCGAAGGAGAGAACTTCCTCCCGCAACAGGAAATTACGGTGGGAGAGATTGATGAGCTGTTGAATAAGATCGGATATGCTTACTATTATAAGGAAAATACAACCACACAGACGAATATTTCACTGATCACCAGAGAAGAGGTCGCCCGAACCTTTATCGTTAAGCTTGGCCTCGAGAAGCAGGCTGATTTAAAAGGCATCTATAAGACCGGTTATGCGGACGAAGGAAGCATCGATGAGAAGTATCTTGGTGCGGTTGCGCTGGCGAAGGGCTATGGTCTGATGAAAGCGGACAATGAGAATAAATTCAATCCGAAGAGTAAAGTAACACGTTTTGATGCCGTTAATTTAATACTTAGCTATATTGAGGTACAGAGAAACGGTATTTATTAATTATCTTATGTAAATTAAGGGGCTGTCGCCAAATTGTTTTGAACTACGAAGATGAGAAGCATGCTTATCAGGTATGGGAACTTGATACTTATCTTCGCAGAACACAATTTGATTACGCGACAGCCTCTTTATGCACAAAAATAAGGCTGCCCAATCGGGCAGCCTTTATCAGTCCTAACTACGCAATATTATTGATAGCCTTGGATAAGCGAGATACTTTTCTAGAAGCTGTATTCTTATGATAAACGCCTTTTGAACAAGCCTTATCGATCTCGGAAACTGCTTCAACTAAGCTTGTAGTTGCAAGATTCTTGTCACCTGCAGCAACAGCAGCATCTACTTTCTTAATCATAGTCTTAACCTTGGACTTAATTTGCTTATTTCTTGCAGCCTTAGTCTCATTTACTAAAATTCTCTTCTTAGCAGATTTAATGTTAGCCAATTCGTACACCTCCAAATATTAATTTAATTATCAACCACAGCGCCAAGTACACCAAATTGAGAGTGAGATGCAGGCTTGGATTTGGTTGTTCGAATACATTGTTTCATTAAATCCGGACACGGACGCTCTAATGGAAACATACTATTATATAGTAGTCCATCTGATTTGTTCTGTCAATACATAATTTTCATAACTTTGCAAAAAAATATAGAGAGTGATTTGAAAATTTTAATTTCACGCTTCCCGTGCTTGGTTGAATTGATTTTTTCATTTAGCCCAAAATATAGAGTTATAATCAAAGTATGATTAATGGTTTCTTAATAATGCTAATAAAAATAAGATTGATTCGGAGGAATAATAACGTGAGTAATAAGATTAGGACAGACTTAGCACTAGAGATGAGAGAAAGCTTCCCCCAGGATGATGTTGAGATTAGTGGGGTTGTGTTAACTGAGAATTATGATGAAACGAATAATATACGGGTTTCGGTGGTCGAGATTAAAGATGATAAAGGCGCAAAGGCGATGCAAAAACCAATCGGTTCTTATATAACGATAGAAGCACCGGAGATTAATAAGTCGAATGAGGATTATTATAAGCCTGCTTCGGAAGAAATTGCAAAGCAACTGAAGAACCTTGCCGGGAATCTCAAAAGAGAAGAGATACTGGTAGTAGGTCTCGGGAACCGTGAAGTTACACCGGATGCACTTGGGCCCCAGGTTGTAGATAATTTGTTCATAACCAGACACTTAATTCGTGAATATGGCAATGAATTCAAGGAAAAGAATCACCTTGGCAGTGTCAGTGCCATTTCACCGGGTGTAATGGCTCAGACGGGAATGGAGACTTTGGAGATTATTAAGGGAATTATGAAGGAGACAAAACCGAAGCTAATAATCGTCATTGATGCTCTAGCTTCCCGAAGTGTTAGTAGAGTGAATACAACAGTGCAGCTGACGGATACCGGAATCAGCCCAGGCTCCGGAATAGGTAATAACAGAAAAGCCTTGAATGAAGAAAGCCTCGGCACCAAGGTAATCGCGATCGGAGTTCCGACAGTAGTGGATGCGGCAACGATAGTTGCTGATACTTTAACCAAGTATATGGAGAAAAGCGGCTTTGACGAGAATGATATCAATCAATTTATTGATGAGATTCGTGAACAGCAAATTGAAAATATGTTTGTTACACCAAAGAATATTGATGAATCGGTAAAACGAATCAGCTACACCATATCGGAAGCGTTAAATTCCTGTTTTGCACAGACTGTGTAAGCAAGCCCAAAAAGTAGGGGTATATTTGGCTCTTCTATGAAATATAATGAATCAGGCTTAAGGTGTAAGCCGCTCTAGTCAGGCGGGAGGCAGGCATGAATAACAATCAGATTCATATACCAAATAAGAAGAGATATACCGGGAAAAGGTTCAATATTTATGTTATTCTTTGGTCTTTGATCATCATAGGTTCTGTTTATCTTTTATTACGTTTTACAGCTATATCCTTTTCGGAAGAAATTGGTCAAGCTGAGGTGAGTTATAAGAATGCTATGATATATTATATCGGTAATAAGGTAATGGAAACGGGGTCGCCTTTAGTAAGTTATACAATTGCTAAGCAAAAGGAGGAAGCCCCCTTTCCCTTCTCAATTATTGATAATTCTTTCTCTGTTCAATATTTCGTACGGGATAAGTCAAAACTCATGGCAAGAGCGAAGGAATATTCTCTGAATGAAGACTATATATTAGTTGATCCTGAGGATGAGATGAGCAGTACAACTGTTATGAATACAGAGACAGAACAGATAGATGAAGCTACTAATAGGGACGGAAATTCAGGGGAAGCCCTTGAAGAAGCTTCTCTAATCCCTGTGTTGTCGAATATAAAGACCTATGCGTTGGATACGAAATTATTAAGCAAGGAATACATCCTGACAAACGGTGCCATATATAATGAGCAAGCATATGAATATTTCGATGTAATTAACAGTGGTATGGAATTTTCTGAGGGACGGCTGGAGATGGGATATGCGGAGGGTGAACTCCCAATAAGGGAGCACGAGGAGAATGAAGTAATCGAGACCTCCAGTCCCGGTAATGTAGTGGATTATACAATGGAACAGCTGAAGGATTTGAATTTTCTGGTCCGGAACTTTTATATTGTTGATTCTTCAACGAAGATTACGGAAGATTTATTCAATGCTGAGGAGTTGCTGGCCAAGGACATGAAACTGAAGCAATCGAATGATGCACCTCAGATCCTAATTTATCACACCCATTCTCAGGAAACCTACTCCGATAGCAAGGATAATGAATTGTCAGATACGGTAGTTGGTGTTGGAAGCTATCTAGAAAAGATTCTCAAAGATCGTTATGGCTACAATGTATTGCATGACACATCTACTTATGATATTATAGATGGTCAGCTGGATCGTAATAAGGCTTATAATAAAGCACTAGACGGGATTTCTAAGATCCTGGAGGAGAATCCTACAATTGAGGTTGTAATCGATCTACATAGGGATGGTGCGCCAAAAAGATCCACCGTAATCGATGGAGAAGAGACCGCGCAAATCATGCTATTTAACGGTCTGAGCCGTGATGAAAATGGACCGATTACTCATCTGGATAATCCCAATCTACAGGATAACTTAGCCTTTAGTCTTCAGCTTCAACTAAAGGGAATTGATTTATATCCAGGCTTATTCTATAAAAACTATCTTCAGTGCTGGAGATATAATATGCATGTTAGGAAGAAAAGTATTTTGATGGAACTGGGCACTGATAAGAATAGCTTGCAATCCGCAAAAAATGCAATGGAACCCTTTGCAGAGGTGCTTAACGAAGTATTGCAAGGCAAATAGTGTGAAAAATGTGAATTAAAGAACAATTCACATGGGAAGAAGCTGCGAAGTTCGTCCATTGGAACGAACTCCTTGTTCTTCCAGACTTTGGGGAACATCGAGGATGCAGTATGAAAGGTTTGTGCCTGCATCATCCCAAAGTGTAAACTGTCTCGCATGCGAGACGTTGCACACTTGGCACAAACTAACTCAAAGGGCAGGTATGTAAGAATGAAAGAACCATTCACATGGGAAGAAGCTGCGAAGTTCGTCCATTGGAACGAACTCCTTGTTCTTCCAGACTATGAGCTACAATGAAGATTCGGTATGAATGGTTTGTGCCTGCATCTTCCCAAAGTGTAAACCGTCTCGCATGCGAGACGTTGCACACTTGGCATAAACTAACGCAAAGGGCAGGCATAAAAATGATTCAGATGGATTTTCTTGCGACAAGAAAAACTATGTGATATAATCATCACAAGTGTGCTTATGCCGTGTATTGAATCAGGTTCTATATACGGATAAAGGCTATTACAGGAGGATGAACATGTCTTTAGATCAAAGTAAAATTAGAAATTTTTGTATTATCGCTCATATAGATCATGGTAAATCAACACTGGCGGACCGTATTATTGAGAAGACGGGACTTCTAACCAGCCGTGAGATGCAGGCGCAGGTTCTGGATAATATGGATTTAGAACGAGAGAGAGGCATCACGATAAAAGCACAAACCGTACGTACTGTCTATAAGGCAAAGAATGGAGAGGAATATATCTTCAATTTGATTGATACCCCGGGACATGTGGATTTTAATTATGAGGTATCGAGAAGTCTTGCAGCTTGTGAGGGTGCTATACTTGTAGTAGATGCTGCACAAGGTATTGAAGCCCAGACCTTAGCGAATGTATACCTGGCTTTGGACCATAATCTGGATATCATGCCGGTTATCAACAAAATTGACTTGCCAAGTGCAGATCCACAACGTGTAATATCTGAAATCGAAGATGTGATTGGACTGGAAGCGCAGGATGCGCCGTTGATCTCTGCTAAGATGGGTACCAACATCGATCAGGTTCTGGAGCAGATCGTAGAGAAGCTTCCACCGCCGAAGGGTGACCCGGAGGCACCGCTACAGGCACTTATATTTGACTCGATATATGATCCCTATAAGGGTGTAATTGTCTTCTGCCGAATCAAAGAAGGAAAAGTAAGAAAAGGCACAGAGATTCGTATGATGGCAACCGGTGCTACAGCAGATGTAGTAGAGCTTGGAATTTTCGGACCCGGTCAATTCATTCCTACAGAGGAGCTGAGTGCCGGCATGGTTGGATATATGGCGGCCAGTCTTAAGAATGTGAAAGACACCCGTGTGGGTGATACGGTTACTGATAATAAAAGACCCTGCGCCAATCCCTTACCCGGATACAAAAAGGTGAATCCGATGGTGTTCTGTGGTATGTATCCCGCCGATGGTGCAAAATATCCGGATTTGAGAGATGCATTAGAAAAACTACAGCTTAATGATGCTTCTCTGCAATTTGAACCGGAGACCTCGGTTGCTTTGGGCTTTGGTTTCCGATGCGGTTTCTTGGGATTGTTACATTTAGAGATTATCCAGGAACGATTGGAGAGAGAATATAACCTGGATCTGGTTACGACGGCACCAAGCGTTGTCTATAAGGTGCATAAGCATAATGGAGAAGTATTTGACATTACCAATCCCACCAATCTTCCGGACCCTTCCGAGATTGAATATCTGGAGGAGCCTATGGTTTCTGCGGAGATAATGGTTACGACAGAGTTTGTCGGTTCCATTATGAGTCTGTGTCAGGAGCGCCGCGGTGTGTATCTTGGCATGGAATATATGGAGACTACCAGGGCTTTGTTAAAATATGAATTACCCTTGAATGAGATTATTTATGATTTCTTTGATGCTTTAAAATCCCGTTCAAGAGGCTATGCATCCTTTGATTATGAGCTGAAGGGCTATGTGCAATCCGAGCTTGTGAAGCTGGATATATTAATTAATAAAGAAGAAGTGGATGCGTTAACCTTTATTGTTCATGCAGAAAGCGCATATGAACGAGGAAGAAGAATGTGTGAGAAGCTGAAAGAGGAGATTCCGAGACAGCTCTTTGAGATACCGATTCAGGCAGCCATCGGAAGCAAAATTATCGCCAGAGAGACAGTAAAGGCGATGAGAAAAGACGTTCTTGCGAAATGCTACGGTGGTGATATCACAAGAAAGAAGAAGCTTCTGGAGAAACAAAAGGAAGGCAAGAAGAGAATGCGCCAGGTCGGCAATGTAGAAATTCCTCAAAAGGCCTTCATGAGTGTTCTGAAGTTGGATGAAGATTAGTTAATATTTGGACAAGCTGTTCTAATTATCTTGCATCATGACTGTAAGAGTAATTAGAACAGCTTTTTCATTCCTGACAAAAGAATGTTCTCAAAGTGTACTTTATATCTTTTAGGATAGATATCGGAATAGACTATACAATAATTTTTGAATTATAATGTGAATTGTAACTTTTTTCTTATAGCCTATGCTTTACAGTTTGGAGAAGGGAGAGGTGAGCCTTTTGGAAATGAGACAGATAGATATTGTAGGGGAGAAGGAGGATCTGCCCAAGGATGATGCACAAAGAAGAGAACTGGGCTTATATATTCATATCCCTTTCTGTGTAAAAAAATGTGAGTATTGTGATTTCTTATCTGCACCGGCGACTAATTCTATGAAAAGAGAATATGTAGAAGCCTTGCTGACGGAGATTGAAAGTTATCTGGGAAAAACCTCGGCATATGTGG
>JAEYOY010000057.1 GCA_023411215.1 Bacillota bacterium | reverse complement strand
TGCCTGACATCTTATTGTTTTGTATGCCATTATCAAACATAAATGTTTGCTTCTGTCATACAAAATCAATAATCTGTCCGTCAAACAGTGTATTATGAGATGCATGTTGTCCTTTCCTTCCGTATTTGCTTATGTTATGCAACAGCCCCTTGTAGTTCAGGTAACTATTCTTGACTTATCATAAGATTTCTTACAATCTGTGTACTTTTGATTAATTCTTCTATTTCCGTATATTCATTGCAGGAGTGGACACTATTCATTGCATTCGATATAACCAGGCCTTCGATGCCCTTCGTAGCGAATACATTTTGATCACTTCCTCCAAAGGTCTTGATAAATTCTGCCAAGAGTCCGGCTAGACTGCAAGCCTCACGGTAGCGCACTGCTACCTTACTATCCAGCTTCGTCTCATAAGCAATACAATTTATCGACTCCTCCCAATCAAGAGAAGCACCGGCTTGTTCTGCTTCCCGTACGAACAGTTCTTTTATCTCTTCCAGACAGCCAAGCGCTTTGTCGTGATGAAAGCTTCTTATCTCACCCTCAACCTTACAGCTTTCAGGAATAATATTGGTTGCAGCTCCACCCGCGATGGTTCCGATGTTAACCGTAGTATCCGAATCAACTCTACCTAGCTTCAATTGATTGATAGCTTTCGCAGCAATTGCAATAGAATGGATTCCTTCCTCCGGTGAAAAGCCAGCGTGTGATGCCCTTCCCTGAATGATTGCCCTGAAAGAAAGAATACTGGGTGCTGTATAGGCTGCCCGCCCAACTTTACCACTGAGATCCAGTACATAAGCCTCTTTTGCTTTTATTATAGAATAATCAAATAAACAACTTCCTTTTGCATAGACCTCCTCTGCAATCGGAAATAGCACCTCAATACTTCTATGTGGTATTCCCTCTTCACGCAGACTGCGAATCGCCTCCAGAATGCTAACAAGTCCTGCAATATCATCAGCGCCTAATACTGTATTGCCTGTACTGGTAATACGACCATCCGAATGGAGTACTGCTTTTTTTCCCAGGGCTGGTGCTACCGTGTCCATATGACCGGAGAACAGGAGCGGCTCCCCCGGTATTTCACCGGACAGAAAACCATATAGATTACCGCAATCGCTACCATAATAGCTCCCTGCCCCATCTTCCTCTACCGAAAAGCCAATGCTTTTCAGTTTACCCTTTAATACATCAGCCATTTTCCGCTCTCCAAAGGAAGGAGAATCGATCTCTACCAATTCCGTAAATTCGGAAATGATTCTTTCTCTATTCATCACTCTTGCACCGCCTCACTTTTATATAAAATATTCGATTGATTTCTCAGGGGTTATTCTGGTATTGGTATTATAGAGTAGCATTGCTTCTCTTCCCTGCACCTCACCTAAGGAATAGAAACCATCATCCTCTTTATTTATGATCTCTAATCTCACCTTACGGTTCATCTTCTTCGGATGTCCTTCGACACTGATGATCGTAACGCCATCCAACGGTTCATCCCAATCGTAAGGATCAAACATGAATAGGTAGTCATCCTCAATACCGGTCAGTAGTACATAATGCTTGGTTTCTCCCAACCATACACAGATGATTGCTACACCACCCTGTTGTAAGCATTCTGTTATCTTACTATTCTGATTAAGCCACACCTGATCATCTAGGACAAGCTCTGTATGGATCGGATAATTCTTGGTTCTCCCGAATTCATTGAACCAGTTCGATAAAAACATCATAGCCATTCGAGACGTACCTCGCTTACCGAATTCTCCATTATGATCATATAGATCCAAGGTGTATAGCATAATGGTTTTGATAATCTCTGGAAGAACCTCTTCCCTTTCATATAAATATCGGATTGCATTGATCAATGTCGTAGGTCCGCAATCAAATTCTGATGTCTGATAATTCAATATGTTCTTCAAGCAATTATCCCCTTTCCACCCCTAACTCACCGCTTGCCTATCTGCAGCAAACCGCCTCATGAGTCATTTCCTATATGTTTACTATGATTAAATGATAAATATCATACTATGAATAAATATAATTGTCAAATAATAATGCTTCCTGCTAGCGTAAACAAGGGCTTATTTGATGTTTACGAAGGAATTATCCCAATCTCCTACGAGAGGGCTGTTAATAATCCGGTATTTATTCTTCGTATTCCACAGCTGTACCAATTCTTGATAGTTTTTATCCACATCCAGCATCATTTTTGCCAGATTATCGATCTCTGATAAGTCCGTCTCGGTCAGTAGGTCAAATTTATGATCGATAAAGCTAGGCTGGAATGAGAAGGTTAATTCATTATTCATTAATGCATGAAAATCATAAAACAGATATCGAATAACTGCTTTCAATGAATTCGTTCTCTGCCCATCTGCATAAATAAATCTACTTCCCTCCTGCTCACCGTTTCTAATAGCCAGCCACGTAACAGCCGCCCAGTCAAAACGGTCATCCGGAATATCATAAGGATCAAATCCGAGCTCCTTCTGATCATAGAACCCATCCGCATCAATAGAAATCCATCTTTCCTGTCTATTATCCCAGTATTGATTAATCCAGTGATCCCAGCTTTCCCCCTGATGAAAATACGGTGCAAAGCCAGCTCTCGATCTGCAGGGAATTCCCTTTGCCTTCAGTATTGCGGACATAAGTACGGAGACATACCGGCAGCATACAACGATTTTATCCTCTACTCTCCTATCCAGCGTAAAGCCTCTTTCATCCATACGGAATAATTCTGCCGTCATAGCAGTAGCCGTAAGCAATATGTCGTCCTCACATCGCATTCTGTGCCAGGGAAAACGGTTCATGTCTCCATAAATCATATCCTTATTAGCATTTGTATTTCCTTCGCGTAAGGTTACTCTGTGTATTACTTGACTACAGATTAGCCTGCCAAGCTCTTCTATTTCATTTGGCAAGCTTTTGAAATAATCCTGATATTGTCCTGCGTAGGTATAGGTACCCGTCTCAAGATAGTGCTTTCTCAATTCTTTATTCATATCCTTCACCTCCAAAGATAGAATAGCGAATTATTTCACAGATTTCCTGACAATTTCTGCTCCGTATTGTCCAATTGAATACCTAATTACCAGCAATAGCATGACCCGCTAATCTAAGTTCAGCAGTATAGTGATAATACCTTGATCGGAAATCCAAAACCGACCTCCAATCGTTAGATTTATAATATGTGTCCTGAAAACTGGATACATATCATTTAGGTCTAACGTTTGGGGGTCGGTTCTACTTAGTGTTAAGAAACTTTTTCTTTACACCTATCTCTCTTCGCGGAAGTAATTGACACCGCAGCCGGCGGGCTGGGAGCCTTCCTTCGATTTTCTCATGGATGTAATGATCAGTACTAGTGTTGTTATGATAAAAGGAAGCATTACATAGAAGGCATTCGGTATCTCAATAATATCCTTCGGTACATAGAATTGTAATACACTAAAGGCACCGAAGATTAGAGAGCCAAAGATTGCTTTTACCGGATTCCAGCTTGCGAAGATAACGAGCGCCACGGAGATCCAGCCTTGACCATTCACAACACTGCTGTTGTTCCAGATACCACCGCCATTGATTAGGGAAAGATACGCACCGCCTAATCCACAGATACCGCCACCGATTAGAATATGAATATATTTCACCAGAGTCACGTTAATTCCAGTGGCATCAGCTGCCGCAGGATTTTCACCGACTGCTCTCATATTCAGACCGGCACGGGTTCTGAGCATATAAACAGTACAGATAATTGCAACAACCACTGATAAATACACTAACGGATTGTGAGTAAATAATAGCTTGCCAATCACAGGAATATCACCCAGGATAGGCAACGGCTTCTCTGCTATGGAAGCCATGAACGCCTCGGACAGCTTTGGTGAACCGCCTGCCTGACCGATCATCACTTCCCCGAAGAATTTAGCAAAACCAATTCCAAAGATGGTGAGGGTAAGACCTGCTACATTCTGATTTGCCATAAAGGTTACGGTAACAACTGCATAGATAAGTGCCGCCAGCACACCAATCCCGAAGGCAGCTAATAATGCAAGCACTAAGCTACTTGTATGATAACCGGTATAGAAGCCCATGAATGCACCCATGAACATCATTCCCTCAACGCCAAGGTTCACATTGCCGGATTTCTCCGTCATAATCTCACCGGTGGTACCAAAAAGCAATGGAGTACCGGCTTTAATTGCTGCAAATAAAAAGTTAATAATCATTAAGCTTTCCTCCCCTTTCTTAGAATAAATCGATAGCGGGTAAAGAAATCAAAGGCAAGCACGAAGAACAGGATAATTCCCTGAAGAACTCCTGATGCCGCTGCCGATAAACCGAAGGTACTCTGCATTACGGAACACCCCTTCTCCAGCATGCTGAAGAGGACCGTAACGATCAGGATAACCAACGGATTCAGCTTAGAGAGCCATGCCACCGTAATCGCAGTAAAGCCAACTCCTCCGGCAATACCCTCACCTAAGGTATAAGCCGCACCACTGACCTGAGTCATACCTGCGATACCACAGATCGCACCACTGATGAACATGGTTCGCATCACAATCTTCTTGACGTTCATGCCGGCATAGCGTGCAGTATTAACACTCTCTCCTACCACACTGATCTCATAACCGTGCTTTGTGAATCTGATATAGATAAATACTACAATTACTAAGATAAGTCCGATCAGCCATCCAGCATGGATGCCAAAAATCTGATCCAGCCTTGCATTCTCTGTAAAAGACGCGATCTTAGGAAAGCCGGAGGATTCCGGATCACGCCAGGGGCCTTCTGTCAGAAACTTTATCGTATATAAAGCAATATAATTAAGCATCAAGGTAAACAGAGTCTCATTCGTACCAAACTTCGTCTTAAAGTAGGCAGGGATAAGCCCCCAAAGACCTCCGCCCACCATACCTGCAATAAACATAATTAGAAGCAAAAGACCATGGGGCAGGTGGTCAAAGAATAGTGCAAAATAGCTGGCAAATATACCACCCATAATAATCTGCCCTTCCGCTCCGATATTCCAAAACTTCATCTGGAAGGCAGGTGTAATTCCGAGTGAGGCAATCAGCAGAGGAATTGCGATCTTAATGGTACCCCTAATCGCAAGCTTACTGCGCCATGCGCCTTTTACAATTGCTCCATAGACTTTAAAAGGATTCTGACCAATCGCCAATATGAATAATCCGCCTGCTACAATCGCAAGGAGCAAAGCCATCAAGGTCAAACCAATGGTCTTTCCGGTAGATAATTCCGATTTTTTTACCACACGTAGAAGGGGTTCTTTTTTACTCTTTTCCACACTGCTACTCATGCGCCTCCTCCTTCCCGCCCAGGGCATCGGTCATAAGTAAACCAAGCTGCTCCTTTGTTGAAAGCTTTGCATCCACAATTCCTGTCACCTTTCCATGGCATAGAACCATAATCCGGTCACAAAGCTCCAGCATAACATCCAGATCCTCACCAATGAACAGAATTCCGACTCCCTTTTTCTTTTGTTCGTTTAATAAATCGTATATTGTGTAGGAGGAGTTAATATCAAGACCTCTTACCGCATATGCAGTAATAATCACATTCGGTTCCGAGGCAATTTCTCGACCCAACAGTACCTTCTGTACATTTCCTCCTGAAAGCCTTCTTACCGGTGTATCCACACTTGGTGTTACAATTTCCAGCTGCTTTACGAGACGTTTCGCTAATTCTCTGGCACCCTTCTTACTTACAAAGGGACCTTTGCCTTCGCTATATTTCTTCAGGAGCATATTATCCACCATACCCATGGAGGCTGCCAGTCCCATTCCGAGACGATCCTCAGGGATAAAGCTCATACTGATTCCCATCTTTATGATTTCATTGGGTGTTTTACCGACCAGATTCTCATTATGATACAGGATGGCACCTTTTTTCACAGGAAGCAACCCGGCAATCGCTTCACAAAGCTCCTTCTGTCCACTGCCGGCTACTCCGGCAACGCCAAGAATCTCACCTCGGTTCAAATCGAAGGAGATGTCCTTGATCATCTCAAAGCCCTGCTCATTGCTGACGGTGAGATGATGAAGCTCTAGAAGGTTCTCATTAAAATCAGTATCCGGATGGTTAATGGACAGCTCCACTGGTCTCCCCACCATCCGTTCGGTTAGTTCCTTGGCAGATGTCATGGAGGTGGTAACAGTCGCAACACTTTCTCCCTTACGAAGAATAGTTACACGGTCACTAATTTCCAATACCTCATTCAGTTTATGAGTAATGATGATGACCGCACACCCTTCCTCCTTCATTTTTCTTAGTATCTCGAAAAGTCGCTTCGTCTCCTGAGGAGTAAGCACTGCCGTAGGCTCATCTAAAATTAAAATATCCGCCTTACGGTAAAGCACTTTTAGAATTTCTACAGTCTGCTTCTCGCTTACGGACATCTGATACACCTTCTTATCCGGATCTATCGTAAGGCCGAAGCGTTTCGATATCTCACGGATCTTCTCGGATCTTTTCTTATGCAGGAATATACCCTTCTCGGTACCTCCGAGAATGATATTATCAGTGGCTGATAATGCTTCAACCAATTTAAAATGCTGATGGATCATGCCTACACCGAGTTCTATAGAGTCTTCCGGTGAATTAATTGTTACGGTATGTCCATTAATCTTAATTGTACCGCTATCCGGTTTATAGATCCCCGAGAGCATGTTCATCAGCGTCGTTTTACCTGATCCGTTTTCGCCAAGCAGGGCGAGGATCTCGCCCTGCTTAACGGATAGGTCTATGTTATTATTAGCCACAACCGACCCAAAGGTTTTCGTTATTTTACTTAGTTCGATTGCCATTGTTTCATTCTTATTATTCTCCACAATGCCACCAGCCTAATGATTTATTTTACTTCAACTGTCTTATAATACCAGTTCATAGCACCTGTAATATCTGCATCGGATAACGCTTTCCCTGCTGCACACACTTGATTGCCCTGGTTATCATATAACTCACCTTCGAATATCATATAGCCATCAAGGATTTTCTGTCTTGCTGCATCAATCGCTTCCTGTGTGCCTTCCGCACAATTTGCGCTCAAAGGTGAGATATCAACAAGCCCATCATCCATACCGCCGAAGTAATTCTCATTGGTCCAAGTACCTTCCATCACAGCCTTAGCTGCCTTCGTGTAATATACACCCCAGTTCCAGATCGGAGCAGTCAAATGAGCATTCGGAGCGTCCTTCGTCATATCAGAGTTGTAACCACAACCCCATACTCCTCTGTTCTGTGCAGCCATCTGAGGAGCGGTTGTATCAGCGTGCTGAGCAATAACATCGCAACCCATATCAAGTAATGCTTCTGCAGCCTGTCCCTCTAAAGTAGGATCAAACCAGGTATTGGTAACCTTAACATACACCTTGGCATCAGGATTCACTGACTCAATACCCATTGCAAATGCATTGATACCACCGGTTACCTCTGAATTATCAACACCCATAGCTGCTACATAACCAATCATGTTAGACTGAGTCTTAAGACCAGCTGCAACACCGGCAAGATAACGAGCCTGATAGATACGACCAAAATAATTATTGAAATTAGTTTCATTGCTCTTATAACCGGATCCATGGGAGAATACAACCTCCGGATACTCTGCTGCTAATTGCTCCATCGTATCCATGTATCCCCAGCTGGTACCGAAGATAATATTTGCACCTTCTTCAATACATTCTTCCATTGCAGTTCTGATTGCCACTGCATCAGTATCATTGACATTGTTCTTACGGATAATCTGATCATCGGTAAGTCCAAGATTTGCCTGCATCGCTACAATCCCCTGATCATGAGCAAAGGAATAACCGGCTCCATCCGCGGGATCTCCGATATGAATAACGCCTACTTTGAAGTCTTTCATTGCAGTAGCTGGTTCCTTCTCCGGTGCCTCTGTTGCCTTCACGTCTGTTGCTGCATTATCGGTTGCGGACTTGTCTGCGTTTTCCTTTGTACCGCAAGCAGTTAAGGATAATATCATTGCTGCTGCTACGATGATTGATAATAATTTCTTAAACATTTGTCTCTCCTCCTGTAATATTATTTCTTGACTAATGTTTCTTCTTTATAGTAACCGGAGTTGCAGCTCCGATTAATCACGAAAAACAATTCCTGTATTCTCATTCATCGATTCGATAATTGCTAATGACTCTACTCTGACCCCGCTTTCACGAACCAGCTTACCGCCTTCCTGAAAGCCCTTCTCAATCACAATACCAGCTCCGACCAGTGTCGCGCCGGCATCCTTAATCAGATTAATCAGTCCGATTAATGCAGCTCCATTTGCCAGGAAATCATCAATTACAAGTATCTTGTCCTCCGGCTTTAGGAAATCCTTCGATACGATGATGTCATATACACGTCCATGAGTAAAGGATTCTACTTTACTTGTGTATACATCTCCTGCAATATTCTTAGTCTGATTCTTCTTGGCAAATACAACGGGAACATTAAAATACTGAGCAGCAATACAAGCGATCCCAATACCCGAAGCTTCAATGGTAAGAATTTTAGTAACTGTCTGATCAGCAAATCTTCGCTTGAATTCCTTACCGATCTCCCCAAATAATTCGATGTCTAATTGATGATTTAAGAAGCTGTCCACTTTCAGCACATTGCCGGAACGAACCTTTCCATCCTTTAAAATTCTCTCTTTTAATAATTGCATTTGATTACCTCTTCATATTTTCCCTTTGTGATAGTTTGTGCTAAGTGTGTCCATGGCATTTTGAAGACCGCAGGCACAGACACGCTTTTCTGAATCGTTAATAAAGCGCAAAACCCGGAATAGCAAAGAGTTTGCTCCAATGGGCAAACTTCGCAGTTTCTTCCTAAGCGAATGAAATTCGCTTTGTGAAGATTTTATTTTTTTCATATTAATATTATCTTGTCTTTCGACTTTTTTCAATTTAGTATAATTAATGAGTAGCATTACTATTATTAATAAAACCCCAATATATGGATATCACCCCATGATTATTCATATATCTTGTGATACCTTGACCTTCTCCTACTTGTCAAGATTGCTGCCGACAGTCATGCTGAACATTATCATAATTCACTCAAACTTTACAGACTTTTAACAAATATCTTCTTGTACTGGAGTGGGTATATGATATGCTTTTTAGTATAGCTCTATAATAGCATTATATTATGTATATTAACCCCAGTATCTTACAGGCGTGCCAGCATATTCAAAACCATAAGTGTAATAATGAGGTAATCCTATGAAAAAACGATAAATGAATTTTATACATTAACAAAACCAGAACAGCTTTTCACCGATGTTTGCATTATATGTCGGATCTCAGATATCCCATCTGCTGACAGGAGGAGAGACTGATAAGTCCATAGGATTATCAAAGCTATTCCTGACCTTCCTAAAAATCGGATCCGTATTATACGGAAGCGGCTATGTATTATTAGCCTTTATAGAAGCAGATTTTGTAGAGCGTATTGGGGTATTAACATCCAAACAGCTTCTGGATGCCGTCTCGGTAGGTCAAATAACACCTGGCCCTGTCTTTACTACTGCTACCTTTATCGGTTATCTCATACACGGAAGCTGGGGAGGCATTCTGGCTACCATAGGCATTTTTCTTCCGGCTTTTGTTCTTGTAGGACTGGTTAATCCTTATATTGGGCGGTTACGAAGCTCCACCTATATTTCAGCCCTACTGGATGGTATCAATGTGGCCTCTTGGGGTTTGATGGCTGTCGTAAGATGGAGGCTGGCTGTCTCAGCAGTGATTGATCTTCCTACCGTATTGCTTGCAGTTATTTCCATGTTTCTTGTCTTCCGTTATAAGATGAATTCTGCATGGCTCGTCCTTGGAGGAGGTATTGCAGGATATCTGATTACTACCCTACTGTACTAAAATAAATAGAGTTCCTACAGAAAATGACGAACAAAGTGTCAGCTAGTTGACACTTTGTTCGTCATTTTCTGTAGGTTTATATACGTTTATTAATCCAAGTAATTATTGCAATAGACTCAAGTTCGTTTCCCCTGCTAATAACTAATATTTCATCATCTTGTCCAAACGTTCATGAAGGTACGCCAAATGCTCCAGCTCTTCTTCCCGATATACCGGTCTGCCTGACATATAATATTCTACAAACCCATGATTATTCTCCAGCTGTTTATTCTCGGTCAGTATCTTCTTCAGGTAATTGACCGTCCCTACACTTCCATCGATAAAAGCAACTTCTTTCGGAAAGATTTTACGATAAGTATCCTTAAAGTAATTAAAATGGGTACATCCAAGAATCAAAGCCGAGTAATTCTCCAGCTTATAGTCGTTCATTTCATCCCTCAGATACCGCTCTACCTCTTCTCCTTCAAACTTACCAGTCTCTGCAAATCTGACCAGACCTGGCAACGCCAGAAGATCAACACGGTGATCATCATCTACCTGATTAATCAGATTACGAAGCTTCTCTTCTTTGACTGTAAGTGGGGTCGCAATCACCATCACTCGCTTTCCATTACTGCATGCAACGGCTGGCTTAACAGCCGGCTCCATCCCCAGTATAGGTAGTGTATATTTACTTCGAACATAATCAATTGCAGTACTGGTTGCGGTATTGCACGCGATAACAACAGCCTTAACACCTTTTCCTACTAGAAAATCCACCGCTTGATCGACAAAGCCGATGATTTCATCTCTTCTCTTTGTACCATAAGGCACATTATCCGTATCTGCATAATAGATATAATCTTCCTTCGGCAATGTGAGTAATGCCTGATGTAGAACTGTCAGTCCGCCGATACCAGAATCAAAAATTCCTATTTTCATTATTCATACTTCCTTCCAGATTAATGTGAATTAAAAAGCAATTCACAGGGGAAGAAGCTGCGAAATTTGCTCACCCGCGCAAACTTCATGTTCTTCCGAGGTTTCGCTGCATCGAAGATGCTAAAATGGGGTGCGTGTTACCTAATTCACAGTGCAGATGCACCAGCTCATATTTTATATTAGTACAAAACAGTTAAAAAGCAAGTAATATTTCTTGTCAAACCCGATTAGCCCTATTTTTTATTATATAATCAAAAAACCTGTCTCTTGATTAATACAAGTCTGATTTCATGTGGTTTTAGCTCAGCATAATAATTCAGGTAATTATTGCTTACCTCAGCCACTGATTTTGATATCAAGGGCATGGATCGGCCCTTTAGTACATCAATTTCTTCCTCGTTCGTAAGTGGCATTGCACCCATTCTTACCCATTCATCAAAGGCACTGCCATGATCTCGGTTCACTATATGCTCCGATAAAACGTATTTTCCATTCACTACATTTGTAATAGAAAACTCAAAATCGCAGGGCTCTGCATCAACAAACGCATTGTATCTTTCTAAAAAGGTCACATTAAACAAAACCCCTTGACCGTATAGCGGTGAAATATGTATATAGTTATAGAGTAGAAAGGCATAATCACCCTTTTGGTTTGTTGTAATAAAATAGCCTTTACCGCTGTCTATCAGAGTATCCATGAGCTTATTCAAAAAAACAAAGGCAAAATAAGCCGGTTTCTTGATACCGTGATAAGCAAACAATCCCATCTCACCGTGAAACAGATCATTATCATAAGGAAGCTCCTCCAGGGTATCTGATAGGCACCAATTTCCAAAGCTGTTCACCTCATCATAATTCTCCAAAATATTTTTCACAATATACGCCGAACGATAACAGGTATCATTGAGCCAGTCTCTATGAGAGACAGAGGATGACCACTCTGTTATATAAATAGGAAGCTTTGGTAAATCAACCAGATTCTCTTTGATTGTCGATAGCGTATCTGCCATATAATCCGGATTCTCCGATAAAATCATCTTATCGCTTTCATTATGTTGAGCGTTGTTTCCGCCAAAGGTCATCATCTCGGACAGAGAAGAGGTCTTAACGGGATAACAGTGTATATTATAGAAATCAGGGGAGCAATTCGTCTCTATGCATCGCTTTACAAAGTCATAGTATTCGCTGATCTTAAAATCAAAAGATCCGTAGGAGGGGGTGCCAACGCGAAGCTGACGGTCGCAGCCCTTAATGCATCGATAGGTAATTCGATATAATTCAAATGCGACCTCATTGTTCTCAAAGGCGAAGATATAGGAGGGAAAAGGAACGTTCCAGAAGGTGAACAGCCAGGATCGCACCTCCTCCAATCCATAACGATTGATCAAATGCTTTGTAAGCTCCGTGATTAAAAACTCCCAATGCAAGATATTATTCGGCTCACTTAATATCGATGGATTATAAAAAATTGTATTATTCGGATTCTTTGCAAGAAGTTTTGGCATAAAGGAAAATTGGATCAGCGGTTTCAGCTTAATTGACATCAAAAAATCCAATAATTCATCTATATAATGAAAGGTCAGATATGGTTGCCCCGCCCGGTCTTCATTATAAAGCATCATGGTATCATCGAGAAGTCCATGAAATTTGACGTATTGGAAACCAATCTCCTTTTGAAGCTGTATTAATTCCCTCTGTACCCGTCCCATAAGAAACTCTTTTGCACGTCCTACCCCGATAAAGGTTTTAAAAGAATGAACCAGATTCTTCTTATACTCATCCGCTCTTACTTCAACCATTTTACAGGGCACATTACGAATCAGGCTGCTGGTCTTCTTCGTGCCTTTATACTCCAGATATTCTCCCAGCTTATTAAGATAATCCAACTGCTCCATCACAAGATATCCCCTATAATATTGGGCACCAAGTATATTCGACTTCCGATCGATTGCTTCCTGCTTTCTCTCCTTACGGTATTCCTTTGGCAGCATACCGTATTTCTTCTTAAAGCAATCAACAAAATACCTGCTGTTGGCAAAGCCGTTATTGGCTGCAATCTGCTCCATCGTAAGATTGGATGTAATCAAGTCATTCACTGCATGGTTCATTCGTATCCCGGTCAAATAGTTAAAAAAGCTTACTCCCATATTAATCTTAAAAAAGTGCGAGAAATAAGAAGGTGACAGAAATTCCTTCTCTGCAATCTGCTCCAGAGTGATATTCTCCATATAATTCGTATTCAGGTACTGAATGATGGCTCGCAATCTCTGAAGATGCTTTGAATTCTGACTCAACTGGTTCTGATCAAAGCTCCTGAAACTCTTAATCAACTCCAGTACAATCTGACAAGCCAAAGATATCGTAAGGAGTTCATTATGCTCGGTATCATTATAATTAGCATAGATTAACTGTGCGATAATCCTCTTTAGCTCTGTGTATTTAGAGGTATTATGATAAATTGTGGAATTACAATGAAAGAAAGAGAATTCATCCAGCCATTTTTTAAAGAAATTGTAATTAATCTGAAGTACAACAGTGACATTCTCCTTACTGACAATCTCATGCACCTGATTGCTGTTGATTAAGATAATATCATCCTCTTTCAAGTGAAAGGTCTCTGATTCTACGATAAATGTCAGATCACCGCTTAAAACTAAAAATATCTCAATTCTGTTATGCCAATGTCTAGGTTCTTCAGAAAGATTCTGAAGCCCTATGATAATCGGCATATCCTCCGTAAATTCCATGTTCTCCTGCATTCGTTAACTCTCCCCCTGTAGAAACTCAATATTTTTGTCTTATATTCCCCAGCTTTTTCTAGTACTAACTAAAAATAAATTGAAATGTTTTGCGAAAGATAACAAAAAACTGCAGAATCTTTCGATTAGTGACTTAACTATATCATAATTTATAAACAAGTACAACCAAATTATGTATATATTATAGCATAAAAACTATAGAAAAGCATGGTTAATTTACAAATGGCATGTTAAAATGTAACAATAATAATGTCTTTTCAGGGGAGTTAATAGTGGATTTTGATAAAATTTATCAAATACTATTAAAACAATAATTTAACACTATATTTCATCCATGATTTAAACATAGTAAGTGGGTATGCACGACAGCAATAACGAAAGGTGGGGGTGCCGCCAATCTTTTGTGCATCACATAATTTTTACTATGTTTATATAAAAAGGTAAAGGTTAGGCACAAACCTTAATCTAAAGGAGGGTAAATATGTTAAGAGGTAAAAGATTAATCGCCATTCTACTAGTTTTAGTAATGGCAGCATCAGCTTTCGCTGCTTGCGGTAAGAAAGCAGAGGAAAGTTCAACACCAACCGCACCAACCGCAGCTCCTGCAGCTCCGGAGGCAACAGAACCTACTGAAGCTCCTGCAACTACAGATGCAGGTCCTGCAGATCCCAATGCACTTCCCAGAACAGAGACACTATATTACGGTGGTATCCAATGGGGTGCAGTCAATGGTTGGAACCCCTTGTCCAGCGATATGAATAATGGTATGGCCATTACTCAGTCCGATTCAGGCTCCCGTACATTAATGTTCGAAACACTTTACATGTACAATATGCTCGACGGTTCCTTCACACCTTTACTTGCTGATGGCGCTTTCACATGGAATGAAGCTCACACAGAGATTACCGTGAAGCTTAACGGTGCTGCAAAGTGGAGTAACGGCTCAGCCATTACAGCTGATGACGTAGCTTATACTTTCGCAGTAAATAGTAAAATTAGCAATCCTATGGGTGTATCTTTTGCTCCCTACATTGAGTCCGTCGAAGCAGTTGACGCTCAGACTGTAGTCATTAAGTCTAAGGTTAATGACGCAGGCAAGTCAGTTAATCCCTTAATGGTTGAAACTTATCTCATTCAGGTTTATGTATTGAATAAAGCATGGCTTGAGACAGTAGAAGCTCGTAACAATAACGACGCTGCAGCAATTAAAGCTGATAAGGGTGAGGATGTTGTATGGTCCGGTCCTTATACCAAGTATTTCGCTGACGATCAGAAGGTTGTTCTGGTTCGCGATGATAATTACTGGGGTCAGGATGCTTCCATGTGGGGCAAGCTTCCCTCTCCGAAGTACATAGCACATACTATGTATGCTGATAATGCGGCTACCGAGGTTGCCTTCAAAACCGGCGAAGTTGACGTAAATCAGCAGTTTATCCCGAATATACAGGATCTGTGGTTAAAGGATGGTCTTCCGATTTCTACCTATATGGATGTAGCACCTTACGGAGTTTGTGTAAATATGCCTACCGCATATTTCAATCTTGAAATTCCCGGACTTCAAAATGTAGCTGTTCGTAAGGCTATCGCTATGGCAGTTGATTATGATGCTATCAATGCAAACGCTATGACAGGTCAGTCACCGACCTTCCAGGCTGTTCCTCGTTCACTTATGAATCCTACCGAAGGTGAGCAGGCTGCTTACAATAAGGAAGCAGTGAAGGATCTTCAGTGGGCAGGTAATGACATCGAAGGCGCTAAGGCATTATTGGATGCAGCAGGCATCGTTGATAGTGACGGTGACGGCTTCCGTGAATTAAACGGTGAAAAGCTTTCCTTCAACGCATGCTGTCCTCAGGGCTGGAGCGATTGGATGGCAGCAATGGAAATCGTAGCTGCAGCTGGAAAGAATATCGGAATTGAAATCACCACCGAGTTTCCTGAGTGGTCCGTATACCAGACAGTATTTACCGCTGCTAAACAGACAGATTATGATATCTTTATGTATTCCACCAACTCTGCTGCACCTTCACAGCCTTGGAGCCGTGTTCGTCAGCTGATGAGCTCCGAATATCTTGGTATTGATGGTAACTGGTCCGGTAACTGGGGTAAATATAGCAATCCTCGTGCTGATGAGATCATTCAGGCGATTCCCGCTGAGTCTGATCCTGCCAAGTTAAAAGAGCTTTACACGGAAGCAGTTGAGATTTATTTAACAGAGGTTCCTTCCTTCTCACTCATGTATAGACCTAGTTTATTCCACGCTGTAAACGAATCAGTATGGACCAACTATCCTGAGTCAGGTGATGGAAATAACATTCCTCCGACAATCCTATCAGATGGTTACGGTATTGCCGGCCTCTATAATCTTACTTTAGTTCAGTAATACTTTATTGGCAATACCTGAAAGCTAACTACAGCCATGTTTCGGGGAGGACCTTGAAACATGGCTGTTATAAATATTGGAGGTAATCTATGAAAGGCTATCGTAAATATTTCCGCAAGAAGATCATATGGTTTTTGATCACATTTGTGATTGCTGTTTTGTTAAATTTTATTCTCCCCCGATTAATGCCAGGCGATCCTGTAGCTCTTATTACAGGTAAATCTGTAGCTGGATTAACAGATGCCTCTGCTGTACAAAAGATTTATGATGATTATGCAAAACAATTTGGTACAAACCAACCCATGTATATTCAATTCTTTAAATATTTTAAAAATGCTTTAACAGGTGACCTTGGTCTTTCCTTCAGTCAGTATCCAAGACCTGTTAGCGATATTATATCCAGCGCCATTGGATGGACAATTTGTCTTCAGCTTCCCGCCATATTAGTTGGGTGGATTTTAGGTAATCTTCTTGGCGCCTTAGCTGCTTATATCAGAAAGGGCTTCGATAAAGTCCTTCTACC
>JAEYOY010000046.1 GCA_023411215.1 Bacillota bacterium | reverse complement strand
GTTATTACTTAACGCCCATAGTTCCTTCGGGAATAAACCGATGTCTTTGGGCTCAATTTTTGCACAGATTATGATTTCATTGTCCTCAAAGGGGTAAATTCTCGGGTGTTTTTCAAAGATACCGGTTACAACCTGAGGGTCTGCCGCCTCTTCCGAGGCTTCCTCTCTAACCTCTTCCATACTTTCCTCCATAACTTCCATACTTTCTTCCGTAGCTTCCATAAATTCTTCTGTAGCTTCCATACTTGCTTCTATCGCTTCCAGCTTAATCTCTTCTGAAGCAAGGCTAATCTCATCCGATATTTCTCCTCTGTCCGAGTGTTCCTCGGGTAATGTCATCTCCTGTGCTTGCTCAACGGTATCTATCGCCTGAATTGATGCTGCTTGTGTGATTTCCCCTAATGTCCCTGCAAGCTTTATGTCTTCGGGTTCCTCATTACTTCTCAGACCATAGGTCAATTCTACCTTCTCTGGCCTCGCCTCGGCTTTCGGGATACCCGCCCTATAATAAGCCTCCGGCTGCTGCAACCGTTCAATGGTCTTAAATCCCCTTGGCAGCTTATATTTAGGGATCAACAGCTCCTCCTCCAGCGTCATTTTCGGCACTCTGTCAGTCTTTGGTTTGAGAGCCTCCTGCACTTCGCTTGCTAAAATTGGCTTATCATCCCATTCTGTAGCAAAGAATATATTATCATTTAGAAACAACAGTAAGCCTCCCATATCTGACAACGGATATCCTGATTTCATAATATTACTTTCCTCTGTAACCAGCTTACTATCCATAACCTGATTCTTGAGAAAGGTATCTCCCAGATAGATTAACTCCAGCTCAGAGTACTTCCTTTGCAGTAAGTAAGTAGGAAAGATACTGTCGAGTTGACCGAGCAGCTGCATATGCAGGGTGATTTTACATTGTCCGTCCTTCGCTTCCACCCGGGCAAAACCCACATTCTTTTTCTTCACTCCGTTTTCATATTGATACATGTAAGAAACCATTCTTTTATATTCAGCCACACTCATTCCCTCTCTTTCCGGATTCCAATTAGCTTGTTTCATAATTCTATTCAATATATTCTTTCTAGGCTATCATTATTCCAATGAGGCCCCGTTCGGAGGGACTTTTGGAGAAAGAAAAAATAACGGACATTCTTCTGTATTATATGCTTACTTCGAACTGTAAAGTTCGATTTAAGCACACATAACAGAAATCTGTCCGTTAATGTATTACTGGAAGTATTTAATTGCTTCCCGTTACAGGATTATTTCTTTGTGGAAATCCTGAAGTGATTTTACACTTACATGATTGTTTTTCACCGCCATGATACCGGCAATTGTAGCCTTTGCTGCTGCCATTGTTGTTACATAGCTAATCTTACCCTTAATCGCAGCCTTCCTTATATAGCTGTCATCATATGCACCCTTCTTGTCATCCGGGGTATTTACAATGATGTCAATCTGTTTATTTGTAATTGCATCAAGGATATTCGGCCTTCCCTGCTGAAGTTTAAATATTTTCTCTGCCGGGATACCGCTTTCTGTAATCATATCGCAGGTCCCACCGGTTGCCACGATCTTAAAACCACATTTTGCAAAGCCCTTCGCCACCTCAATCAGTTCCGACTTATCGTGGTCATTTACACTAATTAATACGGTTCCGCTCTCAGGAAGCCTTGTCTTCGTTGCCTCCTGCGCTTTATAGAAAGCTTCTCCGAAGGTCTTGGCCAGCCCCAGCACCTCGCCGGTGGATCGCATCTCCGGTCCCAGAAGAGGATCAACCTCGGGGAACATATTGAAGGGGAACACCGCCTCCTTCACACCGTAGTGAGTAAACTTACTTTCTCGTAAATTTGCTACAGGGGAAGCCTTACCAGTCAGTTTACTTGTAATAATCTCAGTTGCCAGCTTCACCATCTGGATATTGCATACCTTAGATACCAACGGTACCGTTCGTGATGCTCTCGGGTTCGCCTCAAGTACATATACAATACCTTTCTCAATCGCATATTGCATATTCATCAGACCACAAACCTTCATTTCCTTTGCAATCTTCATGGTATATTCTTTAATCGTCTTTATGTTCTCGTCACTGATATTGAGAGAAGGAATAACACAAGCGGAGTCCCCAGAGTGAATACCCGCAAGCTCGATATGCTCCATGACAGCCGGTACAAAGGCATCCACGCCATCACTGATGGCATCGGCTTCACACTCAAGCGCATTATTTAAGAAACGGTCGATCAGAATCGGTCTCTCCGGTGTAACTCCAACTGCCGCCTTCATATATTTATCAAGACTTTCATCATCATGGACGATTTCCATACCGCGTCCACCAAGTACATAGGAGGGACGAACCATAACCGGGTATCCGATTCTCTTTGCGATTGCAAGTGCCTCCTCGACATTAATAGCCATACCAGATTCCGGCATTGGGATATTCAATTTATCCATCATCTCACGGAAACGATCTCTGTCCTCTGCAAGGTCAATCGTCTCTGGAGTTGTTCCCAGGATCGTAACACCATATTTCTTTAATTCTGCTGCCAGATTGAGTGGTGTCTGACCACCGAATTGAGCAATGACACCCAGAGGCTTCTCCTTCTCATAGATACTTAATACATCCTCCAAGGTAAGAGGCTCAAAGTATAATTTATCCGAGGTATCATAATCGGTGGATACAGTCTCGGGATTGCAATTTACGATGATGGTCTCAAAGCCCTGTTCCTTCAGTGCAAGCGCTGCATGCACACAGCAGTAATCGAATTCGATACCCTGTCCGATACGATTCGGACCACCACCAAGGATCATTACCTTAGGTCGATCGGAACAAGGAGAATGATCCGCCTTCAAATGATAGGTAGAGTAATAGTATGCTGCATCCTTCGTTCCACTTACATGCACTCCCTCCCATGCTTCCTTGATCCCTGCAGCTTTTCTTGCTTCACGGAGCTTTGCTTCATCGATTTTAAGAAGCTTACTGAGATATTTATCAGAGAAGCCATTCAGCTTTGCACTCCTTAGAGCTCCTACCGGCGGAACATCTCCCTGGTAAGCCTTCAAGGCTTCTTCTTCGTATACCAGTTCCTCCATCTGCTCAAGGAAGTAAGGCTTAATCTTCGTCAATGCATGTAGTTCTTCGATTGTGGCACCTTTTCTTAAGGCTTCGTACATAATAAACTGTCTTTCGCTGGAGGGAATATGAAGCATATTCAGAAGCTCCTGCTTCGACTTAGAAGCAAAATCCTTCGCATATCCAAGTCCGTAACGTCCGGTCTCCAAGCTGCGGATGGCTTTCTGGAAGGCCTCCTTATAAGTCTTTCCGATGCTCATTACCTCTCCGACTGCTTTCATCTGTGTTCCCAGCTTATCCTCAGAGCCCTTGAATTTCTCGAAGGCCCAGCGAGCGAATTTGATTACGATATAATCACCATCTGGAACGTACTTATCCAGAGTGCCGTATTTACCGCATGGAATATCACACAAATCCAGACCGCAGGCCAGCATTGCCGACACCAATGCAATCGGGAAGCCAGTTGCCTTAGAGGCAAGCGCAGAGGAGCGGGAGGTTCTAGGATTGATCTCGATTACACAGATTCTTCCGGTCTTTGGATCATGAGCGAACTGCACATTCGTTCCACCGATTACCTGGATAGCATCCACTATCTTATAGGCCTGTCTCTGTAATTCCTTCTGAACGTCTTCTGCGATGGTAAGCATCGGAGCCGAGCAGAAGGAGTCTCCGGTATGAACACCCATGGGATCAATATTCTCGATAAAGCATACGGTAATCATCTTGCCGGTTGAGTCACGAACCACCTCCAGCTCTAACTCTTCCCAACCAAGCACCGATTCCTCTACCAGTACCTGACCAACTAAACTAGCCTGAAGTCCTCTGGCCACAACCGTCTTTAGTTCCTCTACATTATATACCAGACCGCCTCCGGCACCGCCCATCGTATAGGCTGGACGGATAACCACGGGATATCCTAGATTGTCTGCAATCACACAGGCCTCCTCTATAGTGTAGGCTACCTCGCTCCTTGCCATCTCAATTCCCAGAGTATCCATCGTTTTCTTAAATTCCACACGGTCCTCACCACGTTCAATGGCATCTACCTGAACACCGATTACCTTAACATTATATTTATCCAGCACTCCTGCATTGGCTAATTCTGCACAAAGATTTAGACCTGATTGTCCGCCCAGATTAGGGAGCAGACTGTCGGGTCTTTCCTTTTCGATGATTTGAGTCAACCTATCCACATTTAATGGTTCGATATAGGTTACATCAGCCGTCCCCGGATCTGTCATAATTGTTGCAGGATTGGAATTAACCAATACAATTTCATACCCCATTTTCTTTAATGCCTTGCATGCCTGCGTTCCGGAATAATCGAACTCACAAGCCTGACCGATAATAATCGGCCCTGATCCGATAATCAATACCTTGTGGATATCTTCTCTTTTCTTCATGCCATAGCTCCCTTCTGCTTCTTTGAAGGGAGCTATTGAGCTCCCTTCTTACATCACAACACAAAACCACAAACAATGTTCGGTTTCTGCCTATAAAACAAGATGTTCTAGTATGCCAATCATATTGATTCATTGGATTCATTACTTTCACATCTTCCGGGAGAATTTAAACGCCATTGTTTAATCGTTATAAAATTATTTCTGATCCTAAGTATAAAAATGGGCAAAAAAAATTTGCGATTTTTTCTTCTTGAGCAGCTTCTTATTCATTTTTGTTGCAGGATGTTCATTGTTATATATCATAATTTATTACTAATAATTATGCAACTAGATCACTTATTAAATTTCGAGTGCCCATTAATAAGTATCTCTTATGCTTCATCACATCTTGTAATGACTTGAAATAATTATAACATATAATTTATAATTATGCAATATTATTTTTATTTATTAATTTTTTCCATCAACAATTCCTATGATTACAGAAAAAACCAGGAAATATTCGTATAATTTCCCGGCTTTTATTCATGACAATAGAAAGTTCGCAAAGCGTTTCATTTTACTTTTTTGATAGCTGGTTAGCCAATGCAGCAAACTGCTCCAATGTTAATGCCTCACCTCGTATATTCTCCGATATATCAAGTGCAGCTAACGCCTGTCCTACCTCCTCCTTGGAGAAGGCGATCTCAGGTGAATTATTCAGACCGTTCATCAAGGTCTTTCTCCTCTGGTTAAAGGATGCACGAATCATTTTAAATAACAGCTTCTCATCCCTAACCTCAATCGGTGATTCCTTATGTAAGGTCAGATTTATGACTGCAGAACCGACATTCGGACGCGGCATAAAACAATTTGGCGGAACATTCGCAGCGATATAGGGCTTCGCATAATATTGTACTGCCAGAGACAGGGCACCGTAATCCTTACTTCCCGGAGATGCCTGCATACGATCGGCAACCTCCTTCTGCACCATGACTGTGACATTATCCAGCGGAAGATGGCGTTCAAAAAGGTCCATAATAATCGGTGTCGTAATATAATAAGGGAGATTAGCAACCACTTTAATCGGCTGATTATTATTCCGCTCCTTGACCAGAGCATTCAGATCCAGCTTCAGGATATCACTATTAATTACAGTGACATTATCATATTCGGATAGGGTATCCTCCAGAATAGGAAGAAGCATCTTATCGATCTCAACTGCCACAACCTCTCTTGCATTTTCACAAAGATATTGAGTCAGGGTTCCAATTCCAGGACCGATCTCCAGAACAAAATCCTCCTTTGTAATCCCTGCTGCCAGAACGATCTTATCCAATACGTGCGTATCGATTAGAAAGTTCTGTCCAAACTTCTTCTGGAAGACAAACTTATATTTATTTAATATTTCAATCGTATTCTTGGGATTTCCCAATTGCGCCATATAGCTCTCCATTCTTATTGTTCACCATAATAATCTGTGAAACACTATTTCTCTATCTCTTTAGATGTGGTAAAAACGCTTTGCATTCTCTGAGGTGACTCTGACAACTGTCTCGTAATCCACCTTCTTAATCTCCGCAAGCTGCTGCGCTACATAAGTCAGGTAAGTAGAATCATTGCGCTTGCCACGGTAGGGTACCGGTGCCAGATAAGGGCAATCCGTCTCAAGTACCAGTTGTTCCAGAGGAGCATATTCTACAACCTCCTTCAGCTTCTTCCCATTGCTAAAAGTGAGCACCCCGCCGATACCGAGATAAAAGCCCATGTTCAGATACTGTCTGGCTTGCTCCACACCGTAGGAGAAGCAATGAATAATTGCACCAATACTGTCAGCCTTCGCTTCCTTTAGCATATGATAGGTGTCATTCGCCGCATCTCTGCTGTGGATGACCAAGGGCAGTTTAAGCTCCCTTGCCAGCTCTATCTGGCGCTCAAACCACTTCTTCTGCGTATCACGGTCTGTGGTATCCCAATAATAATCCAATCCGATTTCACCGATCGCGATATTCTTCGGGTGTGAGGCTTTTTCCTTAAGCCATCCGAAGTTCTCTTCACTCAATTCCTTTGCTGATTCCGGGTGAATTCCTACTGCTACATAAATGTAAGGATACTGGTCAGCCAGCTTCAGTACCCGATCAACGCTATCAACACTGGAGCAGATATCGACTACATATTCAATCCCCTGCTTCGGGAGTCTTTCCAGTAGCTCCTCCCGGTCTATGTCAAATGCTTCATCTTCATAATGTGCGTGTGTTTCAAAAATCATGTTTATCCCCATTCTTTGCGATGTTTATCCTTTTAAATTAGTGCCAAGTGTGCAACGTCTCGCATGCGAGACGATTTACACTTTGATTATGCCGGCACAATGATATCATTTTCGTTTGTTGTCGGTATTATTCAAGTCCCAACCATTATACAACAGCTTCTTGTTCATTTCAACCTGCGTTAGATTTGGAGGTATGATAGGTATGATACGATATGAAAAACTCGATTTCAGTGCACTAAAAAGCTACCAACCGAAAATGATAGTTGATAGCATTATATTAATAGTTCAATTTACTTGTAAAAGCTATTATGGTATAAAGACCGTCACTATAACGGCCATTATGAAATAACGCGGTTATCGGATTATCTTCCAGAGCCTAAATCTCCTTTGTCAGCAAACCTTTTTTCATATTTATTTAGGGCATAATTTAGGCAATCTTCTAAATTAGTTTCAGTTTGATTCGCAATACATATCAAGGAAAACAAAACATCTCCAATTTCACTATCCCATTCTTCAGTTTTTACAAATTTTTTTTTGCCATAATTCGTGCCTTTTAAGATCTCTTTTGATAATTCTCCAACTTCTGAAACCAAATCTATAACTCGAACACTAATTGATGAACTAATATTCTTATTTTTAGTAAACCTTTTTACTAAGTTTTGAACTTCAAATAAATTCATTTTCATTCTCCATTCTAAAGCACAATAATTTACTTTTATGAATTAACATATTGATATTATACTACCATCGGCATACATTTTCTACCATGTTTATATTATTCGGTAATACTTATAGTGTCAATTATGAGGATGCAATAGAGCAAATAATTAAGTTCAAGACAAAACAAGTGGTATGCCGGGACTGGCATACCACTTATTACTCATTTATTAAGGTCAAAGAAGCTACTATTATTTATTTTACTAACCATGGAGTCCCTTTGACTGTCGTTCCATATCCTCTACAACGATATCATAAATTTCACCTATGGAAGCACAATACTCAAGCAATTTCCAGGGGGCATTCGTATGGAAATGAACTTTAATCAATGTCTCATCTCCAACTGCTAATAAGCAATCCCCCTCTAAATTCTTTGTGATATATTCATTGATATCATCTTCTGAAAGGTTCTCTCCTTCAATCAATAATTGTGTATCATATCTAAATTCAAGCATAATCATTCTCCTTTACTGGCAATGCTGTTTCAACAGTATATCTATTATAAATCAAGTATACTTAAAATGCCACCATAACAAACCGTTTATGCGGATTTATTCATATATCAGTACCAATTTAGTACATATTGATTCAAAAAGGCCTTTCAGCAACCGATCAGATGGGAATCATACGGATTATGTCTATGAAGGTGATAAGAACAAGTACAGGAAAAAGTGGCGAAGGTACAGCACCTTCGCTGGTTGAATCTTGATGCTCATGTAGCGGATGCAAGAGACTGGTTTCTCCATTGTGCTCAATAATGGTTCGATGCTTCAACCAGAGTTATCTCTGAATTTATTCGTTAATACCTTTACGTGTTTCATTATTAACGTTTTATGTATAGTATTTTAGAATTGGTATATGGTATATATTTTACCTGTATAATTATTCGATTCAATAAAAAATACAGCCCTTAATTAATATAAAGACTGTATTAGTAGCTAAATTATAAAGTTATGGTATAGTTTTTTCCCTGTAATAACTAGAAGTATCTCTCTGTATACTCAAAAATCAAATTGTAAATTACATTGAGTGATACTAAAATTAAAAGGTGAATTCTCAAGCTATTTGAGAACTCACCTTTGCAGTCTACTGCTTAAAACCCTTTACTCTACGGTTACACTCTTTGCCAGATTTCTCGGCTGGTCTACATTGAAACCGCGGTGCACACAGGTATAATATGCCAGTAACTGAAGCACGATTGCTGAGGTGAAGGGAGTAAAGTAATCCGAAGTCTTCGGTAATTCAATATGATAATCATATGCGGATTCTTCTACCTCCGTTTTTCCGTTCGTGATCATTACAACAAAAGCTCCTCGTGCACGAACCTCACGAACATTGGATATCATCTTGGAGAATACCCTTTGCTGGGTTGCCAGTGCTACTACCGGAACCCCCTCTGTAACCAAGGATAGCGTACCATGCTTTAACTCACCGGCAGCATATGCCTCGGAGTGGATATAGCTGATTTCCTTTAATTTAATGGAGCCCTCCCAGCATAATGCATAATCTAATCCACGACCAATGAAAAATAAGTCCTCTTTATCCACAAGATGCTTACAGATATCATCCACCGTCTTATCAAATGCTAAAGTCTCCTCGATCGCAGGGATAACCTCCTTCAGCTCCTTGATATAACCAGCACATTCCTCCTCGGTGATCGTCTTGCGAATCAATGCGAATTTGAAGGCCAGTAGATATAAGCAGGAAAGCTGAGCAGTGTAAGCCTTGGTGCTGGCAACTGCAATCTCGGGACCGGCATGAGTATAGAATACATAATCACTCTCACGGTCTATCGTAGAGCCCTTTACATTAACTACAGAGAGTGTTGTCGCTCCAGCCTCTTTAGCAAGGCGGAGTGCCGCAAGCGTATCTGCTGTCTCTCCGGACTGGGAGATCAGGATTACCAGAGTATTCCCATCCATAATCGGATCCTTGTAACGGAATTCGGAGGCAATCTCGACCTCGACGGGTACACGAATCAGCTTCTCAATCATAGCCTTTCCTACTAACCCCGCATGCATTGCAGTACCACAGGCAGCGATGATTACACGGTTTACTTTCTCAAATACCTCATCTGGAATACGATCTACCGTAAAGTCCGGTGTGTTATCTGCGGATATTCTTGGTGTAATGGTAGAACGAATGGAGGTCGGCTGCTCATAGATCTCCTTCAGCATGAAATGCGGATATCCGTTCTTCTGAGCGGCTGTGATGTCCCAGCTCACATGAAGCATAGTAGGTTCAACAACCTTTTTATCAAAATTAACAACTTGAATTGCCTCCTTGGTAAGAATAGCAATATGTTGCTCCGGTAATACAAAGTAATCCTTGGAATAATCCATTAATGCAACCAGGTCAGAAGCAATAATGGAACCATCCTCCACATGGGACGCAACCAGAGGACTGGCATTACGCAAGGAATAGATTACCTCCGGTTGATCTGCGAACATAATACAGAAAGCATAAGCTCCTTCTATTCTCTTCGCAGCTTCAATAATTGCATTGATTGCATCTCCCTCATATAAGCTGTCAAGGAGCATTGCTACAATCTCTGTATCCGTCTGGGAGATCGGGAATCTGCCTGTCTTCGCTAGCTCCACCTCCAGATTGTGGTAGTTCTCAATAATTCCGTTGTGAAGTAATGTCACCTTCCCATGAGTATGAGGGTGCGCATTGGTATCCGTAACTCCACCATGCGTCGCCCATCTGGTATGACCGATACCGCAGGTACCTTTCAGAGCATCTGCTTTGGTCGCTTTCTCTACCAGATCCGATACCTTACCAATGGTCTTTATCGTATGAACTTCTCCCTGCTCACAAAGTGCAATTCCTGCGCTGTCATACCCGCGGTATTCCAGAGCAGCCAGACCTCCTAAAAGTATATTCTTAGCCTCGCGGCTTCCTGTATAACCAATTATTCCACACATAATAATCCTCCAACCTGCCGTACAGCAGTTCCATTTTTAGCCATAATAAGTACAACCCCATTATAAATGGGCATAGTAATGGCGTATTTTTCTATAATCCGTTTTTTTATTCGATAAAAGATAATTTAATAGATGAATTCATAGTGCAACCGGAAGATAAACGCTATGCGAACTTCTCCTGTTGTCGCTGGTGTGCTCGTATTCAACCGATTTTGGTGTTGGTTGATACTTCACTTACCTTCGCGCAAATAATGCTTCGTAACCGTGTACAAAGTCAGAATCCCACCTAATTCATTTTCTTGGTTATGCCGCTGTTGTTCTATCGTTACCAATAGTTTTTGTCGACATATCACATGCCCAAGAGCACGAGAGAGCACCCGCCGAAAATTTCGCTAACTCTCTACCTCGTTAACCTCCAAATTACATATCCCAATGAAGGTGCATGGCGCTAATATAAACATTTCTGTTAATCAGATCTTGGGTTGATCTTGTGAATGGGTACCGGTATCACAATCACATTTCATTCTATGTAACTACCCTCCTTTTTGTTATTATTAATCATTATATAATTATTTTTTGAATAAAAGCCTTCCGAAGAAATCCCAGAATTAATAAATGATAATTGTGACTAAGTCATGTTATCATCTGCTACAACAAATGTCAATACCATATCCTTACATATAATGGTAATTAACATCTTTCGGTATCAATCCCTTTGACATACAAAAGAACCCACCATCCTACTTTCTTGCCAATAGTAATGTGTGAGTTCCTTAGTCAGTGAAATCTATTCCATTTATATCATTTCAAGTTTAGTCAGGCTTATCATTCATCGCGGTATCTATTGTTCTGTCTGCCGACACCTTCCTTACGCGCATTGTGCGTCTGGTTCTGATTCTCAGGCTTTACGGAGCCTGTAACACTGTTGAACTTATCCTGTTCCTTCTTCTGATGCTGCTTTTCGTTTTGCTTCTTGTCCATACTGTCTCCTTTCTATCCGGGTGAAATTCAATCTTCCTACGCAAATGAAATAAATTTGAATTCCAATCCACTTTGACACTATTAGTATGGAACACTTTTGGCACAATATGTGAAGTTAATGCTATTTTCTATTACACGCTCATTTACTAATCAGCTCCATAGCCCCTTCCATGCGCTTCTGATTCACTTTATCTTTATTGCAGATTACCATTAGATCCGGTTGTAAGATAATTATATTATCCTTATCCGGCTTTACATCGAATCTGCCATCTTCCTTTAACAGTTTCCTTCGTAAACATATCTAAGCTTCTCTCTTGCAATCTCGGCAAGATGATACACCTGCTTCACCGGTGTAGCATCCCTATCCTGCATCCTCCATCTTGGAAAGAACCTTGAGATATGAAGAACAATATCGGGACTTAAGCTTGCCAGCCAACCGGAGAGCTCTTTCATCTCCTCCTCACTGTCATTCTCTCCCGGTATAATAAGCGTTGTCACCTCAACATGACAGACCTTCACCGCCAACTCGATGGTTCTTTTTACCGTGGCCAGATCTCCGCGGAGCTTATGATAGAATTCCTCCGTGAAGCCCTTCAGGTCGATATTAAATGCATCAATATAAGGCAAGAGCTCCTGAATCGGCTCCTCGCTGATATAACCGTTGGTTACAACAATATTCTTAAGCCCTTGCTTCTTCACTGCCATAGCACAATCCCTAACAAATTCAAAACCAATCAAGGGTTCATTATAGGTATAAGCAATTCCGATATTGCCGCGAGACTCAAGTAGCTTTGCCTTTAATAGCAATTCTTCTATGGTTACCTCCTCGGTCTCTATCTCGTTACTACCAACCATGGAGATATCGCAGTTCTGGCAGAAGGGACAGTTAAGATTACATCCATAGCTACCGATGGAAAGGATCTTACTACCGGGATGGAAATGATATAAAGGCTTCTTCTCGACCGGATCCAAAGCTACTGCTGTCAGCTTGCCGTAATTTTCACTGATAATCTCATTATTCCGATTTGTTCTAGCCTTACACAAACCCAGATGTCCTTCCTCTATCCTACAATGATGGGGGCATATCCTGCATTCTGCTGTCATTTATGTCTCACCACCTCAAAACGCTCCAAAGAAACCTTCTGATTGTCATAAATCCCCGCTTTTTTTCTTGCTATTGATATCTGCTGCTCAACAGTATCTACTCCTTCCAGATTCGGAAGAAGCAGCCCTCTCTTTTTGCCCGAGGTTATGATGACTCCATACCGCTTAACGTCTAACTCTTCCATTGAGTCGATTGCTTCTGCAGGAGAGAGTACATCCACACTGTAGATTAGTTCATCCAGCTCGTCCTCTGTCACAGGAGCAAATCTCGGATCCTCTACCGCAGCACTTACCGCATTACGAAGAATCTCCTCGGCGATACTTTCTGTAACCGGACTAATCGTACCAATGCAGCCGCGCAGACTGCCATGCTTTTTCAAGGATACGAATACTCCTGCCTTACGATTAAGCATCTCTTCGGGAAGTCCTTCAGGAAGCTTGGCACATTTACCAGTACTGATGTAGGTCTCCAGTGATTGTCTAGCCAAATGAACATAGGGATCCTCCTGCTTCTGAAGTTCTCTTGCCAGTTCCTTCTGTTTCTGAGTAAATATCTCATCAAAATTACGGTTTTTGGCTTCCCCGACAATCTTATATTCACATACCCCGTATCCGACCCCGTAAGGTCCCTCATAGGACAGAAAATTCGCCTCAACAGCTTTACCGCTAAGGGCTCCAGCCATAATAATAAATGATCGCAGCCCGCATTCTGCAGCCGACTCACAGAAGTCAGGATTGAATTCCAGTAATTTAAGGAAATCCCCCTCTTTCATCGCCTCGACAATTTGCCGGTCAAACTCTACACCCTCCTGCGAAAAACCATAGGGACCCTCCTCCTTTAGCTTATGAGATAGATCCCCACTTGCCACAAATACGATCCTTCGGTTAAGCCTAGCTGCTGTCTTCTCTATGCATTTACCTAGACGATAATGAAGCGGAAGAGACAGACCGGATAGACCAATCCTTACCAGCTGATAATCCTTATAATACTGATTAATAAAATAGAGCGGAACCATAGTCCCATGATCAAGCTCCGGCTTCTTCTCTCCCAGAGTACCTGCTTCTATACCATCTCGCTCAGCGCAGGCTTCTAATGCGCCAACAAATTCCTCATCATAATCAACCTGAAATGATACATCCTTCGCTCTAAAATTACCAAAGTCACCCTTAGCCCTCTTCCCCGGCGATATATGAAAATAATCAGAATACATAATGGAATGCGGTGATGTAAGGACAATTGTATCCGGCTTAAGCTCCGCAATCTTCTTAGCTACCTCATGATAGCTTTGAATGGTCTTGCCTATCTTCTCCTCCTCACCTCGTCCTACCTCAGGTACAATGAGCGGCGGATGAGGAACGATAAATGCACCAACCAGTGCCATAATAATCACCTCCGAAAATAAATGATATCCATAATAGCATTACAATCTTACCTTGATTATATTCCATTTAACGCGATATATAAAGAGTCATTACAAAGAGTCTGCCCGGAGAACTTTAATACAGAATTATATAACAATGTATCGTTTCCGAAGATTTCTATTGTATCATAGGATGTTTAGCCAGAACTGCTTCGGTCAATGTAGTGCATCACAGTTAAAATTACAAGTACAACAACGCTTTGTTTATCTTCCCCTCAACCGACAACTAGAATACTAGTTTTGTCATGATCACACTTACAATAATACCCGTCAGGGTAGTAAGCAGACACCCCAGTAAGGTATATCTGGTCTTCTTGACACCAGCCGCCATAAAATATACCGCCAGGGTGTAAAATATCGTCTCTGTACTGCTCATCATAACGGACACCAGGCGTCCTAGGTAGGAATCCGGTCCGTATTCCTTAAAGATGTCTAGGACAAGACTGGTCGCCGCAGAGGAGGAAAACATCTTAATAATTGCAACCGGTACCAGCTGTGACGGAAAATGAAGCAGATCCGTCAGCGGACGCAGTAAATCTGACACGATAGTAAGCGTCCCAGAAGCTCGTAAAATGCCTATTGCGACCATCAAACCAATCAAGGTAGGTAAAATATCAAGTACTACCTTAAAGCCGTCCTTTGCGCCTTGAATGAATTCATCAAAAATATTCGTCTTCATCAGAAGACCAAAGCCAACAATGTAAAAAAACAGAAACGGTATAATGTAATCCGATATGTAGATTAAAAATCTCACACTTTTCCCTCCTACTGGTTTCCCTTACGGTAACTGAGCTTTCTTGCTATGACGGAAAAAGCAAAACCGACACAGGTGGAGCACAACGTAGCAACCAGCCCGGCTCCTAGTATCTCTGCCGGATTCACCGATCCGTATTGGCTGCGATAGGCTATAACATTGACCGGAATAAGCTGCAACGAGGAAATGTTAATAATTAAAAGCGTGCACATATCGCAGCTAGCAACCTGCGAATCATGATTCAGCTTCTTCAGCTCCTTCATTGCCATTAGACCCATGGGGGTCGCCGCCCAGCCAAGTCCAAGAATATTTGCGATCATATTGGAGGCTATGTATTCATTAACCACATGATCTTTCGGAATGCTCGGGTATAATATCCTAAGAAACGGTCGCAGAGCCTTTGTAAAGGATGCAACCAGTCCGCTTTTTTTCGCTATCTGCATAATACCGGTCCACATAGCCATAATGCCTAGCATTGTAATACATAAGGTAACTGCTTCCTTGGAGGAATTTATAGTAGCTTTACTGACTTCGCTGATCTCTCCCCTTAGGACTCCTACTGTTACTCCCAAAACGATCATTATTCCCCAAAGGTAATTAAGCATATTTTTCTCCTTTCAAATTTGTCAGATTTTCATGAAATTTGTTATGTCTTTTTGGTTATTTATTATAACTATATTCCTTATTATGGTAAAAATACCCCTTTTTTCTTGACTTTAATGGTATTTATTGTATCGGATTTACATTTATTGTTTAAATAGTGCTATCATCTGACAATTATTTTAGTTGACTTTGAAAAAATCCTATGATATCTTATTTTATGCTGTTACAAATAATGTAAGCTATGATGTATATGCGCATTCATTGTTAATAGCAATCTATTTTATTCCCCAATACACTTAAGAATAGGAGGCCTATTATGAAAAGCACTGGTATTGTAAGAAGACTCGACGAACTCGGAAGAATTACTCTTCCCATTGAATTGAGAAGAACCTTGGATGTTAGCGAGAGAGATCCATTGGAAATTTTTGTTGACGAAGGAAGAATTATCCTTCAGAAATATGAACCCACTGATATATTCAACGGCAACAAAGACAATTTGCTAGAATATCAAGGAAAGAAAATCTCTAAGGACACTATCGTTGAACTCGCTAAACTTGCAGGAATTATCGAGTAATTAACATATTCCAAACAGTTGCATTGCAAACTTTTATGAAGCATTTTATTAATGACAATCATGCCATAGGTTTTCATTAATTACGGATTAAAAGTTTGACTGTATTCTTGCCGGATACAGGAAATGTAATTATTACTTAGCACAAAAGGGCTTGTCAAATATATGACAAGCCCTTTTCATATATAAAAAAGAAAGCCTGTCGGCTTTCTTTTTTATCACACAATAATGCGTAGCTACCTGTTTGATTAGTATTTCTCTATATAATCAGATGAAATTATTTTTTCTTACTATGTATGAAGGGGTCTACTCCCCAGACAATATCAGGATCAGCCAGATAGTCCTCACCTGTATTCTTACCATTAAGATATAATTCTCCGATGCTATAGGCTTTTGTTGCAGGTGTAGGGCTGGGAACTCTTTTTGTTGTGCCCTTGGATAATGGGATACCATTCTGAGCAAGGTAGCGTATTCTTCCTGTCTCATTGCCATTCTCGTAAAAATACTTATTCATGGTTCCGTCCTCTAGTGCATTATAGTAGATACCCTCTGTGACAGTCTTACTGATAATGATTTCTCCAGATTCCTTCTTCTGATTGCAGACTTCAATTACCTTACCGACACCATTTGGAATGTCGCTATTCCATTCCCCCTTGTAATAGTAATAGCCTTGACCGTAGGAATTTTCGGTCAGCATAAAATAAATACCATCCCCCCTTTTGACACCATTGACAACATCTCCATAATACAGCTGATCTCCCTTATAGACGATCAAACCTGCTCCCTTTGCGATATCACCTTCACTGGTACCATAATAGACCGGTGCTTTTGTCGATATCTGCTCTCGGTAAATGTTCGTCTCCATAACAGCAATAATCTGATCAACATTCTGCTCTTCCATGGCCTTATAAAGCTCGGCCAACACATTCTGTCTCTCTTCTTCGCCTTCTTTTTGCTCCATAGCCGTGGTCAACAGTTCCCGCAGCTCTGCATCCTTGGTAAGGCCCACCGCTTTTGTCAGGAGTGAAACAGCCTCATTATACTCCTCACGTTCCAGATAAACTAACGCTAAATTCTTATAAGCCTTCGTTTGTGACGGCAACAGTTGAATAGCCTCTTTATATTTTTCAATTCCGTCCTCGTAATTCTCTTGGTATATATATTCCTCGGCTTGTACAACCATCAGATCATAATCCTCTTTCAAAAGGTATGTATCGATGGTGATTAAGAGCGTATCCAACTCCTCATTCCGAATTATCTCGATCCCCTCCAGAACTTTCTCTCTGGCAAGATCATATTTACCCTGTTCAATATAAGCCTGTGCAATTCTCGTATACGAGGTACTGTCCTTACTCTTAATCAGCTTTGCCTCTTCGTATACCGAAATTGCTTTATCGTATTCCTTGTTCGAGAAATAAACATCTGCACGAGAAATAGACTGACGAAATTCATAATCCAACTTTGTGGATGTGACTTCTTCAATCTCTTTTTCAAGCTTCATTGTGGATTTTTTCTGGTAACAGGCGCGTAAAACCTCCAAAGCCTTATCAAAATCCTCTAACCCCACATAAGCCCTAGAGAGTCCGATGGACAGAGTCTCTTGGTCACTATTCTTCATTGATAACGCTTTCTGATAAGCCTCTACTGCATGCTCAAAGCTTCCTGCATTGAGGTAATTTTCTGCCATAACAGCCTGTTCATCAATCTGTGCGCTTTTGGATGCCATACTAATAATGATAAATCCAATTAAGATTATTGTCCCCAGAATTGCCCCAATTACTTTTCTCTCTTTTGTTCGAAATACCCCACACAACATTATTTCACCTCCAAAAGACAGTTACCCCTTACCCTCGGCTTCCTCATTGATAAGCAATTGATAAATATCCCTTTTGCTTACTCCTCTGTCCTTTGCGACAGCCTTCATAGCCTCCTTCTTATCGAAGCCCTGATCCGTATAGAAATTCATGTGTTCGGCCAATGCAACCGCTCCCCACTGCTCCTGCTTCTCAGCCTCTAGTTCTAAATCTGACTTTCCCTCTAGTACCAGAACATATTCTCCTCTCGGCTCCTGTTCCCTTAGGCCCAAGATAGCCTCAGAAAGAGTTGTCTGCCAGACCTTCTCATGCAACTTAGTCAGTTCTTTGATTAATGAAATTCTTCGGTCTCCTAATACCTCAAGTAGCTCCTGCAGAGTCTTACAGATTCTATGAGGTGCCTCATATAGGATTAGTGTTCTTGTGTCGTTTTTCAATTCATTCAGCACCCGCTGCCTTGCCTTTTTGTCACTGGGCAGAAATGCTTCAAAGCAAAATCTTCTTGTCCCAAGTCCGGATAGCGTTAATGCCGTCACTGCTGCACAGGCTCCCGGAATAGAAGTAACGCTGATTCCAGCCTCATAAGCCTGCTTTACCAGCTCCTCTCCAGGATCGGAAATACCCGGAGTCCCCGCATCGGTAATCAGGGCAATATTCATCCCTGTCAGGAGCTGCTCCACCAGATGTCTTGCCTTATCTACCTTATTGAACTCATGGTAGCTGGTCATCGGTGTCTTTATCTCAAAATGATTTAACAATTTAATGCTGTGCCTGGTATCCTCGGCTGCAATCAGATCCACCTCTTTTAAGGTTCGTATGACACGGAAGGTAATATCCTCCAGGTTGCCGATGGGTGTAGCACATAAATATAACATACCGGACATAATATATCCTTTCATTAATAACCGTAGATATCATAGATTTCTTCCGTATAAACCTTCGGCTCTTTATAGACAATCAGCGGGGCTTCCACCTTAAGCATTGACTTACCGCCCTTAACACACTCTATGAGTACCATATTCGGTTCCTTATCTACGTATGGATGGACCATTTTCATCCGCTTTGGTTCCAACTTATAAGCCGTCAGCTTATTTATAATCTCCGCAAGGCGGAAGGGCCGGTGAACCAGATAAAAGCGTCCGCCTGTCTTAAGCAGACGACTTGCTTCTCGGATAACATCCTCCAAAGAACAAAGTATCTCGTGCCGTGCAATCGCTTTTGCGTCACCGGGATTCACGAGACCATGCCCATGGTTCATATAGGGCGGATTGGTGGTAACAACATCAAAGGAAGCCAATCCAAAATAAGCAGAGGCTTCCTTGATATCTCCAATTACAATATCAATTTTATCTTCCAGTCCGTTCAAGGCGACACTTCGCCGTGCCATATCCGCACTTTCCTCCTGAATCTCCAGTCCGGTAAAATGCTTCCCCTCTGTCTTTGCCTCTAATAATATCGGAATAATTCCCGTTCCAGTTCCCAGATCCAACACTCTTTCTCCGGGAAGTACCTTAGCAAATCCGGAAAGCAGTACTGCGTCCATACCAAAACAGAATTTCTTAGTATTTTGTATTATTTTATAATTATTTCGATTCAGATCATCTACTCGTTCCCCGGATTTCAGATAATCCTTTTCGCTTTGGTTATTATTCATCATCCAGTAAGGACTTCCCTTCCTTCTTCTCCAAAAGCTCCAGAACTCTCAGCTCCTCATCCTCTAAGGATGTATTCCTCTCCTTGCGCCTTCTTTGCTTGAAGCGTAAATCCTCAACCTTATATTCTCTTACTTCCTTTTCGTCGTTCTCCAGGACTACAATCACCTTAACCAATTGCTTTAATACACTGACACTCTGAACTTCACCCTTCAGATTATCCTTCGTTGTAACAAAATCACCTACGCCGGGAAGCTTACTGTTCAGCTCCTCATACGCCTCTTCCTCATGCTTTAAGCAGCACATCAATCTTCCGCATACGCCGGAGATTTTCGTCGGATTCAGGGAAAGATTCTGCTCCTTTGCCATCTTAATGGAAACCGGCGCAAATTCGGATAAATGGGTATGGCAGCAAAGGGGTCTTCCGCAGATGCCGATACCTCCAACCACCTTCGTCTCATCACGTACACCGATCTGTCTGAGCTCGATACGGGTCTTAAATACACTTGCCAGATCCTTAACCAGCTCCCTGAAATCGATACGTCCATCAGCCGTGAAATAGAATAAAACCTTATTATTATCGAAGGTATACTCACAGTCAATGAGCTTCATCTCCAGACCATGCTTCTTAATCTTCTCCATGCAGATCTGGAAGGCTTCTTTCTCCTTCTCCTTGTTACGTTTCTCAATAGCAATGTCCTCGTCAGTTGCCTGTCGGATTACCGGCTTTAGCGGTTGGATAATCTTATCATCCTCCACATCTCTGGGTCCCAGAACGACCGAACCGTATTCAATCCCTCGTGCTGTCTCGACAATTACATTGTCGCCTTGCTTAATATCATAACCTGCAGGATCAAAGAAATATACTTTTCCGGCCCTGCGAAATCTTACTCCGATTACATTAACCATTACTGTTCTCCTTTATTGTAAGTAACATAAGTTCAATAGCAATATCAAAGTTAACATTAGCCTTTAACCTTATCTTTGCCTTTTCCATCGCACTTATGATTTTTTCAATATTATCATAGCTTCTTATACTTGCCTGGTGCTTAATAAATGAGAGTTCTTCTCTGTATAATAAAAGATTCGGGTCCATCGTTGCCTTGTACATTACCACATCGCGGTACCACAAAATCATTAAATCAATATAATCCTCGATAATGGGCTTATTCGCTGAAAATACCTTAAGTCCTGATATCACTTCATAAAGTTCCATATCGTCGATGTATTTTAATATGTGAAGTACATTGTCCTTCATCTTCTCAAACTCTTCCGATGAAGCATATTTAATTGCCTTTCCTACATTACCACTGGAAAAGGCTGCTGCCATATCTGCTTTGTAATCCGGTATATGATGTTGGAGCATAAGAAATTCCTTGATTGCCGCCTTGTCCACGGGCTTCAGATTAAGCCGGACACATCTGGATAAAATTGTAGGCAATAAAGATGTAATGTTGCTGACCAGAAGAAGTAAAACAGCGTACTCCGGCGGTTCCTCCATGGTCTTTAATAATGCGTTCTGAGCCTGTTCGGTAAGTTTGTCCGCATCGTCAATAATATAAATCTTATATCTACTGTTATATGGCTTCACTTGAATATCCGCATTTACCTGAAGACGGATATCATCTACTCCGATGCTGACCTTCTCATGAGTCACCCATATAACATCTGGATGGTTACCGGTTTCCGCCTGCATACAGGATTTGCAACGGTCACAGGATAGGATTCCTTCTTGCTCACATTGCAGGGTTTTCGCGAATGCACTCGCAAGCAGCTTTTTGCCCATGCCTTCTTCTCCGTATAAAATATAGGCATGAGAAATCTTCTTAGAACTAATCGCGTTCTGAAGATGGTGTATAATACTTTCATGACCTATAATTTGTCCAAACCCTTGCATAGTTAACCTCCATTAAAAAAGTGATTTAAGTCAGGATGTCCAGTAACAAGCCTCTGATCTCATCTATTTTATTTAATATCGCCAAGTGATCCTTCTCGTCCTTAATAAGCTCTGCTGCCAGCTCATCCAGATTCTTATCCACTAGCTTGATCATGGTATAGACACGATGCCTTCCCTTCTTATCCAGAAAATTCTCTCTGGAGAACTTATGGGAGCGATTAACGATTTCGTTCATAAACTCTTTGATCAGCTCACGGTAGTGCTTCATGTCCTTTAAGTCCATGCGCTTTGCCAGCTTCTTGCCATGTGTGGTAATCTCCGCCAGCATACCGTTTAGTACTGTCTTCAGCTCTTGCTCCTCGATATGAGAAATTAGCGTATACTTAAAAGAACCATCTGCCTCCGGCACGGGTGCTTTTTGTTCAACCTGGTTGATAGGTTGCATTTGGTTCACTTTTATCTCCATAGCATTTCCTCCAAAGAGTTGCGTTTATAAGCGCAGCTCGTGAACTATAGTTCACTTCTGCCTTGAGTTTCTGCACTGCGTATATAAGCGCAGCTCGTGAACTATAGTTCACTCGCTCGCGTTGGCTCGCCTGCATCTGAGAAACATAAATACTGACAGCAAGCTGTCTATTTATGTTTCTCAGATGCAGGCTTCGCTTATATACGCAGTATATCATAGAATCCTACTACTTTACAGTAATTTTTTTATATCCTCCTTGACTTCATAGAGACAGATGTTAATGTCAAGGTTCTGATAGCGTTTTGTGATACCGCATTTTGCAAGGTTTTCTTCAGAGAAATCCTCCTCATCTGCAAGGAATCTTCTGCACATCTCAGCATATTTGGGCGGCTCCTGCTTTTGCTCGCGTTTCATTGCCCTCATTAATCGGACGCTGTCTTCCACCTCCAGATAGATTGGTATAACTTTTTCCTTACCAAAGTATTCCCTAATCTGTATATATGTTTCAAGCGTCCCAATCATCAGATAATCCGCTTCCTCAAGATTAATCTGCCCATCATTTACGGTAAAATAATGCCAGGTCCCATGTATGGTTTCATAAGCACGATGTTCTATAATCTTCTTCTGCTTCTGTAGTTCTACCAAGGTGTCCTCATCCACAAAATAATACTCTATACCATTCTCCTCTGATCTCCTAATCGGTCTGGTCGTATACATTACTGCTGTCTTAAGATGAAGCTCCTCTGCCTCCAACAGCTTCTTGTATATGGTGTCCTTACCAGTAGCACTTTTGCCCATGACAATAAAAATCCTAGCCATTTCAATATCCTTTCCCATTTCCGACTCTTTTGATACCCATGATTTTATTTATTAGTAAAGCTTTGATAATCAACTACTTCTATTTCGTTCTTATTCTCTCCTGTCAGCCCGGTGACAGTTACCCCTTGGCTTCTGGCAGATTGAACATATTCAATCAGCTCTGCTGATATCTCCTCCCCTGGAACCAATATCGGTGCCCCCGGAGGAAACAAGCTGATGAAGGCAGCTGATATCAGTCCGCTGCTCTTACTAAAATCTATATTCTGTACCGGTTTTTCCCAGGCTTCAAACGGCCATAACATAATTTTGGGCTGTGGCAGTAATGCTTTCCATCGATCTGTCACAGACTTATTTGTATCTGTATTATTAACATTAATTGCTGGCTGTTGCGTTCTTATCACCAAGCTATCATCAATCTCCAGAAGTGCAGCCGCCAACCGGTCGAAGCCTTCCTCCGTATCACAGATGCTGGTCATACCCAGAGCATAATCCATTGCTTCCATCTCAAACATAATCTGATACTTGTTATGAAGCAGCTGATGAAGCATATGCCCGGTAATAGCGGTTCCTTGTACAGATATCGTAAGCTTCGAGCGATCAAGATCATAAGCTCCGAACTGTCCAATAATCTCCGGCCTCAAAAGCTTTAATACCTTCAGCTTCTTCATCCTTTGATAGAACTGCTCAAGTCTATGCACATAAATCTCAAAAAGCTGCCCTGCCTGCTCCTCCAAAAGCTGAATGCACCGGTCTATCCCAGCCAACAATACATAGGAAGGACTGCTACTCTGATAGATCGCAAGGTATTTCCTTATTCGCGAATTCAACTCTTCTGCATTGGAATGTAATACTGCCGTCTGGGTCAATGCTGGCAAAGTCTTATGCAGACTTTGTATAATCAAGTCGGCTCCCATTCTTACTGCGCTCACCGGAAACTCCTCATGAAAACTAAAATGAGCACCGTGAGCCTCATCCACAAGTAGATATGCCCCATGCTCATGGACAATCCGAGCGATTGTCCCTATGTCTGACACGACACCCTCATAGGTCGGTGAGGTTATCACAACCAGTCTGATCTCGGGATTATCTATCAACGACTTCTCAATATCTTCGGGAAGAATTCCACCATAAGGGGACATTCCCTCTATTTTTTGTGGATAACAATACACCGGAATCGTTCCGGTGAGGATAACTCCATGATAAACAGCCTTATGGCTGTTGCGCGCCAATAGGATCTTATCACCCTTTTTGACTACTGCAGAGATTCCGGCAAGTATTCCGGCCGTACTCCCGTTCACCAGCGGATAAGAGCATCCTGACCCATAAATTCGACTAATTCTATCTGACAGAGATAATAATATCTCCTCCGGCTGGTGAAGATTATCAAACCCCTCTATCTCTGTAATATCGATGGCATAGGGATTAAACGGTCCACAGAGCCTGGTATTTCTCTTATGCCCAGGCATATGCATCGGATAATCCCCCTTATCACTGTATGCAATTAATTTATCATATAGCCTGTCCAAAGTCTACTAAGCCTTTCTTTTAAGCATTATAATTGGGAAACTCATCACGATGCTGAAGGCGAATTTCTGCCTTCTGATATTTCTGTTGATACATTTTGGAATCCGAGACAATCAGGCATTCCTCAATGGAGGTGCATTCATTTGGTTTAATTATATACCATCCATAGCTAACGTATACCTTATATTCTCTGCCGCCTTCTTGATTCATTTGATCCAGCTTGCTTTCGAAACGACGAACAAATTCATTCATTTTCGACTGGTCATAATCCATTCCAAGGACTACGAACTCATCTCCGCTGATACGAATACAAAGCTCGTCATCCTCTGAGGCGTAAAGTAGGGCATCCGCGACGATTTTAATCGCAATATCTCCGTTTGCATGTCCATAATTATCATTAATATATTTAAGCTTATCCATATCTGCCGAAAATACCATAAGCTTGGTCTCTCGCCTTATGCACTGCTCCAGATATTTATTTCCTAACTGTTCCAAAGCACGACGGTTATACAGTCCGGTCAGTTCATCCTTAATTGACATGTCTTCAAGGCGATTTACCAATTGATTCAACACTCCGTGAATTCGTATATTCTCCAAAGTGTTACACACATTAATCAACCACCCCTGATAGGAGGATTTGTATGCCTGTCCCTCGTGAAAGCTGATTGCGGTATAGCCATAGCATATCTTCTGATAATGAAGCATATTGAAGAAGAATACCTGAGGCTCTTCTTCAGCTTGAAACACCGGAAGCAGCTGAGTTTTTTTGAATTCGACCCGCTGCAGCCACTTTGTATCTTTTATCCCGACCTCCATGACCATATCATCGGTTAACCCTTCCTCATCGTGGTTCTCTAACCCAATCTGCTCCCAATTCTTATGTAAGCACATATAAAAACTTTTAAATCCCTCATTCATATACGTATTGGAAGCCAGCTTTCGGTCCAGTTCATCAATTGTAGTCACATTCGTTAATTCTACCGACATAAAAGAATTGTTATAGATGGATTTATTTTTTGCCTCGAGCTCCTTTATGATACGATTTCTTCGAAAGTTTATATTCTCCTGTTTAATAGCTGGTTTACAGCCACAAGATTCCCGGATGGTGGTTAAGGCCGTCATGTAATGATCCTTCTCCTGTGGAATTCGATTGTTATGCTTATAGATCTTATCAACCGCTTCCATTCCCATCTCAAATACAGAAACGCCTGCCGTTGTGATGGTAGGATAAAAATCTTCTGTGATTGCTATATTATCACAGCCTGATACAGCAATATCCTCCGGGACATAGATTCCTCTCTCTGCCAAAGCGTCGCAGACTGTCATTGCCATATAATCATTGGCACAGATAATCGCTTCCGGGCGCTTATCCGGGTCTGAAAACCAGTAGCTTATTGCATCATGGCCCAGTACCTTCCAGAAGTCCCCGAAATAGGTCTGGTCCTCATCAACCGGAAGGTTATGTTCCTTCATAATTCGTTTGAAGGCTTCCAACCGTACATGTGATACCTGATTATCCCTTGGCCCAGTCAAAAAATTAATCTTTTTATAACCATGCTTCTCAATAAAATGATTAATAATCTCATCTAGTACCGAAGTATCATCGATGAGCACATTATAATAATCATCGATTTTCTGTCTTACACTTACAACCGGGCAATTGGCATACCTTGTTATATGATCGCGAATACACTTATCAAAGCCTTGTACGAACATGGTATCCGGTAAAATAATAATACCATCCAGATCCTGATATCTTGGAAGCAGAGCAATACTTTGCTCGCCCGCCTCATATTCAAATCCCCCATAGCCCAGGAAATTGGAAAAAAAAGCGACGTTATACCCCAGCTCCTTTGCTCTTTTACTGATACCTTTACTCAATTCCTCCTGAAATTCCTGATATACCTGCGTAATAAACACACCAATTGTTTTTCTGCTATTCCCAAACATTTTGATTCTCCCCAGATCAAGAGCTGCAACAGAGAATCCCCATAATACATATCCTCTGTCTTTGCAACAAGTGCTTCCACAACAACTACTGCTCTAATTCATTCCAAATCGCTATCAGCGTCCGGCTTCCTTACCCTTTTTCTGATGATACATCAATTTATCGGCTACATTAAGACAGCTTTCAATCGAGGTATTTTCATCCGGATTAATCAGATGGCTTCCGTAACTTACATATACTCCAAAATCATAATCTTTAATATAATTAAATCGATTCAATGAATTTTGAAAGCGTTCTATAAATCGATCCAACTTCTCTTCATCGTAATCCATACCGATGACCATAAATTCATCGCCGCCAAGACGGATACAGATTTCGTTGTTACCCGCCGACTGAAGCATCGCCTCTGCCACCACTTTTAGAGCTACATCACCGTATGCATGTCCGAACTTATCATTAATAAATTTGAGCTTATCCATATCTGCAGTAAAAACCATAAGTCTGGAATGAGCTTCTACGCATTGCTTCAGATATCGATTACCGATTGTATTCAACGCTCTCCGATTATATAAGCCTGTCAAATCGTCACGGATGGAGGTCTCCTCCAGCATGGTAACCAGACGATTCAGCTCATTGTGTACCCTCACATTCTCTAGCGCGTTACTGACATTAATTAACCATGCCTGAAAGGTCACCATATATGTCTGTATGGTATCAAAGCTAATTCCCACATACCCAAAGGAACGCTCCTGATGATGCAACACAGCAAAGAAGTACGCCATCGGTCGATCTTCTGAAAGCTCTGGAGGTATAAGTTCCCTACTTGAGAAGGACAGCTTGCTGTAACCGATCCTGTTCTTAAAGCCTACCTCCATAACCATTGAGGTATCTTCACTTCTGGCGCTATCCTCATTATAATCATTCCAATCCTTCTTCAGACAGAGACAAAAATGAGAAAAATTATCATTTTCGTAAATATAAGTCCATATTCTCTGGTTTATATCCTCCAGTTTCGTAAGTCCGGTCAAATCGGAGGACATATATGCATTGTGAAAAATAGCCCTGGTTAGGCTTTCCCGAATTTGGATATGGCTCTGTCTCCGGTCATTGCCCTCCTGATACCAGTTCTTTCTGCAGCCACAGGAAGCCCTATATATGGTAATTGTCTTCATATAGGAGTTTTGCGGTTCTAAATTCCCTTGAATATGACGGTGAAGCTTGAGCACTGCCTCCAAGCCCATTTCAAATACCGGCATTCTTGCTGTTGTAAGAGATGGGTTGAATTCTGCCGCATCCTCCACATCATCACAACCGGTAACCGCTATTTCCTCCGGAACTAGAATCCCTCGTTCTGCCAAAGCATTACATACGGTTAAAGCCATATAATCATTCGCACAGACTATCGCCTGCGGTCTCTCTAAATCGCTTCTTAACCATTGGTCTACCGCTTGTACTCCTGCATACTTCCAGAAATCTCCATAATAAATTCGACCTTCTTCCACAGGAATCTGATGCTCCGATAAAACCTTTCTATAAGCCGCTAATCGTTTCTCTGAATCCGGAAACCCCTTCGGTCCGGCCAAGAAATTAATCCGCGTAAACTTGTGCTCTTCCACTAAATGAATTAACAATTCATCCAGTACAGTGTAATCATCTATCAAAACATTATAATAATCTTTTATTTCTCTTCGCACACTAACAACCGGACATTTACATCTCCGGTTGATATTATCCTTATAACGTGCTTCCAGATTCTGCAACAACAAAGTATCCGGGGCAATAATGATGCCATCCAGTTCTTCGTAGTTAGGAAGTTTTGAGATTTCTGCCTCACCGATATCATAAGCCGGCTGACCATAACCTCCGAAATTTGTAAAAAAAGCAACATTGTAGTCAAGCTCTTTTGCTTTGGTGATTATTCCTTTACTAAGGTGATCCTGAAATTCATGATTCACCTGGGATATTAATACACCAATCGTTCTTCTTTTACTTCCTAGCACATGCATACCCCCACTTCATATGAGTGCCATTATATCCAGAATATGTTACTAGTGCTTATATACTATAATAACCTATTATTATATAAAAAACAATATTATCCTTTTATATTTCTACGAAAGGATCATACGATCATTGGCAAATTCGCCCCCACTGGCCTTCTCAAACTTCTCCATAAGGTCGCTGACATGTAAATTCTTCTTGGCTTCACCATACACATCATAAATAATTCTACCCTCATACATCATGATTAAGCGATTACCGTATTGGATGGCATTCTTCATATTGTGGGTTACCATTAATGCGGTCAGTGAATTCGCTGTAATGATCTGTTCGGAAAGCTCCAATACCTTACCAGCTGTTTTGGGATCCAAAGCTGCCGTATGCTCATCCAAAAGAAGTAGCTTGGGCTGCTTTAACGTTGCCATCAGTAGAGTCAAAGCCTGCCTTTGACCACCGGACAACAGGCCAACCTTTGCCGTAAGTCTACTCTCCAGTCCCAGATCAAGCATCTTTAATTTTTCTATATATAAATCCTTTTCCTCCTTAGTAATTCCCCATCCAAGGCTTCTCTTCTCTCCCCGTCGATAGGCTAAAGCTAGATTTTCTTCGATCTCCATATTGGCTGCGGTTCCCATCATTGGATCCTGGAACACTCTACCCAGATACTTTGCTCTGGAATGCTCCGGGAGCTTCGTAATATCCTCTCCGTCCAAAGTAATCCGCCCGGAATCTGGATAATGGACTCCGGCTATCATGTTCAGCATTGTCGATTTACCTGCGCCGTTTCCACCGATGACAGTAACAAAATCGCCCCTTGCAAGTTCAAGATTCAAGCCGTTCAATACCTGCTTCTCATTTACCGTTCCGGGATTGAAGGTCTTATAGATGTTCATCATTTTTAGCATGCTAGATTTCCTCCCTTCGAACGGTTATCCTTCTCTGTTTTAATACAGGAATAGATAGTGCAATTGCTACTACTACCGCGGTTAATAGCTTCATATCATTGGTGTCCATACCAAGTCGCAATACTACTGCAATTATAATTCGGTATATAACCGAACCCAGAAGGATCGCTACCAGCTTCGCAGCAAAGTTCTTCACCCTGTTAAGTAGTACCTCTCCTATAACGATGGAAGCCAGACCGATTACAATGGCACCAACGCCCATGTTGACATCCGCATAGCCCTGACTCTGTGTTACCAAAGCTCCGGCTAATGCAATCAGACCATTACTGATAGTCAAGCCGAGAATTTTCATTTTATCCGTATTTACTCCCTGGGCGCGAACCATATTCTCGTTATTGCCCGTAGCACGGATACAGCAGCCGATTTCTGTTCCGAAGAACCAGTAAAGAATTGCGATAACTGCCATAATACAAATAAACCCAACACCCATAGTAACCCATACCTGAAGCGTAGAATCCTTTATTCCGATCTCCTTTGCTTCCGGAAGTAGTCCCTTAAAAATTGATATAATTGTATTCTGACCAATGAGTGAGGTATTCGCCTGGCCCATAACCCTGAGGTTAACAGAATAAAGACCAATCATGGTTAGGATACCGGAGAGAATTGCGGGTATCTTTAACTTTGTATGTAGAAAACCGGTAACGAAGCCTGCTGCCATACCGGCCAGTATTGCAATGATAAGTGTTAAAAAAGGATTCCATTGATGCTTTACCATCAGCATCGCACAGATGCTGCCTCCTAAAGCAAAGCTTCCCTCACAGGACATATCCGCAAAATTTAATATACGAAAGGTGAGATAAACACCGAGTGCCAGTATTGCCCATGTCAATCCCTGGGACGCTGCACCGAATATAGCCATAATCATATTTTTCGTTCCTTTCTTTTTATTCTTATATATAGTGCTTCTTATCTGGTACAAGAAGTACCTGTCTGTTATCTGCGGAGCTGTCTTCTAATGAATTAGCCTTGAAGAAAGATGAATCAGCTCCCCTCACACACAAGTTGCCGCACATTTCCTGTCCGTCAAACAGTGCATTACGGGGAGCCAATCCATCTTTCTTCCTTTGGTTATACGTTTTACGACAGCCTCTGGATACAAGATTCATGAAAACTTATGAAGTCTGTTTTCACAATGTTGTAAAAAGCATAATCTCTCTTATTATTTCGATTGCAAATCGGCAGGAATCGTAATTCCCAACTTAGCCGCTGCTTCTTCATTGATTTTGATGGTGTACTGATCTTCCGGTAAATATTCAATTGGCATGGTTTCTGTCTTAGCCTCGCCCTTTATGATTTTTACTGCCTGTTCACCGGTCAGCCGTCCAAGCTTGTAATAATCAATTCCGTTTGTTGCAAGTCCGCCATTATCTACCATTCCTGATTCACCACAGATAACCGGAATTCCGTTATCATTGGCAACTAAAGCTACAGTAGGCATACCGGCTGCAATGATATTGTCGGTCGGTGCATAGATGGCATCCACCTTACCGACTAAGGATTGAACTACCTGTTGAATTTCATTGGAATTGGATACAGTCGCATCCACTGTTGTAAGTCCGGCTTCCGTTGCAGCTTCTGCTGCGATTTCTGCCTGTATCTTAGAGTTACTTTCACTGGAACAGTAAAGGATTGCGATATTCTTTGCATCAGGAACCAATTTCCTCAGGAGCTCGATCTGACTCTTAATCGGAGTCAGGTCCGAGGTACCGGATACATTCCCTCCGGGAGCTTCATTGGAAGCGACCAGACCGGATCCGGCAGGATCCGTCACTGCGGTAATCAGAATCGGTATATCCTTCGTTGCATTGGCAACTGCCTGCGCTGAGGGCGTTGCTATTGCTAAAATCATATCATTATTGTCATTTATCAGCTTGGTTGCGATCGTGCTGGCTGTTGCCTGATCTCCCTGTGCATTCTGCAGATCAATCTTAATATTCTCACCATCTATGTATCCTGCCTCTGTCAATACATCTATAAAGCCTTGGTAGCTTGCATCCAGAGCATCATGTGTAATAAACTGGTTGACACCGATCTTAAAAACCTCATCCTTAGAACTACAACCGGCAAGAACAATAGTAGTCATTGCTGTGATCAAAATACCAGCGACAATTTTTCTTATCTTCATACGAATAAGTCCTCCTAAATTTAATAGCAACATTTACAAAAAATGCTGTTCCGCTTTAAAGCTTTAGCGCTTTTAATGGATAAAGTGTACTATTAAAATAAGGATTCGTCAATACTTTTTTTCTTCCAAATTTAAGAATGCAAATGATCAAACTTGGGTAAATCATCCCCTTGCATTCCCCTGGTATTCATTACGATTTGTAAACATTTTTGTGCCAATCCGTATGCAGAAAGTGGCAGTTACAATTCTTAGTCGCCTGGTCCACCGTAATTTCGTCATCGTTACTCAATACTTCACACAGATAATGGCATACATTCTTAGTGTCTTTGACTATTTGTTGTGGATCCCGAATTACCTCACCATGCCCCGGAATAAAGGCATATTTGTTATACTTAGCAAGATTATGTACCGAAACATAATGATTAATGATATCATTCTTAGTAACCCTGGGTAATATAGGTTCCCCATCCGGTGCGTACATTAATTCATCCGCAATATAGAGATATTGTTCATCGATTTTAATCAGCAGAGTACAAAGGGAATGTCCCGGATTGGGCATTAACTCTAAGGTATGATCACCAAATAATATTTTTTGATTTTTATCGACCTTAACCGTTGGTGTATAGTACTTCTGCTCCTTGGTGGGTATCCATTGATTTAAGGTTTGCTGATAACAGAGGCTGCCATATACGGTTACACCACTCAGCTTTCTTAATCCTTCAATATGACCCTCATGGAAATGCGAAACAATAACGCTTTCAATCGATATTCCGGAATCCTTTAGATCATTTTCAACTTTCTCTATCTGCTTTGTATACCCTGTATCGATAATAAATGCCTTATCCCCACTGATAATTGCAATGACATTGTTACCGTACTTCTTATCCTCGATCGGTTCAAATGTATACTGGATAACTCCTTGAGACAACACTGTTTTCTTCATAAGTCAACCTGCCTTATTCATTTTACTATCCTGGGTTTGATTATTACAAAAAAACTTCATGAAAAAAAGCTTGATATTATGGCTTCTTCCATGAAGATATCATCAAATCTATATAAAAAATATTATGTCAGAATAGGAATAAAGTCAACGTCCATGACAATTATTTTATATGATAAAATAGACCTAGAACATAATTGTGATCTACGAAATTGTGTATTTATCGCTTTTTTAACTCCTGAAAACCTGTACTCATACTAGTACAGACATCACCATGGTCCTTAGCAGCTTTATCCTATGTAATAATTCTCCTTCTCAAGCTCATACTCGACAAAAGATTGAAGTTGACCTGTCTGGTCTCTCCAGCTATCCATATGTATGGCAGTTTTTACAAAGCCTATCTTCTCGTAGACATGCTGCGCTCTTGTATTCTTAAGATTCGTATCCAGAACAATCTTTGTCACCTTGACTTCCATGAATAAATATCCTATCAACAGCTTCAAAGCCGATGTTCCGAAGCCTTGTTCCTGATACGTGGTGTCACAGATCTTAATCCCAATTTCAGCTGCTTTGTCAAGTAGTCGATAGCTCATCTCACCCACCGGCTTCTCATTGACCTCTAGAATAAGTCTTCGACGGTTTTTATCCTCACTGTTTATCTGCTCCAGAATTGCTTCTTCTGTCGTGTTAAGTCCATCCGGATAGCCGGCATGAGCCATAACCCTGCCATCATTCCACCAGATGCATAGTTGTTTTACATCCTCCGGTGTGGCATAACGGATTGCTACCCCATCTCTCTTACCCAGATATTCATACCGGATGTTTTCTCCCGTGTTATTAGGATTGTTCTTTACCTTATCCTTACGCACATAGGTAAGATATCGGTAAGGTGTCTCACCCTGAAATTCTTCCTCCGAAGTGAGGATAAAATCCTCTTGATTAAAGTGAGGGAAATAGGTGTCTCCCTCTACCTCAAAATCAATCATAGTAAGATACATTACGTCAACGAGAGGAAGGGCTTCCCGGTATAGCTGTTCTCCTCCTGCGACAAATGCGTCCTCATCTCCAACATAGGCAATTGCCTGTGTAAGAGATCCTAGGGTGATGCAATTCTCATATTCATAATTTGTCGTTTTTGATATAACTATCGTCTTTCGATTCGGCAGTGGCTTTCCAATCTCCTCAAAGGAGCGTTTTCCCATGATTACCGTCTTTCCTGTAGTAAGCTCCTTAAAGCGCTTCTGCTCCCCTTTGATTCTCCAGGGGATGCTCCCTTTATTTCCAATCACATAATTTCTCGATAATGCAGCAATCAATGCAAGCATGGGCACCTCCTTATATATCTCAAGTATATCATTATTACCAAATTATTGCATTAAAAAAAGTTGGATTACATTCTGCTAATTTGTTAGCCCCAATCGGACAATAATTGTCCTCTTCAAGCTAACAAATTTAGCAGTCTGTCTTCCAAATAGTGTATTATGGTAACTTGATACTCATCTTCGCAGAACATAATTTGATTTTTACGACAGCTCTTTTTTTTGAATTCGATATTATAGCTCAACCTTATAGCTGAGCACCTTCCTGTTTCGTACCGTATTCCAATACTCCATTGATAAAGGTGTACGGATACTGCGTTCCGCATTTATTACACTCGATAAAGGTTCTTGAATTGGTTTGCTCTCGCTTATCATATAAGAATGACAGGAATTCCTCCGAGTTTTTATGACCCGGTGCATCCTCATCCAAAATATATGAATAAACATAGCTTGCCTCATATCGGAGTGTTAATTTCTTACCGTTACAGATCGGACAGCGATAGTGGTTTGTTTCCATATAGTGACCTTCCTTATCAATAATATATGCCCTACCAACATCATTTCACAAAACGAAACAAACTATACGCCATAATTAGTGTTGCACTTCTATTTGAATTGAATTATGATTCCATTAAGGGTTACATTCAGATTTTGCAGCTGTTTCAATTCTATAAATGATTGATTCAGTCACAGATGAAAGAGGAGGGTAATTATGAGCATTGAGATTAGGAAGCTGTCATCGGAACAGACAGAGGATTATATTGATTTCTTTGACAAGGTGGCCTTTACGGACAATGAGGAATGGGCCGGCTGCTACTGTCTTTTTTACCACTGGAATGATATGTTGGAAGAGGAGCAAAACAGTAAGAATGAATGTGATTGCCTACCCTTTCGAAGAGATCTCGTAGTTAAATTTATCAAAAGCGGTAAGCTTACAGGGTATCTAGCCTATGAGAACGGTCAAGTAGTTGGCTGGGTCAATGCAAATGATAAGAACAGCTATGATCGATTAAGCCCTAATAAGTGGCCGGACATCTGGGATACCATGGACTCTGGAGAACGAGTAAAATCCATTGTGTGCTACTCCATAGCACCGGAACAACGCCGGAAAGGTATAGCTGCAAAGCTATTGGAGAAGGTTTGTCTAGACGCGAAGGCAGAAGGCTATTCTTGTATCGAAGCATATCCGGGAACAGACATCTCAAATATGCAACGTAATTATCACGGTCCGGCATTACTCTACGAAAAGCAGGGCTTCGTTCTACACAAGAATCTGGGAGAATTCCTTGTAGTGCGTAAATATCTTTCATAGCAGAGTACTCTATGTCCGATCCATAAATTCCAGGAACTGTTTATCCTTGTATAAAGCAGATCATCCAGCCTCTCAAAGTTAAAGCTACATAATACACCGTAACAAAAATAACGGATTAGCATAGATTAGGAAGTATTGAAACAAATTGTAAAAAGTGCTATAGTATACTTATGGAGGTGGTTATTATGTTTAAAAAAGATAATAAAGAGTCTTCAAAAAAAATAATTAAAAAAATGAATTCTATTTCTTACGACGAGCATTTTACCAGAACCACAGATTCAATTGATTTAGCTAAGAATCCTAAATTTGTTGATATCGGCGATGGAACTTCCAGTCGAAAGGAAAGTGATATTGAGAAATATACAAGATAGCATTCTATCTTGTAGCGATTAACAGATTTATCTGTCCTTTGTAACAGAATATACCGGAAGAAGCACACCGTATGAGCTTCTCCGGTTGGCGTTGGCGTTCGCATATATGCAAGCAAGCTTGCTACACGAGTGTCATTCTCGCATTATGCTTACTTTGCTTACGCGCATATAAAAGCCCACTTGTAAAATTCTCTTACAATGTGGGCTAATTTATTATCATCATAATATTATTCTAAAAGCAAAAGCTTCTCTTCGGGGAAAAGCAAATAACGAGGCAGTCCCTTTCCTAGAATCCCTAGCTTATCCTTGGGAACATGCCAGCTAAGGGTTTCCTCGAAGGCTGGGTTCGCTGTTCGAAGAAAGAAATGCTCCTCCAGGGGCAAAGACCCACTTCCGGTCAGAGTAAAGGGAATATAATTCTTCTCCGGCTGCTCCCACGCAGGAAGTAAATCATAGGAATGGATCCCTACATAATGAAGATTATCTGTAAGCTCCCCTTTGGTAGATAATCGAATCCCCCAATCCGTGGCCTCCATGGTATGACGGTCGAGGATACGGATTGCAGAAATATTCTTACAGCCGATCAGCCTTGCTGCTTCCTTCCTTACCGGTCGCTCAAACAATTCTTTGGTATCTCCGTCAATTATAGTGCTTCCTTTGCAGATCATCAATAACCGTTCACATAAACGGTAAGCCTCGTCACGGTCATGAGTAACCAGAAGTACATCCCCACGGTAATCCTGTAAGGTCTCAAATAATTGCTGTTGAAGAAGCTCCTTCAGATAGCTGTCCAGCGAGGAGAAGGGTTCATCCAGCATAATAATATCCGGGTTACTGACCAGCATTCTGGCTAGCGCCACTCTCTGTTGCTGCCCTCCTGACAGCTCGGAAGGATAGCGCCCCTTTAGCTCCTTCAGGTGATATTCCTTCATTTTATCATGCACCAACTGCCGCTTCTCTTCCTTGGAGGCCATGATTGCAATTCCGATGTTCTCCTCCACTGTCATGGCAGGAAACAGAGCATAGTTTTGAAACAAATAACCCACCCTACGTTTTTGTGGGGTAAGATTAATCTTCTTTTCGGAATCGAAAAGCACCCTGTTATTTAAAATAATACGACCGGAATCCGGTTTTTCAATGCCTGCGATGCATTTTAAGGTCAGGCTCTTCCCGGAACCTGAGGCCCCTAAGATCCCGGTTCTCTGGTTCATACTATTTAGCTCCACCTCCAAGGTAAAGCCCTTGAATTTCTTCTTAATCGCAACTTCAATCGACATATGTCTCTACCATCGCTTCATGTTTTTTAGGCTTCTTGCAGTCACCAGGTTCATGGCTACGATAATCATAAAGGCAATAAGGCTGATCACAGCGACCCAAAAGCCTGCCGTCACATAATCCCCGTCCTGTATAACCATGGCAATACGCTGAGATATGGTACCGGTCTTACCTGGTATATTACCGGCCAACATGGAGGTAGCTCCATATTCACCCAGAGCTCTGGCGAAGGTAAGAATGGTTCCCGATGCGATCCCAGGACCTGCCGAGGGCATGACCACCTTCCAGAACACCTTCGTCTCCGATAATCCCAATGTTCTTGCTGCGTAGATCAGATTCACATCTACCTGCTCAAAGGCTGCTCTTGCATTCCGATACATTAAAGGAAATGCAATCACAGTAGCCGCTATAATGCAGCCTAACCAGCTTTGCACCACCTTAATATCAAAGGTACCATACAAAAAAGAACCAAAGGGTCTTCTCAGACTGAACAGCAAGAGAAGTACAAAGCCAACGACAGTCGGAGGAAGAACCAGCGTCAGGGTTAAGAACCCATCTGCAATTGCCTTCCCCTTCGGACCAGCACTCAGTACCCTCCTTGCTGCGAAAATCCCAAGGAAGAAGGAGAATATAGTAGCCACTACACCTGTCTTCAAGGAAATGATCAAAGGGCTCCAGTCCAACCCCATTAAGAATTGCAGTAACTTCTCCATATATCACACTCCTTCCTGTCTCTGATTACCGCCTTATAACTATCTATCATTATCTTAAGCCTCTTATTAACATACGGATAGAAGCAATCTATGTAATGCTTTTTTACTGACCCTTTGATTACTCAACCTTGGTATCAAAATAATATTGGTCAAAAATCGCTTTTGCCATATCTGAAATGATAAACTGATAGAAATCCTCTGCTGCCTTTTCCTGCGACGAAGCTGCTTCCTCGTTCTTAACCCGACAAACCGGATAGATGATATCTCCAGTCAGATCATAGCTTACCTTCTGAAGAACTTCTACCTTATCCTCATATCCATAGGTATCAGAGAAATAGGTGGTTCCTACTTCACAGGAGCCTTCAACAACAGCAATCAAAACCTTACTTACGTTGCCTTGCTCACTGATCTCAATTCCACCAAGTGCGGCTGATACTTCCTGCGTTGTGATCTTTGATACATCCTCACTCTCTGCAAGAATTCCAAGCTTAGTCAGGGCCTGCCTGGTATATTTACCGGCAGGAACACTGCCATCCGCTAAGGCAAGACTAGAAGCTTCCCCCAGGTTCTCCAGTCCGGTTACCTTTGTATTGCTGCCCTTGCTCGTAAGAACTACCAATTGATTATTTACAACATTTTTCCTGGTTCTTTCTACTACCAGACCGTCCTTCTCCAGCTGATCCATCTGCTTCTGTGCTGCGGAGAAGAAGATATCACACTCATAGCCCTCTTCTATCTGAGTCAATAATTTTCCCGAGCTGTCCGCATTATATATAATCGTTACATCGGGACGATCCTTCTGATAAGCCTTTGCAATATCCTTCATAACCGTATTTAAGCTGGCAGCAATAAAGACCTGAACCTCAGCCTTCTCTGTCTTTTTAACACTACAACCGGAGAGCATTCCAGAAACAAGTGCGAAGCATAAAAACAATACCAAGTATCGTTTCATTTCATAAATCCTCCTCAATTTATTCATAGGACTTCTTTGACTTCGCATCTTCTAGCCACCGATCGCACCTAAAGACCTCTTCTCGTCTTTCTCTGTCTCCTTCTCATAGAAGTGATGTCCACAGGGCTTTTGGAATACTTCCTCTAGGATTAGCTGCTCCAATATATCCTCCGATGTACCACGGCGCAGAAGCTCCTTCAGATTTAATTTTCCACCATACTGCAGACAGGTTTTGAGAAGTCCTTCTGAGGTAAGACGAATTCGATTACAATCAGAACAGAATTTATGGGAGACTGCGCTGATAAACCCTATTTTTCCTACAAAGCCTTCCAGCTCGTAGTATTTCGCTGGACCGTTTCCTATGTTTCTTGATAAGGGATGCAGCTTTCCGTAAGCTTCTTCCAGAATGCCCTTGATAGCTTCCTCGTCATAAAGCTGATAATTAACACCGTATCCAATTGGCATCATTTCAATAAATCTTACTGCAAGCTTTTCCTCTCTTGCAAGCTCCGCCATCCTTAGAATATTCTCCTTATTGCTATCGATCGGTACCACGTTAATCTTTAAATCGATCTCAGGATAGCTTAATACTTCACGGATTCCCTGCCACACCTGATCATACAGATCCCTTCTTGTAATCTTTCGAAAAGCCTTAGGGTCTCTGGTATCCAAGCTGATATTAATGGAGTTAAGTCCTGCTTTTGCAAGCTCCTTCATCTGCTCCCTCAAAAGAACTCCATTGGTTGTCAAGGTAACCTGTTCTATCTGTGGAATGCTTCGAATCGCACGGACTATATCTGCAATATCCTCACGGAGCAGGGGCTCTCCTCCCGTAAGTTTCACTTTCTTGATTCCGTTTCTTGCCATAAGCTTTGTTATAGTTAAGATTTCCTCACAGGTCATCAGCTGCGCCTGATTCAGGAAATCCTTCGCTGTATCCGGCATACAGTAGCAGCAGCGCAGATTACAATGGTCGGTTAATGAAATTCTGATATAATCAATCCTTCGATTTAGTTTATCCTGCATATTATACGCCTTTCCTTCGTTTACTGCGACCATATACGCTCTTCACCCTGTTAGATAAATGTTTTTATCTTGCACATTCTCCGGCCTCTCCCTTAAGAATCTCAAGTCCATGCTTAATCTCCTCAATAATATAGGTCAGGCTTTCCTCAACTGCCTTAGGACTTCCGGGCAGATTGATAATCAGGGTACTCTTACGAATGGCTGCTACACCTCGGCTCAGCATCGCTCTCTTTGTAATTGTCATGGAATAGGCTCGAATCGCTTCAGCAATCCCCGGCACCATTCTCTCTGCAATCGCAATCGTAGCCTCCGGTGTGACATCTCTCATAGAGAATCCCGTACCTCCGGTCGTCAGTAGCAGATCCACTGTATTCTCATCACAGAGCTGCCTCATCGTCTCCTGAAGAATCCCCTTCTCATCGGGCAGTATCTGATAGAAACTCACCTCGTAGCCATGCTCCACTACGATGCTTCTTATTCTCTCTCCACTGACATCGATGCGCTCACCCGCACTTCCCTTATCACTTGCTGTAATTATTCCTACTCTAAACAATCCTCATCACATCTCCTATCTTTATGGTGCCTCCCTGAAGCACTCTGGCAAATACACCCTCCTTCGGCATGATGCATTCTCCCATCTTATCATAGATCTGACAATGATTATGACACTCCTTACCAATCTGAGTAAGCTCCAAAAGGACCTCATTACACTGAAATCTGGTACCAACCGGAAGCTCGCGAAAATCAAAGCCCTCCACAATCAGGTTCTCCCCGAAAGCGCCGTCCTCCACCTGTGCTCCCCTGGTATTGAAGGCTTCAATCTTCTCATAGGAGATTAAGCTGACCTGTCGGTGCCAGTTACCTGCATGAGCGTCATCTTCAATCCCGTAGTCTTTAATAAAGTTGGCTTCTTTTATATTAATCTTCTGTGTGCCTCTTTTCTCACTGATGCATACAGCTCTTACGATTCCTTTATTATTCATGGATATCTCCTATCATAAGGCCTCTAACCTCTTCTGTATCTAGCTGAATTATGTTTTCAACATTACCTCTGCAGCATCTGTGGCATATTTATTACATCGCCGCTCTTGCCGCCGGTCTTCTCACAGAGATAGACCTCCGTGATCACCATAGTCTTATCGATTGCCTTGCACATATCATAGATTGTCAGTAAGGCTATATTGACACCGGTCAGTGCTTCCATCTCCACACCCGTCTTTCCGGTGGTCTTTACAAGACAGGTAGCAACAACCTCCAATTCCTCTTCCTTAAGTTCAAAATCTACACTGCACTTTTCCAAAGCGAGGATGTGGCACATCGGAATCAGCTCTGAAGTCTTCTTCGCTCCCATAATTCCGGCAACTCTGGCAACACCAAGAACATCTCCCTTCTTACTGGTTCCTTCCTTGATTGCCTGGAATACTTCCCTGCTGACACGAATGGTACCCTTAGCTATCGCTGTGCGCTTCGTGATCTCCTTCTCTGATACATCCACCATAATGGCATTACCACTTTGATCAAAATGGGTTAATTCCTTCATGTCCCTCGAATCCTCCGTATCCGCATTTAAGCGCCAAAGCCACAGTCCGGATATGTACATACCGGGCAGTTCACACATTGACCTCCATATGCCAAATGAATAAAATCCTCTCTTGTCAGACGTTCTCCGGTAAGAATACGAGGAACCACCAAGTCGAAGATAGACCTTTTTACATACATAACACACCCCGGAAGTCCTACTACTGGAATTCCTTTCACATAGGAAAGTAAGAACATGGCGCCGGGAAGCACCGGTGCACCGTAAGTAACAAATTCTCCTCCCAGACTTTTGATCGCCGAAGGGGTCATGTCATCCGGATCCACACTCATGCCACCGGTAACCTCGATCAGATCCACACCCTGTTCAATATAGTACTCAATCGCTTTCACAATCTCTTCCTTCTCATCACCGGTAAAGATCTGACCGATTACTTCGGAATTGATCTCCTTTGCTTTATTGCGAAGGACCGGTCCGAACTTATCCGTTATCCTGCCTTCCTTCACCTCCGACCCCGTTGTAACGATTCCTATTCTCGTCTTAGGGAAGGATTTTACCTGGACAATCGGCCCGGATTGTTTACATATGTTCTCAAACTCGACTAGCTTAGCTTCTTCTACCACGAGCGGAATGACACGGCAGCCGCCAATCAATTTACCGGTTTCAATCTGCTTATCTCCGTGAATTGTCGCGAAGCAGATATCGCCTAAGGCATTCACCTGATATAACGTCTCTCTGTTAATCTTTAAGACACCGTTCACACCGGCTTTAAAATCAATCTTTCCTTCCTTCACCTCTGAAAAGGAGAGTCCCTCGCCGCAGGCAGCCTTGATCATACGAGCTGCAGCATCATTTTCATGTACAAAGCCCTCCTCCAGATTCCAGACATAGATATGTCTTTTTCCGATATCCAGAAGCTTCTCGATATCCTTCTCCTCTATAATATGCCCCTTTTTGAAGGCAACACCTTTATGCTCTCCCGGGATGATCTCCGTTAGATCATGACATAATACCATGCCAATTGCATCCTGTACCCTTACTTTATCCATTGATACCTCCGTCCGGCTGCATTCCTACCGCAACATTCTATTATAAACATGCTAATAACCTACTATAAAATGATGTATGCCTCTGTCCATTACCCAATCTACTATTCATGCTGTTCTGAAGCTAATTAACTGCGATTACATTCAGCTTGAGGTTCTTACACTCGTTCAAATAGTACCTTAATAATACCACCGCATACCATTCCCAGAGTAGCCCCTTCCGCATCGGATAGAATATATTCTTCCACTGCAAAGCTCTCGCCTGTTGTCAACATAGCCTGGCTTTTTTGAATGGCTGCAAACTCCACCGATCCACCACCGATAGTTCCGCGGATAGAACCATCACCCTTCACCAGCATACGACTTCCGTTCCCTCGGGGAGAGGAGCCACGTTTTTCAATAATCATAGCCTGAATTAAGGGTGCTGTATCCTTAAGTATTCCGTTAAGGACCTCTTCCTCTATCACACCGGTGGGAACCAGATTTCGCTCTCTTATTATCTCAGCAGCAATACTCACAGCAATTTCTGACGGAGTCTGCCCCCCGAGAGAAAGACCAATGGGTGCATGAAGCTCCCTCCTCTTCTCTTCCGAGAATCCTTCTTCCATAAGGGCTTTCTGAACCTTGGCAACCTTTACTTTGCTTCCGATCATTCCAACATAAGCATAGCTTCGGTTCAATATATTTCTCACACTTTGAAGATCCTTTTTATGGCCTGGCGTAACCACCACATAATAACTATTCTTATAATCCTTAAGCTCCAAAAAGGCTTGATCATAGTCACAGCAGATCAAACGGTCTGCATCCTTAAATCGCTCTGCGGTTACAAATTCTGGACGATCATCAATTACGGTCACTTCAAAACCTAATATCTTTCCTAGCTGCGCCATGGGCACGGAGATATGGCCTCCACCAAAGATGATCAGCCTCGGAGTACTGGTAAGAAGCTCTACATAATATTGACTTCCATCAAGCTCTGTAAGGAAACAAGGCTTCGCTGCTTCCAATCCGGCGAGAAACCCCTTCCATTTGAGTATATCCTCTTCCTCCGTGTATAAAAGCTGATCTCTATCCCATATCAGGTGTTTGCCCGCTAATTCTCCGCTTATCGCAACACAGGTCTTAACACTGCCCTTTTCGGTAAGATAATGATTTAACTCCTGAATATAATTCTTCATTGTTTCCTCCTCGCTATTCTCCAATAGTCTGGCTATCACGCATGAGTAGGGAGCGATTCCATTCGCTATCCCTTCGCCCATCCTACGAAGCTCCTCATTATCTGCTTGATTCAAGAGGATGGACACCTGCACTTCCTCCGGTATTATCCGATCAAGATATCCCTTTTTCACCATCTTAGCTATATCCTCCGGCACAATTATATGGTCGGAGGGTACCTTGAGTAATTCTCCGACAAGCTCCGCTCGATGACAGCAGCACGACAGCTTAGCTCCGATTCCCGATAACCCTGCTACAAGAATGATTCGGTCCACACCCAATGGCAAAACCGGCTCATGTGCTGCCGGAACCTTAAGAGGTAAACGCTTTGATCCATCTGACTCTACAAGGATAATATCTGCAATCTGAGTCAACTCCTTTGCCTGCTCATCCTCTAACCCGGCGATCTTGCCATTCTCCGCCTGTTTTCCTACGAACACCACGGATTGATGCTCCAATAGCATTCTTGCCTCTGTCAGCGTTGTAGCCAGAGCCCCCGGTTCACGAAACATTCGGGTTGTCGTGGTTATGATTACCCGCAAGTCTCTGTCTGCAAATTCCCTGGCTAATTGAAAAATCGCAGAGGTCTTTCCTCCTGCACCAATTACCGCTATACTCCCCTTAAGGAAGTCCTGTAAGCCAAACGCCTCCGATAGGGAGTCGGTCTCCCGCCATATTTGCTGCTTCTGACACCAAGCTCTCATAAGCTCTCCTTGGATTAAATATTCTTATGATATCCATAAAGCTTGTTCCTAATATAAAACTTTGATCCTGTTTCGGCAGATTAGTAGTCAAGGACTATGTCCTTTTGTTATCATACCATTAATTCGTATATATGATCATAGCCCAATCTCTGCTCTTCAAGAAGTCGCTCTAAGTCCCCTCGTACCTTCACATGATCCTTCCAGGACAAGCCGCAGCCGGCTGTTATCTCCCTCGGTACAGGTATGATACGTCCCATAAAGCCTGCTTCCTTGGCAGAACGTTCAAAAAGCATCGCCTCCGTTGTCGTATGAAAGGTTATGATACATTGCATTTCCTTCTGTCTCATCCATATTCCTCCACCAAACTCTTGAGAGCATTAACCGCAGCACTGATCTCGTCTTCCGTATTGAAGTGGGAGAAGCTAAATCGAACCATACCCTGTTCCTTCGTATGAAAGGCCTCATGGAGCAGGGGAGCACAATGGGCTCCGGAGCGGGTTGCAATACCGAATCGCTGATAGAGTTCATCGGTTATCTCACCGGAAGCAAGGTTAAGTACATTCAAGGCTATGACCGGTACCCGTAGGGCAGCCTCGGGATCACCATATATTTTTATTCCGGGAATCTGCCTTATCTCTTTATAGAACAATGCTGCAAGACTACTTGCCCTCTGATAGATATTCTCAATGCCATATTCCTTAATGTAGCGGCAAGCCGCATACAGTCCGGCTATGCCATGGGTATTCTGTGTTCCTGCCTCGAGTGCTTCCGGCAGTTTTGCCGGCATCCCATGAGAAAAGCTGTCTGTACCTGTCCCTCCTACCTTGAGAGCAGTTGGCATTACATTTTCTCCTAAATCGAGAATACCGATACCCTGTGGTCCCATCAGCCCCTTATGTCCGGAGCAGCAAAGCGCTGATATGTTTTGCTGCTCCATATCAATCGGAAGAATTCCCGCACTTTGTGAGGCATCCAATAGGAATAAAAGCTTATACCTGTTACAGAGCCTTCCAATCCAATTGATATCATTCACATTCCCTGTGACATTGGAAGCATGGGTAATCGCAACGGCTTTGGTATTCTCCTTGATTGCCGACTCTAGCTCTCTTAAATCGATGCACCCCTTCTCGTTAAGAGGAAGAAGCGTTAGCTCTACCCCCTGTTCCTCCATATGATAGAGTGGACGAAGTACGCTGTTATGCTCCATAGCCGTCGTAATACAATGATCTCCCGGCTTTAACAGACCTTTTATTGCAAGATTAAGGCTCTCCGTAGCATTGGAGGTAAACACCACCCTGGAGGGATCTCCCACCTGAAATAGCTGTGCAAGCTCGAGTCTGGTCTGAAGCAGGATCCTTCCGGCCTCGAGGGAAGCCTCATGGGCACCTCGACCACTATTACCCGTTCCCTGTATAGCCTCATAGACTGCCTCGGCTACGGCCTTTGGTTTATGATATGAGGTTGCTGCATTATCAAGATAGATCATATACCGCCTCCGACTGCTGAAGAATAGATTTATACACCGTGAAGCATAGGATGTCATGCTTACACTATGTTAATATTAGTGCAAAATAACTCTTTATAATTAATTATGTTCATTACAGATGTCTGAGTTTTTTGAGTAGAAGGACTGCCTCCAAGACTGCTCCTCCGATGCATCTTGCTTTATCCGATATGGTAAAGCAATTCTCTTTCTCAGAAGCTCTCGGATCGATATCTGCAATCTTAAGACCCTGATGTACTCTAAAGCCATCTCGAATGAGTCCCCGAAGAACTCCATCCATCGTCGCAATAACAGGGAAACCATCTATTTCTGCTATTATTTGATCCTTTTCTATTATATCACTAATTGCAGCTCGATCGGAAATAATTCCACTGGCAGGTGCATGAATTACTCTTTCCTTCCCCATTCCTTCAATCATTCCGGGCACTCCGGTATTCGGTTTAGCTCTACCCCGGAAGATAAGCCGTCCAAGATCATGCCCACGCATGGTCTCAATCACCACATCAACCTCTGCTCCTGCCTCAAAGCCCGGACCTAATGCCACCGTAATCGGAGCCATCTCTCTTGTGGTACCTAAATTCTTCTTTGCAAGGATGGCATCAACTACAGCAAGGGGTTGTAATTCGGAAAGAAGCTTGCAGGATGGATCTACCAGGATTGCAACCTGACCGGTGTTCATTACCTTGCGGGCTTCTGCAATCGATTCTACGCAAACCGCTGTAATGTCTTCCACTGTGAAGCTTCCCTCATATACCGCTTCCGATAATGCTACCTGCCTTCGGATTGCTGATGGTCTGTCGACCTCTGTTGCTAATACGAAGTAACCGGCCCGTACCAGCTTCTGTATTGTTCCTGTCGCAATATCCCCTGCACCTCTTACAATAATTAAATTATCCTCCCTCATGGTTTAATAACCTTTCCGGCCTGTGACAATTTCTGGGCGATCGTATACATATTCGTAATAGCACCAACACCAAGCTTCTCTGTTAGCTGATAATGATTCAAACAGGTGCCACAGGATAAAACCTCTACCCCTTGTGTTTCCAGTAGCTTAAGATCCGCAAGAGACTCAGCCCCCTCTACTGCAAGCTTTACACCGTTGTTATACATTAATACGGTCTCCGGAAGCACCTCAAGCTGTGTAAGAGCATAGAGGAAGCCCTTTATCAGGATATGACCAAGCTTCTCATCACCCTCTCCCATCTTATCAGAGGAAAGTACAACAATGGTAGGCCCAACCCCTGGGTCTGGGCTGCAATTCATTATTTCTGTGGTCGAATTTTCGATTTGGGTCTCTGAAGTTACCGTTAACGTTACCTGATAAAGCTGCTCTTCCTTCTTCTCGGATCCTACAATAAGCTTCTTCTGAATCGCCAATTTACTAAGATTCTGCACTGCGATGCTATTATCCACCAATACCTCAAGGACATCCTCCGGCGATAATCCCACCAAGGCTTTTTTTGTCTCTACAACCGGTATGGGACAAGCTTTCCCTATAAAATCAAGTGTTTTCCTCATGATCATAACCTCCTTTATCAATACAACTATGATTGGTTAATATCCCAATTAATTGAAGCTATTTCACTATTATTCGACTGTCCTTGTTACGGACAACACGTCCTACGATTCCGCAGGGCAGACCCAATTGTTCCAACTCTACCATAAGCTCTTCCGCTTCTTTGCGTGAAAGACTTACCAGTAGACCACCGGAGGTCTGTGGATCAAAGAGAAGCTCCTCCATCGCAAAGGGAACCTTAATAAATTCTACTCGTTCTCCGACATGGTTCCGATTTCTTTGCCCGGCTGCGGTGATAAAAAATTCATTGGCATAGTGGATTGCCTCATGAATATACGGTATCTTTAGGCTATCAATCTCGGCCCCAAGCTCTGTTCCCAGCATCTCATTTAGATGACCCAAAAAACCGAAGCCGGTCACATCCGTACAAGCATGGACATTATACCTCGGTAAAAGCTCTGCTGCATATTTGTTTAAGGTAGTCATGGAGCGTACCGCCAGCTCCATGGCTGATTTAGCGCATGCCTTCATACGCTCTGCCGTACACACAATACCGACTCCGAGGGGCTTGGTCAATACCAGCACATCTCCCTCTTCACAGGCGTTGTTCTTATAAACCTTATCCGGATGAATAATTCCCGTAACGGATAGTCCATATTTTACATCCGTATCTACGATAGAATGTCCTCCCGTTAATATTCCGCCGGCTTCCATTACCTTATCGTTGCCACCCTGAAGAATCCTGCCGAGAATATTCAGATCCATCTTCTCGGGAAAGCATACAATGTTTAGGGCTGTCTTGACTACGCCCCCCATTGCATAGATATCGGATAGTGCGTTGGCTGCAGCGATTTGACCAAAGGTATAAGGGTCCTCAACCATCGGAGGAAAAAAATCCAAGGTCTGAACCATTGCCAGCTCCTCGGTCAGCTTATAGACGGAAGCATCATCCGAGCTATCAAATCCAACTAAAAGATTGGGATCCTTCTCCTTCGGTAATTTGTCCAGCACCGAAGCTAGCATCCCCGGACCTAATTTGGCGGTACATCCGCCTCCCTTACAAAAAACAATTTCCTCCTCCATCCGGTTTCACCTCCATAAATTATTGCAATCCTTCTGTTTTCATCAACAAAGTGTCAGCTCGCTGACACTTTAGCGCCTGAGCGGGTTGCGAAGCAACTACTTCCTATCCGCGAAGTGCGCATCCTTAGCGGAGCGTTTTTCTCGTATAGGATGCAATTTCCTATACGAGAACAAAATTCCTGGTATAGGCATATACCTATCCCAGGAATTAATGTCTTTATCATGTTGTTAGCGAAGTTCTTGAACACTGCTCTTTATGCTAACCGGTAGACTCTTAATCAGGAAGTAGGCTAGGATGCAGGTTCCTACCTTATCCAAAAGTTTGTACTTCTCTGCGGCAAAACCGACGACTAGTGCCACTGCCACATTGACCAGTAAGAACGGTATCTCTTTCTTCCATTTTATGATGATATTGAAAAGGTTTCAAATTGTTTCAAAAAACAACTCGCTTACTTACCAGCTTCCAAAAAAATCTTGCGAAACTCTTCTCTCGTATACTCCTTCACACGTTGTTCAAGCAGTTCATAATTTTGAAGAAGACGAGCCCCCTCCGGAGTCAGTTCCGTCTTTCCGCCCCTGCTTCCTCCTTGCTTTCTTGTGATTACTTTATACTGAACTGCTTCCTCCAGGGTATTTAACATATGCCACGCCTTACTATAAGATAGTGCCATGGATTTGCAGGCTCCTTTTACGGAATTTGTCTCCTGAATCAGTGTTAATAACAGCTTTGTCTTGGCATCAAAAAATAGATTCTCCTGCTCCAGGCTCAGCCGAAGAAACGGATGAAAAATATCATTGTTATGCTTGCGGATTAACTCTGATTTATACTCCAGCTGATCCGTATCCTCAAGAATTCCTACATCCTCCACCTCAAGAATCCGCCTCTTGATCTGATATTCCTCCAAGGCTCCCGGCAATCCGCCATCTCCTTGATAGTTAAGAAGCATAGGTATTATATCTGCAGCGATTAAAGTAGGATGCCCAATTCTCTGCTGATAGGACGGGGATACCGCTTTTTCCTTTGATGACATCATTTTTCTTAAGGTATCGGGACTAAATAAGGGGATATCAATCGGTGTAAACATAACCCTGTCGCATTTACCCTGAAGATATTCCATCCCCAGCTTTGCTAGCTGAAATAATTGACAATGCTCATAATTGTCCTTATGTAAAAAGATTACTCCGTAATCACTCAGCTCCCGCTCGATTATATCCGAATCAAAGCCGGTAATTATGACAATCGGATCGATTTCGGCTACCTGAAAGGTCAGAACGATTCGTTTAATAGCAGAAATTGATCCGATTTGCAACAACGAATCGGTCTGTTCGTTTCGAATTAATTTTTTTGCAGCAGATATCACTCCTGCAACTTTATACAAGTGCTCCGGCATCTTTTTTCCCCTTAGATCATCTTTTATCCATTCGTAATCCTCTTATCTTCATCTTACCTAATAATAAAATAACAGTCAACCATAGAAAGCAAGGGTTTGGAGTGTTAAAGCTTTAATGGTGGTAAACGATTGCGAAGGATAAGGCTATTGCAGTAGGTTGCAACTTCCTATGTTCTATAGTCCACGTTCAAAGCAGCCCTTTCCAATGAAATCAAAGACCACTTTATGATCTATTAAGAAGCTATATTGCAGCTTACAGTTAACACTTTCATATACCTTACGAACCATATTGCCTTTCACCGGTGCCAGCAAAGTGTTCCCTACCCGGTCAAGCAGCTTCACCCGTAACTCATGCTTCCCCTGCTGCACCCAAATTTCATCCGGGCTCATTCTCTTGATTTTCACGCCAAGGTATGTCGCAAAGCGGTATTCCTTCCCTTTATAATAAATAATTCCGATACATCCTGTAAATCCGATTGGTCCAAGCCGTAGATCGGCAACCGACAGCATCAGCGAATTATAATCTACATCCTTCCAACAGCACTGAGTCCACAGATAATCATCCGGAAAGCTATATCCTTGATCACCCTCAATATAACCGTGCCCGTGTTTGAAAGCGATCCGTTTTCCATTTACCATAAGCTCACCCTCCATACCATGGGTAAGACTATAGATGTTATGCTGACACGGCATCCCGGGAAGATAACGGAAGGGCCCCATTATATCGTGCTTTGGTGGAGTCAAGGCATTAAACTTCAGCTTACCGGTTACACTCAGCTTCTCTGTCAGTATATTTACCCGAAGTCCCTTGGAGGAAAAAAGGTTTTCACCAATTCGAATCGCAAGCTTTTTCCTTGATGCCCGAAATTCTTCAAAAGGATAGAAGATTTGATGAGCCTCCTTTGGTGTAATCACCTGAATGGAGGCTAAAGGCATTCCGTGTTCATTTGTATGATAGGCCGGAATGAATGATATTACATCCATTGAACTCTGATTTTTAAAATACCAACCTTGAAAATAGCCGTTTTTCTTGGAACTAAACATAATTATCCTCCATTTATCGGTAATATAGTGATAATAAAAAAATATATCATTGATATAGGATAAACAGTTTAAAATAAAATATGTAATAAACAAAGCCCCTATAATGGGATATAACATTCCACCAAGAGGCTTGTAATTGCTTATGATAATTTATTTCTTAATTCATTTAATAATACTACAACCTTGTCAGAATGTGTTTCAATCTCCCTTAATATACTCTCTGCTTCGTGGATGTTTCCATTGCTGTAAGAATATATTGCCCTTTTTGCACATTCATGAACTAAGTCATGGGGCTTGTCTATTTTGCGAAGAATTCCATCAATCTCATAATTAGTTCGATCCAAAGAGCTTAACCATTTCCCCAGCCTACATCCATAATGATCACCTACTTTTTCAATATCAATCTGGATGTATCCAAGTATCATATTATATACTCTCCATTTCCACATCAAATGATCTGTGATAGAAATCTCAATCATTGCTGCAGAATCGAGCTTTTTCGAAGAATGAAATACCTCCAGCCGAATCTCATCCAATCTCTGAGATATTTCAAAAAACGCTTTTCCGGTTCTATCCGCATCATTTCTAAGTATATTGGCTTTTTCGTCGATAACTAATAGACTTGCCGTCATTTCTTGGGTTGCTGCTGATTGTTCCTCAACATTGGCAGAAATTTCTGTAAAGCTATCTCCGATTTCATTCATAGAAGTCCTGATATTTTGGATTCCATTCGTTGCTTCTACAATGGAAGTCTTTGAAGAATGAAAGGCACCAACCATTTGATCAATCTCGGAAGAGGCTTTTCCAATCTTGGCATTCAAGCCTTCCACAATGTCCTGTATCAAAGAAACCTCTTTTTTCGTACTATCTGCCAGCTTTTTAATCTCCGATGCAACCACAGCAAAGCCCTTGCCATGCTCACCTGATCGAGCAGCTTCGATGGATGCATTCAAAGCAAGTAGATTGGTCTGGCTCGCAACCGTTTGTATCACCTTTACAACTTCGTTTATTTTGCTGGTTTCAAATGTTACCTCGTCCATGATACCTTTAATCAAACTCGTCTGATTAATTTTATCCTCCAGATTACTTAAGGTATCATCAATCCTTCTCAAACTGCTATCCGTTTCCGTAATGGTATCCTTCATTGTCTTATTGGCGTCTTGAATATGACTTGAGATATCATCTGTAGATGCGCTAAGCTCCTCGCTGCCAGCAGCTATTCCATCTACCAAATCGGATTGTTCTTTTGCCTCTGCTATCATGGCTTTCACATAATCAAGATTGGTCATGTATTGTAAAAGCTTGTTTACATTGGTTAATGTTTCAAACTTGTCCTTCTCATCAATGGTTTTAAGATTACTTACTGCATTTTCAATGTCACTTTTTACCTCTTCTGCCACCTTCACTGATTTGCTATTTCGTTTAAAAACCAATCGAAACATCCTCCTTATTCCGTATACCCAATTATAATATCATCAAAAGATAGTTCTAATGTCCTATCTATTATACGCGCTTTAAGGAGGATATGCAATTACAGTCGACATAATACCACAATTTTCCACAATGGCCTTTTGCTTATTTCTGTTCGGATGTTCCCGCAGAGCTCGGGCTTCTTCTTGCCCCTTCTCCGGCTTAATCTTTCACATTATATCTTCAATACTTTCGCATCTCATCAGAACCGTCATCCTCTAATTTCTCTATTTTTCGAATGATGACATCATAAGAATAACTATCATTTACCCTAACTGTAACCCTATCATTTACTTTATGGTGCAGCATCGCTTTGCCAAGGGGGGAATCAATACTAATCCTTCCCTTGGTCGCATTTGCTCTGACCGTTGTCACAATCTTAAGCGTCTCCTCCTCGTTATCTTCCGGAAGGAAGAAGGTCACCAGGTCATTCAGCCCCACCTCGTCCTCCTTGGATTCCTCTGAGATAATCTTCGCTGTTTTTATCATCCGCTCCAGATAGCGAATCCGACTTTCATTCTGATTCTTAAATTGCTTCGCCACCTTATACTCAAAATTCTCGCTCAGGTCACCGTGTGCTCTTGCCTCCTGTACGTCCTTAATTGCATCCTTTCTAACGACGAGCTTACGGTGCTCAATCTCTTCCTGCATTCGTAACACATCTTTTTTCGTTATCTTGTCATACATAATGATATCTCCGGTTATCGTGATTGATTGTTTTATCAAGTAATTCTACTAATAATTATAACACTAATTATTAGGCTGTCATCAAAAAAACCACTCCGTCCGAAAAAGAAATTCACTTTTTTATACTACAAACGATCAATTTTAGTTGGAATTTTTCTGTTGATAATCGATATCTAGTAACTTAAGATAACGCTCACGAATTATCTTATATTCGGTTATTGATCTCTTTCTTAAGTAAAGCTATTTGCTTCTTAAGATCTTCAATATCTTCGAGCATTTGATCACTTTCCGAATTGTTATTTTGTGGATTGTTATTTTGTAGAGACTGTTCTTGAGCCGCTGCGGTTAATAGAGTTTGACCGATATTCACAATGAAGTTACCAAGTGCATTTTTCTGATCGATATTTAAGTCATCTAGTAATAATAAACCAAATATTGTTGATAGTAATGCAAATTGATTTGGAGGTAATGAAAGTAAGCATGACTCTATCCGAGAGATATTTTCACAGGATTTATTATTCAGACTTTTATCGTTGTTTATTTGATATCCCATATTTTTTCACCTTTCATTCCAAAAAATAGAATGAAATATACTTCATCTCTATAATAAGATATTAACTTGACTGGAAATTGAAACATATTTTTATCTTTCTTGATGAATTTTTTTTATTAAATTGTCATCCTTTTATGATGACTTAAATCAAAGGTTCCTTTTTCCCTGCTATGTAACTCCATCCGGTTTTGACGTATAACATACAATATAAAACAACATTTTATTAAATCATAGAAATCATATTGACATTATCGGATTACTAAGTTACAATAATTATTGTTTAGCCGCTAAACAATAATTGTTTATGGCGATATCAATCTTAACTATATAAAAAGGTGGAACTGGTGATGTATTGTAAAGTGACAGAGCAGATATTTGGAGTTATTCGTCTCCTAGAGGACGAAAGAAAAAAACCGAAGGACTATGGCAGTGGCGTCTTACTCTCTCATACCGAAATTCTCTTTTTGGATACCATTGCAAGATATCCTGGCGAAAATGTCAGTGCACTCTCCGATCGGCTTGGAATTACAAAGGGTGCTATTACCCAAATGGTGGAGAAGCTTTATCAAAAGGAATTAATTGAGGTAGAAAAACGCGAGGATAATAAGAAAGAGAAATTCTTCCTCTTAACCAATAAGGGCCAAACGTCGCTACAGGGTCACCAACAACTTCATCAACAATCCAATGAAAGTCTATGCAGCTTCATTGGTACATTGAATTCGAATGAGGTAGACGCTGTTTTTCGTTTTCTGGAGCATTTGAAGCTCTGCGTACCCTTTAGTGAATTTCCATGTATATGTATCCAAGATAATAGAATCAACAAGGAGGAAAACTATAATGAATCAAACACTGTTGAATGTTCACAACTTACACGTCGCGCTTGAATCTGGAGAAGAGATCTTGCGGGGTGTGGATTTAACCATAAATAAGGGAGAAGTTCATGTAATTATGGGACCAAACGGTTCCGGTAAATC
>JAEYOY010000034.1 GCA_023411215.1 Bacillota bacterium | reverse complement strand
TTACTTAGTGGATAATGAAGATAGCAAAAGTTCTGTTGATAATGATCACGCAGGAGAGTCTACTCAAATGTGTTCTTATCAGCAGGACGAGTTAACCGAAAATTGTTCTTATCGCCAAGACGATACATGTGGAGACGGTAGTCTTTATGTTAAGGACTGAAAAATGATAGGCGAAGAAACTAATAAGAAAGGGATTTCCAGCACTTGCTGTTAATGCAATAAAAATAGCTGGTGGCAGATTGGCTGGGAAGCCTGATTTTTATTTTGTTATGTATTTGTCTGCTTATTGGTAGTTAATTAGATTTAAATGTATAATTTCTAGCGGAGAATTTTAATTAATTGACGTGGGAATCAGGTAATATTCTTCCACAGATTCATCTTAAAATACATTTTACGTCTAATTGACATTTAACTGACGTCCAGCTGTCGTTGACTTAATGCTTGTTTTACTTCTATACTTTACCCATCATCCATTAAAATTTATTAAGGGGGTAATCCACATGAAAATTGATTCTAGCAAGGTGAAGAAATTACGCATAGATAAGAACTGGTCACAAGAACTACTCAGTGAGGTGAGTGGGTTGAGCCTTCGCACTATTCAACGTGTTGAAAGTGGTGGAAATGCTTCTCTTGAAACCGTAAGAGTATTAGCCGCAGCCTTTGAAGTTGATCCCAACGAGTTGGTGCTCCGCGAAAGGAAGGAACCCATAATGCCACTAGATGCAGTGAAAACTGCCCTTATGGAATTCTCAAACTTTTCTGGTAAAGCGACACGACTTGAGTATTGGTGGTTTTTTCTATTTGTGCTGCTGGTAATGGCAGTAGCCACTATAATTCACGAAAAGGCATATCAAATCGTTGGTGTGTTCCTCCTAATCCCATACCTCGCAGTAGGCACCCGGAGGCTGAACGATATTGGTCGCAGCGGTTGGTGGCAACTGCTCCTGTTGGTGCCGTTTGGGCAGATAGTTGTTTTCTATCTAATGGCCCAGGCGGGAAGTGAATAAAGAGTAGTTAACTGATAATGTAGTGGATTTGTTTCCTCTACCGATAGTGTGAAAAATACCATGGATATGTTATAATTCAGATACTGGAGGAATTAATCATGAGAAAAATTATTGTGCTTGAACATATCTCACTTGATGGTGTCATACAAGGGCCAGGCGGGCCAGACGAAGATACCAGCGAGGGCTTCACGTATGGCGGGTGGATTGCACCATATTCTGACAAGACTCTTGGAATGCTCCTGAGAAAGCAAATGGACATGACATTCGATCTATTATTAGGGCGCAAAACCTTTGATATCTGGGCACCATACTGGCCACAACATGGAGATCTATGGCCTGGGGTCAACAAGGCAATCAAATACGTCGCATCGAATACAATGACATCTGGTGATTGGCAGCCGTCCGTGTTTTTAAATGGAGATATTGCGGAAAAAGTCACCCAGATTAAGCAACAGCAAGGGCCAGATTTGCATGTGTGGGGTAGTGGGGATCTCATTCAAACACTTCTCAAGCACGACTTAGTCGATGCGTTTTGGCTGATGATATACCCAATAACGTTAGGCTATGGAAAGCGATTATTTGCTGATGGCACAATCCCAGCAGCATTCAAGGTTACAGAAAGCAGTGTCACTTCGAATGGCGTTATTAATGTGAGATACGAACGTGATGGAACAATAATAACCGAAAGTTGATGGAAGTAATATTACTGAAAATAGCCAAGCTTCTTTGAGTGAGTTACTTCCAGAGGAATCGGGCACGGGAGAACTTGCTATGGATGGGATCAGCCATAAACCTGCCGATTACATATTTGAAGCTCAATATATCCGAGCAAATGGTTATATCGATAACGGCTTAATTAAAGGTTTCCAGACTTTCAGTTAGAGTAGCTGATGGCTGGAAACCTTATTTTTTGCTTTCGAGTTTGTCTTAGAACATAGAATGTAAGTTAGCGTTGATGTTAAAGAACTAGCATATCGTTAACCGATGGCTGTGGCTTATTAATAAGATTAGTGATGGTGGGCTGTAGCTTTCACTCTACTATGTGTTAAGAAACTTTTGCATAAAATTAAGGACTTGAAAATATTCTTACGATTCTATTACGTTTACTTTAAATATTTAAGATATTGTTGAAATTTTATTTATTATTGGTAGAATATAAGGATAAAAAAATATGTTGTTTATTGCAATAACAATAGAATAAGTAAGATAGTATATGAAAACCAAGGAGTAAGATATGAAGAAAAAATACCTAGAATTTAATACAAATATAAATAGGTTAGAAAAATGTTTACATAAACAAAAGTTATTATTATTGGTAGCAGTAAGTAGTACCGTAGTATTATTTACGGGTTGTCAGAGTGAGGATATAACTTCAAATGATACAAATACAGTGAACAATCAAGTAATAGATAACAAAACAACTGAAAATGATAGTACAGATGCTGTTACGACAGTGGAACCAAATATAACAGAGGTTACTCCGAGCGTGGTAGAGAATAGCAGTGGAGAATCAGCTATTCGATTTTCTGAATTATCAAAGTATCAATTTGTATTTTCTAGTGGAGCTGGTGCTTGGCAAACAATATTAAATATTAATGAAGATGGAACCTTCAAGGGATACTATTCTGATTCTGATATGGGGGATATTGGAGAAGGCTATCCAAACGGAATTAATTATTCATCAACATTTGAAGGCAAATTCACAACACCAAAGAGAGTAAATGATTATACTTATTCCATGTCAATTGAAGCGATTAAACTTGAGAAAGAAGTAGGAAGTGAAGAAATAATTGATGGAATTAAATATATCTATAGTGAACCATATGGATTAGATCATTCAAAAGAAATTTATATCTACACAACACAAGCTCCATTAAAAGAATTGCCTGAAGGTTTTAGAAGTTGGGTTGGCTACATGGAATTAAGTGATAGGAAAGAGGAATATCTACCATTTTATGGATTATACAATCTAGAAACAGAAAGTGGATTTTCTAGCTATGTGATAGTTGAAACAGAAGAAGATAACACAGAATTGGATATAACAGCAGAAGTTGCAGAAATTGAAAAAAAATCGGAGGAAATGAATAATCAACTAAAAACAGAAGATTTAAATCAATCAATGATGAATCTTCTAGCAAAAGATATCTATATATTATGGGATGATGAAATCAATCAAGTATGGAAATATTTAAAAGATACGTTAGATAAAGATGAAATGGATAACTTAACATCCGTACAGAAGGAATGGATTGTTAAGAAAGAAAATGAAGTAAAAAAGGCGGGTTCTGAATACGAAGGTGGAAGTATTCGTCCAATGATAGAATTCTTAAAGGGTGCAGAAATTACGAGAGAGAGAGTATATGAATTAGTCGAATTATTAAAATAAGAAATCATTTCAGACTACTAATTATATTATCTTTTCAGACTGCAGGAGAAGCCATTGATATTCAGTACTCGGCACTTCTTCCGATATTGAAGGCTTATTCGATGAATGGTTGCAGGATCATCCTAGAGACCTCCCGATTAAGAATGTGTAGGTGTGAAGGAATACGAAATCGAATATTTCAGAAAGGAAGTACAATGATGTGAAGTATATACTGGAGTGTTGCGTCGATTCTCTTGAATCTGCAATAGAAGCAAAAATCGGAGGCGCAAATCGCATTGAGCTTTGTAGTAATTTAGTCATTGGTGGGACAACACCGGATTTAAATCTCTTTCATTTGGTAAGAAAACATGTCGATTTAAAAATTCATGTGTTAATACGCCCACGATATGGAGATTTTTGTTACTCGGACTATGAATTTGAGATAATTAAAAAGAATGTAGAAATGTTCCGGCTGGCTGGTTCAGATGGTGTTGTAATTGGAATACTCGCTCCAGATGGATCTATGGATTTGGAACGTATGAAGCAATTGATAGAAATCGCGAAGGGGATGCATATTACACTGCACCGAGCCTTTGATATGTGCAAAAATCCAATAAAGGTACTGGAACAGACCAAGGCTCTAGGTATTAATACAATCTTGACTTCAGGACAAAAAAATAGTTGCATCGAAGGAAAGGAGCTTATAAGAGAGTTGGTTGAAGCATCCAGGGGGCAGGTGGAAATTTTGGTCGGAGGCGGAGTAAAGCCGGAAATCGCTCGTGAACTGCTAAGTTATACAAAAGCTACTTCCTTTCATCTATCCGGGAAAACAATCGTTGACAGCCGGATGGTATATCGGAAGGAAAATGTTGCGATGGGCTTACCGTTTTTGAATGAATATGAAATTTGGGTAACAAATCATAAGAAGGTTGAAGAAGTAAGAAGGATACTTGAAAAATACATAGTAGACAACAAATGAAATGAGAAACAGTGTGATTAGGCTGTTAACTTAGATACACCGCCAGATCAGCTGCTCGCATCTTAAGTAAAGGTATATTATAACGAAAGTAAAAAAGTCCTTGTAGGACTAAGAAATTGGAGGAAAAACATTGAAGTTAATATCATGGAATATTGATTCATTAAATGCAGCGTTAATAGGAGCTTCAGAGCGTGCTGTATTATCTCAAAATGTAATAAATACGATTATAGAATATAACCCAGAGATTATTGCTATACAGGAAACAAAGTTATCCTGTGACGGTCCCACTAAAAAGCATTTAGAAATTCTGAGGGATAAGTTTCCGGATTATGAAATTGTCTGGAATAGTTCGGTAGAACCGGCGCGTAAGGGTTATGCCGGTACCATGTTTTTATATAAGAATGATTTAGCACCAGCTGTTGCTTTTCCAGTAATTGGAGCACCAAGCACTATGGATGCGGAAGGCCGCATAATCACCTTAGAATTTGATCATTTCTATTTGTCACAGGTATATACCCCAAATGCAGGGGACAGTCTGAATCGTTTAGAAGAACGTCAAATTTGGGACATAAAATATGCCGATTATCTAGTAGCTCTGGATAAGGAGAAGCCGGTTATTGCAACAGGGGATTTTAACGTAGCACATAAAGAAATAGATTTGGCTCATCCTAATAATAATCGTCGTTCCGCTGGCTTTACGGATGAGGAACGTCAAGGTTTCACTAATCTGTTAGAAAAAGGATTTACAGATACCTTTCGCTATATTCACGGTGATGTGACAGGTATTTATACTTGGTGGGCTCAGCGTGCTATAACAAGTAAAATCAATAATTCCGGGTGGAGAATTGATTACTGGATAGTCAGTGATCGGATTGCAGAAAAAGTAATTAAATCTGAAATGATTGATTCTGGACCAAGACAAGATCACACTCCAATATTACTTGAGATCGATTTGTAGCTTATAAGCAATGAAGATTGAGCAACTCTAAAGAGTTTATGATACTGTTTCAAAGAGCGGGGGGATGCGATAAAAAGGAAGTACAACTTGAGTCGCATCCCCCCGCTCTTATATTGAGTTCTTAAATTATTCAAACAATATAATGAACATTTATTTGGATATTAGAAAACTGATATCTTTCCGTCTTCTATAATTTTATTTGCTACCCATCTTGCAACTTTTCCTGTAATAGTTATACAGTGATTTTTCCTTTCAGGACTTTTAAAGTTGTCTCCAGCCCATTCCTTAGTTATTACTCTGCAGCAGGTCGAGTTGTATTCCTCCTTGATGTAGTCATGAAGTTCTTTCGATAGATCAAACATTTTATCCTGCATGGGTTCGCCTTCTACTCTTCCATAGACCATGCCAAGTGCCATTTGGCCACCTGAAACAGCACCGCATAAACAGCCTGCTTTCCCCATACCGATCGGGAAACCGCTGGCCAGCTTAACGATATCCTCTGCATATGGTTTGCCCAAAAATTCATTCATCGTTTGAACTATAGCTTCACTGCAAAAGAAAGTGCCGCTTCTAAATAATTCTTCTGCTTTCGCTTGTACCCCATTAAGAGTTTCTTCTTTTTTTACTTGCATAATATTATTCAGATCCATTATATACCTCCACCTATTTTCGTTCTACAGTGCTATTATAAGTGATTTTTTTTCTGAATAGCAAGTTCTTCTCAAAGAGAGGTTGCTCGTATGCTTGCTGATTGCCGTTTGTGGAATTAAAAATGTAGTATAGAGCTCATTAGGCATTTGAATTATAATGATGATTAAGCCATTTTATTCGACAAGAAAATGTTTCAATTGACAATGACTATGATATAATAAAGCGTAGTGAGCATGCGACAAGCTTGCTTGATCGCAAGCGATCGGAGCTGAAGATCATGAGCAAGTTCTATGCTCATGATATAATAAAAGCGTAGTGAGCATGCGACAATTGATCGCAAGCGATCGGAGCTAGAATTGTAAATGCAAATGTAATCCTTATTGCAATAAAGATATCTGTTGTAAAATTCTAATATCGTTTTCTTGATTAAAGTTAATAAATTATAGGAAGGTGAGTAGTTATGTATAAAAGCCGTGTTGGTGGAATCATTGCCGCAGCTAGCAAAAAAGATGCAATACCCCTACTGCAGATTGGCTCTATCCCCATTATCAAAAGAATCGTCATAACCTATCAGCAAGCGGGTGTTTTCCCCATTGTTATAATTACTGGAGCAGATGAGGATGAAGTTAAATATCAGCTTGCACCACATGGACTAATTTTTATCCGAAATGAGCATTTCGAAAAACCACAGTTGTTCGAGTCAGCGAAGATAGGGATCAACTTTTTGAAGGATAAGTGCGATAAAATAGTGTTTACACCGGTGAATGCTCCGATGTTTACACCAAGTACACTTAAAAAATTGATAAACTGTAATTCAAATATTGTAACACCTTCCTACAATGGGAAAGGCGGTCACCCGATTGTAATGAATAATGTTATAGTAGATAAGCTATTATCCTATGATGGAAATGCTGGAATGCGCGGAGCAATTTCAAGTATAGAGTCAGAACGCCAAAGGGTTTCAGTGGATGATGAGGGAATTATCCTCAGTGTTCATGGTGAAGAACAGCTTCAGGCAAGGCTGGCGGAACATAACCGATCTATTCTTAATTCATTTGTTAAGATATATATAGAAAAAGTGAAGACGTTTTTTGATTCTCGTGCAAAGCTTTTACTCTATTTGATCGGTATTACCGAATCGGTACGTAAAGCGTGTGATCTGATGGCACTCTCGTATGGTAAAGCGTGGATTATTATCAATGAATTGGAGGAAAAGCTCGAATATACGATCGTTGAAAGAAAACAAGGAGGCAGTAGAGGGGGTAATACAATGCTTACACAAAGAGGCATTGCCTTTATTAATGCCTACCAGGAGTTTGAAGAAAGTGTCATAAAGCATACACATTCAGAATTTGAAAGATTATTTGAGAAGCAAGCACTTGTATAAATATATGGATAAATAATATATTATGGAGCGTATACTTACGAAGAAGAAGTTGTAAGGATACGCTTCTTCTTATATAATTTGCTTATCGGTCCCTGACATAAAAATAGTAAAGGGAGATACAATGAAATGCATAATTATTAAAGGAGAAGCTATTATGGCACAAATTCTAAAAAAATATCCTGTTCCTGCAACCGGTCTTATGCTTGGATTAGCAGCATTAGGAAACCTGATTCAATCATATGGAGAAGTTTATCGCAATATATTTGGTGTTTTATCGACGATATTATTTGTTTTAATGATCGCAAAGATGATCAAATATCCGAAAGATATTGTAATTGCTTTGGACACCCCTTTCGTAGCGAGTGTATTTCCTACATTTTCTATGACAATTATGTTATTATCAACTTACATAAAGCCGTTTTCACAAACAGCTGCATTCATAATATGGATGATTGGTTTTGTACTACATATCACATTGATGATATGGTTTACAAAAAAGTATGTACTAAACTTTAAAATTAGGCAGGTGTTTCCATCTTGGTTTATCGTTTATGTTGGGATTGCTGTTGCCAGCATAACGGGCCCAATGTTTAAGTTGAGTGCTATCGGCAAATTAGTCTTTTGGTTTGGGTTAGCAGCTTATTTGGTTCTTTTAGGAATAGTTCTTTACAGAGTAATAAAGATTAAGGAGATACCAGAGCCAGCTTTACCAAGCCTCGCAATATTTGCAGCACCGGCCAGCCTGCTTTTAGCTGGATATATGAATTCTTTTGAGATGAAAAATATGGCAATCGTTTCTGTTTTAATGGCATTATCACTTATTATGTATGCAGTAGTTATAGTTCTCATGTTTAAGCTTTTAAGGATCAAGTTCTATCCGAGCTACGCAGCATTTACATTTCCATTTGCGATAAGCGGTATCTGTATGAAACTTACAAATGGATTTTTAATAAAATCCGGTCTTGAAATTCCAGCATTAAAATATTTAATAAAGTTTCAAGAAGCTGTGGCCTTTGTTTTAATTATATATATATTAGTAAAGTATATTGAATTTGTATTTGCTAAGGAGAAGGTGACAATAAATGTAAATCCAGGCAAATGAGGAATTGTACTACCAAAATGGTATATGAGAAGTTAATTAAATTAGAGGTTGCTTTATAGCAATCTCTTTTTGTAATATATGATAAAATATCAGTGCTTTAATTGCCAATCTGCCAATAGCTTTTTTCTAATAATTTACTTAGCTTTACAAAGATATTGATATTGAAGGCTGCCCAAAGTATAATAAGCAATAAAGACAAGTTCGTAATAATTAACGACTTTTTTGCGAATGATTCACAATAACAATTCACATATGTTAGGAGAAATTATGAAAGCAGAAGTATTTAAAAACATTGAGAATTATATGCTGCTGTGTATGAATGATAGCGCCCATGATAAAGAACATATTTATCGGGTATTATATATGTCTCTGGATATTGCTAAATATGAGACAGAAGTGAATCTGGATGTTTTAATTATTTCATGTTTACTACATGATATTGGTAGAGTAGAGCAATTTAAAAATCCTGAACTATGCCATGCTAAAGTTGGTAGTGAAAAAGCATATGATTATTTGTTAAAAAATAACTATAGTGAGGAAATCGCTTCTCAAGTAAGAACATGTATTTTATCACATAGATTTCGAAGCGAGAATCAGCCTAAAAGCATTGAATCTAAAATATTGTTTGATGCGGATAAATTAGATGCCACTGGAACTCTTGGTATAGCTAGAACATTATTATATAAAGCTCAAGTATCAGAGCCTTTATATTCTGTTAATGAGAAGGGAATCGTATCAAGTGGAATTGATGATAATGTTCCTTCCTTTTTTCAAGAATATAAATATAAATTAGAAAAATTATATAATAAGTTCTATACAGACAGAGCGACTCAGATAGCAAAAGAAAGACAAGCCTCTGCAATCGTGTTTTATAATAGTATGCTAAATGATGTGCAAAAATGCTATGCCACAGGTACCTCAGAACTAGCTAGCATTTTGAAATAATCATTTAAAAGATTGGTAGAAAAAAGAGAAGCTAAATATTTTGACAAGAAAAGTGATAGGAAGAAATTAGCCTATTTAAACAATGTTTTTACAGTATATGGGCATATTATGTTGTTTCACATACAGATACAGAAGGATTTCTTGAAATATCATGGAGGTAAATCATGAGAAATTTGATTCATATTTATACGGGAGATGGAAAAGGGAAAACGACTGCAGCAGTAGGGCTAAGTATACGATATGCCGGTTGCGGTGGAAAAGTAATATTCTCACAATTCCTCAAAGACAACAAATCCAGTGAATTCAATATATTAAATAAGATAGACGCCATTCAGCTAGTTTTGTGTGATGAATTATTTGGCTTCTACTCAAAAATGAATGATGAAACGAAAGAGAAGGCGAAAGATGTATACTGCAAATACCTTCAGAAGATAATCGATATGGCAACGAAGCAAGACATTCAAATGCTTGTCTTGGATGAAGTCATAGATGCATATAACTATAATTTGGTCGATCGAGAATATTTTCTGGAGTTTTTAAGAAACAAACCCGACAAATTAGAAGTGATTATGACCGGAAGAAATCCGGAGAAAGAATTATTGGAGCTGGCAGATTATGTATCTGAAGTTGTAAAAGTTAAGCATCCATATGACAAGGGAATTCCTGCCAGAGTAGGAATTGAAAAATAGTTGAATGAATCTGTAGTTGAGATAGCAAAAGTAATAGCATTCAATATAATAAGCAAATATTATATAGAACAGTAAGTTCAAGATTAGAACATTTGTATATTAACTATTGATATAATTTACTTATTTAGTTATAATATTATTAAGCATTTTGCACAATAAGCGGAGCTGACCATTTCGAACATCAAGACCATTATCATGTAAGAGCGTAAAGTTCGGCAGGTCTTTGAAAATGGAGTTTGTCTGGGATTAACGAAAACTTAAGTATGTGCGCATACGGGAGCATAAATAAACCCCGTAAATATAAAATATAAGGAGAATACTAATGAGAAGTTTCACTACCTTTGACTTACAATATGCACACAGATTCTTAGGTTTCAAAGGAGAAGCACAGTATTTGCATGGGCATACGGGAGTACTTACGATTGAAGTTGAAGATACGGTTAACACAGGAGTAAATATGGTATTCCCATGTAATGAGATTAAGAAAACCGCTTGGGAAGTATTACAAAACTTTGACCACGCGCTGGTTTTAAGGGAAGATGATCCATTGCTTCCCGCGATTCTCGGGGTTTACGAAGCACAAGGCATTAAGAACGGTGCACCAACCAATAAGCAAAAAGGCCCTGCTTTCAAGACGGAACTTGCAACAGCCTATCCGGAATGTCGTTTAGTTGTTACGAAAGAAACGATGACTGTTGAAGGTATGATTAAAATAGTTTATGATTTACTGAAAGATAAACTAAATATAGTTAAAATTACGTTTACAAGCGGAGTAAATGGTGCTACAGAAGAATATGAGCCCCAGAAGGATATAGACCGCTGCCCGTTATGCGGCATTACGTTAAACGAAAACGGCGTGTGCCCTAAATGCGGTTATAAGAAATAGTCTAATTTGATATTGTAAATTCCATTTTTAGGCTTATATATTTATTTTTTAATTAGCCATTAACAAGTTACATAAATGGACACGGTGCAGTATCGTTAACGCTGTACCGTGTCCATTTTTTGCAAAAATGAACCGGTCAGAAAGACCGAAGTAGAGAAAATATCAGGGCACATGGAGACGGTGGTACTTTTTCATGTTAGTAATCAATAGAGAGGAGTATAAAACATGAAGCTAGAAGGAAAGCGTGTGATCATTACCGGGGCATCCTCCGGTATCGGTCTGGAATTGCTGAAGCTACTACTGGAGAAAGGCTGCACAGTTGTTGCATCTGCAAGGTCAATCGAGAAGCTGGATCTATCAGAGCCAAAGCTTTATCTCAGAAAATGCGACGTTTCCAAGAAGGAAGAACTGGATGGCCTTTTTGCATACTCGCTGGAAAAGATGGGCGGCCTCGATCTTTTTATAGCAAATGCGGGTTTTGCCTATTTTGAAAAGATAGATAAACCAGATTGGGAGCATATTGAGGCTATATTTGAAACAAACGTAGTAAGCTTTATTTATTGTGCGGAAAAAATGAAAGAGCTTAACGGAAGTAAGCCCTATAATTTTGTGGTGACAGCTAGTGGAATGAGTTTACTTTCCATCCCCGGCTACTCGCTGTACAGTGGTACAAAAGCTGCAATCAGGGGATTTGCGGATGCCTACCGCTTTGAACTTGCGAAGGGACAGCATTTTCAGGTGGTTTATCCGATTGCAACCAAAACTAAATTCTTTTCCCGTGCAGGCAACAATACACCGGTACCATGGCCTACTCAGACCGCTGATGTGGTTGCGCGTAGTATTATAGGGGGAATACAGAAGAACCAGAAGCGAATTTTCCCCTCAAAGGTTTTCTATATGACGAATCTGATTAACCGAATACTACCATTCATTAATATACTTTACGTCAACATATACAACCGGCAGTTCCAAAAATGGCTGCAAACCAGTAAGCAGAAGGGAGAAAAATTATGATAGAATCTGTAGTGCCTTCCTTTCCTGCACCGTGGAGTTTACGGGGCAAAGGCTATATTCTGATCTACAAGTTTAATCGTGATTTTGTTGAGAAATATGGCAATGTACCGGATTTTTTGCAGGGACATTATGTCGGTGGTTTTGGAAGCGTTATGCTGGTTGATTATCTCCAATCAGATGCCGGACCTTACGGGGAGCTGCTGTTCATTCCAGGCAAATTCGATTTCGAAGGAAAGAGACTTGATACAATCAGTAAAATCTACGTATCATCTGCAGAAAGCGTTGTGAACGGCAGGGCGAACTGGGGAATCCCCAAGGAGCAGGCCGAGTTCGAATTTGAACAGCTCAACCGTCTGGAGGAACGCATCCGGGTCAGTCTTGGCGGAACTTCTGTAGCTGAATTTGTAATTCGTTCTGGAGCGCTACCCTTTCCGGTTAGTACCAAATTACTTCCTTTTCCACTTATACAAAGGCATGAAGGAAAACATTTCTATACAACCTTTTCGGGGAGTGGTACAGGTCGATTCGCTAAAATTGAAAAATTACAGATCAATTCGGAATTGTTTCCTGACATATCACTATGTAAGCCCATCGCCGCAATAAAGGTAGAACCCTTCGCCATCACCTTTCCGGAAGCCGTAATGAAAGACATCGGAAGGAAAAATGACTTATAACAAAAAGTATTACATTTATTGTTCAGCGTACCCTTAAGCTTAGAGCCTAAGGGTACGCTTATGTATTCAATATTATCCTTTTTGCAGGTGGATGGAAATCCTATAGCACACGGGAATGCGAAAAGTGAAGCATTACTTTGTAAAAACACCACAAATCATTTCTTCTGAATCTGAGAAATTCTTGCCAGCAATATCGCCATAAAACTCAAATGAATGGAAGCCTATGGTCTGAAATTCTGATATCAGAGCTTCTTTTGTAAAAAAATGGTCCCATATGTTATAACATTTTACCGTTTCTTCGGTTACTACAATTGTCTGCCTTAATTCTGTATTATCTTCATCATCATATTGAAAAACAGAATCCAAGCAAATGTGGGGCTTTTCACTCCAAAACCCACCCTCCTCACAGTAATACCAGGAGCGACTTTCCGCTTTTCTCATACAAGGTGTAAATACATCAAAGATGAACTTCCCCTTTGGCTTTAAAGCCTGATATACTTTTCTCAATAGTATAAGCCGATCCGTTATTGATAACGGTGCATAATCACAATAAATCAGAGTTATTACATCAAACTGTTCAGTATAATCTATTGTCAAGTAGTTTTGGTAATAGTACTCGATATTACTCTTATTGATTGAGGCTTGATTTCTTGCATACTCGATAGAACGCTTTGAAAAGTCAATTCCAGTTACGAAATAACCTGCTTTACGAAAACGCTCTGCATAAATTCCCGGACCACAACCTAAATCCAGTAATTGTTGAAATTGTCTAGGTGGAGCGACTGAGGAAATCCACTTAACTGATTTATTAACAAAATCATGTTTTCGGGTTGCCGCATCCCATTCAGGGTTGAGATGTGCTTCAAGCATACCTTTTGATATATGCTCATCATCCCAGAACTTACCTGTGCTAGGGGCGTAAAGTTGTGGCTTCTTTAGGTATTCGCTTAATTCGTTGAACATATTTCCTCCATTTTTATGAGAGGGCTAAATTATAGTTACCCTCCATCGCTTACTAGTACAAGTTATCATTCTATTAATTTTCATAACGATCAACTCTCTTCAAAATTATTACTTAAAGTGTAGATGTTAACAAATAGTTCGTCAATGTAAGAAACAGTTATAGTGGAAAATTCTTCTTGATATTTTATGTTGTACTATTATTTACTAGGATTAAAGTTGTACAGTATGGAAAAACATGGTAATATATAACTGATTAGGACAAGAAATTACGATTCTACCTAAGTGCTTCCATGGGTGCGAGCAAACGGTTATTCCCTCATAACCACCTTTTACTGATAGAAAGGGGAACAGGCAATTGAAAGAATTGGTTCCGCATGGAATCCATAAAAATAAAGCAATTGAAGCAATTCGGTTTATTCTCTGAAACCTAACTCACCTAAGGGAGAGATAGTAAGATTTATATATTGCATGTACGATATCCGGAATTATCAAGCAGAGCATTTATTTGGAAGCATTGTTGACGATGCTTCACTAAGGAATTAGAGCTTTTTTTGTTGTTAGTATTATATTATATCAGTCTCATCATTGATTAGAGGCTGAACATGTTTGTAAATTAAGGGTTCCAGACATTATATTTTCTCCCGGTGACTTTGCCGAAGAAACTGTTGTCGGGAACCCTTTATTAATTTTGAACGAGAAATTATATCAGCTGCTCTGAAACTTAGGGTGTAATGTTAGGATAATACAATGGAAAAAGAATTGACAAAACTAATAGTATTAGTTATAATGCTAATTATAATAGTTATTGTGACAGGCATTAATGTAAATTATATCAAGTTTATAAATGAGGAGGTTAAAGTAATGTTTTTAAATGCAGTAATTGAAACCGATCGAGTGTTAATTCGACCTTTTCAAGCAGAAGATGTAAATGAAATGTATGCAATTGCTAGTGAAAAAGATTTTTTTACGTATATTCCAGAAAAGGAGCCAACACTTCAAGATATTGCTGACAATATTAGTTGGTCAATAGCTCAAAACAAAAAAAATACTCAAAAAAGAATATATAAATTTAATCTTTCCATTATTCATAAAGAAACTCAAGAATTTATCGGCTATTGCGGACTAGGACCAGACGACCTTAAGCTAGGAGATATTGAACTGTACTATGGAATTGGTAAAAAATATCAGAAACAGGGACTGGCCTTTGAAGCTTGTACCGGTTTATTAAAGTATAGTTTTGAAACGATTGGTCTTACAAAAATAGCTCTTTATATAGATCATCGGAATGAACCATCATTAAAACTAGCAGTAAGATTAGGTGCAACATACCGTTATAAGATGGTAGAGCTCAAAGAGGATTATAAGCATTTTGAAAACTACCACTATTATACGATTACAGATGATGATTATTTTAACCATTGAAGCTAATTTCGGGCGCCCCTTTTATTGGTGGAGGCATCTTATCAACTGCCCCAAAATTAATTTTACTTATTTAATCTTAATAAGATTAGTTGCATGATTAGTCATGAGAAAGGAAAAATTATGAGAGTAACTAAATACAGATCATTATATCAACTTACCATTATGCCGAATTTTTTTCCTGTGAATGTTTATTTAGTAGAAGAAGGTGAAGCATTGACACTCATTGATGCTGGCTTACCTATGATGGTGCCACAAATTCTTAAATTCTCAAAAAGTTTAAACAAACCTATAACAAAGATTTTGATTACACATTGTCATGATGACCATATTGGTGGTTTATCAAAGCTTAAAGAAGTTATACCAGACGCTAAAGTAATCGTACCTGAAAGAGAGAGTCGCTTTATGAAAGGTGATTTTACACTTGATTCAGAGGAACCAAATCTTCCTTTAAAAGGTGGTTATCCAAAAGGAATTATACCTAGATGGTATGATACACTACAGAATGGAGAACATATTGGTTCTTTGACTGCAGTATGGACACCAGGACATACGCCAGGAATGACCTCTTATTGGAGTGATCAGGATCAATTCTTTATTGTAGGTGATGCATTGCAGACAAAAGGAGGTCTAGCTATAGCTGGTATGATTAATTGGACCTTTCCTTTTCCGGCGTTGGCAACTTGGTCGAAAGAATTGGCTATCTATAGTGCAGAGAAGATACTCAAATTTGTACCGGAAGTCATTGCTCCCGGTCATGGTAATTTACTTCATAAACCATCTTTAGAACTTGAAAAGGTAATCAGTAAGGTAAAAAAATAATTATCAGGAGGAAGTATGGCGCAAAGAGCTCAAATCAATTTTGTTAAAATACTTGAGACAGCGATTGATATTTGTAATGAAGAGGGTTATGAACAACTTACTCTTTCCTGTATATCTGAGAGATTAGGTATAAAAACCCCTTCACTTTATAATCACATTCAGGGATTATCAGACTTAAAACAGAAAATGGCTAATTATGGGCTTAAGATGTTATATGATTCTATCATACACTCGGTTATTGGCTGTATAGGAGATGAGGCAATCACTTCAGCTTCAAAGGTATATATTGAATTTGTAAGCAAGAATCCCGGCTTATATAGCTCCATATCAAAAGTTCCGGATCCATACGAAATAGAATTTGATGAATTAAGTAATCAACTAGTACAAGTTTTTATTAAGCTTTTAGGAGTATATAATCTAACAGATGAGGAAAGTATTTATGCAGTTAGGGGGTTACGAAGCTTACTGCATGGATTTTCAGCTATACAGATAGACAACGGATTTAGAATGAACTATTCCCAGGAGGATAGCCTTGATTTTATTATAAATACTTTTATGGAAGGGTTAAAGCATAAGAAGTAGAGATTATGAAAGCATAATAAATGACTTTTTCAATTACTTGTGAAGAAGGTAAACACCATGAAAATTGTTGAACTGGAAAGACGGTATCATAGGGAGCGAAATAAAATTCAAATAGATTTTACCCTTCGATATGTATGTGGGAACATATCGAGGGGTTTTTCGTCGAAATTCATAAAAAATACATTGCTAATTAACTATTATGTACAAACTTGTTTTTGTGTATTGTCTTATGAAAGATATTATGTTATTGTATAAACAGATATAAAGGCTGTGACTGGTTAGGCAGGCAGGACCCTCATTGTGGATAATCTATTTGATATGGATTAACAATGTAGGTCTATTTTTTTACTTGTCAGGTAATAAACCATTGATATCGTCGCGTGTTAGTAGTATTTACTTAATAGCAAAAATCGTTACGAAAGATGTAATTAAAGTAGAAAATATATCTTATTATTATAGTAATGCGGCTTAGTGGAGGTGGGCTGTGTATAAGATTATTCGTGTCATTGGTAATAACTTTGTAATATCAAAAGATAAAGATGATAAGGAAATAATTATTAGAGGTCTTGGCATCGGCTTCAATAAGTCCCAGGGTGATATCATCCCAGAAGATAAGGTTGAAAAAATATACCGAATGGATACTTCGAAACAAATCAATCATTTGACTGATCTGGTTGAAAGCATGCCTTTGGATTATATTACAGTCTGCACTCAAATTATAGAAAATGCTCAGTTGAATCTAGGAAAAAGACTCAGTCAGAATATCTATATCACACTGACAGACCATATCTGTTTTGCAATAGAGAGAAAAAAGACTGGATTAGAATATAAGAATGAGATGCTATGGGAAATAAAAAATTTTTATCCTGCGGAATATGAACAAGGAAAGCTGGCGATTGCCTTGGTCAATGACAAGCTGGGGACCCTGTTATCCGAAGATGAGGCGGGGTTTATCGCGCTACACATTGTAAATGCCGAACTGGAAACAGGAATGGGTGATATGTTAAGCATTACCAAGATGATTCAAGGAATTATTGATATCATTGAAGGGCATTATAAAATTACACTTAATCAGGATTCTTTGGATTATGGAAGATTTATCACTCATCTGAAATTTTTAGGTCAGCGGATTTTTAAGAACCAGACAATGCAGGAGAATGACAGCGATTTTACTAGAATGATTCGTAATCTGGTACAGGAAAAATATCCAAAGGATTTCTTGTGTGCGAAACGAATCCAAAGTTATATTCAAGGGAATTTTGGACATCTTCTGTCGAACGAAGAAATGTTTTTCCTAATGACACATTTGGGAAAACTGATGAATAGAAAAGATTAGAAGATATCAAACCTAAGTTACGCAGTAAGCATGAGTTGGAAAAGAATAATAAAATGAATATTTGGCTTGTGACCCTTATTTATGCCATGATGAAATGACTTGTTAAGTTGATTTATAACGATAGAATGTTCGCAAAGCGTTCGTTCGATCGTTCGGGGCAAGACCGCAAACAGATTTATACTTATTTTAATGCAGATAAGTATGTATTTTTGTTGGCGGTCTTTTTTGTTTCGTAATATTATCAATAATTCAGTGGAATAAATAAAATATTAATTGTGTTTGAGGAGGATAACAATGAAAGACAAAATTTTTAGTGTATTGCAAAGAGTAGGACGTTCTTTTATGCTGCCGGTAGCGGTGCTGCCTGTAGCGGGACTTCTTCTTGGGTTAGGAAGCTCTTTTACAAACGAAACAACGCTTGCAACCTATAATCTATTAGGGTTCATGGGGCCAGGTACGATAATTTACAATATCTTAACCATTATGAGTAAATGCGGAAGTGTTATATTCGACAACCTGCCACTGATCTTTGCAGTTGGAGTAGCAATAGGTATGGCGAAGAAGGAAAAAGAGGTAGCAGCGTTAGCCTCTATGATCGCATTTTTTGTTATGCATTCTGCTATCAGTGGTATGATTACGATATACGGTGGTCCGGAAGCATTTTTGAGTGGAGCCACAGGTACTGTTCTGGGGATGACCTCGTTACAGATGGGTGCATTCGGTGGTATTATCGTTGGTCTTGGTGTAGCTGCATTGCATAACCGATTTTATAAGATTGAATTGCCGGCAGCCTTCGCATTTTTCCAAGGAACCAGATTTGTTCCTATTATCAGTACGGTAGTGTTCACCTTTGTAGGTATTTTAATGTTTTATTTATGGCAGCCGGTACAGACTGGTATCAATGCTTTGGGAGGATTTGTACAAAGCGCAGGAGTGATCGGAACATTCTTTTATGGTATGATTAAGAGACTATTAATTCCATTTGGTTTACATCATGTATTTTATATGCCATTTTGGCAGACAGCAATTGGTGGTACAATGGAGATTGCCGGTAATAGTATAGTTGGTGCTCAGAACATTTTCTTCGCACAGCTCTCTGATCCGGCAACAACACATTTTTCTACGTTAGCTACAAGATTCTTTACGGGTGAATTTATTATATATATCTTCGGCTTGCCGGGAGCTGCATTGGCTATGTATCGCAATGCACGCCCTGAGAAGAGAAAAGAGGTGTACGGCTTATTATTCTCCGCGGCAATCACTTCCATTATGACTGGTATTACCGAACCAATTGAATTTTCCTTTCTTTTCGTAGCTCCGCTTCTGTTTGGAATTAATGCAATTTTGGCCGGACTCGCATATGCCATAGCACAAGCTCTGAATATTGCAGTTGGATTAACCTTTTCAGGCGGGTTCATAGATCTATTTATGTTTGGTATCTTACAGGGGAACAGTAAGACCTCGTGGCTTCTTATCATTCCGATTGGAATAGTTTATTTCGCAGTATATTATCTACTCTTTAGCTTCTTGATTAAGAAATTGAATTTGAAGACGCCGGGTAGAGAAGCAGACAGCGAGGAAACTAAGCTATATACGCGAGCTGATTATGAAAAGAAGAAAAATGCAGAAAAAGATAGCAGTGTCAAGGAAGGAGATGGCCTGTCAGCAGCCATTACAAAAGGCCTTGGAGGAAAGGCAAATATCAGTGATGTTGATTGTTGCGCAACCCGGTTAAGAATTACGGTAATTGACGGTGATAAAGTAAACAATGACATATTAAAATCAACGGGAGCTGCAGGAGTAGTCCAAAAAGGAACAGGAGTTCAGGTGATTTACGGACCAAGAGTGACCATTATTAAATCAAATCTCGAGGATTATCTGGCGACAGATGGTGTTGCTTTAGAAGAAAAAGGTACAGAGCCTACAAAGTTAAGGAGTGTAGGTAAAGAACCAATAGTAAAGCGGGAAAACGAGGGGATGCAGGAAGCAATTATCTATGCTCCATTCAGTGGTAATGTAATGGAATTATCAGAAATCGGAGATGGCGTTTTTTCCGAGGAAATGTTAGGTAAAGGCTTCGCAATCGATCCGGCAGATAGCAAAATTGTGGCACCCTTTGATTGTAAGGTGGAAACGATTTTTGATACCAAACATGCCATTGGATTAAGCTCCGGCAAGATACAATTGCTGATTCATATTGGCATAGATACGGTTCAGCTTAACGGAAAGGGTTATGATATTAAAGTACATGAGGGTGATGTTTTAAAGAGGGGGGATGTCATCGGTTATGTTGACATTAAGGCGATAACGGATTCGGGGTACCGCGCAGTGACTCCTGTTATTATTACCAATACGGATGAATTTACGGAATTTGGGCTTCTGAAAAAAGGTCCTATAAAGGCAGAAGAAAAAATATTCATTGTGAAATAGATCTGTTACAATAAAAGAGATGAGTGGATTAATTATAAATTCAAAAAATAGAAGGAAGTATTACGGATATGGTCTATTCATTTAGTGAATAGGACATCATAAATAGAAAGGTATGGGTATAAAATGAAGGAATTTAGTTATATAATCAAAGATGAGATGGGAATTCATGCCAGACCGGCGGGACTTTTAGTGAAGAAAGCAAGTGCATTTCAATCAAATATTACCGTAATGAAAGATAGTAAAAAAGCGGATGCAAAAAAGATCTTCGCAATTATGAGCCTGGGAGCGAAGCTGGGAGACACAATAACGATTGAAGTTAGCGGTGAAGATGAAGACGAAGCCTTAACTGTACTTGAGGGATTTATCAAAGAAAATTTGTAATAGTCTGCAAAGTGTGAAGCAAAGCTGCTTTATGCGAAGGTTTGCGTTCTGAGAATGAATGCAAGCACTTATTCTCAGAACTTGGAGGACAAAACATGCAAAAATATAATGGAAAGAGCGTTTTTGGCGGGATAGCAATAGGAAAAGCACTTATATTTCGTAAAAATGAAGGTAAAGTACGCAGAAATCATATAACAGATGTGAATGCAGAAATATTACGCATGAATGTGGCGAGAGAAAAGGCTAAAGAAGAACTGCAGGGTTTATATGAAAAAGCGGTGATTGAAGTTGGAGAGCAGAATGCCATGATTTTTGAGGTTCACCAGATGATGCTGGATGATCAGGATTATGTGGATTCTGTGATTCATATGATAACGAATGAAGAAATAAATGCAGAATATGCAGTAGCCTCTGCAGGAGATAATTTTGCGGAAATGTTTTCTTCTATGGATGATGATTATCTAAAGGAACGAGCCGCGGATGTAAAAGACATATCCAACCGTTTGATAAAGATCCTGCAGGGAAACGGAGATACCTGGTTACAGTCGGATGAACCGTATATACTGGTAGCAGATGATTTGGCACCAAGTGAGACATTGCAGCTTGATAAGACAAAAGTGCTGGCATTTGTGACCAGGAAAGGCTCCACGAATTCCCATACGGCAATTTTAGCAAGGATGATGAATATTCCGGCTTTGATTGGTGTGGACTATAATGAAAGTTGTGATGGTAAAGCTGCAATCGTAGATGGCTATGAAGGAAGCTTTATCATAGAACCTACGGTAGAGATTACCAATAGTATGATAGAAAAGCAGCAACACTATCTTTACAAAAAGAAACTTCAGCTGGAGCTAAAGGGTAAAGAAAATGTGACTATGGATGGAAAAAAAATCGATATTTATGCCAATATCGGTAATGCCTCTGATGTAGCTGCCGCACTTCAAAATGATGCTGGAGGAATCGGACTATTTCGTAGTGAATTTTTATATCTGGAGAAAAACACCTTTCCTACTGAGGAAGAGCAGTATCAAACCTATAAAACAGTATTGGAAACTATGGCGGGGAAAAAAGTAATTATTCGTACACTAGATATCGGAGCTGATAAACAGGTAGATTATTTTGGCCTTGAGAAGGAAGAAAACCCGGCTCTGGGTTATAGGGCAATTCGTATTTGCTTAAGCCAACCGGACATCTTTAGAACGCAGCTTCGGGCCATTTATCGTGCAAGCATATATGGTACGGTAGCAATTATGTATCCTATGATTATATCGATTGACGAAGTGAAGAAGATTAAAGAAATTGTACAATCAGTAAAAGATGAACTTACCATGCAAGGAATACCGTTTCAGGATGTAGAACAAGGCGTTATGATTGAAACTCCGGCAGCCGTCATGATAAGTGATTTACTGGCAAAGGAAGTGGATTTCTTTAGTATAGGAACCAATGATTTAACACAATATACCTTAGCAATAGATAGGCAGAATCCGAAACTGGATCATATTTATGATGCGCATCATCCTGCCGTGCTCAGAATGATAAAGATGGTTATTGACAATGGACATAAAGGCGGCTGCTGGGTAGGAATTTGTGGTGAACTTGGCGCGGATACCACACTCATAGAAGAATTTCTCAGAATGGGATTGGATGAAGTATCGGTATCTCCCAACTTGGTCCTTTCTGTGAGAGACAAGGTCAGAAATACGAATCTGAGTGAAGAAATATAAAAAGTTTCAGATATGGAAGAACAGAATAAGGAGTAGTATTTCATGAAATTGAACTCTGGAAAGAGTGCATTTATGGATACGTATCGAAATCATTGATTTCCGGTTAGCAATAACGATATTTTTATGTTATACTTGATAAGTAAATATTCAAATGAAGGAGACATAATAATATGGCACAAAATAGGATAATATGTACAAAAAACGACGTTGATTATCTAACAATCAGAAAAGCGATGATTTCCGGTGCAAGAACAGTAGATGAATTAGTTGAACATACAGGAGTATGTACGGAATGTGAAGGATGTAAAAGTGAATTAAACGCTATACTTTCTTCTGTTTGTGGGTGCAAGAAGGTTTCTCTAGAAGCAGTAGTAAATGCAGTTAAAAATGGTGCTGATACAGTGGAAAAGGTTGGAGAGATAACAGGTGCCGGAACAGGTGTAAATGAAGAAACCGGCGAGGCATGTGGAAAATGTAAGGGTCTCATCCAAAACGTTATTGATCTAGGTAGGTAAATAAACGCAATATTTTCAACTAAATTATTTGTATGTTTTGATCCCCTAAACCCTAGGTTTGGGGGAATTTTATAGGAGGTCAGACAATGCTAGAGATAGGAGTAAAAGCACCAACATTTTCGATGTTAGATCAGAATGGACAGATACATACGTTGGAGGAGTACAAGGGTAAGAAGGTTATTCTATATTTCTATCCAAAGGATAATACTCCGGGGTGTACCAAGCAGGCATGCAACTTCGGAGAGTTATATCCGAAGTTTCAGGAAAAGGGAGCTGTGGTTCTTGGGGTGAGTAAGGACAGCGTGGCATCTCATAAAAAGTTTGAAGAAAAGTATGGACTTCCATTTACATTGCTTTCGGATAAGGAACTGACTTGTATTCGGGCATATGATGTGTGGCAGGAAAAAATGAATTATGGTAAGGTTGGCATGGGAGTGGTTCGGACGACATATCTGATTGATGAAGAAGGGATGATAGTAAAAGCCTTCGGTAAGGTGAAGGCAGAAGAGAATCCGGCACAGATGCTGGAGGAGTTATAGGACATGAAGATAATCATATCTCCGGCAAAGAAGATGAACGTGAATATAGACTCCTTTGAGGTTACTGGAGTACCTGGGTTTATTGAAGATACTATAATTTTGATGCATGAAATTCAGTCCTTATCCTTGTCTGAGACAAAAGCACTCTGGAAATGCAATGACAAATTAGCAGAGTTAAACGATAAGCGCTTCAAGGATATGGATTTGATGCATAGGTTGACGCCAGCAGTAATAGCCTACGAGGGGTTACAGTATCAGCATATTGCGCCGGAAGTGTTTACAACAGAGGCACTTTCCTACATAGCAGATCATTTGCGCATTTTGTCAGGCTTCTATGGAATATTAAAGCCCTTTGATGGAGTAACGCCGTATCGACTAGAAATGCAGGCAAAGCTATCCGTGAAGGGCTTTAAAGATTTGTATGATTTCTGGGGAGACCGGTTGTATCAGAGTCTAGTGGATGATGACAGGATAATCATTAACCTGGCTTCGAATGAATACTCGCAATGCATCGAGAAATTTATTACACCGAGGGATCGATTTATTACGATCGAGTTTGGTGAGCTAGTGGAAGGGAAAGTGAAGCAAAAGGGAACAAAGGCGAAGATGGCTCGCGGAGAAATGGTGCGGTTTATGGCAGAGCATAGCATTACTGAGCTGAATGGCATCAAGGAGTTCCATGAGCTGGGATTTGCCTATTCCAAGGAGCTTTCCATGGAAGATAAATATGTATTCGTAACGTGAAATGATTGGTTGGAATAAATTGATTATCTAAGAGTAACAGCATCCCATACCAGATAATCTCTTTCAGTGAGGTTAGATTGTTGGTATGGGATGCTGTTATTTTTATTATGTAATATCTGCTGATCCGGTATGCGATGGTTTCGGACAACGCCAAGGAAAGATGCGTTCCGGTTCGGGAAACGGAGTTTGAAAATAATCGTTTGATATCGGCGTTCCATCCTTATAATGCCGAATGATGTCTACCAGCAACTGAATATCCTCTATTTTGTGGAAGTGATAACCCTTGCGATAATGCCAATAGTAATTATCCGGTGCGTCTAAGAATTGATAAACCTCCTTTGCCGCCATGGTCGTCTGCCAAGTACCCATTGGATTAGCCCATATATCACTTGCAGCATTGGTTTCTAGTAAAACTCGCGGTGAAACCATAGCCTTGAGATAATGTTGGTCAAAGGGTAGTTCATCTTCCCGGTCGGAATAATCAGCTAACTCGGGAGAAAACCAATAGTGGAATTGTTGGTTCAAATCGTTAAGGTTCTCATTTCTTTGTTCTTCACCGGCTTCATTGATTGCATTCATGCGTACGCGAAAGCATCCGCAACCACCTGCACCGGAATCATTTGGGTTGACAATAGCAGCACGAGAATCAAGGACGCCCGCTAGCAAGGCTGTCTTCCCACCTCGAGAATGTCCGGTAAAGGCGATACAGGACATATCCGCAAAACCAAGCTTCTCCAAAGCATCAACACAGCGAGAATACCCCCATGCCCATGCTCCTATGGCTCCAAAGGAGTAATCTGGGTATGCTTGATAAAGGGGCGATTTCCGGCCCACTTCAGCTACATCCGATGCCAATTCGGTTCGATTAAAAAGAACAAGAATAATATTGTTCTTCGTAAATGTTTGTATAAATTCCTTATCAAAGGCATAATTCCAGCAAAGATCGCCATCAATTACGGCTGGATATTGACCTTTATCTTCCGGAAATTTGACGGTCATGGTAAAACTAACAGGATGAGAACGAGGTCCGGTGATCAGACGATAGGAATGGGTGGTTGCGCTTAGATTTAGTGGCTCAATCTCCAAAAATTCCGGCGCTGGGGGTTGCTTTCCGTACGGCAGTTCAATAGCAGTACGATATATTTCTTGGCGACGCTTCTGCCAATCCTCTTGTGTTTTAACGCGCGTTCCATCCTCAAACAGGAATGGATCCGGTAACGAGCCTAACACTTGATACTCTGTAATTTTGATTAATTGATCAAATGAATTATCATCCATGATTTTTATTCACCTCTTTCTTTCGTTAACTTTTGAGACGTTTTAACCGCTGCATCAAAAGCGTATTCAATATTATTAGGGCGTTGCAAAATTCATCTTCCTTCAAAGTACATGGAATTATGTAACAGCCCCTTTGAAATCAAAATAGATCTTTCGTTGAGACGATGTCAATTCCGGTATCGCAGATATTGGGAATGATAACGTCGTGCCGTTTGATCGGGGCAGATACGGAAATTGATCGGATCTGATCCATACACTTAAAAAGCAGCTCTTTTGGTAAGGGAGCAGCAGAACGAACGGGCAGCAGAGTGTGATCGTTGCCAAGAATTCGAACGGTCGTCGTCAGAATACGGACCGGATGTGAGAATTCGGCAGTCGCATAATGTTCACCGCGCTTGCAACAATGGCCCATAACGGATTCAATACCACGTTCGTCTCCGTTGACACTGATGCGGCAACCACGTGGACAAACGGTACAGATGATTTCTTTACGCATTGGCAACATCCTCCTTAACAACATCGACTGTAACGGTATCACCGACGAGCTTAGCGGAATCTATAGTTAAATGGTTCATCTCGCCGGGATTAACGCAGAACTCCTTTTTTCTAAGGAGCTCCCGCTCTCCACACCGCAGAATGAGGGTGACATTGGTTTCCGGTTGCAGAACGCGGAAATACAAGCTAACGGGGCCCTCCATTTCGGAAATGCAAATTTGCTGTGGGCATAAATAACGGACGTTCTGCCCCGGCTGGCATGTGATGTTACCTTGATTTGCGGGAAGTGTTCCCTTTGCATATTGTGCAGCAAATTTTCCGGCGAGAGCACTTTCAGAGCTTACGTTGTCCACCAGGTCGTTTACATGCACTACATTTCCACAAGCAAATACGTTAGGAACGGAGGTCTGCATATATTGATTTACGATGGGTCCATTTGTAATCGGATCCATTTGAATACTTGCCTTTTTGGTTAATTCATTTTCGGGAATAAGACCCACAGAGAAGAGAACAGTGTCGCAGGGAACATATTCCTCCTGTTCAAGAATCGGCCTCTTGTTCTCATCCACGGGTGCTACATAGACGCCTGTTACGCGTTCGTCTCCTTCGATACGCGTGATTGTATGGGAAAGCTTCAGTGGGATATGAAAGTCGTCCAAACACTGCACGCGATTTCGTGTAAGACCCGCCAAATAGGACATCAATTCAACAACCATAACGACCTCGGCACCTTCCAAGGTCATTCTGCGTGCCATAATCATGCCGATGTCGCCTGAGCCGAGAATCACGACACGTTTACCAACCATGATATTCTGAAGGTTGATAAAACGTTGTGCTGAACCTGCTGTATACAGACCAGCAGGACGCGTGCCCGGAACGGTGATCGCAGCCCTTGTTCGTTCGCGACAACCCATTGCGAGAACGATGCTTCCCGCGTGTACCTTCATTAAACCGTATTCACTGTTTACACAGGTCACTTCTTTTGTTTCTCCATCAACATCGAGTACCATCGTGTTGAGTAGCGTTTCAACGTTCAGTTGTTCCACTTGATCCGTAAAGTGTCCATAATATTCCGGGCCTGTTAATTCCTCATTAAACCTAGTGAGACCGAATCCCGGATGGATACATTGTTGCAGAATACCGCCGAGTGCATTGTCACGTTCTAAGATCGTAACTTGTGCTGCACCTTCTTCCTTGGCTGCTACGGCTGCGGCGAGTCCGGCAGGGCCGCCTCCGATGATGACAACATCTCTTGTAATTTCGTACATACTCACGTACTCCTTCCTGCTCTTTAGGAGCGATTCTTTCTGACAGCCATGTAAGAGTTTGGATTGTTTTTGTTTATCTCTACTGGGGAACAATGCCATTCACGGGCAAGAATCTCCAGTACTTTCGGACCGCAGAAGCCGCCTTGACAGCGCCCCATACCGGCACGTACGCGCCGTTTAACTGCGTCCATACTACGCGCTCCGAGTGGACGATGGATCGCATCCATGATCTCTCCTTCTGTGATTGTTTCACAGCGGCAGATTACGTTGCCATAGAGTGGATTCTCGGCGATAAGAGCATCCTGCTGTTCGCGAGTCAATTCATGGAAGTGAACGATTCCTTTGCGCTTAGAGATAAAATTATCCTTAAGCGTAAGATCAGCACCGTGATATAGCATTTGCTGTACCACGTATTTTCCCATTGCAACCGATAAAGTAAGACCGGTCGAGCGGACACCGGAGAGATTAATATATCCTTGAAGGTCCTCATACATGTCAAAGTGCAGCCCTTCCGGATTGCGATTTGGACGCAGCCCGCTGTATTGTGTGATGGCATCACGAACCTGTACATTGGGAATTAGGTTGCGTACTTCTTTTGCAATACTTTCAAGGCCTTCCGACGTGGTGCTTTTGTCCGTCTTGGACGGTTGATCCTCTGCAGTAGGGCCTACCAACATATTTCCGTGGATGGTTGGGCACATAAGCTTACCTTTGGTTACCTTCGTAGGAATAGGCAGCACAATATGGTTTACCTTGCAAGATGTGTTTTTATCTAAAATAAAAAACTGTCCTTTTCGAGCGACTACGGAGTAGTCGGCTTTGCCGACCATTTCTGCAATCTCATCACAATGCAAGCCTGCACTGTTGATGACATACTGTGCTTGGATCGTGCCTGCTGTCGTCTCAACACCGGTGATTTTATTTTTTTCAACATTTATACCGGTTACCTTCGTTCCGAGTAGGAACTCGACACCGTTTGCATTTGCATTTTCTGCAAGTGCTTGCACGAAAATAAACGGGTCGATGATGCTTTCTCCTGGAATGTAAAGACCGCCTCGAACCTCCGGGTTCAGATTTGGCTCCATTTCCAGTAGTTCTTTTCCTGTTTTGAATTCAATGTCATAGACATGATTGCGAAACGCCTTATCTTTAATGGCAGGCAGCTGTTCAAATTGTTCGTCCGTAATGGCTGGGAGAATCGCGCCGATGCGACGGAAGGGAACGTCAAGATCCCTTGTGATTAAGTCATACATCGGGTTTGCTGCGACCACTAACTGTGATTCCAACGTATCCGGAGAAGCATCATAACCAGTATGGATAATCGCACTGTTGGACTTGGAAGCATCGCCACCGACATCCTCGTTCATATCGACCACGATAACGTCGATTTTATATTTTGACAGTTCTCTGGCTATGGCACATCCGACGGCACCTGCACCTATGATAACAATATCTGTTTTATACATCAACAACACCTCTTTTGCTATGTAAATAGGAGAACCAAGCCAACGAAGTGTCGACTTGGTCAAAACGATTCTTACTAAATCTCATCAATGCGAACGGGACGATTCTCTGCAAGAGACTTCTTACAGGCGAGACCAATGCGAATGGACATCAGACCGTCATTGATACCGACCTCAATATCGGTGTCATTTTGTATTGCTGATACAAAGGAACGAATCTCGGACTGATAGGATGCCATATAGCGCTCAAGAAAGAACCATAGCGGTTTCTCGGCCGTAACACCGTCAATGTTGGAAAGAACAGCTGTCGAAGTGGTATCATTACCGTTCTGAATGCTGCCGCAGGAGCCGAATACTTCGGCACGTTGATCATAACCGTACACGGCTTTTCTGGAATTGTCGATGAGTGCCAGAGCACCATTAGAGAGCTTTGCAGATACCGTTGCAGTATCAACGTCACCTGCTTCACCGATTGCGGGATCGATCAGTACGGCGCCGGTTGCGTAGACCTCTTCAATCTCAGCACCTGACAGGTAGCGCACCATATCGATATCGTGAACCATCATATCCAGAAAGATTCCGCCAGATACTTTAACGTAATTTGCCGGCGGTGGCTCGGGGTCGCGGGAGCTTACACGGACAAACTGAACTTCACCGACTTTACCTTTTAGCGCTGCGTCACGTAATGCACGGAAATTATGATCGAAGCGACGGTTGAAACCGACTTGGAACTTTAGCTTCTTGGGGGAAGCCTGTAATGCTGCTTGAACTTCGAAAATTTTCCTTGGTGTTAAATCAACAGGCTTTTCGCAGAACACATGCTTTCCGGCCTTAATCGCTTCTATGGAAATGGTTGCGTGCGTATCCGTAGATGAGCAGACCAATACGGCGTCAATATTCGGATCGTTCAGGGCCTGATGATAATCGGTATATACATTTTCAATCCCGACGCTCTTTGCCCAATCTTTCACGCTATCGGTGATGTAGGGGTCAGCGATGGCCGCAATGTGCGCCTCGGGAACACCGGTTAGAATACTCTTGGCGTGGACTTGTCCGATTCTGCCGGCACCGATGATGGCGATTTGTATCATTTTTTCTCCTCCTAATTTTCGGTTATACTGTTTCGAGGTTGGCGATTCTATAGTTTGAAAATAAATTACACAGATATCGCGTTCGAACGAGACCATTTTAAAATAAACCTACGACTTTGTCAATAACGTTACGTAAAATTTTTGCGTTACATAATATAATAATGCACAACATAAAAAATAAGAATATTTCCGAAATATAGAGGGTTGTTTGATGTTAATACTTAAATGATTTGAGATCATTGAGAAGATAAATGCAGACCTGTTACGTAAATAAATTGCGTTGACGAAACGTAACTTTTATAGTAATATATAGTAGCTAAAATAATAATAATAATAATAAGGTCTGATGGAGGATGATAGTATTATGAAGAAAATTACAATACACGATGTCGCAAAAGAGGCAGGTGTTTCTAGCGCAACTGTATCCCGAGCGATTTGCGGGAGCAAAGAAATCGGCGAGAAGACTCGTGAACAGGTACTCCGTATCTGTCGTGACCTCGGGTATTCTTCAAATTATCAATCGCCTGTCACACATAGTACACAGACAGGTGTGGTAGGACTAATTCTTCCGGCAGTCAATGATCCGAGTATGGGTGCGTTGACCGTTGCCCTAGAACAACAGCTTCGCACGCAGGGATACAGTCTGTTAATCGGAAATTCCTATGGGGACCCGAAACAGGAAAAAACTTTGTTTGATCGTATGCTGGCACAGCGTGTAGAAGGCATTTTCCTTGTTCCCGGAAGTACAGGTACGCGGAATAATCTTGCTCAACAATTGGAAAAAGTACAGACGGTCTTCCTTAATGAAAATCTGATGGAGCAACCCGAAAGCTATGTGACAACGGACTTTCGCCGTGGTGCGACGCTTGGAGTAGAGTATCTACTTTCTTTGGGACATCGTAAAATATTGCTTCTAGGGGGTAACTCGGAGAACTCTTCGCTTCAGCTTTTGACGGAGGGGTTCACGACCGCTTGCAAAAAGTATGAAATCAAAGCGGACTATTGTGAAAATCCAAGTAGAGAAGCGTCCATAGAGGCTGGTTACCACCTTGCGCGGCATCTGTTCCGAAAGCCTGTACACTGGACGGCAATCTTTACTACATCGGACTTGTTGGCGATCGGTGCTTTACAAGCAGCAAAGGAAGCGGGTGTAAGTGCTCCTCAGGATATCTCTTTACTAGGCTTCGGTGATTATGCCTTTTCCTCCTTACCACAAATTTCGCTGACGACGTTGGCGCTGCCGCTGCAACCGATGGTGACAGCCGCCGTTGACGTGATGATGGAAATGTTACATGCCGAGGCAGACGGTTATTCCCATAGAATCTATGCCCCTCGTTTGGTGGAGCGCAGCACATGCGGAAAAAAGAAGCAAATATAAAAAAATGATACGAAACACTTACACATATAAGGAATGAGGAAGAAGCCTCATGTAGACTATAGATGATTGGAATTGTTCGAACTGAAACATTGGGTGTGAAGCTGTTCCGAATGCTGCTCGCGATGTCTACTTGCAGAAGAAATTTTAGTGCAGTTTTACACTTTTTCTGTCATTTTTTCTGGATTTATGCTAAAATTTATCTAAAAGAAGCCTCCATAGGGGAGATAGGAGGAGTAACTAATGAAAGAGGAAACGAGTATGTATAAAATAATAATGGTAGATGATGAGCCATGGGCGCTGAAAGGCATTCGAGATATAATTGATTGGAAATTATACGGCTTTACAGACATACGAACCTTTGGCAACCCGATAGAGGCTCTCGAGGCGATTCAAGAGGACTGTCCCGACGTTGTTTGTACGGACGTACGTATGTCGGGTTTATCCGGATTGGAGCTTATGGAACGATACCAAAAGGTGGGTAAGAGTCCATTGTTCGTCGTAATATCTGCTTATGCGGAGTTTGAATATGCGAAGCGGGCAATGGATAGCGGTGCATTTTCCTACATTTTAAAGCCATTGGAAGAAAGCAAAATCTTGAAATTAGCGGAGAAGCTGCAAAGTACCCTACATCATAATCAGATCGAACGATCCGTGAAAAGCATTAACAAGTTGGTTATACAAGCATTGACGTCCGAACGGACAGTACAATTAGATCCCAGTATTGAGCAAAGTGGTATCTTTTCCAGCCCCTATCAAATATGTATTACGGACACCGTGACAAGAACGATAAATGTACCATGGTTTCGGATTTATGATGACTTGGCAATGGCCGTTCTACCCGAGTGTAACGATATCCAGGTCCCGTCGCTGTGCGGATACAGCCGGACAGCGCAGAGCGGAGATGAGGTTGGTCAGAGGATTCGGGAAGCCCTAATCAGCTATTATACATTGCGCTATTACGGTGAAAAAGCAAGAGGATTGGTTTACCAGGCAGGTAGCAATTACATAATGAAAGAAGGCGAAGAAATCATCCGATCAGTCTCCACGGGTAAAACCCATCATGCACGAGCATTACTGGATAACGTGCAAACACGGGCAAAAGAGCAACGGTTAATGATCGATGAAATGACCTTTTTCTATAACAGCGTCCTGCAGGGAGTAATCAGTCGGTATCCGAAGAAAGGGTTACAGGAGACACTACACGCATTCAGCAGTTGTTTTCAGATGTACAGCATCATGCAGACGGAGGAAATGATGTTCAAAAGTCTTAGTGTTCTGATCAATGACAGTATTGAAAAGTCTTTCGTCGTAGCGGATGCTTCGGACACTCTCATGCGCGTGGTTCACTATGTTGACACCCACTACACAGAAATGATTAACCTGGAGTTGCTTTCCGAACAATTCAATATAAGTCTTTCTCATCTGTGTCGTCAGTTTAAGCGTATTGCGGGTGCATCGTTTACGGAATATGTAACAAAAAAACGTATTACGCAGGCGTGCGAACTGCTTCGATATACTCAACAGCCGGTCTCGAATATTGGTATGCAGGTAGGCTATCCGGACTATTTCCATTTTAACAAGGTGTTTAAAAAGGTTGTAGGTGTTTCGCCGTCAACCTACCGGAAGGAGGGGTGTGACGATGTTCGTTCGTAAATCCTACTCTATCACACGCCTTATAACGACCTTCCTAAGTCTGCTGTTCTTAGCAACCGTATTGCTGTCCTTTTTCTATTTCATTTCCTTTACGCAAATCACGTATAACAACAAGCTGGACTATTTTAAAACGAGTACGGAAAAAAGTGCTGTGAACCTGGCAAATGAACTGATTCTGGCGCAACAGCAGCTGATTTGGCTTGCCAGAGATATCGGAAACGAAGCCTTTTGGGTTACCGACAACCCTTATGAACAAATGCTGTACAGAAAGAACATGAATTCCTCTCTGTATGGCATTTTACATAATACCGACATTGTTGACGCGGCTATGATCTTTCAAAGCGGTAGTGATGTCATTATCGAGTGCCATACAATGCAAGAAGAAATCTTTTTGAGGTTTTTGGAAATCTACAACAGCTACCAATCGATTCAACCAGCCTCGCCAAGCTTATTCAGTGCCGAGGAGTACGGCGATCCGTCACATTTGGTTATACGTACACCGGTCACGGGCTTTTATAAAAGCAATTTATTTTCGCAGACCGTGGCAAATGCTTATCTTACCATTCCACTCGATAAACTATTAGATGAGCAGATGGATGAAAGCATGCAAATCCTTTGTGTTGCGAATGGAGATTCTCTGAAGGTTTGTTATGTCAATGGTATCGAGAGGGATGTGCTTCCTATGAGATTCTCCTTATCGGAGATCAAAGAGAATATGCGCGTCAGTATTAACGGTGTTGAGCATGTTGCGATTTTGGAGACACTAAATTATGGTGATCTGTATCTTTTGTGTCTGATTCCACGTTATTTGTTGATGAGACAGATGCAGAATGTTCTGTTACGAGGCGTATTATTGGTGCTTTTAGTATTCGCAGTGACGATCTTCGGTATCTTGACAACCACAAAGCTGATTAATCGTCCCGTTCGCGACATCGTAAACGATGTACAGCGGATTCGGCAAGGCGATTACGCCTATCGACTGCGATTTAGCAAGGCGAAGGAAATGAAGGAGATTTCCGCCGGTGTTAATGACGTACTTGATGTGCTGGACGAGCGGACGGTCTTGATGACTGAGACGCAGAAAAATCTGTACGAGCTGCGCTTCCTGCATCGTGAAAGCCAGATTTTAGCGCTGCAATCGCAGATCAATCCTCATTTCCTATATAACACGTTAGAATGTGTTCGCAGTATTGCGCAGAGCTACCGTGTCCCCGAGATTTCGAAGATTCTGTCCGCTATGATTCGCATCTATCGTTATAGTGCTTCGAATAACTACATGGGCACGGTTGAGAGCGAATTTCAATGTGGCGAAAACTATGCTGAGATCATGCAAGTGCGGTTTGGCGACCGGTACTACTTTCACTTTGAGCTAGACGATTCGGTGATTGCCTCGGCTCCGATGCCGAGAATGGTTCTGCAACCTTTGTTGGAAAATGCCGTCAACCATGGTTATGCGGATCGGATGGAAAGCAGTGAAATCACAGTGCGTTGCATCTGTAAGGAGGATACCGTGATTCTGTACGTACGGGACGAAGGGCAAGGAATTTCTGCGGAGCAGCTTGCCCACTTGCGCAAACGTCTTGATGAAGATAAACATACCGAAAAGAAGGAAGGCCGCATCGGTCTGTATAACGTTCATCAACGATTGAAACGTGAGTTCGGAGATGCTTACGGCCTCACGATTGAGAGCGTCGAGGGAGAATATACCGAGGTGTCGGTCCGCACACCATCCGTATCCACTTGGAAGAACGGTTTGGAATCTGGCGCGAAAAAGGAGGAAAACGAATGAAATGGTTTTGTGGTTGGTTGATTATTTTACTCCTGATTTCTAACATTGCCTGTACGACTTCAGTACAAACCGATAACACAGCGCAGGAAGTGCCTTTACCGGTGTTGAACGTATACATCACAGAAAATGCAAAGCAGTATACTGCTGTTCATGCTTTGCAGGATGATAGCATTCGTAGCCGACTCGAAGAAAAATTGCATATTCAGATCAAGCTGATCAATTTCTTCCTTCCAGATGGTGAGGATAATGTTTCCGAAATTACCTTTCAGGGAGTTATGCTAACGGAAGATCCAAAATGGATTCTGCCTTTGGTGGAGCGCTCGCAGCTGATGGAGATAGGAGAGAATCAAACGGAAACGGGCTACAAGCTTGGACAATATCGTGGAAAAAAGTATGGCTATATTTTCGCGGATTCCTATAGTGGACGAATACATCCGGTTCTTGTGGTTGATCCAGATGCCTTGAAGCAGTTGGGTTTGGAGAATATTCCGTTCACGGCGGATTCGATGGCGGACGCATTAGAGAAGCTTTCTGACTTCTATAAGGTACCGCTTGCTGTATACGGTTCTCCAGCACAGGAGGGTTTTTCGGTGCTACTGGAATTGTTTGAGATCTCTCCGACGGGCGGTCGTGAATTTTATGTGGAAGACGGACAGGTAAAGTTTGACAAGATGACTGAAAAAGCGGAGGATTATCTGATCTACGTAAATCGACTATATCAAAAAGGATATATCCCAAGTGACTGCTTAATTCTGTCCAAATATAGCGGAATCGAAATGCTGACGTATGGCAAAAGCGCAATGGCGGTCTTTCCGAGCGAGGAGATTGCGAGAAAGTCGATTCAAAATGCCGAGAAAATGGGACGTCACATTGCCTTGGTAGAGCTGCCCGTAGACGATTCGTGCACGGAGACCAACATTTACGCTTACTTGACGGGTTTGATTTCCGCAGACTGTGAGGATGCAGAGCTTGCTAAGCGTTTCTTGGTAGAATTGCAAAGCGTATCAAAAGAAGTGCAGACGGAGGGGAAGTCTGCGATATCGACGGAGTGGTATCCACTCTTTGCGGATACAGAGTCGCATCGAGACATGGCCTTTGACCCAGTAGAGGCATGTTTACCGGACATGCGCCGTTTGTATGAAAAACACACTCTTGATACGGACTACATTGATCCGTATTTCTCGCGCTTAGCGACAGGCGATATACCCTTAAGCCAGATTTCGGAGATGCGAGAGCAGTGGTTAATGGCTCATGGCGAGGAATATTCTCATTCCACCAGTGGACGTGATCTAATGAAGCTGTTCAATAGTTGGTATTTTGCACAAACAGATACCAATTAATTTTAAAAAAAGAGCAAATTTAGACAAAATAATCAGCAAATACATACATATGCTTCCTCAATCGGAATGCTTATAATAATAGCACAGTATATAAATGCTGAAATAAAAATACATAGGAGGAGGCCTATATGATGAATAGGTTTCGTATTTTGGTGCTGTTGATACTTTGCACCGTAATTCTTTTTGCAGCAGGTTGTTCCAAGGCAACCGAAACTAGCACCACTGATACAAATGAGAAGAAGACTGACACAGCAACTGAGGTGAAAACGGAAGAAGGGGGTAAGAATTACACCTTCCGTATCGGTTGTAGTAATGAGGCGTGGCGTGCTGAAAACATCATCGCAGCAGCTAAGATGCTGAACGAGCAGCTTGCGAGTGAGGGAAGCAAGGACACTGTCAAAGTAGAATATGAGGTGGTCGATGATTTTGTAAACACCTTCAATCTATGGATAAAGGAAGACAACCTTCCCGAGTTTATCGCACAGACCAGAAGCATTGTCGCTGATTTCAGTAAAGCTGGTGCCATCGTAGATTGTTCATACGTTGTAAACGATGAAGTATACTCCACGAAGGTTTCACAGAAAACCCGTGATATGGGCTTTATGAATGACTCTTATTATGGAATCATCCTCGACACTGAGGTTCGTTTTGTTGTCATCTATAAGCCTGCACTGCAACAGCTCGGCTGGACCGATGAAGAGATTGAGGCTTGGAAGGCAGAAGCTCGCGCCGGTAAAATCACCGCAAAAGATCTGCAGGAACTGGCAAAGCAGGTCGTCGATGCAGGTATTTGTGAATACGGTATCACCCATCGTCCCAACAAGGGGGCTGACTGGCCTTACACATTTATTACCTGGAACCGTGGAGAGATTCCTGTAAACGATCAGGGACAGGTTGTAATCAACCGCCAGAACATTATTGACTTCCTCTCTTACTGGCGTGAGAATGTCCAGCTGGGCATCACTCCTTACAACCATCTGACCGACTTTAACTGGGATATGCTAGAGGGAGACATTTGGCCGAATGGCAAGGCATTCTGCTGGTATGGTCAAATTGCTGCTAAAGCTGATATCATGTCTGCAGGCGGTGTAACCAGTGAATTCTTCGATGAAAACTACTTTAGCATTCCAAATCCTGTCCCCCATGCAGGTGATACACCGACTGGTGGCTCCAACCCTTACTTCTATGCTCTGACCACCGCATCCCAGAAGGATGAGAAGACTGCTGAATATTGCAGACGCATCTTGGACAACGTCCTCGATACGGAGCTTCAGCTTAATACGTCAGTAAGACATGCGCACCTTGCAATCACGCAGGAGACCATCGATCATCCCGAGTATCAGAATGATGCTTGGATGCTTGATGCAACTTACATGAACGATTACAGCTATACTACACCGAAAAATGATTATCTGCAGATGTTCACCAGCAGCCAGGAATTCTTTGATGCAATCCAGCAGGCTGAGGTTGAGGCAAACGATCCCAACGCAGCATCGATCGAAACGATTACAGACGAGCTCATCAAAAAGATAACTTTCAACATGGGCGAAGGAAACTATGTTCTGGTAGAATAATGTAAATCTTGTTTATTCGATTTAATTTATTAATTTTTTGTGCGCTCGTGGTGTGATCCACTGCGAGCGTACCTTATTCATGACAAGTGAATTGATTTATCAATTCATCTTGTTTACAGCTACTCAATTTTATAAGCTACTTAATCAAAAAGGAGGCCACTATGGAAAAATCCATGAAAGACGCCCACACCTTAAAGGCGGATAAGCTGGCCATCAGAAGAAAACAGTTGTTTCCGTTTATGATGATGTCCCCGTTCCTCATTCTGACCTTAATATTCGTCTGTATTCCGATCGTTTTAATGATCGCCATGTCCTTTACGGATATGGGCATCTCGTTAGAATGGAACTTCATTGGATTAGCAAATTATAAAAAAATATTTGGCTATCCGGGTTTAGATAAGATAATTCTTCGAACATTTCTGTTCGTTGGTATCAATACGGTACTTTCGGTTCTTGGCTCGATTTTTGTCGTTATTATCACAACCTATTATTTGGATATCGTCTATCGTAGAGAAAACTTAGGCTTACTATTCCGCATTATTTGGTTGATTCCGAATCTTACACCGACCATCGCGTTCATGTTCATCTGGCGCTTTGTGTTTGGTCCGGCGGATTACGGCCTTATCAATATGATGTTACAATCGATCGGCTTGCCGACTGTTAATTGGTTTACGCAATATTCTATGGAAATACTGGTACTTTTTTGTTGTCTACGCTCCGCTTCAGGCTCGATCATTCTGTTCAGCTCTGCGATACGACAAATACCAGACCACATCATTCAGTCCGCAAAGGTGGATGGTGCATCGAGCTTATATATCTGCCGACGCATCGTACTTCCATATTTAAGCTGGCCCATAATGCAGAAAACACTCTGGAGCATTCTTGGAAACTTCACGATGTACGAAGCGATTCGTTTATTGACGAACGGCGGTCCGATGGGTAAGACGACCACGTATGCTTACTACATCTTTCAGAATGCATATACCTATCACACCTATGGTTACGGTGCGGCGCTTTCCGTATTCCTGGTTGCCATGTCAATTGTGATTGGTCTGATTATGCTCCGCGTGTTCAAAATCGACAAGCAGATGCGTATACCGCGCATGGATATATAAGGAGGCGAAAGGTATGGAAAAGGTTAAGAAACAAAAAACTCAGACGCTTCGTCTCGATGATCGTCCTCGCGGTGTATGGAAGTACATCCTTTTGATACTATTGGTATCAAGTGGTATTATAGTTCCTTATGCCTGGATGTTTCTGCAAGCGTTCAAAGATACGTCCGGAAATCTGACACTGTCGAATTGGACCTTTTTAACTCAGGATACAGAGATAAAGCATGGAATTGTATTGCCCGCCGCTACGGGGACGATACTCCGTAGTTTTGGATTTGCAACGATGATGGCAGTCGGCGTCGTCTTGATTACGGTTCCCGCGGCATACGCACTTTCCCGTACGGATTTCAAGGGGAGAAAACTCTTGGCGAAATTATTGATTGTCCTCGATGCGTTTCCGCAGGTTGCCCTATTGATGAGCTTTATCTTATTGCTTTCAGAAATGAACCTCGTCAACAAGCTGGCTGGTGTTGCATTTTTGAAAATCGCCATGTATCTTCCAGGTTCCGTCTGGCTGATGAAGGGCTTTTTCGATAATATTTCTTGGGATATTGAATGGGCATCCATCGTCGATGGTGCATCACGCTTCAAAACATTCCTTCGCATCATCGTACCGGCGGCAAAGCCCGGTATAGCCGTCACCTTAATCAATGGGTTCCTGAGCGGTTGGGGTGAGTACATCCTGATCACCTTGTTCATGCGCGGCAGTGGTGCAACGATGTCAAGCTTTATCGGTGCTATGATGGATGGCGAGGACGGAAAGTATTTAGTAACTGCCGGCGTCTTAGCAGCGGCATGCTTCTGCTACATAATACCGGTGATAATAGCATTCGCTATCTCACAAAAAACACTCTTAGAAGTTAAACAGGGAGGTTCCAAACAATGAGCGAACCCATGATTCGTTTAGAAAATGTAGGTAAATCTTATGACGGAGGAAAGACATACGCTGTACGCGATGTCAACCTGACGATTGAAAAAGGAGACTTCGTCGCACTGCTAGGGCCCTCTGGTTGCGGCAAGAGCACGATACTGATGATGCTCTGTGGCCTCTATCGTCCCAGTGAGGGTAGCATCTTTTTCAACGGGCGCTACGTGAATAACGTCATGCCAAAGGATCGTAACATCGGCATGGTGTTCCAGAGCTATGCTCTTTATCCAAATCTGAGCGTCTTTGAAAACATTGCTTTTCCTTTGAGACAAATGAAGACGCTCAAGAAGAAGGAGATTGAAGAGCGCGTACATGAGGTTGCCGAGATCGTTAAGATTACCGGGCTTTTGAAGCGTATGCCTTCACAGCTTTCCGGCGGTCAGCAGCAGCGTGTCGCCATGTGCCGTGCTTTGGTCAAGAATACAGATATTTTATTGCTTGACGAACCGATGTCGAATCTTGATGCACGTCTGAAGCTGGAAATCCGTGACGAGATCAAGAAGCTGCAAGAGAAGCTGAAACTGACAGCAATCATCGTTACACACGATCAAGAGGAAGCAATGGCGATGGCTTCGCATATTGTGGTAATCGATCAAGGCTCTATGCAGCAGTATGGCGATCCCAATGTATTGTACAGCAGGCCGGAAAACCTCTTTGTCGCATCGTTTATTGGCAACCCGCCGATGAACTTCATTGACGGCAAGCTAGAGAGGAATGCAGGCAGCTATATTTGCACCACGTCAGGGGGTACGATTGAGCTGCCAGAGACCTTGATCGATGCTTCAAAATTGACGGGAGATCACGTTGTCTTGGGTATTCGTCCACACAATTTCGAACTGGTGGAGAGCAAAGACAACGCGATTTCGCTGAAGACGGACTATATTGAGCATCTTGGCAAGGAGAATCTGTATCGCTGCTTCACAGGGGATACCAGTATTCGTGTTATGACACCGGTTGAGGTCAACCGACCCGTTGACAAACCGTTATTCGTGCGACCACGTCTAGAATCTACAGCTATTTTTGATAAAGGCTCTCAGCACAACATTACCGTTTTTGATTAAAGCATGAGTATCGTGTGGGATTTTCCTGCACGATACAAATTTTATAAAGAGTATATAAAGGGATAATAGATGCAAGGCTATCATCCCACTAATAATATTAATATGTCCATACAAAAACTACTATACGAGGAGAATGTGCTATGGAATCAACACTAAAAAATATCCCCAATTGCACACCCGAAGCAGTAGGTATTCCTTCCACTGCAATTGAAAATTATATACGAGGCCTATGTGATAAGCAGCTTGCTATGCATGATGTATTGATTTTACGGCATGGCAAACTCTGTTTTGAAAGCTACTGGAAGCCCTTCGATGCATCATTTCGTCATCGGTTGTACTCATGCAGTAAGAGCTTTGTTTCTGTTGCGGTTGGTATTTTAATTGAAAGAGGAC
>JAEYOY010000020.1 GCA_023411215.1 Bacillota bacterium | reverse complement strand
GGTGTTTGAGGCTGATTTAGTATTAACAAGTGATGGAAAATTGGTTTTAAAACATGATTGGACTAGCTATTTGAGCAAGGTATTTGGACAAGAAATAGCAGATAGCAAACTAGATAAACCTTTAAGTTTTGATGAGTTTATTGATATGAAAGTACATAAGCATTTGACGCCAATATCATTTGAGGATTTGGTAAAATTAATGGCCTCGAATAAAGACATATATATTGTAACGGATACGAAGGAAATTGATAAAGATATAATTAACAATCAATTTCAAGAAATTATAAGCGTAGCTAAGAAATATGATCCAAATATTCTAAAAAGGATAATCCCTCAAATTTACAATGAGGATATGTATAAGCAGCTACAGGAAATGTATAAGTTTGATTCATATATTTACACATTATATATGACAAATTCAACGAATGAACAGGTAATAGACTTTATGACAAAGAATAATTTAAAAGTAGCAACAATGCCTACTTATAGAGCAACCAATGAATTTACTATGAAATTAAAAGAGAAAGGCATTTATACTTATACGCATACAGTAAACTCATTGCAGGATGTAAAGGACTTTGAGAAAATAGGGGTTTACGGGTTTTATACAGACTTTATAACACCAAGCTATTATAGAACAAGTAATGTGAATTAAAATAACATAATTGATAATTATGGGGGGAGAAGTTATGTAAATCAATTCGAATGCACTTAAATCAACTAAAACTGGGTGCCTTTTAGCTGATTTAAGCCATAATAGATTTGAAAGGAATCAGTATAGATATGATTAACTTTAATAAACCACCATATACTGGAAAATAAATTGAGTATATAAAAAAAACCATACAAAATAATAAAATATGTGGTGATGGTGAATTTACAAAAATGTGTAGTGTTATTTTAGAGCAAAAATTTAATATAAAAAAAGCTCAACTTACAACTTCATGTACTCATGCATTGGAGATGGCTGCTATCTTATGCGATATAAAGCCTGGTGATGAGGTTATTATGCCATCATATACGTTTGTATCAACTGCAGACGCTTTTGTAATGAGAGGTGCTAGGATTGTATTTGTTGATATCCGACCTGATACGAATAATATAGACGAAAATCTTATTGAAGAAGCGATATCTTCAAAAACTAAGGTTATAGTTCCTGTTCACTATGCTGGCGTTTCATGCGAAATGGATAAAATCAATAAGATTGCAAAGAAATATAACCTATTTGTCGTTGAGGATGCAGCGCAAGGTGTCATGTCTACTTATAATGGACAAGCTCTAGGTACAATCGGAGACTTCGGTTGTTTTAGCTTTCACGAAACAAAGAACTACTCCATGGGCGAGGGTGGGGCATTATTAATCAAGGATGATAATTATATAGAGAGAGCAGAAATCATTAGAGAAAAGGGAACAAACAGAAGTAAATTTTTTAGAGGGCAAATTGATAAATATACTTGGATAGATTTAGGATCTTCTTATTTGCCGAGTGAACTTAATGCTGCATATTTATATGCACAGCTTGAGTTAGCTGATGAAATTAATAATGATAGATTGAAAACATGGAATATGTATTATGATGGATTAAAAGGACTTTCAAATAGAGGATTAATAGAATTGCCATTTGTACCAGAAAATTGCAAGCATAATGGACATATGTTCTATATAAAGTGTAATGATTTAAATGACCGCACAGCGCTTATTACATATTTGAAACAAAATGACATTATGGCAGTATTTCACTATATCCCTCTGCATTCTGCACCTGCTGGATTAAGGTTCGGGCGGTTTTATGGAGAAGATAGATATACTACTAAAGAGAGTGAACGATTATTAAGGCTACCGATGTATTATGGACTCGAGGAAAACAATTTAGCATATGTAATTGAAAAAGTATGTGATTTCTATAAATAAAATAAATGGGTCTATGTAGTAATTGAGTTAATAACATAAATAAGTAAATATGACCAAGTGTTAGAGGTTTTAATATTATTAATATATAGAGGTTGATAAAAATGATTTTATCTTTTATTATTCCTTGTTATGGTTCTGAGAAAACAATAACTAATGTTATAAATGAAATAAACTTAGTAGTTAGTGCATCAGAACATAACTATGAGATTATATTAGTCAATGATAGTTCGCCAGATGGCGTAATAGAAGTAATTAAGAAATTAGCTTTAGTAAATAAAAAAATTAAAGTGTTAGATTTAGCAAGAAATTTTGGACAACATTCTGCCCTTATGGCAGGTTATGCACATACATCAGGTGATATAATAATTTCTCTTGATGATGATGGGCAAATTCCTGTTAATGAAGTTTTTAATTTAATTACTAAATTAGATGAAGGATATGATGTTGTTATTGCAAGGTATCTAGACAAGAAGCATAATGTTTTTAGAAATCTTGGAAGTTATATAAATGATATAATGGCTCAAGTATTAATAGGAAAGCCAAAGGATTTATATCTTTCTAGCTTTTTTGTAGCAAAAAGATTCGTTATTAATGAAATGATTAACTATAAAAATTCTTATCCATATATATCTGGATTGCTATTAAGAACTACTAATAAAATTGCAAACGTTGATGTTACTCATAGAGCTAGGGGCATTGGAAAATCAGGATATACATTTGGTAAGCTGCTTTCACTTTGGATTAACGGCTTTACTGCTTTTTCTGTTAAACCACTTAGAATTTCTATATCTCTTGGGGCAATATTTGCTGTCATAGGTTTTGTAGTAGGAATATATACAGTTATTAATAAGTTTTTAAATCCCAATGTACCTTTAGGATGGAGTTCAACGACAGCTCTTTTATCTTTTTTAGGTGGGATAATTCTTATAGTATTAGGTATGATTGGTGAATATGTTGGGAGAATTTATATAAGCATTAACAATAGTCCACAGTATGTAATTAGAGAGAAATTTAATATAGTTGAATGGGAAGATAATAATAATGAAAACAGGCGAATTTAAAAAATATATTCTTCTACATGCATTATTTATTTTATATTCTTTGACTGCAGTATTGGGTAAGTTAGCATCGAATCACTTTTTAATAGATTATAAATTTATTTTTTTATATGGAGCAATGCTGGCTCTATTATTATTATATGCAATTTTATGGCAGCAGATACTAAAAAGAATGTCATTGGTAACAGCATATACAAATAAAGCTATAGTGGTAGTTTGGGGTATGATATGGGGAAGTATACTATTTAATGAAAGAATTACTGTTGGTATGATTATTGGAGTGATAATTATATTTGTGGGCATTTATTTGGTGGCAAACGATGGATGATTTAATATATATATGCATTTATATTTTTGCAGTTTTTATATCTTCAGTGTCGCAAATATTACTTAAAAAAAGTGCTGTAAAGGAGAGGCAAAATTGGCTAATAGAATACTTAAATCCAATGGTAATATTGGCGTATTTTTTGTTTTTTAGTTCTACACTTATAACCATTATTTCATATAAGGTTTTGCCTTTATCGCTAGGCCCTGTTTTAGAGTCCAGTGGCTATCTGTTTGTGATGGTATTAAGTTTAATCTTTTTAAAGGAAAAGTTTTCAAAGAGGAAAATTGTTGGTATAACTCTGATTGTTATTGGAATAACGGTTTTTACAATATTTAAATAGGTAAGTATGAAATTTAGGTTAAGTTCTGTTATTTTACCATTAAAACTACTATTAATAATAATCTGAGTTAAAATAAAGCAAAGATTATTATAATAGGGAGGTACTTATGATTTCTAAATTAGAATGGGATACAAATTTTTTTGGAATAAATATTGCAAAAATGGAATGTAAGAGTATGAGTGAAAAACAATTTCACTATGATATTAATACATTAAAAGAGGAAAATGTCAAACTCATATATTGCGTTTGTCATGACAAAGAATCAGAGGAGTTTGCTAGCAAGATTGGCAAATTAGTTGATATTAAAGTTACATATTGCAAGACTTTTTCAAATAAAGTTTTACCAACTGATAGTAATACAATAGAGGAATATCTTGATGAAGAACCTACAGAGGAACTATACAATTTAGCTATTCAAAGTGGTATTTATTCTCGGTTTAATATTGATCAAAACCTACCAAATTATAAATTTATAGAGTTATATAGAACGTGGATTCGTAATTCTACTAGAAAACAGATTGCATCCAAAGTACTGGTTGCAAAAGAAAAGAATCACTTGGTGGGTATGATTACGCTAGGTGAAAAAGAAGGAAGAGCAGATATTGGGCTCCTTGCTGTAGACTCAAACTATAGAGGGAGGGGTATAGGAAAATCCTTGGTTTTCTCTGCTGAAAATGAATTTCAAAAAAGGTTTAATGAAGGGCAAGTAGTTACTCAAAAAGATAACACGCCTGCGTGTACTTTATACGAGAAGTGTGGATACACCATTGAAAAGATAGAATCTATTTATCATATTTGGCTGGAAATTTAAATACCTGAAAGTATATTTGTGTAAGGATATATTTAAATGTTGGTTAGTTTGTTTTTTCGAATAATTAAAAATATAGGTAATTAGGCTATATTGATTAGATGGGGTTTAAATGATTAGTGTAATTATACCAAATTATAATAAATTTGAATTACTTGAAAATTGTATAAAACATATTTTGAGTGGTACTTATGACAATATTGAAGTAATTGTAGTAGACAATGGTTCAGTAAGTGAGAGAAGAGGTATTATAAATGATGATAGGGTTAAATACATTTGGTTACCGAAAAATATGGGGTTTAGTTTTGCTGTTAATGAAGGAGTAAGGCAGTCATCTGGTGACTACATAGCAGTACTTAATAATGATACAGAAGTAGCATCAGACTGGATAAAAACTATAATTGCTGCCTTTGAGCAAAACAAAGATGTTATAAATATCACCTCAAAAATAAAAAGCCTTCGCAACAAAGAACTTTTTGACGATGTAGGAGATATAATCTTATCCTCTGGGAAAGTCTACAAAATAGGCAATAACGAAAAAGATACAGGTCAATATGATAGCTATCGTTACGTATTTGGTGCAAGTGGATGCGCATCTGTTTATAGAAGAGAGTTTTTTGATAAAGTAGGCTATTTTGATGAGGAATTTTTTGCGTATTTGGAAGACATAGATCTTAGTTTTCGAGCTAACATTCTAGGTTATAAATGCTTATATGTACCTGATGCTGTAGTATATCATGTAGGTAGTGCTACAACAGGAAGCCAATATAATGAATTTACAGTATTTCATTTAGCTCAAAATACAATAAGTGTAATAGTTAAGAATTTTCCTACAAAGCTCTTATTTAAATATATATTTGCAATTCTCACACACATTATATCTTTGCAGGCGTTCTTTATATTGAAGGGCTTCGGTTGGTCATATTTTAAAGGTTTAATTAGTGGAATCCGTATTTTAAAAAAAATGCTAAATAAGAGACACGAAATTATGAGTAAGCGTGTACTTAAGGACGATGAAATTATAAAGATGTTTAGAGCGAATAAAAAGTTATATAAGGTATCTAAAAAACGTAGAAAATTATGAGGAATATTAAGAAGAACTTGGAAGGAATAGTTTTGGAAATATCTGATACTTAGTTGGGTAATACCAAAGGGGATGTGTAATCGTGGAACAAACAGGCAAAAATGAAAAATTTACAATATTATTAAATGCACTTCGGAGGGGAACAAAGTTATACTTTATAGTAGGCCTACCTTTACTAATAGCATTTATGACAGAGCTGATTCAAAGAAAAACTATATTAAGAACTATTACTTGGATTTCAGAACATGCAATGGCATTTATTCTAGAGTACTTAATAGTTTTTTTTGTTTTCGCTCTATTTTCTTTGCTTATCAATAGATTTGGAATTGGATTTTTGATTGCTTCATTATTATTCACAATAATGGCAACTATAAACTATTATAAGTTGAATATTCGAGGAGAACCGTTATTCCCATGGGATTTTCTCTCACAAGGAGAATTTTTTAATATAGCTGGATCGATAGATATTCAATTTGAAATACGTATTGTATCTATAATATTAACTTTAATCTTAATTTATCCTATTATTCGCACGCAAAAAAGATTTTTTATAGGTGTAGTAAAGCATGTTATTCTATTTATATGTGTATTAAGTGCATTTGTTGGTTCTATATATTTTGTATATTTTAACAATTCAATCTTAAGTAAATTAAATATCTCCCACACAAATTATGATCAAAAAAGTAACTATGAAAATAATGGATTTATTTTTGCGTTCACTAATAGTATTGGAGATTTAATTAATGATAAGCCTAGCGGATATGGAAAAGAGGGCATACTAAACGTAGTTGGGAAAATGAGGTCAGTAACAGGTAAAACAGCAGTATCAGATATTAAACCTAATATAATAATGATTATGAATGAAGCTTTTTGGGATCCTACTTTACTTCCAAACGTTTCGTTCTCGGAAGACCCTCTTGCAACTGTTCATAAACTAGAGCAAAAAGGAAATACAGGATGGCTTTCTACCCCACAATTTGGAGGAGGAACAGCCAACGTGGAATTTGAAGCACTTACAGGATTCACTATGGATTTTCTACCTTCAGATGCTATGGCCTATCAACAGTATATTAAGCATGATTTTAAATCGATTGTGAGTATTTTGAATTCTCAAGGCTATAATAGTGTCGCATTACATCCATATGAGAGAACCTTCTGGAATAGAGATAAGGTATACAATTATTTTGGATTTAGTAAATTTATAACGCAGGAAGAATTTGATGAAGAAGATTATAAAGGAGGATATATATCAGACGATAGCACCTATAAAAAAATTATAGAGATATATGAAGAAAATCAAGAGACAAATAAACCATTTTTTAATTTTACAGTTACTATGCAAAATCATTATATGTATTCTAAAGAGAAGTACAGTAAAAAGGATAGTGAGTCTATAAAGATTAGTAGTGAAAAACTTAGTGAGAAAGATAAGGAAATTATTCAAGCATATGCTGTTGGTGCAAAAGATGCAGATCAAATGCTAAAAAACTTGATAGATTATTTTAGTAAAATTAAAGATCCTACGATAATAGTGTTTTTTGGAGACCATTTACCTTCACTTGATGGATATGATGTGTATCAAAATACTGGGTTTGTTTCAGCTGAAGACGATTTTGGAGAGTATGCTAAAAAATTAAATAAGACTCCTCTGATAGTCTGGAATAATTACAATAAGACTATTAAAAATCCAGGATACTTAACTGCAAATTATCTAAGCCCATATTTGCTATCAGAATTTGAATTGGAGACACCAAACTTTTTTGAATATTTAAACCATTTAAGAACTAATATTCCTACTTATAGAAATGGTGTAGTTGTATCAAGTGATAGTGGGAAAAAAAGTTTGACAACTAAACAACAAGACTTATGGAATGACTATAAGCTTTTGCAATATGATTATATGTTTGGAAAGCATTATGGTGAAAAGGATATGTATAAGACGAATGACTAATAGCTAAAGGAAGGTAATAATGGAATGCAAAAGATAGAGACAAAACGAAAAAGTAATATCTATTATATTTTATTAATTTTTAGCATTATTTTTTTAATTTTTACAAATTCCGAATTAATGAACAAACCTAAGAAAATAGAATCTATGAATATAACTACGATTTCTCCTGAAAAAATAATAAAAGGGAATAAGTTCAACTTATTTGGAGATAAATCAGTATTTATTATTAATGGAACAGGCTTTTTATCGGATTCAAAGCTATATGTAAATAATACAGCGTTGGAAACTGAATATGGGAATGAAGGCTATATGACTGCAATTTTGCCAGATGAATTTTACACTAAGAAACGTGTATTGAATATACAACTGCGAAGCGAGAACTCTAAAGATAGTATAAACATATCTAATGAGATTAAGATACCTGTTGTTGAACTAAAAGAGTTACAAGATATGGTTATTAAACGAGTTAGTCCAGATACTATAAGCAAAAACCAAAAATTTAATATAGTTAACGGGCAATCTGCTTTAGGGATAAATGGGCGAAATTTCAAAAGTGGGTGCAAGATATATGCAAATAATATAGAATTAAATACCACTTTTGGAGATGAGACTTTTATTACAGCAATCGTTCCTGATGAGATTTATAATAAAGAGGGAAAGATACAAATACAAGTAAGGTATTTTGATATGGAAAATGAAACAAATCATGTATCAAATAAGATGATAATTCCAGTTAAATAAAGATATGAAATAGCTTGTCGCAATAATCAACACCTTTTTCTGCATTTGATCCCTTTTACGGAAATATGTCTTGACCTCAGTCAAACTTGGTTCACCACATTCTTCCATAATTATTGATTTATCTTCCATAATATTATATAATGACTATAGTCACTAGCTTCGGTCATCATATATTATTTTAAGTTATAATGCCATATTTGTGTCTGATAAAAGGATCTAGTTTTTGAATTGAGCTCTGTTCCTGTCTTCAGTTAATAAATAACTGTTAATACGAAATGCAAGAACAATGGTGATAACTTAAAATCAAGCAGGGGGAATGGTTTTATGCAAAAGTTCAGGAAAGTTGTCAGCATCATTATCGTCTTTGTTTATTTGTTTACCGCCATGCCTTGGTTATTCCCTGGGAATACGGGCATTATGCAAGCTTATGCGGAAGAAGGAATGACTGACGAGACAGCAGTGTATGCTGATATCGCAGCATTGAATAATATGTTCTCAACAAACGGATGGAATGATCCGGGAGGTATCACAGCCACTAAGATAACTCTTCCGACGACAGGTGAAAATGGCAGTGAAATAACATGGACATCCAGCGATGAATATTTGGTTGACACAGACGGAAACATAAGAATACCTAGCTTCAGCACCCTCAACTATTACTATAAAAGCAACTATATCTCTGTTGCCCTTACCGCCACCGTGTCCAGAGGAGAAGTCAGTCACAATACTAATTGTTATATTTACATAACCTCCAGCCGGGAAGAAACTGAGCAAGACACGCTGGCGATAGAGGACTATGAATATGTAACTGACACTATAAGGTCCGAGGGATGGGATAACTCGGAAGGCTATGATGGAGACCATTTAGATTTTCCACTCAACGAGGATCTTCCCAAGGGCAGCACAATAAGCTGGTCATCTGACCAGACAGAAGTGATAGCACCGAATGGAGCAATAAACAGACCTGCTTTAGGTGAAGGGGAAAAATCAGTAGAAGTTTCCTTTCTGATCACGCGAGGTCCTGATATAAAGCTTAATGGAACTTACACGGTAAGAATTCGTTCGTTTGAAGACGATTTGAAAGCGGATAAGGAATGGCTTACAGCCGAAATGATTCTGGATGAAAATACTGCAGAGAACGTCAGTAAGCGGCTTAATATGCCAAAAGCCGGTCCGAATCTCAGTACTATTACCTGGAGCTTTTCCGAAGATGGGTTCATCCTTCCGTCAGGAACTGTCATGAGACCAACCGGCGCCCAGGGGAACAAGACTATAACCTTGATGGCAACATTTACTAGAGGCACTATTACCGATACCAAAACATTTGAGTTTATAGTAAAAGCGTCTTCTTCTGAGGAAGAGGAGTCCTTGCTGGAGGCAGATGTAAACTGGATAGAAAATGATTTTTTCCGATACAAAAATTTAGATGATATGAGGGAATACAATTTAAACCTTCCAGTTACGGGGCCAAACGGCAGCGCGATAAGCTGGGCTTCCTCCAACACGGATATTATATCGGTCACCGGAAAAGTAACCCGCCCGGCATTTTCGCGTTACAAGGGACATGCGCCGGTTACACTTACAGCAACAGTTACCAGACGAGATGCATCAACGGTAAAAACATTTGATATCAAGGTTTATCCAGACTATCCCACAAATCGTGACCGTGTGCTCTATTGCATAGAAAACAGTTTGACTGATGAAGGCGTGTTGCATGGCAATGACCCTTTATATGTGAAAACAAATCTTTATCTGCCGACCTCAAACGGTTATATTTATTACCAGGATATGTCAATAGGAAACTGCGTGATTTTATGGGAGTCATCCCATCCCGAGGTTATTGCGACTGACGGTACGGTGACACGGCCGCTGAAAGGGCAGCCAAGTGTTACGGTAACCCTGACGGCACACATATCATATTTCGAAGAAACAGAAGATAAAGTATTCACTTTTGTTGTTACACCCTTAGAAGAATATCCCCTTGCCATAAACTATGAAGATTTCAGCAACAAAGAAAGGCTGCAGTTTAACGGCGTTTCGGGAACTGCCGATACGACCAACAGATCTGGAGAATCCGTTACGGCCCTTAAGTTCAGTAACGGTACCGAATCTACTGGCGGCAGCGTCTTCACGAAAAACAGGATCCGATTGGGCGATAATCTTTCCTTCAGCACCGCCTTTACATTCCGCATAAATAATCTGACCGATTATTATGACCTTGAGAAAAGCGGTGCTTTTACCTTTACATTGCAGGGGGCCAGCAAGGATATATCCGCGGATAGCCTGAACGATACGACCATTAAACCCAGCCTGAGCATTGCTTTCACAACGAGCCGTTCTGAAAGAGGATCAGGGCAGTTATACGCAAATTACGTCAATATTAATGCCCAGGTCTTTTATAACGGGGATTACAGCAGAGCAACTGAAAAATATAGTATAGGAAGCTTTAAAGCAAATGAACAGATGGATTATCATACCATCTGGATAGAGTACGACGGTACCCGAAAGGTGCTTGAGCTATGGTTTTCTACTTCAGGAGACAGGCCGGATATCAACTATATGCATTTAGAGGTAGAAAATGTTGATCTGGGTGAGATACTCAGAGGCGCAGGAGATGGCCTGACTCTTGAGGATGTCCGTAATGTCTATGCAGGATTCATGGGATCAATGGGAGATGCCCGGGAAGACATTGAAATATATGACTGGTATTTAAAAAATGATTCCACGCCTATTAACAAAAAAATCTATGACTTTTATGATGTTTCAGATATAACGCTTTCTGCTGTCGCTTCTGAAGATTTACTGGAAAGCATACTAACAATTACTGTATCGGGAAAAGGTGGCCCCATGCCGGCGATACCGGTGGAACTCTATACTGATCGCGGTACCTTGAGCCGGTCTGTAGTTGAAACAGATGAACGGGGAGAAGCTACGATTGTTTTAAGTGGCTCTCATGTCGGCATAGCCCATGTCAAAGCCATAGCTCTAGGCGGTGCCATGGCCGAAACCGAAGCGCCACTTTCGGCGACAGACGAGGATGCTGTAGATTTTGACATTGCCTGGCTGAACGGCGCAGGGCTTACTTTGCTACTTAACGGCAACAGCGGACGCGATGACGTAAGCATATCACTGAACCTGCCTTCAAATGGCCCCAACCGGAGCGCCATAAGCTGGAGTTCCGACAATGCGCATATTAATGCAGAAGACGGTAGTATAACACCTCCCACTCCCGAGGAAGGCGATCAGCAGGTGACTCTTACTGCCACATTGTCAAAGAACACCACCGTAAAAACAAAGACTATCATTGTAACTGTCAAAGTCCCGGATTCATCTGCAGTTCCGGCAGACGATTCCGGGCTGACCGATGATGTGATTCTAAATGGAAACAGCGACTGGGACAGCATAATAACAGGTCTCAACATGCCAGCTACCGGACAATATGGTAGTTCGATCTCATGGACATCATCCAGCCAGCAGATCATAGCTCTTGATGGAACAGTCAACAGGCCTACCTACACCGAGGGTGACCAAACGGTTAATTTGACTGCTGTGATAAGTAAAGGCGCGTCCAGCATCACCAGGAATTTCACTGCGACAGTCAAGGCGCTTGACCCTAACGACCTGGAAGCTGTTAACCTGGATCACACCTGGCTCACATGGGATATTTTTAAGAAACTGAATACAAGCCAGCACAGTGTAACGAGTGGCTTATACCTGCCTGGTGAAGGACAGAACAGCACCAACATCAGTTGGACATCATCAAATACAGATTTTGTGGCCGTAAACGGTAATGTGGTCCAGCCGGCTTTCTCGCAGGGGAAAAAGAAGGTCACTCTGACAGCCACCATATCCAGGGGAACAAAGAGTGTTCAGAAGACTTTTGAAATAACTGTTGTGACCCTGGATCAGACCGATGGTGAAGCCGTGGAAGCCGATAAAAACTGGCTGGACATTTCGCGTACATTGGGGCAGAACCTGTCCGAGTTCTCCATTATGGAGAAGCTGGCTATTCCAGCTTCAGCTCCCAACGAGTCTGTGGTTACCTGGTCCTCGGATAAACCTGGATTCATATCCAACACCGGCGTGGTCACAAGACCTCCATCTACCCAGGGCCACCAAGTAGTGAAGCTCACGGCTGTATTCAAAAAGGGCAGTGCAGAGGCTACAAGGATCTTTTCTTATACGGTCCTTGCAGAACCGGACACTACCCCTCCCCAAATAACAGGAATGAATACTACCGATAATGGCACACAGCTTAAAAGCTATTTGCCCCCATTTGATAACCCTGTGCTTCCATGGAAATCCAACAGGATCTATATCAATTTTGACGAGGATTTGGAATACTGGCCAGTTCCAGGTGGCAATTACAGTATTGAAGGACCGGACGCACCATCATTTTGGGCATCGCGCTGGGAGAACAAAATCATATTTAATATAAACGGCCTTCTGAAACCCGGAGCGACTTATGTTCTTGTTATACCCGCTCGCTATGTGGGGGATAAATACGGAAATATGCCTGCTGAAGACATCAGGATACCTGTTCGTGTGGAGGAAAGGCCAGCTAGGACCATCCAGGTGATTTCATCCACCCCTGCCGACAGGGAAAAAGAAGTTTCCCTTGATCTGACAAGAGTTACTCTGAAGTTTAATTACAGCGATGTTATCAGGGGAGATAACTTCCGCTTTATTAAGCTGGAGGATAAATATGGAGCATCATTTGCTGCTTTTTCCGGTATTTCTTTGAACGGTGATGAGATCACCATTGATCTTAATAAGAGGCTCCAAGCTGGACAAACCTATAAGGTCATCATACCAGCAGGCACTCTTACCGATTATTATAAAAATCAAAACATTGAGCAGACCATACAGTTCAGAGCAAAGAACAGCCTGACCTTGCCCAAAATAGAAAGTGTGTACCCGCAAAAAGGTCAGACCGATGTTGATATTCATCAGCGCATCGATGTCGTGTTCACAGAAGTAACAGATCCCTCTGTTGTCAGGCTGTGGCTTAGGGATGAAAAAGGAAACAGCGTATCGACACTTGAAACAAGGAGCCTGGAGGGAAACAGAAAGAAAATCAGTATTATACCCTATCAACCTTTAAAACCGGATACTAACTATACACTTTTCGGACAGCATGATTCGGTTGAAAATCCATCTCAGATGGAATTTGAGCTGTCTTTCAGAACAGGGGAAAACAAGCTGGGCATAATACGTACGTCGCCGTCTGACAGGGCAACAGATGTTCCAATCAATGGAGCAGTTGAGATCGAATTTTCCGCACCTCCCATGAAGGGTACGGGATTTTCCGGTATAGAATTTACAGATTCAGAAGGAAATTCGGTGAGCTTCCATGGAGAAGAAAGGGGAAATAAAGCGCTTATAATCCCCGATTCAGACCTTAATGAGGATGAGGTCTACTTTGTCCGTATCTCGAAAGGGGCATACAAAGGCCAGGGCGACTTAACCAACGATGAGTATGAATTTTGTTTCAAAACAGATAAGAAGCTTGAGCTTCAGGCAGATTTGCCGGATATTCCTTCAACAGGATTGGTGGGTAAAACTTTCAGGTCAAGCGCAGACAGGATCGATAAATTAATTAAATCAGAAAACCATGAGGTTATATCTTATCAGTGGGATTTTGCTGACGGAAGCTCCGGAAGCAGTAAGGACCCGGAACACATATTCAGCCGGACCGGAGATTACCTGGTTAAACTGACAGTACAGGATAATAAGGGCTTCTTCTACGAGTTTGAAAAGGAAATCAGCATCATACCAATACAGGATGTAATGATGACCGTCAGCCGCGAAGAAAGCAATAGGCTATATATTGCAAAAGGCTGGCCTAATCCGAGCTTAAAATATAATATCCGTCTTGAGTGTGAAAATTTACCCGTACCAGGGGAAAGAATCAGCGTGGAACTCTATAAAAACGGAGTTTTAGTAAGAACATATGATGAGATTACATCCGACTCCAAAAATGCCTACACCTTTACCTTTACGGCAGAATCGAACTATGTCGGCAATTATCAGCTGGTTTTCACACATATATCACCGGGCGGAACCTTGAAAGTCCGCGAATCGGTCATCATTACAGCATATAATGCTACCAGTTATCTCAGAGTACAGCTGTACGACACTAAAAACGGTGAGATATACAGCGAAGCCGAATATCTGAATGTTAAAGTTGATGGCGCATCTAAAGTGGCTGTGAGGGAATGGATACCGTCATTGAATGAGTATGTCTATACTGTACAGGAACAGTTCCCGATTTTGAGATATTACAAGTTCGAGTTGCAGGGATTCCGTGAATATGGAAGCCAAAGAATGGCAGACTTTAGCAACAGCGATGGAATCCTTTATAATGTCGGCGAACTGGGAGATTTCTACTCGAGACCGCCGGTGAAGGCAGGATTTAAACCCAATGTTGGTCTTAACAAGCTGGTGAACGTGGATATTTTATATAAACCTTTCTTAATTGAGGGTGTAGATATGGGCACTACAACATTTGCTGTCGAAGGACAATGGGGTGGTCTTACTCCAGGATATTATGAGCTTAAGACAACCAGCGGCAAATTGCACAAGACATCAACGTCATACAGTTTTGAACTGCGCCCAGGCACTGATTTCAAAGCAGGAGACCAACTGATGATGCGTATGGTTTCCAAAAACGGCATCAGCAGCAATTGGGTGTATTGGGATCTGAAAGTACTGCCCAAGCCTAAAATTTTGGGCATGAATGTTAATGTAACTTATAAGGATAATAATTATTACTTATCGTTTAGTACGCCATTTGGCGAAATCATGGGAGGAGGAATACCTCTCCTTGACGATATTCCCTACCTGGACGGCGCAGAATTCGGTCTTGGCGGCGGTATGCCCTCCTTTACAGGTATCATCTACAAGGAAATAGCACTTAGCAATCCAAGAGTCTTGGTCGAGGCAGACTTTAGCGGGGAAGCAGCCTATAGTCAAAAGAATAAAACGACGGTTGGTTTAAATAAAAATAAGCACGTTAAAAAAGTAAAAACAATCGGTTATGAAGTGGAAATAAAGGTGGAAGGCTGGGTGTCATTATTCTATGACAAGCAGTCCGGCCAATGGAAGACCGAATATGTGATCATTGACGTAGGTGGATACGGTGGAAAATCCTGGTCAAAAGGATATAGTATTGCCGGGATTGTAGGTGTTGAAGGAAAGCTTGAGCTGGGCGCCTATATCGGAGGGACGCTTATTGTCGACAGACAGGAAAGCGGGTCCACGGAATACAGCGGAATCATAGAATTCAGCCCCGGATTGGAGGTTTCTGTGACAGGGTCCTATGGAATAGGTTCGGTAGGAGGCTATGTTTCGGCAGATCTCCCTGCCGAGCTGCACCTTCCCACAGGATATTTTGAGGTCGGGTTAGATATTGAGGCTAAAATCATAGCCAGCTTTGTAACTTATTCCACTCCCTTATATGAGAATAAACTGGTAAGTCTCCGCTGGAATAATGGTAAAGAAAAGGTTGTCTATAGAATGCTAGATTCTGCCGAGCTTTCTGATGAAGAAACACCGGAAACAGCAAGCACAGGGCTGAAACTAATGGACAGAAACTACCTTAACAGGGAGTCTGTCTGGCTGGGAGATAATGCAACAAACTCCATGTTAAGAGCAGAAGTAGCCTTAAGGGGATCATCCCTGTATTCCAGTGGTACTTCAGGTCCACAGTCAGGTGTTCTGATGGAGAATATATACCCCAACGCTGAGATTCAGCTTGTGCAAATGGGCGACGAGCTGTGGATGGTATGGACCGATGATAATCCAGAAAGGGATGCCGTTAACCGGACACAGCTGCGTTATTCAGTTTTTGAGAACGGTACATGGAGTGAGCCAGCGTGGCTTGATAACGACAACACAGCTGACTTCAGCCCGGCTTTGGCTTCTGTCCCCAGTGGAATACTACTGGCATGGCAGGATATTTCAAAGGAGATATCAGAAGAGGAAGGCTTAAGCGGTATGCTGGAAAACTCTGAAATCAGTGTTACAGCAAGTCCCTTCAGCACTGGCGGCAGTTTTAACATGGTGACATTAACCAATGATGATAAAATAGATCATTCTCCACGGCTTGCTGCAGACGGGAACAACGCTCTGCTTGTCTGGACAAAATCCGAAGGACTGGGCTTCACAGTGGGAGAAGACATGGACGACCTTAAAGCTACCGCAAACAGCGACAGCCTCTGGTTCTCAAAGTGGAGCGGTAGTAGCTGGAGTGAACCCGTGGAAATTCAAGGCTCCATGCCTTCGGTACTGGATTCATACCTTGCTGTGCACGAAAATCAAGGACTGCTGCTGTATACCCTTGATATGGACAGCGACATGTCCACATCGAAGGACAGAGAGATCTTTGCGGTGCTGTTTGACGGAGGCAGCTGGGGTACTCCCATCAGGATAACAAACAATGATTTGAACGAAATCAATCCGAAAGCAGCTTATATTAATGGTGACTGGTTCATTACATGGGTACAGGACGGAATTATACAGTACAAAGCAGGCTTGAGCGGTCAAACTGAAACCTGGGAAATTACAGAGAGCGTGCCAAACGATTATCAGCTTGCTGTTCTGGATGGCGAATATCCGCAGGTGGCTCTGGTATGCAAAAAGACAAGCGACGACCTTGCTCAAAGCCTATATGCCGCTTTCTATGACGCAGAGTTAGGAGTATGGAGCGGTGAGATCCTTCTGACCCAAGAGGATGGGTATATTCAAAATTTAAAACCGATGTTTGCCAATGACGGAAGGCTGACTGTATCTTATTCACAGGCAGAAGTAATAACCGAGGTTATCCCCGCTGAAATTGACGGTGAAGAGAAGCTGGTCGAAAAGAGCACAGTCAGTGATAAGGTCGATTTGAAAGTGATGACCTATGTCCCTGAGCATGACATGGCCTTTGATGAAGAAGAAGGCTTGCAGCTTTCCTCCGTGACTCCGCTTCCGGAGACAGTGATAACTGTTTTTGCTACTGTCGTAAACCAGGGAGATTTTGCTGAAGAGGTTATCGTTGATTTATATGACGGAAACCCGGAAGCCGGTGGCAGAAAAATTTCTTCATCGGATGAACTGACTATCCCCGCACGATCAGCCATGAATGTAGAACTGGAGTGGCTGGTACCTTCAGAGGAGAGGGTCGCATACCATCTCTATGCCGTTATCAGGCCTCAAAGAGATATCCTCGAAAAGGATGAGAGCAACAACACCATCAGCCTGGTAATCCAAACGGCTAATGTTTATGTGGATGGCCTTGTTTGTGAGAATGCGGCAAAGGATGATTATATCTTAAATGCTGTCATTATAAATAACGGAGCCAAAGCCATCAATGATATAGAAATAAATCTGGTACATATTGATAGCGGCGAGATAGTTAAATCAGAATCCATAAGGAAACTGGATCCCGGGCAGGAATTCCCTGTAAGTATGCTTTTCTCAGCCAAAGGTCTTGAAAAGGATGAGAACGGTAATATCAACATGGCTTTAAGGGCTGTCCTTCCCGACGGAGTGAATGAGCAGTCAAAAGATGACAATGTATTGACGTTTGCCCTGGTGCCCGCAGCGATCTTTGTGAACGGCGGATATCCTTCACCCGATGACACCCAGGTGCCCGTTGATTCGTCCATAACCTTAAGCTTCAATATGAATGTTGAAGAAGGAGCAGGGTTTAACCAGATCACCCTCGAAGACGAGGATTTGAATGTGATCGAGGTTATCAAATCTCTTGATGGAGATATACTGACAATAGCTCCTGCTAATCCATTAGCAAACAGCACTCAATATACGTTGACCATTCCGGCGAATGCTCTTGGGGATGCCTATGGGCATATCCTGGCAGGCCCTTACACCATGAGCTTTAAAACTACATCCCATTACCCTGAGGTGACCTTCGCCTGGCCGGGTGACGGGATGGAAGATGCAGACCTAAATACTGAGATCAAGCTGCTATTCAACCAGGATATCTCGAAAGGGCCGACATATAGTGATATTGCATTGTATGGTGTAAATGATACATTGGTACCGGCATCGGTATCTATCGACGATTCATGGCTTTACATCAGGTCGGCAGGAAGCCTAAGAAAGGATACAGTCTATTCTATTGTGATTCCGCGGGGTGCGGTCGCTAATGGCGATAAGGCTCTGCAGGAAGATTACATGCTTAATTTTACGACTGTCAACACCGGTGGTAATGACGATAATTCTGGAAATAATAGTAATAATAATTCGGGCGGTTCGAAGCCGACGGATTCATACAACGCCAATATTGGGGCAACCGGAAGCATGCAAAATGTTAAGCTTCCTGTTAAAGTTGATAGTAATGCCGGTAAGGCTTCGATTGATTTAGCAAAAATGGGAGAAGAAATATTTGCGGCAGATGAAAATATCGTAATCAGTGTTCCTTCCATTCCCGGAGTGAATGCATATACTCTTGAGATGCCGGCCAGCTCGTTGTCCCATCATAATGGAAAGGGTACACTTACTTTTGAGACTTCTGTAGGGAGTATAACCGTCAGACCCGGTATGTTGTCGGGGATGACAGGATTGGATGGAAAGACAGCGGGCATTAATATCGCTGCCGGCGATAAAACTAGGCTGCCAGATGAAATCAGAGAGGCAATTGGCGCTCGTCCGCTCGTCCAACTCACACTGACGCTGGACGGAGAGCAGATGGACTGGAACAATCCGTCATCTCCTGTAACTGTAACCATACCTTATACGCCTTCTGAAGAGGAGGGGGCAAATCCCGAAAGCATAGTGGTCTGGTATATTGACGGCAGCGGCCGTGTGGTATCGGTTCCCAATGGCCGTTATGATCCTGCCACTGGAACTGTAACCTTTATTACAACTCATTTCAGCCATTATGCGGTTGCATATTATCCTGTGAGCTTCAAGGATGTGCCTGCTGATGCATGGTATAAGAAAGCGGTGGACTTCATTGCCGCAAGGCAGATCACATACGGTACCGGAAACGGAAACTACAGCCCGACGGCAAAGATTACCAGGGGAGAGTTTATTACATTGTTGATGAGAGCTTATGATATAGCCCCTGACAATGATCCAACCGACAACTTTGAAGATGCGGGCAATACCTATTACACAGCTTATCTAGCCACAGCCAGGAGGCTGGGAATATCTAAAGGAACAGGCAATAACCTGTTCTCGCCAGACAAAGAGATTACAAGGCAGGAAATGTTCACCTTGCTGTATAATGCGCTTAAGGTGATTAACAGGCTCCCTGAAGGAAGCTCGGGAAAGACCCTTGATGACTTTACCGATGCAAAAGAAATCAGTTTATGGGCAAAAGATGCCTTGACGCTGTTTGTGGAGACCGAAACTGTAGTTGGTAGTAAGGGAAAATTGACTCCAAACAGTAACGCAACAAGAGCGGAAATGGCACAGATACTTATCAATTTACTATTAAAATATAACTAGATAGTGATTGTTATAAAACAGCTATCTTTGGACTGCTCCCTGTCAGACAGGGAGCAGTTTGTTTATGGATTCAGCAAAAGTAAACCGCTCGCCTCCGCACGCTAAAAATATGATTATTTTACTATATATTGTCGCTTTGTTCAATCGTCAATTACCGTTCAGGCAGAAATCCACTACCATTCGGGCCAAAAACGGTTTTATGGGGGACTTTTTTGCTATGCTAATGGGTAAGGAAAAACAAAATTAATCTAGGGGGTAAAATTACATGAGAAAGATACTACTTAGTATGGCAATGGCACTGTGTATGGTGTTTTGCCTGCTACCCACTGTGGCGACGGCAGAGATTAGATGGGGAGTGGGATTTGAATATAATACAGAGCTAAAGGTCCTGACCATTTCAGCCAACGAGGGGTTTGAGAATTTCAGAAAACTAAACTCTTACAGAAATGAGGTAACCTCAATTGACATTTCAACAAGCGTTACAAAAATTGGCGATGGAGCCTTAGCCGGCTTAATCAATTTACCCACCATTACGATCCCCGATAGTGTGACAGAAATAGGTGAAAGTACTTTTAATGGGTGCAAGGGACTCAAAAGCGTAACGCTCCCAAGCAACATAACCTCCATTCCGAAAACTGCCTTTTATAATTGCACCAGCCTGGAGTCCATCACAATTCCAAATTATGTGACCGCTATCGGTGATAGTGCCTTTGAGGAATGCAAAAAGCTCAGCACCATCACACTTTCAGAGAATTTGGAATCCATCGCTTATAGCGCCTTTTATGCATGCACCAGTCTAGAGTCCATCACAATCCCAAGCAAAGTGAACTCTATCGGTGCATATGTATTTTCAAGGTGCGATAGCCTTACTTCCGCCAACTTTCAGAATAGCATGAAAGATCTGCCCAAAGGTATATTTGAGGACAGCAGTAAACTAAGCTCGGTCACCTTGCCACGCAATCTGTTGACCATCGGCGATTTTGCCTTTAGTAATACTGGCCTGACGTCCATCAACATCCCTGAAACCTTGACCAAACTTGGCCAAGGGTCTTTTAGTAAGTGCTCAAATTTGTCTACCGTTATCTTTGAAAGTCCAAGTGCTTTGAAAGAAATCAAGGGAAGTTGTTTTTCAGGTTGCACCAGTCTAGAGTCCATCACACTTCCAGAGAATTTGGAATCCATCGGTAGTTTCGCCTTTCAAAATTGCACGAGCCTTACTTCCGCCAACTTTCAGAATACCATGACAGGTCTGCCCGAACATATATTTGATAAATGCAGTAAACTAAGCTCGGTCACCTTGCCAAGCAATCTGTTGACCATCGGCGATTATGCCTTTAGAAACACTGGCCTGACGTCCATCAACATCCCTGAAACCTTGACCACACTTGGCGCAGAGTCTTTTAAGAATTGCTCAAATTTGTCTACCGTTATCTTTGAAAGTCCAAGTGAGTTGAAATCCATCGGTAATAGCGCCTTTTATGGCACCAGTCTAGAGTCCATCACACTTCCAGAGAATTTGGAATCCATCGGTTATAGCGCCTTTTATGGCACCAGTCTAGAGTCCATCACACTTCCAGAGAATTTGGAATCCATCGGTGAATCGGCATTTAGATTGTGCACGAGCCTTACTTCCGCCAACTTTCAGAATACCATGACAGGTCTGCCCAATTATATATTTGATGATTGCTATAACCTAAACTCGGTCACCTTGCCAAGCAATCTGTTGACCATCGGCGATTATGCCTTTAGAAAAACTGGCCTGACGTCCATCAACATCCCTGAAACCTTGACCACACTTGGCGCAGAGTCTTTTTATAATTGCTCAAAATTGTCTACCGTTATCTTTGAAAGTCCAAGTGCTTTGAAAGAAATCAAGGGAAGTTGTTTTTCAGATTGCGACAGTCTTAAATTCATCACAATCCCAAGTCAAGTGACGTCTATAGGAATATGGTCTGGTCTCAAGGATATTACCATAGTGATGGAACCAACAGTAGCTCCAACTATACAGAACAATTCACTTGATTTTACTAATTATAAAATTTACGTGCCTAAAGACGGCAAGGGCTACATTGAAACTAAATATTGGCGCAATACAGTGTCGGGTAACGTCGGTCTGACTAACCTTACACTGAGTAGTGGCGAACTTTCCTCGGCGTTTTCTTTGGATCAATATAGCTATACCGCAACGGTTCCCGCTGGCACCAGCAGCATCACCGTCACCCCCACCTCCTTGAGAGGAGAGACAATCACGGTAAATGGTTCCGCTGTCGCCAGCGGTAACGAATCCAATACAATTAACTTGACAGTGGATCCTACCATCGTAATTCAGGCTACATATGGTAGCACCACCGAAACCTACACTGTCGAGGTAACAAAGGTTGTGGATACCTTCGCGCTCGACACCCAGGTGACCGCACCCGCTAAAAATGTAGCACCCAACACCTCTACGATTAATACGGCTCAGTACACCGGCACGGTCAGTTGGAAAGACTCCTCCGGGTCCGCTGTGGGCAGCAAATTCCTCGGCGGCACAGCCTACACCGCCACCGTTACCCTAACACCAAACAAAGGCTACACCTTCCAAGGTGTTTTGGCCAATCAATTCACGTACCCGAATGCTACCGTTACCCACTCAGCCGGTGGCAGCGGAGATTTGATTGTGAGCATCGCATTCGACCGTACCACAAAGGCGGACGCGCCAACCGTCACCTTCTCTTTTGACGGAGATAATGCCAACAAGCTCATGGGCGCAAATAACACGATGCAATACAGCCTGGACGGCGAATCAACTTGGTACGATTGCAGTGAGAATATCACGTTAGCAGCCGATCAAATCTTAGCAGACAAAGATATCAAAGTGCGCATTAAAGCAACAGAAACCGCCGAAGCTGGTGAAGTTCAGACCATAGACATAACTAAGGCAGCAACACCCGATCTCACCGTAAGCAGCGCGACGGTGGGCGTCAAGGGTACCATTACCGGTGTGACTGACAAAATGGAATATAAATTGTCCTCCGTATCTACCTGGACAAGCGTCGATGGCAATCCCATTTATCTAGATCCCGGTGACTATCAGGTAAGGGTCAAGACCACCGGCATGGTACTGGCCAGTGAAATCAAAGAGCTGACAATAGTGTTTGAAAAGGGCACGCCTTGTGATTCGGATCTGACCTATTCCCTCACTGCTGAGGTGGTCTATGACGGTAATATCAAGCCCCTATCCGTGGAGGCTGGGCCGGGCAAGAATTTGGGCGAAATCACCGTTTATTACAATGGCAGCACTAGTGCTCCTGTTAATGCAGGCACCTACAGTATCACTGTAGACATTGCCGGTAATGATGAGTACATAGATGCAACCGGACTGTTGCTGGGTGATTACACTATTCAAAAAGCGAACCATACTGGCAACACGACAGCTTCTAAGACTGTTCGTGCAAACAAGGCGGAAACCAACCTGACAGTTGCGTTGCCCACAGACCTCCCCGAGGGGGCAAGCTTCGCTACGTCCGGCACCGTTGATGGCTCTACTGCGCTGATTGCCACCCACTCCCTGGAGGGCACAACGCTGACTTTTAGCACTGCCAGTTACGAAGCTTCCACCGCCACCATCACCATTCCTGTCACCGGAGCTAAAAACTACAACGATTATGTCGTGGTGGTTACCATTACCGCCGAGGACAAGGAAATAGTAATTATTTCCGGACTGACTGCCGCCTCCGATCTTGTCTACGACGGTTTGCCCCAGATAGGCTACACCGGCACCGTAACCGTTTCCGAGAGCAAGGTTCCGACCGACGAGCTGATCTACACCTACACCAGCACCGATGGCGGTGGCTATAACAGTACCGACGCACCAACAAATGCGGGTGCTTATAAATTGGTGGTTTCCGTAGCAGAAGACAACAATGACTTTGCCGGTGCACATGCAGACCTTGCTTTTATTATTGCGAAGCAGGAGATTGCAATACCCGCTGAGGATGGTACCGAGTTTACCTACAGCGGTGAGGAGCAGACATATGTCGTTTTTTCATCCGATGCGTACACTGTCAGCAACAATAATCAGACTAATGCGGGCGCATACTCGGTAACGGTGGCACTGACAGATAAAGCAAATATGCAATGGGCAGATGACAAAAATACGAACGACAAAACCTTTAATTTTGTTATCCAAAAGGTATCGGCTACAGTGATTGCAGACAATAAGACCAAGATTGAAGGTGAAATTGATCCTGTATTTACGTTTACTTCCAGTGGCTTCGTAAACGGAGAGAGCATTAACGGCGTCACCTTTAGCTTGACGGGAAGCACCATTACTCCTGAGGGCGGCACGGTTTCAGGTGGTGGAAATGGCAACTATAACATTACCTATGAAGTGGGGACGCTGACCATCAGACCCGCTCAGGAGGTTCTGGTAGAAATCATCTCCGCTGCAACGACTGCCAAAACCGGCGTCGTTGCTTCGGACAAAACTCCTGGTGAAGTGTCCAACGGACAAAAATTTGTGTCTGCCGAGCTAATGACTACTCTGAACAACGCCATTGCGGGTGCGCAACAACAGATAACTGAAGATGCAACCCCAAGCGACGATCCCGGGAATCCTGTCTTGGATGCTATTACGGCGCTGGACAATGCACTTCAAGCGTTTATCAATGGCATCCAGACCGGCACCATGTCCACTTCCACTTCCACTTCCACTTCCTCTTCCTCCGGAGGTGGATACACACCGCCCGAACCGGTGACTAAAATCGACAACGGCGGTAGTATCACTGGCGCAAACCTTGACCTGCTGGTTTCCAAGGGAAAAACCCTGACGGTAGACGGGGACAAGGGTGAGACGCTTGTGTTTGACACCGAAGCCCTCAAGGGCATCGGCGGCCACGCCTCAGGTGATATCAAGGTGGAGATAAAGGATGTTTCCTCCGAGCATCAGCAAAACCTCCCCGGCAAGCAGGTGTTCTCCCTGACGGTTTCCTCCGGCAACAGCACTATTTCAAACTTTGGCGGAAAGGTCATCGTTTCCCTGCCATATGAGCTCAAAGTAGGGGAGACCGCGGACAAAGTGACCGTCTGGCACCTTGCAGACGATGGCACTATGACCGAAATCCCCTGCACCTACGACCCAGTGACAAAGCTTGCTACATTTGAGGTAACCCATTTCTCCATGTATGCGGTAGGCGTGGCCGACGCGGCGACCTGGAGCAATCCCTTCTCTGATGTGAGTAATAGCGATTGGTTCTATGGCGCAGTGGAATTTGCCAACCGAAATGGCCTCTTTGCGGGCACTGGTGCAGACACCTTCTCGCCCAACAGCCCCATGACCCGCGCTATGCTTTGGACGGTGCTGGGCCGCTTGGACGGACAGAGTCTCTCCGGCAGCGGCGTATTTGACGCCGCACGCAGCTGGGCCATGGGCGCCGGCATCACTGATGGCACCAACCCTGACGGCAGTATTACAAGAGAACAGATGGTCACAATTCTGTGGCGGTACGCCGGGTCACCCAATACCGGGGATGAGCTAAGCAAGTTCTCTGACGGGAAAAACGTGGCAAGCTACGCTGCGGATGCAATGGCCTGGGCGGTGGAAAAAGGTATTGTGACGGGCGCGAACGGCGCTCTGATGCCGAAGGACAACGCCACCCGCGCACAGGTAGCTGCCATTCTGCAAAGATTTATCAAAGAAACGGCAAAGTAAATAGTATAATAAAGGGAGTGCCCAAAACGAAACGTGAGGCACTCCCTTTTTTGATCGGAAAAAAGCGGGAGTTTATACATAAATATTGATGTTGTGTTTTGAGGAGTTGAAATTGGAAGGGTTTAGATTAAAATGCCATCTGTCTGAGGTCTGGTTTTTAGAATAAAATATAGATGACATAGATATATTTAAATAATTACTTGATGCAACCTATACTCCAAGTGACATACGATATCCTACTGGCCTTAGATTGTTGAATGAAGCACAGACTAGAGAAACATGACCACGTCCACCGTTAATATCGTTAAATATTTTATACCTATACTTTAAAATGAGGGTTGCAGTTATTATGTATACGAGTTAAAATGTCCATAGTTTCCTATTAAAATTTATCACTACAATACTTGACGACAAAAAAGATATAAGGAACGGAAAAGGGGAATATTATGGGAATTTTATTAGGTAAGACAGCAATTATAACAGGTGCAGGCCGCGCTGTTCTGAGTGATGGCCGCTGTGGTTCTATCGGCTATGGAATTGCAACAGCTTATGCCAAGGAGGGGGCAAATTTG
>JAEYOY010000016.1 GCA_023411215.1 Bacillota bacterium | reverse complement strand
AAGCGTCGTTATGAGCATAGTAAGTACTGCTAGTACACTTATGAATTTTCGTTTCATATCATCCTCCGAAGAAATTCATTACCCTTTAATATATTCGGAGAGCTGAGTAAATTGTGCCAGTACTATACTATTCTTTCATCAATCTATTACCCTATGAATTGACAACTGCTTCGGAAAAGTAGCCTTTACTGATGATATATTCTTATTAAAAAAGCTCCATTGATGCCACTGCAATATCATTCACCAGATCAGCTACTTTTTCAAGCCAGGCGACTAAAATAAGGAGATCCGAAACGGACCTCCTTGATTATCAGATTTCATTATGAACTTAAGCGCAAGCTATTATCTACTTCGAGCCAAGAGTAACATCTAGCACCTTCTCAGTATATGCTCCACCATCTAATACTTGAATTTTCAATTTGACCGTTTGACCGGCTTTCTTGTAGCCGAGTGCATTCTTTAGATCCTCGACTGTCTCTATCCTGCTTCCATCTAAACCAGTAATGATATCGCCTTGCATCAAACCTGCTTCCTCTGCCGGAGAGCCTGCTACTACGTCGTTAATATATACACCGATCGGCATATTGAAGCGTTCCGCATAGATTTCATTAACCTCCTGAGCAGTTGAAGAGTCTATTCCAAGGAATCCCTGATCTTCTGCTGCAATCGCTTCACGGTTCATTAATTCATTGATCATCGGTACTGCATCGGAGATGGGGATTGCATAACCCATACCTTCTACCTTCTCAGATGCAAACTTAACGGAGTTAATGCCGATAACCTGTCCAGAGGTATTAATTAATGCACCACCACTGTTACCTGGATTGATTGCTGCATCCGTCTGAAGCAAGGTCATTGTCTGGTTATTGATGTTAACCTCTCTATTCACAGCACTAACATAACCTACTGTTACGGATTGCCCATAACCTAGCGCATTACCGATGGCGATTACCATCTCACCGGGAACCATATCGCCGGAGTTTCCTAAGGTTGCAACTTTAATAGCTGATGCTGTCTCTTTGGATAAGCTGCTGATATCTACGGTAAGCACTGCAAGATCAGTATTTGCTTCCGCTCCTTTAATGGTAGCAGAGGCTTTCGTATCATCCGAGAATACGATTTCAATTGAAGTAGCACCTTCCACTACATGATTATTCGTTACGATTAATAGTTCTGAACCATTCTGTGCAATGATGATACCTGAGCCACTCCCCTCAGATTCCTGCGAGAATTGCCTACCAAAGAAGTCCTGAGTGGTCATCGTTGCCTTGGAATTAATGGCTACGATGGACGGCATTACATTCGCTACCACTCCTGACACATCGGTAACTACAGTATCTGAATCACTATTTACCGTATTGATTGTATCCTTGGCCGCTGTATCCTGTTTAACCTCTTCTATCTTAATATTATTGTTCTCGCTACTGTATTCACTTAGTTTACTGTCATCTGGCCACGCCAGCATATAATAGCCTTGGAAGGCAGCTCCTGCGATTAAACCAAAGGCTACAGCAGCTGCAGTTATTTTCATCGCTCCGAGAAATCTCCTCTTCTTCGGTTTACCTTCCTTCCTATCGGTCGATGATTGACCCGAACTATAGCTGTAGCTTCCGTAATTACTCTGACTGTTGGTCAAACTATCCTGGATAATATTATTGCCGGTATAGGAATAATTGCTTCCACTGCTATAATTATGATAACCTTGACTAGTCTGACTTGTGTTGACGTCCGTATTGGGATTGTTATTCATGTTCTCATTGTTATTCATATTATCGCTGTTATTCGTATTATCGTTGTTATTAAAGTCGTTATTCATACAAACTCTCCTTTCAAATTACTATCTAGAATGAATGATCAGGTACTAACCTGTTGGTTCCTTTTGATAAGGATAGTGTATCAATAAATTATGTTCACTTTGTGTTCTGTTTTTGAAAAATATATGAAGAAAGCATCTTTCATCTATAACGAAAAAATCACATAAAAGCTTGTTTTATGCCTACTGTATAGCATACCTATCTTTGTGTTCTTCTGTACTAAGTTTATTTTACACTTTGGTTACGTTGGCACACACTAAGCATAAATCGGAATATAACTCCCAAGTATCTTCATCTCTATTGCCTCTTCCTTGATGCAATGCAGGGCATTCTTCACTGCAGGATGATCCAGTCCGCCTTCAATATCGACAAAGAAACGGTATGCAAAGGCTTTTCCTTGAATTGGCCGGGACTCAATCTTGGTCATATTGATATTGTTATAGATAAAGTGGGACAACATATGGTAAAGTGAACCGCTCTTATGTGGTAAGGCAAAACAGATGCTGGTCCGTTCTGCTCCGAGTTCATACTGCTTCTGATTGGAGATAATGATAAATCGAGTCATATTGTGATCCTCATTGTGGATTCCTTCCTGCAGCAGCAACAGACCGAGATATTCTCCTGCTCGTCTACTTGCGATGGCAGCCTGCGTAATATCTTGTTCCTCAAGTACCCGACGGGCACATCCTGCTGTACTTCCACCAACAATCTGCTCAAAGCCAGAATGCTGTTTTAGGAAATCGGAGCATTGTAATAGTCCCTGTCGATGGGAATATACCCTTGTAATATCCGAGAGCTTTGCTCCGGGGAGTCCCCATAGATTGTGCTCGATCTTAACCATCTGCTCGCCAATGATATAATTATCATATTCAGCCAAGAGGTCAAAGATGTCCGTTAAGGTTCCGGTAGAGGAATTCTCAATCGGAAGCACACCGTATTCGGCCTCTCCGTCACGAATCGCTTTCATAACCTCCTCAAAGGTCCCCATTGGTATCCCTTTAACCTCGGTATCGAAGTATTGCTGCATCGCCTGTTCTGTATAAGCACCACGCTCTCCGTAATAAGCAACCTTTGTATCGCTTCCTTTTGGAAAATGATCTACAGAACGAAATCCCAAACTTTCTTGGTTTTCAAGTAACATATATTGTAATCTTCGGCTCATGGACATAATCTGCTTGAAGAGATCGGCAATTGCCTTCCGATTGAATTCACTGTTTGCTAGCCCTTGCAATGTAGTCAGCTTCTCCTCTTCTCTTGCCGCATCAAAGATAGGCCTTCCCACACTTTTTTTATAAGTAGCAATATCCATTGCCAATTCCATACGCTTCTCGAACAATGCGACCATCTGGCGGTCTATCTCATCAATCTTCTTTCTGCTATCCAACAAATCAACCATCGTTTACCTCCGATATATTCTATTGTTTCCCAACCTTTTGACTCATTATACTATCAGACAGACTCCTATGCAACCCGGAAGTTCATCAAACCTGTTACCGATCAGACCAAACCATAAAAGGTAAGGTTACTTTTCAGACCCGTTCAATAACATGGTAAGATGAGTTTGATCAATCCTGTCTTGCAATCATTTTTATGAAGTTATATAATGTTCATAGTAATATAAGTAGTGACGCAATCGAACTGGCTGTAAATAATCAATATAACTATTCAGAAGAAGCTCGAAAATCTTTTAGTTTTCCTTGCTTTTATGGTCATTCCAGCAGAAATGTTTTTAATAGTCCTTAGAGAGCAAATATTCACGTCCTATCTCTAACCCCTTCTGCTGTTCTGAGTAGTAGCAAATCATAAAATTATGTGGAGGTACTTATGTTAAAAACGATATATAAGCTGCTAATTTTCCTTGCTACAGCTACCATCATAGCAATTGTAGCTATCTTAGTCTACAACTCCAACCGTACCTATTTCAATCAAGATAATGAAATAGGAAATACCACCGGAAATATCTATAATGGAGGACTTTTTTGTGAACAAGATGGGAAGATCTTCTTTAGCAATGATGCCGATGACGGAAGTCTCTATGTGATGGATTCGGATTTATCGGATATGAAGAAGGTATATAATGATAAAGCAGTGTTTATCAATGCAGATGAGAATTATGTCTATTACGTACGTGCTAATAATACCAGAGAGGACCAAGCCGGGAGTATTCTTATGTTTTTTAATACCGGTGTGTACCGTGTCAAGCATAACGGAAAAGGATTGAAATCCTTCACAGGTAATCCAGGAGCATATCTTATGCTTCATGGAAACAATATATATTTCCAACGCTATGACGTAGGGATTGGACTATACCTGTACAAATATCAAATAGATGGAGACTTGGAGCGATTGCTCTTAGAGGATGCTGTAATACCAACTACGGTAATAGCTAATTCGTTAATTTATAACGGATATTCCAAGGACCATAATATCAATGCGATGGATTTATCAAGCTTTACATATCATCCAAGCTTCGAGGGGAATTACTATTATCCGATTTTTCAAGGCGATTATATCTACTACATGAATATGGATGAAAAATATAAGATATATCGAATGAACTTAGACGGTTCTAATCCCACCTTGCTGGTAAATGAACGTTGCTTTACTTATAACATCACGAACGACGGGAAATTCCTCTACTATCAGGTGGATGACGGTAAAAATAATAGGATCTGCCGCATGAACCTTGATACTCTCGTAAGCGAGACTCTTATGGATGGTAATTACAAGCAGATCCATATAACAGATAACTATGTGTTCTTTAAGGATTTTGACAATACCAATACCTATATTATGGATCCGGATGGTATTGCTGATATCAGCACCTTTAATCCTCCGAATCTAAATCCCGAGAATTAGTTACCCGCCTCTTTATTTCACCTAAGAAGGATAAGGAGCCAAAAGCAATGATTACATCCTCTTCCCCCGACACCTCATAGGCCAAACGAACTGCCTGCTCTGCTGTCTTTGCATCGAAGACTGCAGGGCAGTATTTTTGTGCTTCCAGGGATAATTCAGCCGAGGATAGCGCCCGACTGTTATTCGGGGTCAGTGTAATGATCATATCAGCATGAGGTGCTGTAAGACTGAGAATTTTACGATAATCCTTGTCCGCAAAGACCCCCATAATATAGATAACTCTACCATCTGTAAAATACTCTCTTACGGTTTCCGCTAACCTAAGGGCTGCATCCTCATTATGAGCACCATCAATAATAAAATAAGGTCTTTGCTCAATAATCTCAAACCTGCCGCTCCACCTAGTACTTCTAATCCCATCTAAGATTGAAGTACGACTTATGGTATAACCCTGTTGTAACATAACCTCGATCACGGTTAAGGCTAATACAGCATTCGTAATCTGGTGTCTGCCAAGAAGCGCAGTCTCATACTCCTGTCCATGATACTCGAATATAGTCTCTCCTGGAGTGAATTGAATGGTTCTTGCCTCCTCTGTATCTACAAGTATCATAGGCGCATCATTCACTTCTGCGGCTTCCTTTAAAACCTGAATTATCTCAGGATTCTTATTACAGGTAATAATCGGAACCGAAGACTTGATAATGCCTGCCTTCTCTCTTGCAATACTGGCAAGTGTATCTCCAAGGTACTGCATGTGATCCATACTGATTGAGGTAAAGACACTGCAGATCGGCTTTTTCATTACATTCGTGGCATCCAGTCTGCCTCCTAATCCAACCTCAACAACTGCAAAATCAACTTCCAGCCGGGTAAAATACAGGAAAGCCATCGCTGTCTCTAATTCAAAGGATGTTGGATGGGGCCATCCGTCCTCTATCATTGCATCACATACTGTCTTGATATCTGATATGGCATCACTCACGCCTTGCTTGGAGATATATTCTGTTACGTAAGCTTTCTTACCTGTTTCTCGTACGGAGATCTGTATTCTCTCTCTGTACGTAAACACCGCGGGGGAAATATATCTGCCCACTTTATAACCCTCTGTTGCAAGAATGGAGGCAATATAAGCAGTTGTTGAGCCTTTTCCATTGGTGCCTGCAACATGAATCACCTTTACCTTATCCTGAGGATTGTCTAGTCGCGATAAGAGCTCGGTTACCGACGCAAGTCCGAGCTTACTGCCATACTGATTTGATTGTTCAATGAATTCTCTAGCTTCTTCGTAAGTCATTTTAGTAACCATACCTTTCTCATAGCCTGTATACTTTGGGCCACAGGTACAAATTAGATGAGTAACATTTATTTTTCATTCACAACCTGGAAGATAAAGAACTTAAGATAATAGGATTCATCAGCAGCCCAAAGAATTGGATGATCCGGAGCCTGGGTACGATATTCCACCTGACGGATTCGTTTTCTTACATTCTTTGCCGCCTGACCTATGGTCTCAGCAAACAAGTCCGGCGTCATAAAGTGGGAACAGGAGCAGGTAGCAAGATAGCCGCCGTCCTTTACTAATTTCATTGCGCGAAGATTAATCTCACGATAACCCTTGATTGCATTCTTTACGGAATTCTTAGATTTTGTAAATGCGGGGGGATCTAAGATTACCACGTCAAACTGTTCCCCCTTCTTCTCATATTCAGGCAGCAAATCAAAGACATCAGCTGTAATAAATTTCACTGTGTCGGATAATCCATTTAATGCAGCATTCTCGGTGGCCTGAGCAACTCCAAGGTCCGAGGCATCAACCCCGATAACCTCTTTTGCGCCGCCCATCCCAGCGTTGAGGGCAAAGGAGCCGGTATGGGTAAAGCAATCCAGAACTCTTGCACCTTTACAGATTCTTGCAATTGCTGCACGGTTATATTTCTGGTCCAGGAAGAAGCCGGTCTTCTGCCCTTCTGCTACATCCACCAGATATTTCACACCATTTTCAACAATCTCTACCTTTGTATCAAAGGGTTCCCCTATGAATCCCTTGATTCGTTCCATACCTTCATTCAATCGAACCTTAGCGTCACTTCGCTCATAGACACCACGGATCTTAATTCCATCCTGTGCCAGCAGTTCCTTCAAACACTCAACAATCTCAAGCTTTCTCTTATCAATTCCCAAAGCCAGCGATTGAACCACCAAGACATCCGAGAATTTATCGATTACAATACCTGGTAGGAAATCAGCCTCCCCAAAGATAACCCTGCAGCTGTCTGTATCCACTGTTGTCTTTCGGTATTCCCATGCTGTCTTTACTCTCATAGCAAGAAATGCCAGGTCAATTTCCTGACCTTTGATTCTTGACATTATCCGCACCGTAATCTTGGAATTTGTATTAATAAATCCGCAGCCCAGATAATAATCATCAAAGTCATGTACATTTACCAGATCGCCATTCTCAAAATCACCGGTAATGGTATCGATCTCATTATCAAAAATCCAGAGACCACCGTTCTTTAGCGATCTACCTTCACCCTTTCGTAGCTTTACAATTACTTTCTCATTCAACATTCTCTAACCTCCATTTATCTATACAGAAGTGCTTCTGTCAAAGAAACGCTTCATAGGCTGTCGCAAACTAGCATTGTATCCATGCTGTTTTACGGCAGCCCATTCAATATCGTTCTAATCATTACATTAGTTATTCTTATTAAATACAAATATCTTACTTAGTACATAGTTTAATATAGTTACAATGACCGCGATGACTGCTTTTACGAAAAGGCGGTAAAAACCAAGAACATCAATAAAAATATACATTCCTACCTGTTCTACCACTAAGGTAATGAGCCTTGCTCCAAAGAATTTGGACACCTTCCTTGCTTCATCGTTGACGTTATTACTTTTTGATAGAAACACCTGTTTCTTATTCACAATGTAGGCGAAGATGACCGCAATAACCCATGCAATGGCATTAGCCGTCAGGTTCTTTAATCCCAGTCGGTATAAGCTCTCATAGCTGATGAAATTAACTATGGTTGTTAGAACACCCGCTATTATATAGGCTATGGTCTCTCTATTCACTACCCTTTTGACTAGTCCTCTTATTAATGTCTTCATGTTTCCTTCCCATCCCGGTCTCTAGGGATTGTAATTTATAAATCCTTCACTCTCTTATTGTGATTCTACCCGTTTTATTGATCTTCGTCTGTGATATATTGAGAAATCTCATTATTCTATTTTATCAATTCTTACAGATTATCATCCTTAATGAAATAAAATAATCTTTTTTCCATCGCCGGTACATCCAGAGAGAAGCTCAATGCCTGCTCCTTCGTGATCTTTCCGAACAGGTAGAGTTCATAAATTGCATCATCCATTGCCTTCATACCATTTTTCTTACTGGATTGCAGATATGTTTCAATTTGATGGATCTTACTCTCCCTGATCAGACTGCGTATCGCCGGATTAGAAAGCAGAACCTCAAAGGCAGCTACCCGCCCCGAACCATCTGCAGTCGGAATGAGCTGCTGCGATATAACTCCTTCCAGAACAGTGGCTAACTGAACTCTGATCTGCTGTTGATTCGCTACAGGAAAAACGTCAATCATACGGTTCACACTATTCACGGTGCCTAAGGAATGTAGGGTTGAGAATACCAGGTGCCCCATCTCAGCAGCAGATATTGCTATCTGTATTGTCTCATAATCCTTCATTTCGCCTATTAGAATAACATCCGGGTCCTCACGAAGAATTACACGAAGCGAGTTTGCGTAGGATAAAGAATCCGTTCCGATTTCTCTCTGATTAACGATGGATTTATTGTGGCGATGGAGGTACTCTATCGGATCCTCCAACGTAATGATATGACGATTATAATTTGTATTTATCTCATTGATCAAGGAAGCTAAAGTTGTTGTTCTTCCACTTCCCGCAGGTCCCGATACCAAGACCAAACCTCTCTTCTTCTGTGCTAATTCCACTACTGATTCAGGTAACCCCAACTCCTGAGGTGTCGGTATATCAGTATATATGATTCGAATTACCAATGCATAGGAACCTCTCTGTTTAAACACATTTACCCGAAATCTGCCTACATTTTTAATAGAATAGGAGAAGTCTACCTCTCCGTTAATATTTAATCCATCGACCAATCTCTGAGGTACTATTGACATTACCATTGACTCCAGGTCGGATGGTACCATTACCTCATAGTCCATGTTGACAAGCTCACCGTTAATTCTGCATTTCGGCGGCACGCCAACTGTCAGGTGTAGATCAGATGCTTTTCTTTTCTGCGCATCCAACAGTAATTCATTCATTAACTGCTTCATACCTTCCCCCCACAATACCGTAATATCCAGGTACATCCTTTCTTTCGATAAAATGTCAACTCTTACTCTAAGGTATATGATTGACTGTACTGGAATTTTAGCACATTTTGCAAGAATATACAATTGATGAATCTTCGAATTGTTTTTTTTTCAATTATCGTGTAAAATAGTGATTCGTAGTGTCAAAGATGTTAGGTGCGTCATCCCATGTGAACTCCGTTCACCTGCACGGAGTATTTTATCGGGTAAGACGCAATTTTCGTAACGATTAAAGAGCCTGGACAGGCATGGAGGTATAAATGAGTATTTTAAATGTAACTAATCTAAGTCATGGTTTCGGAGACAGAGCCATCTTCCATGACGTATCCTTTCGTCTTCTCAAAGGAGAACATATCGGACTAATCGGGGCAAACGGCGAGGGAAAATCCACCTTTATGAATATCGTAACCGGTAAGCTAATGCCGGATGAAGGCAAGGTAGAATGGTCAAAGCATGTTCATGTAGGTTATCTGGACCAACATGCTATGCTGGAAAAGGGTATGACACTGCGAAGTGTGCTTCAATCTGCCTTTGCTTATCTTTTTGAATTGGAAGATAAGATGAATCATATCTGTGATACAATGGGTGAAGCTGAGGGTGATGCTCTGAATGATATGATTGAGGAGCTCGGAACCATTCAGGAGCTTTTAGCAATGCATGACTTCTATATTATAGACAGTAAGGTAGAGGAGATTGCCCACGCCTTAGGTCTAGACGATATCGGCTTGGATAACGATGTGACAGATTTAAGCGGCGGTCAGAGAACGAAGCTGCTATTAGGAAAGCTGTTATTAGAGAAACCAGACATATTGTTGCTCGATGAGCCGACGAATTATCTGGATGTGCAACATATCGAATGGTTAAAACGATATCTGACAGAGTATGAGAATGCCTTTATTCTGATCTCCCATGATATCCCCTTCTTAAACAGCGTGGTTAATATCATCTATCACATGGAGAATCAGGAATTAAATCGTTATGTCGGTGACTATGACAAATTCATGGAAGTGCATGAGATGAAGAAAAGACAGCTGGAGGCAGCTTATAACCGCCAACAGAAGGAAATCGAAGAGCTGGAAGACTTTGTCGCAAGAAACAAGGCAAGAGTCTCAACTCGTAATATGGCGATGTCAAGACAAAAGAAACTAGACAAGATGGATGTGATCGAGCTTGCCAGAGAAAAGCCGAAGCCAGAATTCCATTTTAAAGAAGCTCGAGCAGCCGGCAGATATATCTTCCAGACCGAAGACCTGGTTATCGGTTATGACGAGCCACTATCCTCAGCTTTGACTCTCTCAATGGAACGTGGAGAGAAAATCGTTCTTGTCGGTGCCAATGGTATTGGTAAGACAACATTGCTTAAGAGCATTCTTGGTTTAATACCCTCTATCAGCGGTAAAGTTACGCTGGGTGATTATCTAAGCATCGGTTATTTTGAACAAGAGATGGGCCCAAGCACCAATACCTGTCTTGAGGAGCTATGGAAGGAATTCCCCGGCTATACCCAGTATGAGGTACGTTCTGCACTTGCAAAATGCGGTCTTACCACAAAACATATCGAAAGCCAGGTACGTGTACTTAGCGGCGGTGAGCAGGCTAAGGTACGTCTCTGTAAGCTGATCAATCGTGAGACCAATATTCTGCTGCTCGACGAGCCTACGAATCACTTGGATGTTGATGCGAAGGAAGAATTGAAACGAGCTCTGAAAGCATTTAAGGGAAGTATTCTCTTAATCTGCCATGAGCCTGAGTTCTATGAGGATGTGGCAACAAAAGTATGGGATTGCAGTAAATGGACTACTAAGATATAGCTAGATGTTAACAATAGTCAGATATAGTTGTAAAGGCTGTATATAAGCAGGCACCCTGCTTATATACAGCCTTTCCTTATGTATTTCATATGCTAATTAGGATATTTCACAGAAATACTTTTCTTTTTTTCATGGTGTTAATCAAACCTATGCTAATATTTCATTTCATAGTTCACCCATTATCATTGTCGTTCTAACTATAATATATTTAGTAGTTCGGTTATTTGGGTGATACGATAATCCGCTTGATATGGGATGGATGAGGGAAGCTCTATATCCTTAGGTACTATCCATACACAATCCAATCCGGCATGCTTGGAACATAACACATCATTAGGCTGGTCACCAACATAAATACAGCGATCTGCCTTAAGACCAAGTCCTTCAAGCGCTATCTCCATGATCCGCACATTCGGCTTTGATACTCCTACTATTTCCGATATGATAATGGTCTCAAAGAAGGAAGAAAGACCACATTGCTTCAGATAATCCATTAACCATGTATAATGATTTGATACGATTGCCAAACGATACCTTTCCCGTAGGGCAGTTAATACCTCAATCACTCCGGACATGATTAAAAGCTCTTGCTTTGGGAGTGGTATCTCGCTAAGAAGCATCCGGTTATTCTCTATCTCATCGGAGCTATTACCTATATACGATAACACTGCTCTATCCAGAAGTATATTCAATTGTGCATCCGATATATGAGGCTCTCCCTCTTCTTCCCTCAATGTTTGCTCTCCGATGGCATAATTAACAGCTCTTGCAATTTCTCTTGCTTTCTCGTCACTTATCTTGTAGCCAATCCGACGCAGTCGCTCTCCATATATTTGAGCATAATTCGGATGGTACTCAATCAGTGTATCACTAACATCAAAGAGTACGGCGTCATATCTCAGCAGGAACAACATCCTTTCTATCATATTTTCAATTATTTCATATTCTTCCAAAGGTTCCTTGGCGGATCTCCTTAAAGGCCTGGTCAATCTCATCACTTGTGTTCATGACAATCGGCCCACCCCAGGCAATCGGTTCGTGTAGTGGCTTTCCGGTCAGTATGAACATGCGAAGAGGGAGCTTGCCCGCGGTAATTATAAGCTCATCCCCTTTTTTAAAGAGAACGGCGCGCTTTGCTGTGAGGAGCTGCTTCTCTTCACCACCAAAATATCCTTCTCCTTCCACGATATAAGCAAACACTGTATCCTCAGGATTAGTGCCATATTCCCACGTGAAAGCTTTCTCCAGCGACACGTCCAAAAAAGTTGCCTTCACATAATCTCCCTGTGTTGCCCCTACGCATCCTTTATAGCTCCCTGCAATCACCCCGACCTGACAACCTTCCTCCCGAACCATTGGTATCTTGTCAGCTGATAAATCACGATACTCTGGAGGAACCATTTTCGACTTTCTCGGGAGGTTAAGCCATACCTGAACCCCTAACATACGTTCTGAGGGTTGAGGCATCTCTTGGTGCAGCACTGCCTTTCCGGCGGTCATCCATTGACAGCCGCCATCCCGAATTGTACCTTTATTCCCCATACTGTCACCATGCTCAATCTGTCCATTAATCAAGTAAGTAATCGTCTCAATACCACGATGAGGATGCCAAGGAAACCCCTTGACATAATCCTCCGAATTCTGTGAATCAAACGCATCCAGCATCAGAAATGGATCAAAGTCATAGACATTGGCATATCCGATTACGCGGATCAGCTTTACGCCTGCTCCATCCGTCTGTGCAGAACCGGTTACAATTTTATTAATCTCCCTTACGCTCATAGGTACTCCTTTCCAATAACCTTGTTTAAAGTAGCTTCCAGCCGTTTCCTTATTCTCTTATTAACTATCATCTGTTCTACTACTTGGGTCCGTAAGTAAGGTTCACCTCGGTACATTTATCAATTTTTTTATAGTTTTATACTAACTTATTTAAGCCAAAACTGCAATAGTAACCAAGAAGAATGCAAGAACAGTGTCCATAAATTAGAAAAAGGAAGATAAGAGAATAAGCTTCCCATATCATACTGTTTGGGGGAGCTATTCCTCTTCCTTCCTTCATTATATCTTAAACCGAACCCTTCTCGTTTCTTATTCTCTTTTATGTTCTACGAATGAATTCCGCCTTGCATTTCGGGCAGGTAATTGCTATCTTTCCTTTCCCGCGTGGAACACGTACCGTCTGCTTACATTTGGAACAGGTATAATATTTATGTGTCTTTGTTCCCACCAGCCACAATTTCAGATGATTTAATTTACCTCTAAAGTCACCAAAATATCTCATAAAGCCCACATTCTCCTTGGACCTTTTCTGTATATCTCTGGAAAAGGCTCTGTATAGTGCATAAACAATTGGAATATATGCTACTATTACCAGTCCGTCGATCCGTGTAAGAGTAGTAATAACAGATAATAGTAAAGACACAATAACCAATGCCCTGGAGAACTGGTCAAAGCCATACCTTCCGATCATGAAATTGCGAAAACGATTCATTCCATTACCTCCAACTAGTCAATAATGATTCTTATATTAATTCGAATCTATCAATTAATTAACTGCACTATAATATATCATACTATATACTGTGCTCTTTTCCTATTAAAAATATATAAAGTTTCATAAACATTTCATCACAAAGAGAAATAGAAAATAGGCGCCCATTTCACCGGTGCACCTATCTATTTATTGGAATCCATCATGATAACCGATTTACATCCCTATCTACATTCATTGTTGATTGTCCTACTACCAGTTCCGCTTCAAAGGTCTTTCTACCGAGCTTGATTTTACTGTCAATGATATCAAAGAGTATTCGAATCGTCTCCTGCGCCATATCCTCAACGGGCTGGCGAATCGTAGTGATGGAGGGATTATAATAGAAGGATATATCCATACCGTCATAGCCCGCGACCGAATAATCCTCTGGTACCCGCTTACCCAGTTCAAAGATTGCCTTACTGGATCCCACCGCCATACTATCGGATATCGCAAAGATAGCAGTACACTCTATATTAGTATAGACTAACTCTTTCGTAACCTCATAACCATATTTCATGGAGTAGGTATCCATGGTATCGTCCCGAATATAACGCACCAGCTTCTTGTCAAAGGGAATATTATTATCCTCCAGAGCTTTCATGTAACCCTCAAGACGAAGCTTACCAATACTCTCATCATCCGGAGGTGCAGAGATAATCGCTATCTTCTTATGCCCAAGCTTACAGAGGTAATCTACCATCTTATAGCTCTCGGCATAGTCATCTACGGTTACAAAGGAATATCTCTCTTTATTAATCTGTTCGGACAAACCACCGGTACTTAAGATAAATGGTACTCTCATCTTATTCAATTTATCCTCAGAATGAGAGAAATAACCACCAAGGAATACAATTCCTTTCAGTCTCTTCTCCTTTTCGAGCATTAAAGCAATATCAATCTCATCTTCGTGTTCCTCTACTCGATGAAGTAGGAAGGAGTATTTCTTATCCTGTATCTCATTCTCGAACACCTTAAGCATATTATTATAGAAGGGGTTACTGATACCCTTAATCAATACCGCTATTGTATTAGATTCGGAACGCTTCAGGTTACGAGCGCTATTATTCGGAATATAATTATATTCCTTAATGGCTTGCATAATTTGATTTTTAGTCTCTTCATTGATGTCCTGATGATCATTAATTGCCCTCGATACCGTACTAACAGCAACACCGCAAATTCTTGCTATATCCTTAATTGTAGTTTCCATTGTTATTCATCCTCTGCAATGCATTACTTTTACACCTTAAAGCATTATAACAATATAAACACAAAAAAGCAATGCGTTGACTAATTTCTTCCATATAGTTTCACGATTCCCTTAATTTTAATAAGTATGTCCTCTGTCAGCTCTCCGTCCCTCATACGCCACCTCCAGTTATTGCCCAAGGTAGAGGGTATGTTAATTCTCGCATCGGACCCCATCCCTAGAAAATCCTGAACCGGTACGATACATAGCTTTGCCACACTTTGTTCAGCTAACCTTATAAAATCCCAGTGAAGCATCTTCTCATCCTTCTCACTACGATTAAGATATGCCAAAGCCATGGCTCTGTCCTCATTATTAATACTGCTAAACCACCCAAGAATGGTATCATTGTCATGGGTACCTGTGTAAACAACACAATTTTTATCATAATTGTGGGGGAGATAGTCGCTTTCCTCTCTTGAGTCAAAGGCAAATTCCAGAACCTTCATTCCCGGATATCCGGTCATTTTAAGCAGGTCCTTCACACTTTCCGTAATATAACCGAGATCCTCTGCAATAATATCCACTTTGCCCAGCCTATCCTCGATTGTCTTGAATAATTCGTAGCCGGGACCCTTTTCCCAGTGTCCGTTCACTGCTGTATCATCACCGTAAGGAATGGAATAATATTCATCAAAGCCTTTAAAATGATCTATACGAACCACGTCATACCAATGAAAACAATAAGCAATACGACTTAACCACCACTCATAACCAGTGTTATGATGAACCTCCCAGCGATACAGAGGATTCCCCCATAGCTGACCAGTAGCAGAAAATGCATCTGGCGGGCAGCCCGCAACGGCTACAGGATTTTGCTTCTCATCCAGCTGAAAGAGCTCCGGATGGGACCAGGTATCCGCACTGTCGAAGGCGACATAGATCGGAAGATCTCCTATCATTTTGATCCCGTTTTTGTTGGCATAGTCCTTTAGTTTATTCCATTGCTTTGTAAATAAGTACTGAATATATTTATAGAATTCAATTTCATTCTCAAGCTTTACTCGGTAGGACATCATCGCATCGGCTTTACGAAGCTTAATATCTTCCTCCCATTCACTCCAGCTAAGTCCTTTGAAGGAATCCTTAATGGCCATATAGAAGGCATAATCCTCAAGCCAATATCCATTATGCTCCGTAAAGGCTTTAAAATCCTTATTCATTCCTATATTACTTCGGTCATATGCCTTACGTAGCATACGAAATCGGGATAGGTATATCTTCTCATAATCAATGTATCTCTTATTATTACCAAAGTCGTAGCTCTCGCACTCCTCCTTGGTCAGCAATCCTTCTTCTATCAGTTGATCCGGATCGATGAAATATGGATTTCCCGCAAAGGTCGAAAAGGATTGGTAAGGTGAGTCTCCATAGCCCGTAGGGCCAATGGGTAAAATCTGCCAATATTTCTGTCCTGACTTCTTCAAGGAATCGATGAAGTCATAAGCACTTTGAGAAAAAGAACCAATTCCATACCTTGAGGGAAGACTTGCAATTGGTAAAAGCATTCCACTTCCACGCATAATGTCACTTCCTTTATCTTTCATTATAGATTAAACGTTTTTTACTATCTGGATAAACCTAGACTTCCTATCATCCTATTAAGGAGCCTAAATTTTTATCCTTTCACTGCACCTGCGACTACACCTTCGATGATATATTTCTGGCAAGTCAGATAAAAGATAACAATCGGGATGATTGCCAGCACCAGCATTGCCATCATTGCACCCATATCGATGGAACCATAACCACCCTTCAGATACTGAATGGCAATCGGAATGGTCTTATATTCAGTTCCTATGACCAGTAAAGGAAGCAGATAATCGTTCCAGATCCACATAGTATTTAGAATTCCGACGGTAACTGCAATGGGTTTTAAAACCGGTAAAACCACTCGAAAGAAGGTGGTCATAGTATTACATCCGTCTATCATCGCTGCTTCTTCTAATTCCAGAGGTATTGACTTTACGAAGCCGCTGAACATGAATACCGAGAGACCGGCTCCAAAGCCAAGATAAATAAATACAATACCAAGCGGATTATCAAGATGAAGAACATTAGCCACCTTGGTCATGGTGAACATAACCATCTGGAATGGTACAATCATAGAGAATGTAAATATATAGTATAGGGTATTGTTGAATTTATTCTTTACTCTAGTGATAAACCAAGCCGTCATTGAGGTGAATAGAATAATTACAGCAACAGAGCAAATGGTGATAAAGAAAGACCAGCCTGCTGCGTTAATAAATCCTGTTTTCTCAATTCCACTGGTGTAGTTTTCTAATTGAACAAAGGTTTTTTCATTTGGTAAGTCAAATGGTGTCTCACTGATAAAAAACTTTCCTTTTAAGGAGTTTATGAAAACTATGAGTATGGGGGATAAGAATAGAACAGATAAAACAACCAATACGATAAAGATGATAATATTAGTAATACTCCTATTATTTTTTTGTACTCTCATTAGTTTTCCACCTCCTTGGTTCTGGTTATTCTAAGCTGAATAAATGCTACTAATGCTACGATAATAAAGAAAATAACTGCTTTGGCCTGACCAACACCTTCACTCCCCACCGACCCATAGAAAGTATTAAAGATGTCCAATGCTAGCATTGCTGTCTTTTTGGAGGGAGCCCCTGCTGTCAGAGCCAGATTCTGATCAAATAGCTTAAAGGAATTTGACATCGTTAAGAATAAGCAAATTGTAATAGACGGCATAACCATAGGAATGGTTATCTTACGAAGTATGTGGAGACTTCCTGCACCGTCAATCTTAGCAGCCTCGATGATATCCTTGGGAACATTCTGTATTCCTGCAATATAGATTACCATCATGTAACCGATCATCTGCCAGTTCATTAATATAATCAGCCCCCAAAATCCGTATTCCGGTTTAAAGGTTAAGGTTACACCATATCGGAAGAGTACACCGTTAATAATTAGCTGCCAAATGTAACCAAGAACAATGCCACCAATTAGATTTGGCATAAAGAATATAGTTCGGAACAGGTTTGTTCCTTTAATTTTTTTGGTTAATAGCAGTGCTAATAAAAAGGAGAATACATTGATTGTTAGTACTGCTACGATTGCAAATTTAACTGTGAACCATAATGCATTCAGGAATTCCTTATTTTCAAATGCCGCCTTGTAGTTCTTGATTCCTACCCACTCTGCATCTATAACGGTAGTAAATTCAGTAAAGGATAAGAATATACCTAAAATAAACGGTATTACAAAAGCAACGGTAAATGCAATTAAGGTGGGTAATACAAATATAGGAAAATATCTCTTATTATGTCTTAGCATAACTATCTCTCCATTCTTGTGAAGCACCGAGAGTAATCTATTCTCTCGATCTAGATTTCCCTCTGTTATAAAACAGTTGATACAAAATAAAACCGCCTTAGCGAAAATATGGGAATGCTTCAAAACTCTTTTCGATGAACTGTTTTGAAGCATTCCCATTTCATACGTTTCTTTAAGGTAATTGCATTTCACAATAATTGCTTCGGCAGTTTTATATTCTTGATACCTTTACGTCCGGATACTTAAATTATTGTGCTCTCTCGGATTTCCAGGAGTCCTTCACAACAGCTACAACCTCGTCCCAGGTCTTGCTATCCTGAACATACTCTAATAATGCATCCCCGAAGTAATTCTTAAACTGCTCGCTCGGGAAAGCAGCAAAGGTCCAGCCCACGCTAGTTACATCCTTTTCCATCCATGCAAGAACTTCCTTCGCCAATGGATCTGCAGGCTTCTCATCCTCCTCAAAAGTAGAGAACGGAGCAATAAATCCTAATTGATTCGTTACATAATCCTTACCCTTATCGCTTGTGAATAACCACTCAAGGAAAGCGATAGAAGCTTCCTGCTTTGCTGGAGTTGCCTTGCTGTTAATTGCGAAATAATTCTCTGTACCAATGCTTAGACCCTGTGCCTCTTCTCCAGCAATACCGGTATAGATAGGCAGGAATTTAATGTCCTCTGCAGCAACAACATTTCCTTCCACACCGTTGATTTGAGACCATGCCCAGTTACCGTTCTGAACCATAGCGACCTGTCCGAGAGCAAATTCAGCCATGGAGTCATTAACGGTCTTGCTTCCCAGAAGTCCCTTCTGTGTAGCAGAGTTATTCACATATAAATCAAAAATGTTCTTAAAGTTCTCCGCATATTTGAATTCAATCTCATTGGCTGCAAGACCTGCAAGTACGGTACTGTCAAAGGCTGTGTTGTCTTTGAACTCATAGTATAAAGGCATATTAGCTAAATGTGTCTGCCATCTCCATTGCTCACCGGCACCTAAGGATGTAGAAGCAAATACACCTTTTATATCCAAATCAGCCTTACGAGCTGTCATATCCTCAACAACAGCCTTTAGGGTAGCAAAGTTATTCACTTCCTCCATACTAGCTACTATAGTTGCTCTATCCGTTAGTGCAAAATATTTATTCATAATTGCATTATTGTAAATGATACCATACCCTTCAACAACGTAAGGGATTCCATAAACACCGTCGCCGCTCTTCACTGCTAAGCTTTGATCGGATAAATAACTGTAAAGCTTGGTGCCGCTTAAATCTGCAGTGTAATCCTTCCAAGCCTCATATCCAACAGGTCCGTTGATCTGAAAGATGGTCGGCGGATCATTTTTGGCTACCTCACTCTTTAAGGTCTGCTCATAGGTACCGCTAGCAGCAGTAACAACCTTTACCTTAACACCGGTCTCAGCTTCATAATCCTTCGCAATTGCATTGTATACCTCTGCAATTTCAGGCTTGAAATTCAAATAATAAATCTCATCTACTTTTTCGTCAGTTACTGCTGTTCCCTCGGATTTTGTTTCCTCTTTCACTGCGTTAGTATCTTCGTTGTTTGCCGCATCCTTCTTACCGCATGCAGCAAAAGAGCCAACAACCATCGCAAGTGTTAACAGTATAGCTAACAGTTTACTAATCTTTTTCATAATTACCTCTCCTTCTCTCTGTGGAATAATACAAATCATCATTCCAATTCGTCTAATTATTATACTTGGAAACGTTGCCAGTAACGTTATCGGTAACGTTTCCAATATTAATATTATCATATTTTCAGATAAAAGCAAGTACTTTTTTATTAATATTTCACAATGAAGTGTTTGCCTAATTAAAGTAAGCATGCAGGAGCTGTAAGTAATTCAGTAATTGGAATTAATAACAAAAATATGGGTAACAACGTACGAATTATCCTAATAAAATAATATGAGATCATCTTTTGTTATCCAATCGTATAGTGATTAACATATGAATTATGCAAAAAATATTGATATCATTATTTTAAACATTAGAAAAAGGAACTATCAATATCTTGGTTCAGGATCAGGTAGAAGAGTATTTGATTTAGGAAATGGATATGTTGTCAAAGTTGCAAAGAACCGTAAAGGTGTAGCACAAAACGAGGCTGAGCATCATATATCATTATCAGATCACTCTGGTATATTTGCAAAAATCATACAAGTATCTGAGGATTATCGCTTTCTTATTATGGAGAAAGCCGTCCGAATTAGGAATTTTTCTGAAGTAAGGAAATATTTTAATGTAAAAAGCAATAGAGAGCTTTTTCAATTAGAAGAAATTGGATCTGTTTTTCATAATCATAATTTGCTATTGGGTGATTTATATAGAACTTCTAATTGGGGATTGATTAACAATCATCCTGTCATTATTGATTACGGTTTTACTCGAAGCGTAAAGAGAAAATATTATTCTCCATTTTAGTCAGCTTAATGATCTTAGAATTCTGCATTCATCCTAGAGCGCGGACTGTGAGAATTAAACCGGGTATCGGCTAGAATAAAAAACGAGTATAACCTTTTGGTTATGCTCGTTTTTTGTTAAGCGTTCAATATTCTATTTGTTCAGCCGCCCCTTGAGTATTAGTCCTCAAAGGGTATCGCTGCTCCTTTTTTATCATAGTTGTCAAGAAAATGATACTCATGTTCCTTATCGTGATACCCAATGATTGTATCCAGATTTACATTGTGAACACTCCGGAAGATATTCATATCAATCGCTGGATTCGTCTGCCTGAATTTCTTAATCAAACCCTTCATCTCCTGACGCTTTGAATTTCCTCCACCATTGTCACTTAGGGTACAATTCTCAGTAAAGCGGCAGGCGCATTGGATAAACTGAAGATCATTATATTGCTTCCAACTAATAATATCAGCCTCCTTCACCAGATACATGGGACGGATCAACTGCATACCCGGATGATTCGTACTGTGGAGCTTTGGCATCATGGTCTGAATCTGACCACCATAGAGCATACCCATGAGTATCGTTTCTATCACATCATCGAAATGATGCCCCAGAGCAATTTTATTACAACCAAGAGCCTGGGCATTCTTATAGAGATATCCTCTTCTCATACGGGCACAAAGATAACAGGGGGATTCCTCCACCTCTGCAACGATATCGAAGATCTGAGTCTCAAAAATCCGTATCGGGATATCCAAAAGCTTTGCATTATTAACAATCATCTGTCGATTGATTTCATTATAACCGGGATCCATCACTAAGAACTCCAGCTCAAAGTTCATCTTTCCATGTCTTTGAACCTCCTGCATCAGCTTTGCCAGAATAAACGAATCCTTGCCACCGGAGATGCATACCGCTATCTTATCGCCTTCTTCAATCAGCTTATAGTCGTTGACTCCATTAATGAATTTCTTCCAGAGCGGCTTGCGGAATTTAGTTATTATACTTCTTTCTATCTGTTGATATCGTTCCATTCTTATTCTACCTTCTGATTAATTTATCTGTTTATGCCATCTTATATGGCCAGTTTATTATAACAATTGTGAAATGCCTTTAGGAAACTATCTATCTCCTTGACAGTTGTTAAGTGACAAATGCTAATTCGCCAGGAACAGAGAGCATTCTTCTTATCCTTCGTAACTTCATATACTGGTCTTGATGGCGAATTTAGTACGGAACAGGCTGATTTGGTCGAGATACAGATTCCTTCCTCTGCTAAAGCTTCCTGAAAAATTGTCGCCTTTACTCCCTGTATACTGAGATTGATAATATGGGGAATGCTATACTTGGTACTGTTAATCCGTACCTTCTTATACTTTGTCAACTCATTGATTAACTTATCATGAAGTCCGGTCACATATTGATACCGCTCTTCTTGATGAACGACCGCTAATTCCAATGATTTCTCTATAGAAGCAGCCAAAGCAAGTGCCGGGCTTCCACTTCGATAAATCGTAGTACTTGTCCCACCATGGATTAGGGGTTCTAGTGCAATCGGTTCCTTACGGATCAGTATCCCACAACCATTCATACCAAAGAACTTATGTGGTGCAAAGGAGAACAAATCAACATTCTTAAGGGATAACGGTATCTTTCCTACTGCTTGGGTTGCATCTACATGAAAATAGCAATTAGGATACCCTTGTAGCAAATCACCGATCTCAGTAATTGGTTGACTAACACCCAATTCACTATCCACATAGCATACGGATACCAATACCGTATCTTTTCTTAACAACTCCTTCAGATGTATCATATCAACCAAACCCTCATTGGTAATATCCACGAGATCAATCTCATAACCTAAGGATTGCAGATGAGTTAATACCCCACTGACCGAAGAATGCTCAAGGCTGGTGGAAATGATATGTTTTCCTTTATGTCTATTAGCCTGTACCAAGCCCTTGATAGCCAGATTGTTCGATTCACTTGCACCTGAGGTATAGATTATCTCAGAAGGCCCTACATTCAGCAGTCTTGCAATCTCTTCCGTAATTCGTAGCATCCTTTCTTCGGCTTCTCTTCCAAGAGGGTGTGAGGAATTCGGATTCGCGATATATCGGTTACTGACTTCCACATAATATTCCAAGACTCTTGGATCAACGGGAGTGTTTGCTGCATAATCTAAATATATCATTTCCCACCTCTTATTTCATAAAAACACTACAACAAAACGTTTCGCGACCTTAATCTCTATACAATAGAAGGTCTGCTTCGCGACCTTTCTATCATTCTATTGTCATGAATTAACCCCTGTAATGCTCGTGTCATAAGGAGGGAATATATCTCATCCTATTACCTTACTGACATAGGCTCTACAGGGGCTTAGCATATTGTATTATTATAGAATGCATTTCCTAGTATGTCAATGGATTTCATATACATATCCTACAGTTCAAAACATTCCCGTAGCTTCTTCAGCGCTTTCTTCTCAATCCTACTGACGTAGCTTCTGGATATACCTAGCTTACCGGCGATTTCCCTTTGTGTTACCTCTTTATGATTGCTTAGGCCGTATCGCAAGCAGATGATTTCACGTTCTCTATCAGTCAACACCTTACTGATTATGTGATACAGTTTCTTAATATCGTCCTCGAGTACAATATTTTCAACAATATCAATTTCTGCTTCCTCAATTATGTCCAAAAGATTTATTTCATTACCTTCCCGATCTGATCCAATGGGATCATACAGATATACTTCCTTTGCTAAGCGCTTACCGCTTCTGAGCATCATCAACAGCTCATTATCAATGCAACGGGAGGCATAGGTAGCCAGGCGAATTCCTTTCTCTTCATCAAAGGTATCGATAGCCTTAATTAAGCCAATGGTTCCTATCGATATCAAATCATCGGTTTCTTTATCAACCATATTGTACTTTTTAACGATATGTGCCACTAGTCTGAGATTATGCTCTATCAGTTTATCCCTTGCATCCTTGTCGCCTTCCTTACAGCGTTTTAGATAATCGGCTTCTTCCTTGGTGCTTAATGGCTTTGGAAATGACTTCACGAAGATAAGCACCCTCAATGCCCATAAGATTCATTTATATCTTATGATGAGAATTGACATAAAGTGCCTATCCCTCTTAAAAAAGGACAGAAGGACTTACTATATTTTATAAGAGCACAAATTAGGACAATTCGTTTTAAGTTCTGTCACCTTCTACGTATGAATCTTATGAAACTTTAAGCATAAGCATTCTCGAACTGTAGGCGAAAATGTATATCATATATAAATGCAATCCCCAGCCTTTATTATTGAACCTTTAACATAAAAAGCTACAATAATAAAGGCTGGGGGTATTTTTTACTCCAACGATTTGCATACAGAGCCCATAAAAAACATTTTTTACCCAAAGAATAGCTCTTGGGAAATGATGTTTTTATGACGGCGATATGCTACAGTAATTCTTACTCTTTCCTTCGCACGATATCATAGATATCAAGCTTCACTCCAAAATCTGCATAAATCATCTGCTGCGGATGAGGACAGCTCTCCATTGCATTTCCATCCGCATCTTGAATTTTTATCACGATAACCTCAATCGTATCACCACAGGGTTTAATGATCTCGACACTTTCTCCGACACTAAACTTATTCTTCTGTTCAAGCTCATACAAACCATCCTTTTCACCTGAGATAGTTCCAAGATAGGTATATGCTTTCTCATAAGTATTATGATCGTAGATCTGATCCTCATGTGTAGGCTTGCCAAAGAAGAAACCGGTAGTAAATTGACGGTTGACTCCTTTTCTGATTTCCTTCATATATTCACCCTTATTGGCTTCATATAAAGCAGGGTCAGTAAAGAACTCATCGATGGCCCTACGGTAGGTACGAGCTACTGTTGCAACATACAAGGCAGTCTTCATTCTACCTTCTACCTTCAAGCTATTAATTCCTGCTTTTACAAGCTCGGGTATATATTCAATCATACATAGGTCTTTCGAATTAAAAATATAAGTACCCCGCTCATTTTCTTCAATTGGCAGGTATTCACCCGGTCTTTTCTCCTCCACGATATGATATTTCCAACGACAGGAGTGTGTACAGGCACCAAGATTAGCATCCCTTCCGGTAAAATAATTACTGAGTAAACATCTTCCGGAGTAAGCGATGCACATTGCTCCATGAACGAAGGTCTCTATCTCCATCTCAGCAGGAATTTTGGAACGCAGCTCAATCAATTCCTCTAAGGTTAATTCTCTTGCTGATACCACTCTGGAAGCTCCAAGCTTATGCCAAAAACGGTAGCTCTCATAATTCGTATTATTTGCTTGCGTACTGATATGCAGCTCAGCCTCTGGAATCTCCTCCTGTGCTATGGAGAAAACACCTGGATCAGAAATAATCAGTGCATCCGGACGATCCTTGCCGAAAGCTCTCAGGTCTTTAAAATAGGACCGTATTCCTCCAAGATCCTGGTTATGGGCAGTAATATTCGCTGTTATATATACCTTCTTACCGTAGGAATGAGCAAATGCAATTCCCTGCTTCATCTCATCCATAGAGAAATTCTTAGCCTTCGCACGGAGACCGTATAAATCTCCTCCTATATAGATGGCGTCCGCTCCATAGATAACGGCCGTTTTCAATGTTTCTAAATTACCAGCCGGAATCAATAGCTCCGGCTTCTTAATGTATTCTGTCATATCAGATGCCATACCTTTCTCACTATCTGAAGATTTGGGCCATAGGCACAAATCTTCAGGCTTTATTACAGTTACTTAACACGATGACTTAAGGCAATACCATCACCGACCGGTAGTATTACTGTAGATAACTCATCCATGTGAGTAATGGTATAAAGATAATCTCTCATTCTGGAATGAATCGTTCTATCTCTTCTCGTAATACTATATCTCGAGTTAATTACCGTGCCATCCTGAAGAACATTATCCGTAACCAATAGTCCTTTCTCCTCCAGTAGCTTCATTAATTCAGGAAGAAAGCTCATGTATTGGGCTTTTGCAGCATCTAAGAAAATAAAATCAAAGCTTAACTTTTCCTCTACTAAAGTTTTCAGTACTTCAAGAGCTTCCCCCTTAATCAGTTTTATTTTATCCTTATGGGGAAAGATTGGATCAGCCAGATTCTTCTCTGCTTCTACCAGCCGCATAGCAACCTTTTCTATGGTTGTAATTTGGCAATCACAATTCGTATATTCACTCATAAAGAGGGCGGAAAAGCCAATGGCTGTTCCGACCTCCAGAATGCGTTTGGGTTGTTGTAGCTGTAATAAGAACTTTAAGGCTCCCTGGGTATCTTTCTTTATAATCGGGACATGATGCTCCAAAGCATCCATTTCCAGATCACCTAATTCTTTCGGTAATTCCGCTACCAAGGAGTTAATGTAGGCTGTAATTCTCTCATCAACTATCATAATATAATTAGCCTCTTTATCTATGACACCATAGCTCAATATTGAATCTGAGCTATAGCACCATCATTCTGATGCTTTCTTCTTATCTGAGTCCGCATCGGTATCAGTTTCTGTTCCGTCACCTGTTTTTTCACCAATATCCTTAGTGGAATCAGTGGAACTATTCCCCGAATCCTCATCCTTCACAATTGACTTGGAATAATCCGTCACAACGGAAAGTATCTCATCGTAGGTCATAGAAGAATTTATTACATAGGTACCGGGCATAATCACATATTCCTGAAGCTTTGTCTTAAGAAAGAAGGAATACTTGTTCTTAATGGCATGATTAATTTCCAGCTTGGCAGCTATATCCATCTTAGATTCACCCTTGTTAATCTGGAAGATAATATCCCTTCCGGGCGCCTCATCCACCGTATCGGGTCCATAGAGCTGATAGGTGAAGGTATAGGCATATTTACTGACGTTGATTATAGCAATAACCACTATTATATAGAAAAATATATTCATCAGCATCCGTACGATTAAGCTCGTTATTTTTAATGTTAATTTAACTGCTGTGGATCTTGTCGCCATATACTTCCCTCTCTAACTTAAAAACAAACTGTTTATTATAAACGCTAATCTAATCTATCATAACATGCCTGCCCTTTGTGTTAGTTTGTGCTAAGTGTGCAACGTCTCGCATGCGAGACGGTTTACACTTTGAAGACTGTAGGCACAAACCCAGAAGAACAAGGAGTTCGCACCTCTGTGCGGACTTCGCGGTTCTTCCTAAGGATTTTTGTTTTGTAAAAATCCTTTATTCAAACTATTTCTTATACTTCCATAATGATAGGCAAAATCATCGGATTTCTCTTTGTCTTCTTCCAGATATAATCACTGAGTGAATCTTTGATCTCCGTCTTCATCTTGCCCCAGTCTGCATTTTTTTTACTTAGGCACTTAGCCAGAGCCCGTTCTACAACATCTCTCGCTTCTTCCATCAGATTCTCGGACTCTCTTACGTACACAAAGCCACGGGATACTATATCCGGTCCTGCAATCACTTGATTACTGTATTTTTCCAGAGAGATTACAACGATAATCAATCCGTTCTCACTTAAGAGCTGTCTGTCACGTAGCACAATATTACCAACATCCCCGACACCCAGGCCATCCACAAGAATACCCTGTGCAGGTACCTCTCCTGTAATCTGGCCGTGTTCCTCTGACAAGGTCAATACATCACCAGAAGAGATAACAAAGATATTTTCCTTCGGAATTCCTAAGGTCTGTGCCAACTCTGCATGACGCACCAGATGTTTATATTCACCATGTACCGGAACTGCATACTTGGGCTTTAATAAGGTATACATTAATTTAATTTCTTCCTGGCAGGCATGACCGGATACATGGGTATCCTGATAGATTACCTTCGCACCCTTCATGGTCAGATCATTGATGACCTTTGATACCGCTTTCTCATTACCCGGAATGGGAGTAGAGCTTAAAATAACGACATCACCCGGCTTGATTGTTACCTTCTTATGAATGGAAGCAGCCATTCTCGGCAATGCTGCCATTGTTTCACCCTGGCTACCGGTCGTGATAAGCACCAGCTGGTCATCGGTGTAATTCTTCATCATCTCTATGTCTATTAACATATTTTCAGGCATCTTGATGTAACCAAGCTCCATTGCCACGGTAATAATATTAACCATGCTACGGCCTTCAATAACTATTTTTCTGTTGAACTTTGCTGCAGAATTGATTACCTGCTGAACTCGGTCAACATTAGAGGCAAAGGTAGCAACAATAATTCTCTGCTTTGCAGAGTCGGAAAAAATACTGTCAAAGGTCTTTCCTACCGTACTCTCACTCATTGTATAGCCGGGACGTTCTACATTTGTACTGTCACAAAGAAGTGCCAATACGCCCTTCTTACCGATTTCACCAATTCTCTGCAAATCTATCGGAGCACCGAATACAGGAGTATAGTCCACTTTAAAGTCACCGGTATGGAAGATGATTCCTGCCGGTGTAAAGATCGCTAATGCAGAAGCATCTGCGATACTATGGTTTGTCCGTATGAATTCAATTCTAAAACACCCTAAATTAATGGATTGACCATGCTTAATTACTTTTCTCTTAGTGTTCTTTAATAAATTATGCTCTTTCAGCTTTGTTTCTATAATTGCTGTTGTAAGTTTCGTTGCATAAATCGGTACATTGATATCCTTCAGTATATATGGAAGAGAACCGATGTGATCCTCATGACCATGGGTAATAACAAAGCCCTTCACCTTATCTATATTATCCTTCAGATAAGTGACATCAGGAATTACTAAATCAATTCCTAACATTTCATCCTCCGGAAAGGATAGTCCGCAATCAATGACGATAATACTGTCCTCATACTCTATCGCGGTAATGTTCATACCAATCTGCTCTAATCCTCCAAGCGGAATAATCTTTACTCCTTTTAATTGTGTCTCTTTCATTATGCTCTTTTCTTTCTCTTTCAAATAATTGCACCTCCAATGGTTTATGTACTTTCTTTTCCATTCACTAAGTGCATTCGATAATCAATTAGATACTAACAGATTTATTTGCCCTGCATGCTTTACAATGACCATATAGCTTAACTTCGTGGTCCACCACTTGAAATCCCATGGTATCCATGATTCGTTCTTCTAATGTTTCCAATAGATCATCCTGAAATGCATATACATTTCCGCAATCTAGGCATATTAAGTGATGGTGATGGTGGGAAGTCTCTTCTTTACTTCCCTTGCTAATCTCATAGCGCACATATCCATCATCAAGATTTAATTTATCTATTAGATTTAACTCTGATAATACTTGAATCGTACGGTAGACTGTAGCGATACCGATTTCCGGAAACTTTTCTCTGACATAATCATAAATCTCTTCTGCCGTCAGATGTTTCCCCGGTCTGCAATCTAATACCTCCAGAATTGCTACTCTCTGAGTAGTAACCTTTAATCCGTTCTGCTTCAACAAATTTTTAAACTGTTCCTGATTTTCAGGCATATCATCACCTATTTTCATCTAATCATATCGTTATGCATTTAATATCCTGTATATATATTAATTAAATTTTGCAAGAGGAATTGACAATCTCAATTCCCTTGTCATGAATTAATACAATTCTATATCATCTAATAATTCTTTGAAGATCGCAGCAACTGACTGCAGCTCCTGCTCCTCCTCCACAATATCATATACCGCCTCTTCGTCGGTTTCCTCTGATACATCCTTCAAAATAAGAGCTTCAGCATCCTCTTCATCCTCAGTGATTGTACTGACTAAAAGATAATCTGTTCCGCCAAGTCTCGTCTGTTCTAACACCTGAAATACTACCTCTTCACCATCTTCTGTGATGAAGGTTATCTCATCCGGTCTATTACTCATGATTATTCTCTTCCTTCTTTATGAAATGCAGTCTGTCCAAATATCCTTGTAATATTAATACTGCTGCCAATTTATCAACCACCAACGATTTTTCTTGATGACTTAAGCCACCCTGATCAAGCACCTGGTGTGCCGCTACCGTTGTCAATCTTTCATCCCAAAGAAACACCTCAAGACCAGTCCTTTGCCTCAGCTTCTCTGCAAACTCCTCCGACTTAAGCGCCCGTTCCCCAATTGTATTATTTAGATGCTTAGGATAACCTAAAACAATCGTTTCAATCTCATATTCTGTAATCAACTCTTCAATTCTAGCTAGTGTCTGCCGTAGCTTATTCTCCTGCTTTCTCCGGATAACTTCTATTCCTTGCGCAGTCAATCCGAGTGCATCGCTAATAGCAACACCGACCGTCACAGAGCCGTAATCCAGCCCCATTACTCTTTTCATTCATACCTCCTATGGTATAAAAAGCAACAATATAACAATATGGTCAAAACGATAACCATTTGCCTATTATAACACTGATATAGTCTTCCCGTCCATGGGACATGTAAAACCGTTACACACTACTCCCTTTGTCGAGTTCTTTCTCAATGTAAAAACGCAACAACTCTTCAATGATTTCGTCACGTTCCACCTTCATAATCAAGCTTCGAGCACCCTTATGGCTCGTTATGTAGGTAGGATCTCCGGACATAACATATCCAACAATCTGGTTAACCGGGTTATATCCCTTTTCTGTCAGCGCGGAATATACGGTGCGAATGACCTCACTCACGATTACCTCTGTATCCTTTTGTACTTTAAAATACTGCGTATTGTTTAATTTTTGCATTGAATCACTTCCTTCTCACACATTTAGATAGTCTCTATTATACAAATCCGATCCCCTTTGAACTATATACCTTATATATTAATATATTTAGGTAAAAATTTCAATTAGATATTTCACAAAGGAGCATTTCTTCTGTCAATAAGCCTAAAACCCTACCTGTCAACAGCTTGTTGGACAGCTCCTGCTCCTGTGCTACTGCCAGTTTAAGATATCGCTCGTTATGACCAACCTGATATAATACCCCTTCTATCTCTATCGACTCTTCAAATAGAATTTTCTCTATTTTGCCCAAGAATTGTTCCATGTATTCCTTCTCCATCAAATTTGAGAGTGCAATTAACTCATCGCTTCTCGAACTTTTAATGTCCTCTGGAACCTGATCCTGCATCACTGCTGCTTTAGTTCCTGCTCTTTTTGAATATTTGAATACATGAATATGGGAGAAGCCAATTCTTCTCACAAATTCCAGCGTCTGGTCAAATTCCTCCTGTGTCTCTCCTGGAAATCCCACTATAACATCGGTAGTAAATGAGGGATTATCAAAAAACCTACGGATCAGCTGCACTCTGTCATAATACTCACCTGAACTATATTTACGATTCATTCTCTTAAGTACGCTATCGCTGCCACTTTGCAAAGAAAGATGAAAATGAGGACAAAATTGCCTTACTGTAGCAATTGCTTTTATAAATTCCTCTGTGATAATCCTTGGCTCCAGAGATCCGAGTCGAATTCGCTCAATCCCCTCTATTGCACCAATTCTTACAATTAACCTTGCCAAGGGCATCTCCAGACTTAATCTGTCGTATATATCCTGATCCTGATTGGTCAGATCCGTCTCTTCTTCCTTTTCCTGTGAACGGTTATCTTCTGACACTGTCTTCTTTAGCAGATCCGTACCATAAGAAGAGATATGAATTCCGGTTAACACAATTTCCTTATACCCCTTTTTCGATAGCTCAGTAATCTCTGTAAGGATATCCTCTTCTTTTCTACTTCTTACCCTACCGCGAACATAGGGAATGATACAATAAGAGCAAAATCGATTACAGCCATCCTGGATCTTGATAAAAGCTCTTGTTTTCTCCATGGTAGTTATTACATGCAGCTCCTCATAATCCTTCTCAGCATTGATATCTACCACTAATTCTTCTTTATCATTACTGTTCCTGCATCGTTCAACCATAGTAACTATGTCAGATTTTTTATTATTACCGATTACAAGATCTACCGCACTGTCCGCCAGAAGAACGTCTTCTGCAGCCTGAACATAACAGCCGACTGCGGCGATAATCGCCTGGGGATTTCTGTGCTTCGCCTGATGCAGCATCTGGCGTGATTTGCGGTCTGCAATATTCGTGACCGTGCAGGTATTCACTACATAGACATCTGCTATATCTTTAAAATCCACGATTTCATAGCCAGCCGCTTCAAACATTCCGCGCATTGCCTCGGTTTCGTATGAATTCACCTTACAACCAAGGGTCAAAAATGCCGCTGATTTTTTCATTCTATTTCATTTTCCTTTCTAAATTTGACAATAATTCGAATAAATAGTTCGATTACCTATACAACTTTCTGCCTTATTTTTATGAACTTTGTATATTGACTTTTAATTAGGTAAATTATAGTATATACATATACCGAATAAAGGAGGAGTTATTAATGAAGACAGTAAAGATTTCTTTAAATTCAATTGATAAGGTAAAAGCTTTCGTAAATGACGTGACAAAATTTGATTCCGATTTCGACTTGGTTTCCGGTAGATACGTTATAGATGCAAAATCCATTATGGGTATTTTCAGCCTTGACCTATCAAAGAACATTGATTTAAATATTCATAGTGAGGATGATGGCATCCTTGCAGTTTTGAAGCCTTACATTGTTGAATAATTAATGTTTTTTAGAGAGGTTGTCTATTGAGACAACCTCTCTTTTTATACCAGTTCAGCCATGCAAATGTTCTCCTTTATTTCACATTGACAATCTCAACTGTTTGTAATGCTGTCTCTATCATTTCATTTATCTTCTCTTCCAGTTTTTCTTCTGATCTCCTGATTACTTTGATGCTGGGCTTCGTTACCGGATGCTTTGCAACAAATATCGTACAGCAATCCTCAAAGGGTAGTATGGAAGTCTCAAAGGTATCAATTTCCTTAGCAATCTCGACGATATCCTTCTTATCAAAAGCAATCAAAGGACGGTAGACCGGCATATTACACACTTCATTGGTAGCCGCCAGGCTTTGCATAGTCTGACTTGCAACCTGACCGAGACTCTCTCCGGTGATCAACCCAAGGCACCCCTCCTGATCGGCTAATCGTTCTGCAATCTTCATCATATATCTTCTCATAATTATGGTCAGTTCCTCATGAGGACATTGATCATAGATGTATAGCTGAATGTCAGTAAAGTTTACAACAAAGAGCTTTATCGGACCAGTATACTTTGACACCTTCTGAGCTAAATCAACAACCTTCTGCTTCGCACGGTCACTGGTATACGGCGGCGCATGAAAGTAAGTTGCAGTCAGCGATACCCCTCGCTTGGAAAGCATATAACCAGCTACAGGACTATCAATTCCTCCGGACAACAAAAGCATAGCCTTCCCGTTAGATCCGACGGGCATACCGCCCAGGCCAGGTATTACGATAGAATAAACATAACATTTTGTTCTAACCTCTACCGTTACGCGGACGGAGGGCTCATGTACATCAACCTTCATTTCAGGGAAACGTCTTAACAAATAAGCTCCCATCTCGATACAAATTTCAGGAGAGGTATAAAAATAATTTTTATCTGCACGCTTCGCTTCAACCTTAAAGGTGAAATTTCGATCCGGATACATCATCTCCACATAATCGCCGACGCCCTTAGTTAATATCTCCCACTCGGAGCTTTCAATCACTGCTACCGGACAAATAGAAGCGATACCGAACACCTTCCTAAGCGCTGATATGGTCTCATCATAGTCATAACCTTCCGGGCATTCTACAAATATTCTTCCCTGTTCCTTTGTTACCTCAAATTCACCCAGAGCACTGAGCGAATCCTTAATCCGATCTCGCAGGGCATTCTCAAAAATGTAACGGTTGTTACCCTTCAACCCTATTTCTGCGTATTTTATCAAAAATGCTTTAAACATCTTTCCTCCATCTACGTGCTGACACGCTGTAACATTATCGATCCTTCGATCGGTTTTCTCAAGTTCGTCTATCTCTTACGGGTATATCTTCTTAAGTTGGGCACTAATTCCTTGATCTGTTCCAGAGTATAATCTATCTCCTCCTCGGTGGTCATACTCGACATAGAGAAACGAAGAGTAGAATCCATCAGCTCCTTAGGTATCCCGATGGCCGCCAAGGTAACACTGGGAGTCGGATGATGAGAGCTACAGGCAGATCCTGAGGATACGTAAATACCTCTATCTTCTAAAGCATGAAGCAACACTTCGCTGCGAACTCCACGAAATGATACACTCATGATATGTGGAGCGGTTGCCTTGAGTTGTTCCATATTAAAATCCGGCATGCATTCCATCGTTATCCCGTTGATGGTTACATCGTCTAGCTTATATATTTCCCTTAAGAACTTCTGTTTCAGATAATACATTCGCTCTATCTTCTCATCAAAATTCTCAAAAAGTTCAGCAACAGCTTGTCCCAAACCAGCGATACCAGGTACATTCTCTGTTCCCGAACGAAGTCCCCTTTGATGTCCACCACCATATACAACCGGATTAACCTTCACCTTATCACTTACATATAAAGCTCCGATCCCTTTGGGACCGTGTATTTTATGTCCACTGAAGGATAAGAGATCAATTCCTTCCCTTTTCGGATAGATACGGTATTTACCGAAGGCTTGTACGGCATCCACATGTATGATTAGGTCCTTTTTTCTATTTTTAAGCTCCTTTATAAGCTCTGTAATCTCTTGAACTGCTCCAATTTCATTATTCACATACATCAAGGATATCATTAGGGTATTCTCTTTGATCAGCTCGAATAATTTTTCTTTTATCAGATTACCCGCTCCGTCTACCGGAGCAAAGCTTATCTCAAACCCCAATTCCTCCAGATGCACTAAGGGTTGATGTACGGATGGATGCTCTATTCTGGTAGTTATAATATGATTACCACGGCGCTTGTTGGCTAAAGCAGTCCCTATAAGAGCAAGATTATTTGATTCGGTACCTCCAGAAGTAAACAAAATCTCCTTTGGCTCTACCTTAAGATTGGCCGCAATAATGGACGCTGCCTCCTTCATATGCCGCTCTGCTTTTACGCCGAGACGATGCAGCGAAGAAGGATTGCCATAATCCTCATATAATACCTGTACCAACTTATCCCGAACACCGTCGGTTACTTTTGTTGTTGCTGAATTATCTAAATATATTTCCATCAACGTATTCCATCCTTAAACAATCGTTCGGTGCCGGACGCACCTATGCTAACTAGTATACCACAACCATCTATAATTATGAAAGATATTTATTTATATTGCTCGTAAAACAGATTTAATGGTTACTGTTCAGATCACAGTAATGTAGTAAAATGAGTTTGACTAATATTTGAACTGTAACTTTTAATCATATAAACTCGGATAAGAGAGCCTGCAAGACTCCAGCACTTTCAATATGTAAAAAGGATTTACACTTAGCTCACCGGCGTCTGTCTCAATATATATCCCTAGATGAAGGTGTACATCAAATTGTCCGATGGTTCCTTCCTTACCATATCCACTGTCGCCCATAAAGCCTAGGAGCTGGCCGGCAATGACCCCATCCCCTTCTTTGATTCCATCAACATAATCCGAAAGATGAGCATAATAAAAGTAACCACCGGATCTAGAACGTATTCCAACCCGATATCCTCCCTGCTCGAGCCATCCCATCTTCTCAATTACCCCATCCGTAATGCTGAGAATCGGATAATATCCGCGCTTATTATTCTTAGCCATGATATCCGTACCCTCATGTCTTCGCTTACCTCCATAGCTGCGTAGATCACTCCAGGTATCAATGTAGGAGATATCTTCAGAGTCTTCTTCAATTCTTGGAACCGGAAAACACTTTATATCCTTAAGGATCGCTTTATAATAGCTATAAAGCCGACCATAACCCGAAGAATGTGAGATCATCGGAAGAGCCTTGATAAAAACCATTTCGTCTATCAGTCTTTTTTCCTTTAGGTCAAAATCCGTAGCAAGCATACTAAAGGTCAGATAGGCAATCGGATCTACGCCCTTGACGTTTTTAAGAACAGGGTATTTGATAAGCAAATCATCGATCTTTTTTTGAGCCATTCCGAGGTTCTCTCCGGAAAGCCTCATCTCTCGAAAGGTATCATAATTAATCCCTCTGCTCTCAATATTTTTTACAAGCAGCTGTGTAGACAACCGGTTCAATTCCAAGCCGGTAATAAACAGCACCAAAAGTAATAAGAGCAGAAGAATCATCTTATTATCACCGGGATTACGGTTGTCTCGTCTTATCCCATGTTTCACCGTTTTCCATGCTCGCCTCATTTTTACTCACACTCCAATCATTATGCAGGACAAATAATTATATGTCCCAATCGGAATGATTATAACTTATGGATGACAAGCTAATTCTATGCATGAGTCAAGTGCATACAGACACCTGATTATATGGATGACTGATGCACTTGACTATAGAAGTCTTTTATTCGTAGTGTTAATTTCCTGAGGTCTTAGTTGCAGCACCAGTCTTTGTTTCGTCCGTTGCCGCTCCTTCATCCGCAGCTAAGCTCTTAATCTCTTCATCAAATACGAAATCATGCAAAATCTTAGCATTTTCCTGTAAATCGGGAATTAAAACATCCATGCCGCGAACCTTAACATTATCGGTAAAGGTACCGTCTGCCGGAATTCTTAACTGGGATATTTCCATCGTTCCCATCTCGATAAAGGAATTCAGTAAGAGTTCAAAGTTATTGCTGCTAATATCAGTTGTAATCATTGGAAGAATATTCAACATCATGCTAGCTAACTCAACCTTACTTTTTGTCTTATATTTATCAAAGATTGCATTGAGTACGATTCGATGTCTGTCGGTACGACCATAATCATTATTATTTCCGGTAATGGTAGCTCTCTTGCGTACACGGGAATAGCCAAGTACTTGATTACCATTCATAAGCTGCTTACCTGCGACAACATTACGGTACTGCGGCTTTGAGATATAATTAGTTGAATTAAGATATTTTGCTTCCCCTGCGGTTAAGGTCAGTTCCAAGCCTCCGAGCTTATCGATTATTTTCTCGAAATTCTCAAAGTTAACCATGACACAGCCATCCAGTCTTATATCAAAATTCAATGCGATGGTCTCATACATCAAATCTAGACCGCCTCTTTCATAGGCAGTATTTAATTTATTATCCTTGAAGCCCGGAATCTGTACCAAAGTATCTCTCATGAGAGATGTTAACATCAGTTTATTTGTGTTAGTATTCATCGTGGCGATAACAATCACATCGGTTCTTCCTCTTCCACCACCAGAACCGATTGCTTCTTCCCCGAGTAAGAGTATGTTATATACTCCCTCTACACGCTTCCCATCTCCGGGATGATCCGCCCAAATGATTGTATTGGGGTCAATCTCCTCTGCATCCGAAGCAAGATCATCTGCATCCAAATAGTCCACATCTTCAACCGCTTCGACATTTGCTTCAAAATTCCCGGTCACGGTAGACCATATGGAACCGGTCAGATTTAAGCCTGTCTTTAGTAAGAGGTGTTTACCTGGTTCTGTAAAACCAAAGAAAAAAGTAAAACCGGCAAGACATAGCAAGGCAAGCGCAATCCCGCTTCGAATCCTCATAAAACGCTGTTTCTTCTTTTCCTCCAGTTTATCTTTCGCGCGTGATTGTTCCAATTCATCACAGATCTGGCGTGCCAAGGCTTCATTAATTCCGTCTAATTCCTCCTCGATATCATACTCAGAGATCTCATGATAGGAAACAACTCTATCGGAAAAATCAGCCATATCACTGGGTTTATCTTCCACCTTCGGACTCTCTGCATCAATAGAAGGCTCTTTGGTACTACCTACTAAAGAAACAGTAATCCCAGACGCTTCCCGCGTAACTGCCTGTTCCTCCTCTGGATTAGAAGCCATTTCCCCTGTAGTGCTAGGCGTCTCAACATTCGCTTCACCGAAGGCCATCTCAATATTCTTATAAAAATTTTTATTAAATTCTTCATCATTGTCAATATCGAATGTTGAATTTACGTCATCCTTATCCATCTTTTCATCTCCTAATAAATATAAAGGACTTAATCAAAATCTTGTTCCACGTTTTTCATAAAGTATACTTAAAATAATCTCAAGTATTGTTATGCTCTTATTTTTTCACAAACTAACTTTTCAAGCAGCTTATATACACGTATTGCAGACGGAATATTCAACTTTTCCTCAATCGTATGAACATGAAACATATCCGGTCCGATGGAGATCGCATCAATCCCTGGAAGCTTCTCGCTTATAATACCGCATTCCAGACCTGCATGAATCGCTTCTACTCTCATTTCCTTCCCTGTGCTCTGTGTATATAGCCTCTTATAGTTCTCTCGAAGCAGTGAATCCGGTATATATTCCCAACCTGGATATTCTGCATATTCACTGAACTCTCCTCCCAGAAAGCTAATCATATAATTCAACTGATTACTCATGTAATGCTTATAATTATATAGTGAGCTGCGGATGGCATCCGTAAACAGTACACGGTCTTCCTCGGTATTAAATATCCCTAAGTTTAATGAACTTTCCACCAAGCCGGGTATATGAGAACTCATCACCTGAACACCATTCGGCATATTAACCAGCATGAACAACATTTTCTCAAAGGATACGGGATGCAATACCTGGAAGGTGTCTTCTCCCAATTCCTCAAGCTCATAGCATAAATCCGGTTCGCTTGCGGATAATTCCTGCTGATACCCCTTCATTAGCTTGGCGATACTTTCCTTAACCTTGAGAATTTCACCCTCAGCGCCCTCTTTGATCAGTATCTCAGCTTCTGCTTCTCTAGGAATAACATTATCCTTAAAACCACCCTGCATACGAATCAGTGCGAAATCATTCATCTCACGAAGTTCAAACAGCAATCTTCCAAGGAGTTTGGGTGCGTTGGCTCTATTCTTGATAATGTCAGTGCCGGAATGACCACCTTGCATTCCGCCTAGACTTAGCTTCATTCTCATACCCTTCGCTTCTACTCTCTGAATAGGTAGTATGCTATTGCATCTCATACCACCTGCACAGCTGGTTAGCACACAATCTTCCTCTTCTGAGTCCAGATTGATTAGATATTTTCCCTTAAGCTTTGTCAAATCCAGTGCTTTGGCACCGTTCATGCCCATCTCCTCATCCGTCGTGATAATTGCTTCCAATCGAGGATGCTCCAGACTTTCATCGGATAACATAGCAAGAATATACGCTACTGCAACTCCGTTATCTCCACCTAAGGTAGTTCCGTCTGCACAAAGAAAGTCTCCGTCTACCCTAAGCTTAATACCATCCTTAAGGAAATCATGGGTGGAGTCCTTACGCTTCTCACATACCATGTCCATGTGTCCCTGTAGTATAATGGCGGGCTCCTCTTCATATCCAGGGGTTGCCTCCTTAATCATGATTACATTATACTCAGAATCCTGAGTATATTCTAATTTATGCTCCTTCGCAAAGGAAACCAAATAATCGCTGATTGCTTGCTCATTTCCTGAACCTCTTGGTATCATTGAAATTTCACTGAAATAACGAAATATTCCTTTATAATCTAACTTCTCTAGTGTATTATCCATCTTATTAATCACCTTTCTATTATCTTTTTCTGTAAACCGATGAAAGAACCGAGAAGCAATCTCTCCATATCATGATAAGGATTAGACGAAGGAGATCATGGCTCGGTTCAAGTTAATTATTTACAATATTAATATACTATTTCTCATATCTAATGTAAATACTCTGGTTGCTTCACAGATCAACTTATTGTAACGATTTTATTGCAGTAATCAATTATATTTGTGCTTAAAATGATTCACTTAATTCTTGAAGCTATGAATCGGAGCCGGAATTCTGCCTCCGCGGTTGATAAAATCATCACAGCCAAAGGGATTTACAGTCATAACCGGTGCATAACCAAGTAAGCCACCGAATTCTACACGCTCCCCTACACCCTTACCGATAACCGGTATAATGCGCACCGCTGTCGTCTTTTGATTAATCATTCCGATTGCCATCTCATCCGCTATAATACCCGAGATAGTGGTAGCTTTCGTATCACCGGGAATGGCGATCATATCAAGTCCTACTGAGCATACGCAGGTCATCGCTTCCAGCTTCTCCAGAGTCAAGGCACCTGCTTCTACTGCATTAATCATCCCCTGATCCTCGCTGACCGGAATAAATGCGCCACTTAAACCACCTACATAGGAGGATGCCATAACACCACCCTTTTTCACCTGATCATTCAATAAGGCTAATGCGGCAGTGGTACCGGGAGCACCAACACGTTCTAGGCCCATTTCCTCTAATATCTCTGCAATACTGTCGCCAACTGCCGGAGTCGGAGCCAGGGATAGGTCAATGATACCAAAGGGAATTCCCAGTATTCTGGAAGCTTCCTGTGCAACCAGCTGACCCACACGAGTAATCTTGAAGGCTGTTTTCTTAATTGACTCGCAAAGCTGTTCAAAATCTTTACCTCTTACGTTCTCCATAGCCTTCTTCACAACCCCGGGTCCGCTGACACCAACATTAATGACCGCATCTCCTTCTGTAACTCCATGGAAGGCACCTGCCATGAACGGATTATCATCCGGTGCATTACAGAAAATGACTAATTTGGCACAGCCAATAGAGTCCTTTTCCTTCGTACCCTCTGCGGTCTTTAAGATGATCTCACCCAGAAGCTTTACCGCATTCATATCAATACCGGTCTTCGTTGAACCAACATTAACTGAGCTGCATACCCTCTCCGTCTGGCTGAGCGCCATAGGGATAGATTTAATAAGCAGTTCATCACTGGTGGTCATTGCTTTTGATACCAGTGCAGAATAGCCACCGATAAAATTAACTCCAACAGTGGTTGCTGCACGGTCCAAGGTCTTTGCTATTGTAACGAAATCCTCTGAGGTCTTACAGGCTGCTGCGCCTACCAAGGAAATCGGTGTAACCGAAATTCGTTTATTTACAATCGGAATGCCATATTCCTTCTGAATCTTATTGCCTGTAGCAACAAGCTCCTTCGCAATTGTAGTTATCTTTTCATAAATCTTACGATTTAACTCTTCTAAGTCAGGGTCTGCGCAGTCAAGGAGACTGATACCCAAGGTGATTGTACGAACGTCCAGATTCTCCCGTTCAATCATTTTATTGGTTTCAATGACTTCATTAATGTTTATCATTATAATCTCCAATCTATCAAAACAGTGTAAATCAAAATAATCATTAAGCACGGAAGAACAAGGAGTTTGCGCGGGTGGGCAAACTTCGCCGCTTCTTCCCATGTGAATTGCTTTTAATTCACATTCTTTACACTAGATTCTATGCATCATGTCAAAGATATCCTCTCGCTGAGCCTTAATGATAACTCCGATTTCCGATCCCAGATTCTCTAGCTCCTCCGCGATAATCTCATAATCCTTACTTGCACCAGTCATATCTACAATCATCATCATGTTAAAAAAGCCTTGAACTATGGTCTGGGAAATATCCAGTATATTAATGTTATTATTAGCAAGATACGTACAAACCCTGGCAATGATTCCAACGGTGTCTTTTCCTACTACAGTAATTACGGTTCGTTTCATATGATAGTCCTCCTTATACCATTACCATACGGGATGGTTGTTCTCTCTGTGCTACACTCACATCTTTGGCTGAAAAACCAATGCCACGGTTAGACAATTCACAGCAAACCGTCTCATAAGCTAGCTCTTCATAATTATTTTCCTTACTAAGATGCGCTAAAAATATATGTTGTAATCTTGGATGAATTAGACGGCTGATCAGATCAGCAGAGGTATCATTGGAAAGATGTCCCCTGTCACCTAAGATACGCTGTTTGAGATAATAAGGATATTTCCCGACCATGAGCATATTAACATCATGATTTGCTTCCACGAATAGAAGCTCGGAGCCCTCCAGCACTGATACGATATAATCATCATATTTTCCTAAATCAGTTGCAATTCCAACCTTATGTCCCTCGGACTGCATAGTATAACAGACCGGTTTAGCCGCATCATGGGAGGTAGAGAAAGGATTCACACAAATATCATTGATCATAAAGGTTTCATTCGGTGTAACATAGCGATAAAGCTCACTTGGGATATCTCCCAAGCTTTTAATCCGATCGATTGCACATGCCGTCTCATAGGTTGCATAAATCGGAATATGATACCTACGGGCCAGTATTCCAAGCCCGGATACATGATCCGAATGCTCATGAGTAATTAAAATACCCTGTATTGTATCCGGCATAATATCAATCCCATTTAGCCCATTTTCAATACGCTTCGCACTGATACCGGCATCCACTAGTAAATTTGTATTCTGACTACCGACATAAATGCAGTTTCCACTGCTGCCGCTTGCAATGCTGCATAACTTCATTATAATCTTCCTATTCTATATTAATCTGTAACTGTTCAGAGCCAAGCAAATTTGATAAAATATGTGATGAATGCTCGCATTCGTGAGCATATTTTATCAAATTTATTTGGCGAATACGCCACATCGAGGAAACACGAAGTGTTTTCGAGATTGGTTCTGAACAGTTACCTTAATCTATAACAATAAACAGAGTATCCCTCATTTCTATCATTTTGTCAAGAAATTTTCTAGAAGGCTCCCGACAAACTAAGGCACAATCAATGGATGTTGCATAGAGGCAAGTGTGGTCCAGCTTCGCTGGACACACCGCGCAAAAAGGGAGACAGCCTGCAGTTGTTTCCAACTCGTCTGTCTCCCACAAGGAGAAGCATATCTCCAAAATTTACTTTTGATTTTGTAACCACTTCTTACCGTCGACAAATCTGGCAGCCAGCATAGCACATACCGTATTGCCGGTAGAATTCAGTACGGTGGCAGGTGCATCAATAATTGTGCTGATCACTGCGATAACCGGAAGTGCCGCTGCCGGAAAGCCAAAAATACTGATAATCAGCATCTCACCAATGAGACCACCACCGGGAATTGCTCCCATTACTGCTCCTACCAGGAAGCCTACCACCAAGATCGAAAGTATCGCTCCAAGGTTATCTATCTCTTTTCCAAATAGTCCGAATAAGAATACGACCTTCAATACGCCGCCGATCACAGAACCATCCTTATGTGTGTTCACTCCAAGCGGAATGACTGTCTCTGTAATATCCTTCGGTACACCGATCCGTTTTGTTGCTTCCAGATTGACAGGAATGGTTGCCGCACTGGAGCAGGTTGCAAGTGCTGTCACGGTAGGTGCTATTGCATTCTTCCAGAAAACCTTCACACCGGGCTTACCTGCTGCCACATAAGCATAGATACTAAAGAACAGGAAGTAGTTAATTACGGACAAGCCGAGGTATAGCAGGAATACACGTAGATATCCCTCGAGTATCTGCGTTCCAAGCTGACCAATTACCGATGCAAAATAACAGCCCAAACCAATCGGAGCATAATACATAATAATCTTAATCATCTTCATCAATACTTCCGATGCGGCATTCACAAATTCCTTCACCGGTCTTGCTTTCTCCCCAACCATTACTGTCGCTATCCCGAACATAACGGAGAAGATAAGAAGTGGCAGCATCTTACTTCTGGAGAACAATTCCGAGAAATCCCCAACCGTAATAGTATTCACTAATTGCTGAGGTAAGGACAACTGCTCTGCTTCCGCCACAATCTCCTCGCCGGAACCGGATAATATTGCATTGATGGTGCTATCTGCCAAACCCTTCGTTGGATTGAACACAAACACCCCTACAATGGATAGAATACCGGATAATAATGCTGTGGCTGTAAATATGATTGCTATATTAATAAATATTTTACCAAGTCGATTCATGGCGCTCATATTTGCTATGGACGAGACAACACTAAAGAAAACCAAGGGTACAATCAGGGTAAACATGAGATTAAGATATATCTGCCCAAAGGGTTCCAACACCTTCGCCTCAGGTCCCATCACCAAACCAAGGCCACCTCCAACCAATACCGACAATAATAAAAGTAAAGACATCTGATAGTTTTTAATAAAGTTCTTCATTCATAAATCCTCCCTTCTCTCTCCCTCTATTATAGCAGCATTTTTTGTAAAGAGAAACGCCTATACTGTCCACAACATTGCAAATAGTGCTGCAATCAAGAGTAGTCCCCTTTAATGCCATCACTTCATTCAATTCCCAGAGGGCTTTTTGTGTTATAGTACGGACTGTCATGTCATACAGAAAGGATGCCCTGATATTATGGCATCAGGGCATCCTTTCTGTATGACTTTATTATTCCAACCTTATAATTTGCAGTGGAAGCTTTTATACCAACATTCCGCTTATAGCTCCTTTATCAGGGTATCCACCTGCTCACGTAGCCATTTCATGTCGCCGATATTCTCGATCACCTTCGGAAAGCGATTACGAAACTCCTGTGCTTTACATTGATTTTGAAAGATGGCATCAATCTTTTCATCTGAATAACCCCGTTCCGTTCTTAGCCAGCTTCTTCTCTGCTCCTCCGGAGCATAGACATACCAGACCTCATCACATACAAAGTCATAGCCGGACTCAATCATCAAAGCAGTCTCTATCAAAAGATATGGAATATCCTGTAGCAGCCTATGCTGATCGATCTGCCTCCTGACCGTGGCAAGAACCTTAGGATGCGTAATCTCATTAATACGAAGCCTCTTCGCCTTATCATTGAAGACAAGGGCTGCAAGCCTGCTCCGGTCAATCCTACCATCGTCTGCCAGAATACTTAGTCCAAAGCAATCAACTACTTCTTGATAGCTTGCTCCGCCTGGCTCCATCTGTTCCCTTGCGATTCTGTCGGTATCAATGATGGAGGCTCCGTATTGCTCCTTCATTATGCCTGCTACCAGAGATTTTCCGCTGCCTATTCCGCCCGTTAAGCCAATCACCTTCATCTATATCTCCAATCTGCTTTTATCTTCGCAATTCATACTAACTTTAAATGTTTCCCCTTTGTGTTAGTTTGTGCCAAGTGTGCCCTTTACACTTTGGTGACGCAGGCACAAACTTGGAAGTGTGAATTATCTTTTCAATAACTCACACTATTTCGCTTCGAACCAGTTACTGCCCTCTTTTACCTCCGCCTCCAATACTACGGAAAGCTCAGCAGCTCCCTGCATCTCTTCAACCATGATCTTCGATACCTTTTCCACCTCGTCTTTATGTGTCTCTACTAAAAGCTCATCGTGTATCTGAAGAATCAATGCCGAACGCAGCTTCTCCTTCTCAAGCCTCTGATTCACCCGGATCATCGCAATCTTAATGATGTCAGCAGCTGTTCCCTGGATCGGGGAATTCATTGCCACTCGTTCTCCAAAAGAACGCTGCATGAAATTACTGGAGGTAAGCTCCGGTACCGGCCTTCTGCGACCGAATAAAGTGGTGCAGTAGCCCTGCTCCTTAGCCTCTGCAACCAATCGATCCAGATACTGCTTCACCTTCGGATAGGTTTCAAAATATTTCGCTATATATCGCTCAGCTTCCTTCCTGGTGATATTCAGATCCTGTCCTAAACCAAAGGAGCTGATACCATAGACAATTCCAAAGTTAACGGCCTTCGCGCTGCTTCTCTGCGCAGGAGTTACTTCTTCAAAGGGAATATGGAATACCTCGGAAGCAGTGATGCGATGAATATCCTTTGCTTCACGGTAAGCATTAATTAGTCGCTCATCCTCAGACATATGTGCCAAAACTCGCAGCTCAATCTGAGAATAGTCCGCATCTAGAAATACATAATCCTCCTTAGGGATAAATACCTTACGGATCTGTCTTCCTAATTCCATACGGATGGGGATATTCTGTAGATTTGGATCGGTACTGCTGATCCGTCCCGTTGCCGCTATGGTCTGATGGAACTTTCCGTGAATTCGCTCATCCTCCCTGATATACTCTGCCAAACCATCGGCATAGGTGGATTTTAATTTGGTTAACTGTCTGTATTCCAATATCATCGCTACTACCGGGTGCTCGCTTTGAAGTTTCTCAAGGATATCCGCAGAGGTAGAGTAGCCAGTCTTCGTCATCTTCCCATTAGGCAAATGAAGTTTCTCAAAGAGGATGACTCCCAGCTGCTTCGGGGAATTAATATTGAATTTCTCTCCTACCAATTCATATATGTTTTTCTCCAGCTTATCAATTCCAATCTTAAGGTTATCTCCGTATTCCTTTAGAGCAGCCTTATTCACACGAATGCCTCTTACCTCCATGTCATAGAGCGTGTAAATCAATGGCATCTCAACCGTCTCAAAAAGCTGCAACATCTCCGACCGGAATAACAAATCCTTTAACCGCTCAGCTGCGCGCATTGCTACATATGCACTGTAACAGGCAAAGGATAGGAACGCCTCTGACTTCTGTTCCACCGCATCTGTGAGGGATGTCTTGCCCAAGAGATCCTCTCTGGATGGTACCGTCATGCTCAGATAATCTCTAGCGATATCATCATAATGATAGGTATCCGTCAGTGGATTTAATAAATAAGCTGCGATTGCTGCATCAAAAATATTATCTTCTTCAGTAACAGCAAGATAAGGCAGCTGTTCCTTTAATCCGATTACAGATAAGACATAGCTGTTATGAGCCAGCTTTGCTGCTTTATCGCAGAGATAGTCCTCAGTAACAAAACCCGTACAACGAATAAAATATACCGCCTCTTCCTCTTTGCAAAGAGCAACACCCAGAACACGTTTCTGATCAACAATCATCTGAAGTCCGATCGGATGAGCTCCTTTCTCCTCCATACTCTCAAATACCTTATCTGCTTTACCCAGATCATCAATCAGCAAGAAGCTTTGTTCCATACCCGTGGAACGGTCGACCTCCTTCGTTTGAAAGCGGGATAAGAGATTCTTGAATTCCAGCCTTTTAAATATCAGATATACGTCCTCATTGTACATATCTTCGAGACCGGCATCCTCAATCTGATATTCCAGATCACAGTCTACACAAATCGTAGCCAGCTTCTTGGACAGGAAGGCCAGTTCCTTATTCTCCTTCAAGGAATTGGTCACCTTACCGGGAGACATCTCATCGATATGCTCATAGATATTCTCAATAGACTGATAGGTTTCAATTAACTTACCTGCTGTCTTCTCCCCCACTCCCGGAACACCTGGAATATTATCGGAGGCATCTCCCATAAGACCCTTCAAATCAATAAATTGCTTCGGTGTTACATGATAAGTATTCATTACATCCGAAGCATAGTAATCCTCGATCTCCGTACCTGTTTTCTTTGTCTTTGGGATTCGTATCTTAATCCTCTCGCTGGCAAGTTGCAGCAGATCCCTGTCTCCTGAAATAACCGATACCTGATCCCCATCTTTTTCTGATCTGGTAGCCAGGGTTCCGAGAATATCATCTGCCTCAAAGCCAGGTATCTCGATTATTGGAATTCTCATTGCCTTCAGTACCTCTTTCATTACAGGTACCTGCTCCCGTAGTTCATCCGGCATACCCTTTCTTGTCCCCTTATATTCTGTAAACATCTCATGGCGGAAGGTCGGATGATGAGTGTCAAAGGCTACCGTCAGATAATCCGGCTTCTCCTCCTCCAAGATTTTAAACATAATATTAATGAACCCAAGAACTGCATTGGTATGCTCTCCTTTGGAGGTAGTCATATTCGGCATACCATAAAATGCCCGATTCAAAATGCTGTGTCCGTCAATTAATACAATCTTTTTATTCATATTGTTCCCTGTGCCTTTCCTCTATATTGATTTAATGCATAGTAAAATATCCTTTTGTAATAGTATAGCTCTGCACGTAGTCATACTATAGTAATATAAAAAGTAATTATTCAGTACCTCCGAGAAATTCGCAGGAATTTGAGTTATCAGCAAAATATGATATAAGCATACTTCAAACATTCACATTGTTACATGTTCTGTATGCATAGGTACTGCTAGATGCCCAGTAACTGTGAGGATACTGAACAGTTACGATAATAACTTAATTAAAATTACGGAATAAATACTGTTACCGTCGGAACAGGTTCTAATTCCTGTCTCCTAAGATATTCTCTTAACATAATTTCATAATCTCCATTCGGTTCTTCACGAAAGGATTTGCGTATTCGAAAATCACTTTGAGTAACCGTCCTCTCCATAAAGCCCTTATTAGCATACCCGATACTGATAATAAATGCCAGTACTATTATCGTCAAAAACAGAAATATTTTCTTCCTATAGTATGTAAATTTCACATGAAGAATGCGCTCTTTAGACCGTTCCAGCTTCTGATTCAGCTCCTGTCCGAAATCAGAGGAGAGGTTCTTGTCTTCATCTAATTGCTTCATCGCTGTAAGCAAAGCATAGTACACCTCCAATTCTTCCTTACATACAGGGCAAGAGCTGATATGATCTATGAAATCTTCCATCTCTTTTAAGTTAAGCTTATTATTAATAAACGGTGTGATCATGCTCTGGGCTTTATAGCAGGTCATCTCTATCCACTCCTTATTCATCCGAATTAATCATTATCATCCGGGAACGATATATGTCAATTTAAAAAATTTTTTTTATACTTGAAATAGTAAAACAATTGTGTTAGAATAAACCTCGTCACAAATGCGGATGTGGCGGAATGGCAGACGCAGCAGACTCAAAATCTGCCACTCGCGAGGGTGTGAGGGTTCGAGTCCCTCCATCCGCAGTAAAGTTCTTGGAAGCCTTGAATATCAAGGGGTTCAAGAGCTTTTTTAGTTTACGACAATCGTATGGCGTAAGCAAAGTGAGCATTAGTAAACTTGCAGCATGCTCACTACGTTTTCATTATATCATATATTTTGCGTTTTGTATTTGCTTATTAGTCTAAAATCGCTATTTTTACTCAGAATCCATCCTATGAAGAAGATTGTTGTCTCAACACAATAATAAAACACCAGATAGTATATCACCTCCGGAGTTTCTTATTGTTTTGATCTGCTTTATATCATTTTTAATTATTTTATGTTTATTTTTATTAAAACAGTAACCTTTTTCATAGATGGCATATAATATTAGTAAAAATATAAGTACTTAAGCAAGGGCATTTAATGTACCATATATAAGCAGTAGAAAGTATACATAATTACTCCATATGACCCCAATTCATAATAAAGGAGTGATGCTATTCACCTTGCTAGTGGCACATATTATACTTATTTACAAAACAACAGGAAAAGGAGTAGCATTCGCTACTCCTTTTTTTACGTTTATTATAGAGCGAAAAATATAAATGATTTATTTTGTTTGCAAACAAGAAAAAGGAATAGTGTTTAAGCTACTCCTTTTTCTTGTTTGCCAAAGCAAAAGATCGATTTAATAATTATCTGCTAGCGTCATTTCTACTTGAATTGGAAGTATTGTTTTTGCTTGTGTTGTTTGCATCATTTCTGCTTGAATTGTTAGCATCGTTTCTGCTTGAATTGTTAGCATCATTTCTGCTTGAATTGTTAGCATCGTTTCTGCTTGAATTTCTTGAGTTGTTATCCATTTGTAATCCTCCAAAATTTATATTATTTATGACAGGAATATTATTTACATATATGCCTTTTTTTATTCCCAAAAAAAGAATATATTGTAAATTCCTTAATAACTTATATCAACGATAGAAATCATATTCTACGGCCTTTCTTTTGTTATAAAAAGACTGAATACCTCTCGGTATTCAGTCCTTGGTTAGATCGATGTTAAAAATATTTTTTATTCCCCCATAAATTACTTTTCTTAAGATCCATGTATTCGTTGTAAGCCCGCTCTAAAATCTGTTTTTCGTTTGCGAATTTCAACATATGATACGCTTCATGAAACTTGTAATAACCGGAATCCATAAAAAACTCTTCTCTTTGTGGTTTGCTGTAATAGCTATCAGACATCATTAAATACCAATGAACATCCTTTAATACTGTATTTTGTGGCGTGCTGAAAGAATATTGGCTCTTCCCGATGTATTTTATAATGGAAGCATTCGTCCCCGCTTCCTCTAATACCTCACGGATTGCTGTTTCTTTATATTCTTCTCCTTCTTCAACAGTTCCTTTCGGTAGCACCCACCCTTCATATTTATTCTTATAATTTTTATACAGTAATAAAATCTTTCCTCTGAATATAACTACACCACCACAGCTCGTTGCTTCTACCATCGCAATGCCTCCTGCTCTTTGGTGTACCATCTTATCTAGTAAGAAGTATACAACAATGTGCACAACTTTTCAATATAAAATTATTGAAATGCTACAAAAGGCACAAATTGTATATTGTAGAGAATACAAACCAAATGTAGCTGCCTCATTAAAGTTTTGAAAGGAAGGAAGTTGTATAGGCTTACCTCCGTCCTCTTGTATGCTTCAAGCGGCAGCTAATCTAGATTACTGTCATGATCAATGTAAAATCAATTTCTGTTCAAAATATAATACTGGTACCAAATAATTCTTATTAGTATAATTATGATATATCTTCACAGATGGTTACAAAGGCAAAAATACAAAGCATATTGTAAGAATTTAGCTACTTTGAATATTCCTTGAATATCTTTCTTGCGATGGGGACGGCGTATTCACTGCCGGTTCCGACATTCTCTACGATAATGCTTACCACAACCTCCGTATCTTCATAAGGGGCAAATCCAACAAACCAGGAATGGGCTTTGCCAGCTGAGTTATCCGCTGAACCGGTCTTTCCTGCTACCTCCGCCTTCAGATCCTTAAGCTTTGTCGCTGTTCCTTCTGTGACAACAAGTCTCATTGCATCCGCCAGGTAATTCGCTTCCTCGCCGCTCATCATCCTGCCAATCGTCTGGGAGGTATATTTCTTAACTGTGGCTCCATCCGCATTCTCAATGTGATCAACGACATAGGGCTTCATCATCACGCCCCCATTCGCCACTGCTGCCGTAATCATAGCATTATGCAGAGGTGAGATCAGAGTCTTCCCCTGACCGATTGCCGTCTGCATGGCTTCCTGCGTTCCCGACTGTCCTTTCTTCAGGGCAAAGCTGCTGACACTGCTTGCCATATTCACAGGCAGGTTCCGATTAAAGAGTAAAGATTCACAAAGATCATAAAACTTCTCCATATCAAGGTCTTTACCGATATTGGCAAAGGAGGTATTACAGGACTTGGCTAAAGACAGGGGCAGATCTACCTTTCCATGCCTCTTATTATTATGGCAGTGGATTGTCCTTCCTTCATACTCAATACTACCTTCACAATCATATTCATATTCGAGATAAGTAAGCTTCTCCCGCATATATTCCAGCGCTGTTACTATCTTGAAGGTAGATCCTGGTGGATATTTACCCTGCGTTGCTCTATTAAACAGCGGGGCTTTTTTTGTATCCTCGTCCTCCAGTAGCTTTTCCCACTCCTCATCCACTTTGTTGGGATCATAAGCCGGTGTAGATACCATAGCGAGTATCTTGCCGGTGGTAGCCTCCATGACAACGGCTGCTCCTCGATAATCTCCCAGGGCATCAAAGGCTACCTGCTGAAGCTTTGAATCCAGAGTAGTCACAACGTTATCTCCCGGACTCTTCTCACCGATCAGGTCAGAATACATCACCTCAATGCTGTTAATATTGGAGGTTAATAAATGAATATTCTCCGACTCCTCAATGCCGGTGGTTCCCTTCGTATTGCGTCCGACAACATGAGCAAACACGTCACCGAAGGGATATACTCTTGTCTCCTTCCCATCCTCATCTACCAGGGTCTGAGCAAGTATCTCTTTATCAGCAGATAGAATCTGACCTCTCACAAAGCGTTCTGAAAGAACCTCCTGCCGTTTGTTATAGGCATTGTTGATTACCTCGTCACTTCGTACTATGATATAATATGAAAAGTAGCCTGCCATAAGGACAAATAGGCCAATAAAAATGTAGATAATATTATAAATCGGTTTCCGATGATCAATAGAGGCTTTTCTCTCTTTAGAATCCGGTTCCGTGGCAGCGGCTAATTCCTGTGTCTTATTTTTAATAAACTCCATCCATTTTCGTATCATTAATGTCCTCCTATTGCCTCGAGGTATCTAAATGCTTATGTTTCGATTTTCCTACAAGAGAAACCCCCTGAAGTATCATAAACATAAGAACGACAGACAGTGCTGAGCTTCCACCCATACTGATCAGTGGCAATGTTACCCCCGTAGAGGGAATGAACTTGATCACGCCCCCAATGGATAATATCACCTGGAATGCAAACAATACAGCGAAGCCAATGGCAAGCAGCCGATAGAATACCTCCTCCTGTTCCAGTGCAATGTTAAGAAACATGACAAAGCAGCTGGCATAGATCAGTATAATACAGATAGCAATTACGCCCCCCATTTCCTCGGATATTGCAGAGAAGACAAAATCACTGTCTACCACAGGAATATTGGTGGGTAGACCACGGTTTAGACCCATTCCAAACCATCCGCCGGTTCCTATGGCAAATAAGGATTGGGTGATCTGATACCCTTCTTTATCAATGTAACTGAAGGGATCCTGCCAGGCAAGCACTCTTACCCTAACATGGCTGAACAGCCAATAAGCCACCACAGCTGCAAGACTTCCACCAGCGAGACCCGATAATAAATAAAGTGGTCTTGCTGTCGCAGCGTAAAGCATAAATATATAGGTTACGAAGAAGATCAAGGCACCTCCAAGATCCTTCTGCAACACCAAAATGATGACCGTAACACCGGCTAGGATAGTGATAATGCATATATGTTTAAAATCAGTATTTTTTGATAAAAGTCCTGCTATACTACATACAAAAAGCAGCTTCACAAATTCAGAGGGTTGAATGCTAATTCCTGCAATGTGAATCCAATTGGTGGCACCATAGCTGGTTCTTCCCAGGATAAGCACCAGAACCAAAAGCAGAATGCCTGTAACTCCATAGATCCAACCATAATCCTTTATGCTTTGGACTTTTCGGATTAGATGAGGCATAATCAAACTTACCAAAAAAGAGCCTCCTATGATTATCACCTGTTTCACTGTATTGTCAAAGGATAGCCTTGTCTGGATAATAAAACCTATGGCTAATAGCATCAACATATTACGAAGCAGGAGCCTCGATATCTTTGGATAGATGACCTGATAGAGAAGAAGCACCAATACAAACAGCACAACTTCTGCTACGTAGAGGTATACCAGCTTTCTGCTCTGCTCTTGAAAGTACAAAGTAAAATACCCGGTAAAATGAAAGGCAAAAAGGATCATGGTTAATATCGCATAAATTTTATTCTGATGCTTCTTATTCTTAAATCGGAATACATTAAAGCTATAGTAAGTATATATCCCGATTAGAAGTATCATCATATATTTGATTAATTCTACAATTAGATTCATAGCATCACCTCCCAGCCCATATATACTATATTATCACAACTTTCGTTTGAAAGTGCTATTCCACCCCACGCTTAAAATGCCCCGTTGTATAGTCCGATATATCTTTTACAGGCTTATTCACCCCACAGAATTCATAGACATAAGCAGATAATATATTCTGAACCTCCTGTGCCGACTCAAAGGTAAAATCAAGGCGGATATTACGTGGACTCAAATCATTAATTTCCTGCTTATATTTTAATAGGGATAAAGGTTGCCCATTATAAATGGTATTATAGCAGCCGTTACAATTCGCCTGTACTAAGAAGCTTTTGCCCAGACGGTCAACCAGATTTCCTGTATTCCCCTCTTTACATTTCTTACAACCGACTGTATTCTCAAACAGACATTGTGAAGATACCATGACCGGCTGGTAGCCGTATACAATGAGGTCACTGTCCCAGATTCCAAGTGTCCTCAGCTCCTGATAGTTGAGCTCTACCGGCGCGGTATAGAGACTAATTCCTAATTCCTGAAAGAAGCTCTTAGCTTCGGTATTATAGGTATACATATTATAATTGGTAATCAGCTTCTTCTGCTTACTTACCTTTAACGATTGCAGCAGCTCGATTTCTTCAAAATTCTTGACCACAAATCCGGTTATCTTATTACTATTTATTATATCGTTTAATTCAGTTTTTAGCCTATTATACTGTGCCAATCTACAGATATGAGGCAAGGACAGATAAACTTCTTTTCCTTTCTCCATTGCCTTCCCTATTAATTTGTTGATGGTACTGATCGGTAAGGCATCATAATCTACATAGATGGAAGACACCTCATCCTGCCTGAGCACCTCATCAAACTGCTCCTCCCGCTGACAGCTTACGCAGATTCCTAACTTGGGGGCCCGCACAGGCTGAGCATAATTATGATCAACAGGTGTTGTGTTTCCATTGACTCTCTTATACTTACTGATCATCGCATCCATCAAAAGTCTGATTGCTTCCCGCCGGATATCATTCAACCAAGCAACCGGAACAAAGATATTTTCTTCCATATCAACAATTAGACTATCAAAGGAGTAAAAGGTATCCCCTGTTTTTGCAATTGGTGCCAATAATTTTTCTCTGGTCATTGGCTGCTTCATTGCTGTCTGTACCACTTCCTGATATGCTGTAACTTGAATCTCCTGATAGGCCAAAGTCAAAGTCAGACGTTCACCCTGCTTAGCATAAAGCTTTCCCTGAATCTTAAGCTGTCGGTTCTTCGCTATATATTCTGTATCCAGCTCTTCCAGAAGCTTATTATTCTTCGTACGATATACCTTATCACCAACCTTCAAGCCAGGATTATAATATTTATCCTTATTATCCTTGCCTGAATTCCCTGCCTGTCTTCTTCCGACATTCGTTACCAGGGTTTCTCCTGTACCATGAGAATCCTTTACGGTAAATTCATAGCCTTCTTCCTCTTTATGCCTTATCTCCAGAATATCCTGTGCATTCACCTCTTCCACAAGTGAAATGGTTACCGATGTTCCCTTAATGGCTATAATCTCACCAACATAGACTCCGCTGTGGTTTGGCCGATACAGACTCATCATGCTTTTACCGTGATAGGATTTCCCATAACCTTCAGAAAATCCACCCCGATTATACACATCCTGCAGCGTAAGCATATCCTTACGAAAGCTCTCACTCTGAAGGAATTCATCATAATATTCCTTTCCTTTATCCAGATACAGATTCAAATAACTACGATATATTGAGGAAACTGCTGCCGCATATTCAGGCCGCTTCATTCTACCCTCAATCTTAAAGGAATCTATCCCCGCCTCCACCAGCTCGGGTATATATGTCAGAGTGTTAATGTCCTTAGGACTTAATAAATATTTCTCCTGTTCTGTGGAAAGCTTTTTCTTGTCCGAGAAGAACTGATAAGGCATACGGCAGGGTTGTGCGCATCTACCGCGGTTACCGCTTCGCCCACCAATCATGCTACTCATCAGACATTGCCCGGAATAGCAATAGCATAAGGCACCGTGCACAAAGGTCTCTATCTCAAGCTTCGTATTATCCCGAATTGCTTTAATCTCTTTCAGACTAAGTTCTCTGGCTGTCACAAGCCTGGTTATACCATATGGCTTCAAAAGGTTAGCACCCTGTGCCATGGTAAGAGTTGTCTGTGTACTGGCATGTATTGGAAGTTCCGGAAAATTCTCATGAATAAAATGAAGTACTCCCATATCCTGTACAATTACAGCATCCAATCCCCTTTGATAGAATTTCTCTAGAAAGCGATATAGCTCCTTCGTCCGTTCCTTCTCCTTAAGCAAGGTGTTTACAGTAAGATAAAGCTTCTTATCTCTGATATGCGCTTCATCAATTGCTTCGAGTAAGGTCTCCTCCTCCAAATTATTGGCATAGGCTCTGGCTCCAAAGCTGCTGCCGCCAATATATACAGCATCACAACCAGCGTTCATGGCTGCCCGCATTCCTTCATAGGATCCCGCCGGTGCAAGTATCTCAATATTTCTCTTCATGTTATCTTCCTTTCGATTTAGGGGAACAAATACAATCCGTATCTGTTCTCAAGAACAAAGTGTCAGCATGTCGGCACTTACGTACAAACCGGAAGAAGCACGCAATGTGAGCTTCTCCGATGCCTGCTTTCAGGCATTATTCGCATGTGCGCGTTCGCATATATGCAAGCAAGCTTGCTATGGAACCGTGTTCCATTATTCACGTTGCTTTCGCGCAAATAAAAATCAGCTGCCCGGGACACTTACACAAATCAGTCTGCACTAATTTATGTCAGTTTCTTTGGACAGCCTCAGTTTCATTAAATCCTATTCTTTTTCTCATTTTCCGATAGCTCGGTTTCCAGACGGACAATCTTCTTCTGGGCTTCATAGATCTCTCTTTTCAGTTCTTCCATTTCCTTTTGGGCTGCTTCTAATTTCGTCTGAGTGGAAATCACCTCATGCTTTAAATCAAAAATTTCATTACCCTTTGCTTCATTCTCTGACTCAAGCTCTTTTATCTTATGTATTGTCTTATAATAATCGTCTGCTATATTAATCTGCATGAGTATATTCTTCAGGTCGGCATCCAGGAATTTATAGGCATCTTTATTACGAAACTCTACATGTTTACTATTAATGTAGGAAGCAATCTTCTGTAAATACTCCTCGCTCTCGTATCCGCTTAAAGTATATCTCTTGTTATTAATTATCACCTCTATATCGTGATACTTATTCATTACCTTCGCCTCCTGTCATAAACTATAATTGCTAAAGAATTTCAATAAATAACAAAAAACAGATTGGAAATCTGCTTACGCAGATTAGAAACTCGCAAGCAAGCTTGCCATGGAACCGTAGGTTCCATTGTTCACGTTGCACTTATCCATAAAAATCATGCCATTTATTTAAGCAAGCTTAATAAATGTCTTGATTTCCATGGACTCTGCTTACGCAGATTAGGAACTCGCAAGCAAGCTTGCTCGTTCACGTTGCACTTATCCATAAAAATCATGCCATTTATTTAAGCAAGCTTAATAAATGTCTTGATTTCCATGGACTAATCTGCTTATACGTGGACATTATAACCTATATTACATTTGTTTACAAGCGAAGAATTAGGTGTGAAGCAGTCCGGCAGTAACTGTTTAGTCCCAGCCAGTAACATGGCTTAATGAGTTTGACAAATGTATCTGAAATCGGAGTCTTTGCATTCGTCGGCACTTAGGTTCTGTCCTATAGAACCTTATGTGCCGTTACGTAATGCAACGAAGCGAAAGCGTCTCCGATTTTGGATATATTTGTTGAACTCATATATTAATTTTGACTAGACTCAGAACAGTGAAGTCCAATGTGCTGATAGGCCAGCTCCGAAGCAACTCTTCCACGGGGTGTACGAAGGATTAAGCCATTCTGAACCAGATACGGCTCATATACCTCTTCTATTGTACCCACGTCCTCACCAATGGTTGTGGCAACGGCTTCAATTCCTACCGGTCCGCCGCTAAATTTCTCTATCATCGTAACCAATATCTCACGGTCAATATGATCCAATCCCAATTTATCTACCTCAAGCAGATCAAGCGCAAAGCCTGCAACCTCTTTGGTGATTCTGCCATCATATTTTACCTGTGCGAAGTCTCTTACTCTTTTCAATAGACGGTTGGCAAGACGGGGAGTTCCTCTGGAGCGGCGCGCCATCTCAATGGCTCCCTCTTCTTCAATCTCAACCTGCAACAGCTGGGCTGTGCGTACAATGATATGCTTTAATTCCTCGACGGTATAAAAATCCAGGCGGTTAACGACTCCAAAACGATCTCGTAAAGGTGGTGTCAACATACCGGCTCTCGTCGTAGCACCGACCAGTGTGAATTTAGGCAAATCAATTCGAATGGACTTCGCTGTGGAACCCTTACCGATCACTATGTCTATGGCATAATCCTCCATTGCGGGATAAAGCAACTCCTCGACCTGACGATTCAATCGATGGATTTCATCCACGAACAAAACATCTCCCTCGGACAGATTATTAAGGATCGCCGCCATCTCTCCCGGCTTCTCGATTGCCGGTCCGGAGGTTATCTTAATATTTACACCCATTTCATTTGCAATGATACCCGCAAGAGTTGTCTTGCCAAGTCCCGGAGGTCCGAAGAACAATACATGATCCAAGACCTCCCTCCTCTGCTTCGCTGCTTCGATATATATCTTGAGATTCTCCTTTACCTTGGCCTGTCCGATATAATCTGTCAGCAGTTGAGGGCGTAAAGATCCTTCGATTCGCTTATCTTCTTCTGTTATTTCCGTTGTTATCACTCGTTTAGCCATACAAAACTCCATTCTACTATGTAACTTCATTATCTGATAAGTCTGCCATAAACCAATTTGACCGGAATACAATTCATCTTGTTTACATTTTCTTCAAACAAAGCTTTAGCAGATCCTCAGAAGTCATATTTTCCGTTATATCAACTGAATTAACAATCTTTAATGCATCGGAAGCCGAATAACCGAGGACGGTTAACGCTTGAATCGCTTCTTCCCTCATATTGAAGATACAGGAACCCTCCCGTTTCTCTGCTTGATTCTGCAATCTCTGCTCAAAGGCTGTCTCCAGCTTAAATTTATCCTTTAACTCAAGTATTAGCTTACTTGCTGTTTTATTTCCGATACCAGGCGCTTTGGCTATCGTTTTTGCATCCTCTGCCAGCACAGCAAATCGGATCTCATCTGCAGAAATAGAGGAAAGGATACCGAGTGCTCCCTTCGGTCCTATCCCATTGACTGTTATCAAAAGCTTAAACATCTCCAAATCATCCTTAGTCAGAAAGCCAAAAAGTCCAATTGCATCCTCTCTGACATGCAAATAGGTATAGAGCTTTAATGTACTTCCCTTTGAAGGCAACTCCATAATGACAGAGGAAGGAAGATATACTTCGTATCCGATGTTTCCGACCTCTAATACCACATAGCTTTCTTTTATTTCTGTAAGTTCCCCTTTTAGATAACCTATCATACTAAACCTCCAAACTGCTGCCTTCTGCAGCTATAAAACCCTCAAGAACAGGGAGTGTGCTCCAATGGGCGCCCGGTAGAAACTTCCCTTATGAAATTCCTACCGAAGCCTCTTCCCACTAACTTAGCATGCCTGCTCTTTGAAGGGTGAAAATCGCTATATATTTTCACACTAGTCCGGGAGCCTCTCAAATTGTCCCCTCGCTATATTAAGTCTGCCTTCCTTCAGATAATTTAACACCTCATATGCTGTAATACCCAACGCTTCCGATATCTGCAGTGCATTGCTGTTTGGATATTCCTTCAGATACGCTTCAATATCATCAAAATGATCTCTATCTATCATCTTACAAGCTTCACAGGAATAGGCTTTAAATCTGGAGCTAAATACCTTATGACAGTGTTTACAGACATTTGTATACATTCTTTTATCACCGGACTCCTCCGATCGATGATCAGGTGAGTGACCTTTCTAATTATTTAAGAAATTCTATTGGTTAATGAGTCAGAAGCATAAAGTTGGTCAACATACTTGTGCATACATCTTTATTACTTTCTGAATTATACTACATCAATGTCGAGAACAGGTTCAAGAACATTTGCTGTACTTTCAAAACCAGCGGACGGTTCCTCCACTCCTCATAAGTCACCTCAGTACACTCCTCCATGGTCTTAAGAAGGTCATCCTTTACTACATTTACAGTATCCTTATCACAGAACCAGACACCACATTCATAGTTCAAATGGAAACTTCGATAATCCATATTAATTGTTCCGACAATTCCGGAGTCCTCATTGATAATTGTCTTAGCATGGATAAAGCCCGGGGTATATTCAAATATTCTCACACCGCCCTCCAGCAATCTTCCATAATTATAATTCGTGAGAATCTTTACATTCTTCTTGTCCGGAATAAAGGGTGTAATAATTCTTACATCAATTCCGCTGGCAGCCGCCATAACCAGTGCTTCTCGCATATCATCTTCAATTATAAGGTATGGAGTTGTAATGTACAATATCTTCTTAGCATAATAAATCATCTGTTTATACATATTCTCCACCGGATTCCTCGGATTATTTGCCGGTCCATCGGAGAACACCTGACAGAACACATCACTGTCTGGAAATTGCCTGGTCGGCCGGTAGGGTGTGAAATCCATAGGCTCACACGTAGAGCATACCTCCCACATTTGCAAAAAGGTTACGGTAAGCCCCCATACTGCATCCCCTTCGATGCGTACCGCATTGTCCTTCCATACACCAAAGCGCTGTACCAGGTTCACATATTCATCCGCCAGATTAATGCCACCGGTAAAGCCTACATTGCCGTCTATTACAATGATTTTCTGATGAGAACGGTAATTCATATAGAGCTTATCCGTATATCGGTGTACTGGATTGAATACCCTTATCTGGAAGCCTTCCGCCTCCAGGTTACGTCGGAAGTTGCTTGGGGTACGAAGCATTGCACCAAAATCATCATAGAGGAATAATACCTTGACCCCTTCCTTAAGCTTTTTAAGCAGCAGCTCATGGATTCGGTTCCATAAAACTCCCTCTCCAACGATAAAGAAGTTAATCAGAATAAAATTCTGCGCCTTCTCTATCTCATCCATGATTGCATCAAAGACATTTTCACCCATAGGGTAATAATCTACTTTATTATTCTTATATAATGGGAAGGTATTGGATTCCAGATATCTAGCCATCCTGCTCTTGGTCGGATATCTCTCTGTAAATTGCTTAACAACCTCAGGACTATATTCCAAACACTGTGCTCCATGTTGAAGCTTAGTCAGAATACCCTTCTCAATCTTCTTGCCTCTCCGGTTGCCCCAAAGCATGAACATAATATGACCTGTAATTGGTAATGCAGCAATAATACATACCCAACTGATCTTATAAGAAGCATTACGATTATCATTCACCAAGCCCACAACAACGATAATACTAAGTGCCTGAAGTGCAGTATAAAAATATATTGTATACTCTCTAAGTGCAAAGGATAAATAAATAATTAACGCAAATTGTACCAATACCAATAGACCGACTAAGGCAGCGCGTAATACTCCGCTCAGATAGCTTTTAATTGTTCCGGTAACCTCTTCCTTAAAATCCTTACTCATCCCACGCACCCCTTTCTTGATTAGCTTTTCCTTAAAGTCACTGAGTGCTGCCTCACGTTTTCTAACCTTCATTGTAGGGAAGGCCTTTATTAAACGGACATGTGATTTCATCGTCTTGATATTTTGATATTGCCCGAAGAACTCCATCATTTTTGCTTCTATCTCCGGCTTTCGTTCCTTTATTCTAGCCTTACTCTGCTTCATGGTCTTTGTATTAAAAGTTCTAAAATCCATATGAGCTTTTACCTCAGAGAACAGGCTAAGCAGTCGTAAATCGGACAGTTTCTCTATCAATTCTCCTCCGGTTTCATAGATCTTAGATGTTTCAATATAATCTGTCATATCCTGGCGGAGTTTCTGTAGCTTAGCCAGAACACGATCGAATTTCACGGAGGAAATGACTGCCATCACAATATCTATTGCAATTAGTGGTATGAATACATACCCTAATATCTCGCCTGCTTTTCTTGGAACACCTCGAATGATATAATTTATACCTGGATGTAGAATATACAGCATTAATATAGCAAGGACTCCCCAGAATAGAGAGACTAACAGACAGACTCTTCCATTCAAATTAAAACGGTATTTACTATAATCCCACCATCTGGTATGAAATATTAGCTCCATTGCCAAAGAAGTTAAAAATTCTAACAGGGTTGCCAAGATCACACTCCCTACAAATACCAATATCAGATTATCCTTACTGTCCCAGAAAACCAGATAGAAAAGCAATGCTCCGCAACCATAGATCGGAATGATAGGACCGGTTAGGAATCCACGATTAACAAAGGACTTCTTTTGAACGGATACCAGACAGCTTTCATAGATCCATCCAATGACTCCATACAGTAGAAATATATAAAATATGTAGTAAAACTCCTGACCAAAAATACGTATGTTCCACATAGTTACATATTCTCCCCTTTAATGACATTACTAATTGGAATTTCATCATCTAATTATCACTTAATAAATCCTTAATGTGAATATTCTAACACAACCACCTCTAAATTACAGTAGAATTTTTCATCTTTCTATACGATAGTCAGTATTCAGCTATTTCACTCAACTTATTCGATAGTGTAGAAAAACCTAAATAAAATCACTCCGACTTCTTCTCTATCCTCGGATTATGTGATAAAATAGGTTTCAAATGAGAGGAGGAGTATCATGATAACCAGACGTATTTCCTTAGAACAGATGCCCGAATATCACTTTGAAGAGAAATATGATATGAACAGGCTTTTATTCTTTGATATCGAGACCACCGGCTTTGCTGCAGATTCCACCTATCTGTATCTGATCGGCTGCGCTTATTATAAAGAAGATTCCTTCCATCTAATTCAATGGTTCTCAGAGGATATCCGGGAGGAAGCGCAACTGCTCACTTCCTTCTTCGAGTTTCTTAAAGATTATGATGTACTCCTTCATTACAATGGCACAGGCTTTGATATTCCCTATCTTCAGCGCAAATGTGGGTTATTGGGACTTAAATATTCTTTTGATAAACTCGTAAGCATCGATATTTATAAGAAAATCACCCCCTACAAGAAGATCTTCCGGTTAAATAACTTTAAACAAAAGACCATCGAATCCTTTTTAAATATCAACCGTACGGATCCCTTCAGTGGTGGAGACTTGATTCAGGTTTATCAAAGCTATCTTGGGAAAAAGAATTTTGAAACTCTACGTAGTAAGGGTAACCCCGGGACGGTCTTTGAGACTCCCTCCGAGGCAGAGATTTTACTAAAACAACTACTTCTACATAATGAGGATGATCTACGTGGTCTTATCCTGATCAGTCCAATTCTATCCTATGTTGACTTTTTTGAGACACCCATACGTATTCTTAGGGCTGGCGTCGATGGCAATCGTCTTACGATACACTTTGACTCATCCGCTTCTCTTCCAGTACGCATCTCCTTTGGAAATGATCTTGCACATATCACCGCAATCGGAGATCATGCTACAATTACCCTTCAGATCTACGAGGGTGAGCTTAAGCATTTCTACGACAATTACAAGGATTATTACTATCTTCCTGCCGAGGACAGCGTAGTTCATAAAAGTATTGCTCATTTTGTGGACAAGGATTACCGTAGCAAGGCAAAGCCTTCGAATTGTTACACAAGAAAACAAGGAATCTTTGCTCCCCAATATGAGCCTCTGTTCACTCCTTTTTTTAAGTTAGAGTATCAGAGTAAGCTCTCCTTCCTTGAGATACATACTGATTTTCTGTTGCAGGAGGAGAAGCTGGAGCAGTATGTAAGGCATATCATGAGTTATGTTGTTTCAAAAGCAACTTAGGATCTTCCAAATCGCATACAAAGCAGATAGATAATTTTATTCATTAAATTCATGAACGCATAATGAAAGGCTGTCCCCCTTCAGGACAGCCTTTATTGTGTGTTGCTCTATGCTTTCTACTATTGTATGTCTACCGACAATATAGCTGGTAGTTTTATTGGACAGTAATATGATTATTACTTAATCGGTCTGCAACTGTTATTAATGATCCGGTATTCCGTCACCATCATGGTCGTGGAGCATTTGCTCTGCAGTATATCGAGGCGTATTATCACCGGGACCTATAACGGATAATAATACGCTGAGAGAAATAAGGATCACCAAGGACGTAATTATGGTGATTGTTAAGTTTTTTCTCTGCTGTCGCTCTTTTTTACTGTAGTATTTTTTCATATATCCTTTTATGATGCTTATAGAAGAAAAGCATCATATTCCTTTCCTTTTAATATCGTGGTTATAGCCTATTCAGATACTGTGTACTTTTGATTTTATTACTGCAGTCAAATGCATTTAGTAAATTTACTCATTTCATTTGTTGCTATTTTCGGTCTTATGATCGCAGTAAGGTATAATTGATAATGATTATCAATTATACCTTGACTATTTCATTATGTCAATCATTAAAACGATTATATTTTTTTAATACATCATTATCTTCCGATATTTTTGTATATGCTTTATACATCAATCAAAAAAAGACCCTCCGAGATAACCCGGAAGGTCTTGATTGTATTATACTTCTTCTACAGGAATGATTTCCTTCTTGTTATAAGAACCACAAGCCTTACATACTCTATGAGGAACCATGAGCTCTCCACACTTGCTGCACTTAACTAAGTTGGGAGCAGTCATCTTCCAATTAGCTCTACGGCTATCTCTTCTAGCTTTAGAATGTTTACCCTTAGGACAAATAGACATTGTCACACCTCCTTAAAATT
>JAEYOY010000007.1 GCA_023411215.1 Bacillota bacterium | reverse complement strand
AGGAGCCGGAGATGAGCCCATGCCTGGTCTGGGTTGTGTTGTTCCAGAACCAGGAGCCGGAGATGAGCCCATGCCAGGTCTAGGTTGGGTTGTTCCTGAACCAGGAGCCGGAGATGAGCCCATGCCTGGTCTGGGTTGAGTTGTGCCTGAATCAGGGGTCGGAGTTGAACCCATACCTGGTCTAGGTTGGGCAATGCTTGAACCCGGAGTCGTTATTGATCCCATCCCAGGTCTGGTGCCGATACCTGAACCGGGAGTTGGAGTTACGCCCATACCTGGCATCGTACCGGTGCCTGAACCGGGAGTCGTTGTTGATTCCATCCCAGGTCTGGTGCCGATACCTGAATTGGGAGTTGGAGTTACGCCCATACCTGGAATCGTACCGGTGCCTGAACCGGGAGCTGGAGTTGCACCCATACCCGGCATAGTGCTGGTACCTGAACCGGGAGCTGGAGTTGCACCCGTGCCCGGCATAGTTCTGGTACCTGAACCGGGAGTCGGAGTTGCACCCATACCTGACCTTGGCTGGGTAGTACCGGGACTAAGAACTCTTCCTGTACTCGGATTATTTCTCGTTCCAGTGCTGGGGGCTGTTCTCTGGGGGGTTCCTGTAACCGGAGGTAATTGAGGTGCTGTTCCTGTACCGGAAGTCGTGGAAGGGGAAGTTGTACCTCTTCCCGGCATTGTAGAAGTATTTGGGGGTGTTCCTCTCATCGGGGAAGGAGTGGTCGGATTCATTTGATTTGGCACTCCTGTAGGAGGGGGAACAGAGCCGGAAGTCGTGGGAGTAGGGTCTCCGGGGCTTGAAACGGTCTGATTAGTTACAGTATAATTGGGCACGCGGTATTTACGATCGTTACCGCTGCTTCTACCAATTGTATATGACATATAAGTACTCCTAAGCTTTTTTATTACCAATATATGCATCTATTGTATTGTTGTGAGGTTAGAAGTGGAACAATATTAAGATAAAATTTATAATAATTAGGTTGTACTATCATAGAAAAGACATTAAAATAGATTAGGATGAACTTTTTACCATAGATCCCTGAAATAAGGGAAGAATAAAAAGAATGGAAGATGTAAGATGGATACAGCGATCACCAAGATTTTTGAGGATACCATAGATATAGATCTGGTTCAAGTGATTATAAGTAATTCTTCAGATAAGAGCAGGATTATCAAAGTTAAGCTTCGTCCGGTAATGGTTAAAAAGGAGCTTTTATTTCAGGCATCTGAGTATATCGGACAGCAGATATTTCATAGTAATTATAATAAGAGGGAGCTTATGGCTAAGCTTCCAGAATGGTTTGATGGATTATTTCGTCAGGCAGAGATAATAACCAAACAGGGAAAGGCAACTGTTCTGATAAGCAAGAAGGGCAAAGCTACCGTAAATTACAAGCTGACCAAGAATAACCTGCATAGCGACAATATTCAGAACACAACCAACTCGGAGACTAACGAGGAATTATATCATAATAAAAAGAAGAATTATATTTTACAGGAGGGTACACCTCTTCCGTTTTTGGTAGACCTTGGTGTAATGACAAGGGAAGGTATGATTGTAAAGGCGAAGATGGACAAGTTCCGCCAGATTAATCGTTTTCTTGAATACATTGGGGATGTTTTACCGTTTTTAAGTCAGGAGAGGGAACTCACCATATTAGACTTTGGATGTGGCAAATCATATCTTACATTTGCATTATATTATTATCTTAAGATATTAAAGGGCTACCAGATTAATGTTATAGGACTTGACTTAAAGTCAGAGGTTATTAAGCATTGCAATCAGCTTAGCGAAAGATACGGATACGACAAACTGCGATTTCTGGAGGGAGATATCGCATCCTATAATGGCAGCAATTGTGTTGATATGGTGGTTACCCTACATGCTTGTGACACAGCAACGGATCATGCACTATATAAAGCGGTGAGCTGGGGCGCGCAGGTTATTTTGTCTGTCCCTTGCTGCCAGCATGAACTGAATAAGCAGATAGACAGTGATATTCTGAAACCAATTCTAAAGTATGGTATTGTTAAAGAAAGAATGGCAGCCCTTATAACCGATGCCTTAAGAGCCGAGTTACTAGAGACAAAGGGGTATAAGGTGCAGCTTTTGGAATTCATTGATATGGAACACACACCAAAAAACATCCTGATAAGAGCGGTGAAGCGCGTTAAGACAGGGAAGGAATCGGATGATATTCCGGAAAAACTATCTGAGTGTATGGATTTTATTAAGGTAGAGCCTTGTTTATTGCGATTATTTCAAGAGTAAAAGTTTTAGAAAGCAAGTATCCTTGATAAGCTAGATTTGGTATGGAGGTCAGAGTGTTAAAATATATTTATCGAGTGATAATATTAATAGCGGTTTTTATAGGTGCACTTTATTATTTTAGTGGTGACATTAAGGTGGTTGTATTTGATGTTAACAACACTACTGAGATGGAGAATGCAACTTTTCCTTTGGTTACAATAAAATCAGGGGTTAATAATATTAATTTGCTTCACGGCTATAGCACGAATCTGGCTGCCAATAAGTTAAGAGAATCAGTTACCCCTCTTAAAACGGATAAAACCTTTGAGGTCGTAATTAACGAAGAGAATTATGATATCAAGAAGCTGAATTATGAGGTCAGAGAATTCATGGGAAATACTTTGATAGAGACGGATTCAGTTAGCGTGTTCGAGGAGGATGGAAATAAGAAGAAGGCTAAGATTAAGCTAAAAGCAGATTTGGTTCCTGAAAAAGAATATGCAGTAAAACTAACTCTGATTACAAGTGAAAGTGAAAAGATGTATTATTATCAGAGGATAAAAATATATGAGAATGCCTTTCTAGAAGAAAAGCTTAATTTTATTTTGGATTTTCATGATTCTATTATGAATAAGACTAAAGCAGAGAATATCGCAAAGTATTTAGAGCCTTCCAATAGCGCGGATAATACTACACTTGCTTATGTAAATATTAATTCAGGATTTGAGCAGATTACCTGGGGGGATTTAAAGCCCGTTATACTGACTGAGATTGTCCCTTCCATCCGTGAAATATACACAGATACTGCCTCCGTCGAGCTGGAGTATTATATGGAGGCTGAGGTTGCCGGAGTAATGGAACAATATCATGTAACGGAGTTCTATCGGGTTCGCTATTCTACGGAAAGAATGTTTTTACTTAATTATGAACGTCGCATGGAATCCTTATTTAATGTAAATCTGGCAAGTGTTACACAGAGCGAATTTAAGCTTGGAATCACCTCGGATAAAGAGATATCTTCTCTGACCTCTATGGATGAGATGAAGTTTGCGTTTGTAAGAAATAACGAGTTGTGGTTTTATGATTTGGAGAATAATATCATAACCAAGGTGTTTTCCTTCCGTCAAGATGGTACAGATTATCTTAGAGAATTTTATGATCAGCATAAGATTCGCATCCTAGGCATGGATGCAGAAGGTAATCTCGACTTTATGGTATACGGCTATATGAACCGTGGACAATACGAGGGCAGAGTTGCTATCATTCTGTATCGATTTATTCGTTCTGAGAGCAGGATTGAAGAATTAGTATACATTCCGGTGGAGGAGCCTTATCAGACCTTGAAGGAGAACCTGGGTGAATTGACCTATGTTAATTCCATGGAAGTATTTTATTTCCATGTATATAATAATATTTATGCCTACAATTTGATTACAAGAGAACTTAAAGAGATTGCAAATAACATTACATCAAATCAGGTAGTACTTATTAAGTCGCTAAATTATGCTGCTTGGCAGGAGAACTCTGACCCTAAGCTAAACAAAAGTATTCGAATTATGAATCTTGAAACAGGTATCGAAGAGTCTATTGAAGCGAAAGCAGGTCATACCCTTCGGCTTATGGATGTAATAGATACAAATCTTATCTATGGCTATGTATTGGAGGAGGATATATCCCAGTTGATGGATGGCAGTATTATGGCGCCGTTAAGCACTGTTGAGATTGCCTCGGTTGACAAAAAGATTTTAAAAAGCTATAGTAAATCAGGCTATTATATTTCTGGTCTTCAAGTAAAGGATAATATAGTAGAGCTTCGAAGAGTACAAAAGATCAATGAAAACGGGCGTTTAGCCTATGTTTATACTGATCAGGACTATATAATGAATCAAGTTAAGACAGAAGAGAAGTTAATCGGGGTTACCTCCCGAGTGACGGATCAGGCATTAACGGAGTATTATATGTCTCTTCCGGAAGGATTTGTAATGAATCAGCTTCCGAAGGTAAATGGCACGGATAATACAATTATCACGGAGGATCCTACGATCAGGCTTCAGATCGATGAACAGGAGCAATTATATTATTATCCTTATGTCAGTGGTGGTATAAAGGGGGCTTATTCCAATGCTTCTGATGCCATAGCGATTGCCAGAGATAATATCGGAGTGGTTTGGAATAACAAACAGCAGCTGATCTGGGAAAGGGGTATTAAGTCTACAAAAAATACGATAATGGATTTTGAGAATATGTCGTGGTCGGCCTCCTCAGGGAATACGATGGAGACCTGTATCAAATTACTGCTTAACTATCAAAAGGTGAATGTAGCCGCTGAAAAATTATCGTTGAAAGACAGCTCTGCTTATGACTTACTAAAAAAATATTCAAAATACACGCCGATTCGGCTGACAGGGATTACCCTGGACGATGCACTGTATTATGTATCTAAGGGCAGGCCGGTTATTGCTATGACAGATGTAACGAATGCGGTTATTATTTACGGTTATGATGCATTTAATATAATGGTAATTGATCCGCGTACGAGTACGACCAAGAAGATCGGAATTGGAGATAGTGCAAATATGTTTGCAGATGCGGGTAATGTATTTTTATCCTATCTAGAACAATAATATATAATAATAAATAATAATTACAAGGAGACAAAAATATGGATGAAAGAATTAAAGTATTAGCACGTAATTTAGTAAATTACTCAATGAAGGTAAAACAAGGTGATAAGGTATATATCCACTACATCGGTGCATCAACACAGGACCTTGCAAGACAGCTTGTTAAGGAAGTGTATAAGGTAGGAGGAGTTCCTTTTGTACATTATACGGATGCAAAACTCCAGAGAGAAATGCTGTTAAATTGTACTGAGGAGCAGATGTCCTTAATGGCCAAGATTGATGGTGCAGAGATGGAGCAGATGGATTGCTATGTGGGAGTGCGCGGAACGGAAAACGTATCCGAGCTTGCTGATGTTCCTGCAGAAAAGATGAAGATTTACGAGACATATTATGCAACACCTGTTCATCATAACATTCGTGTTCCTAAGACTAGATGGGTTGTACTCCGTTACCCGAATGCAGCTATGGCTCAGCTTTCCAATACCAGTGTGGAGTCCTTTGAGGATTTTTATTTCAATGTATGCTGTCTTGATTATGCTAAGATGGGAGAAGCTATGAAGCCCTTGGTAGAGCTGATGAATCGTACGGATCGTGTAAAAATTGTAGGACCCGGAACGGATTTAAGCTTCTCAATTAAGAATATTCCTGCAGTACCCTGCGATGGAGAACGTAATATCCCGGACGGCGAGGTATATACTGCTCCGGTTCGTGAATCCATTAACGGTACCTTGAGTTATAATACTCCTGCGGTATTCCAGGGCTTTACTTATGAGAATATCTGCTTTACATTTGAGAACGGCAAGATTGTTAAGGCTACCGCAAATGATACTGATCGAATTAATCATGTACTTGATACGGATGAAGGCGCTCGTTACATTGGAGAGTTTGCCATCGGTGTTAATCCTTATATCTTAAAGCCGATGAAGGATACTCTGTTTGATGAGAAGATTATGGGATCCTTCCATTTTACACCCGGAAACTGCTATGAGGATCAGGCTCCGAATGGTAATCACTCCGCAATTCACTGGGATCTGGTCTGCATTCAGACTCCTGAATATGGCGGTGGCGAAATCTATTTCGATGATGTATTAATTCGTAAAAACGGTCGTTTTGTAATAAAAGAATTAGAATGCTTAAACCCTGAAAATCTAATCTAAGGAAGGAGCGGGAATAAAGCATGAAGCTATTAACAGCAGCGATACCCTGCTATAATTCAGCGGCATACATGCACCATGCTATTGACACCTTGTTAAGTGGCGGGGAAGAGATGGAGATTATCATTGTTAATGATGGCTCCATAGATGATACACAAAAGATCGCTGAGGAGTACCAGGCAAGATATCCCAGTATTATCAAAGTGATCTATCAAGAAAATGGTGGACATGGCGAAGCGGTTAATACAGGTCTTGCTAATGCAACCGGCTTATACTTTAAAGTAGTGGACAGTGATGATTGGGTAAATGAGAAGGCTTTAGCCCAGGTAATGGAGGTTCTTAAGAATCTGATTGCCGACGGTAACAGTCCTGACCTGTTCCTGGCAAACTATGTATATGAGAAAGTGGATGCAAAGAAAAAGAAGGTGATTAATTATCATAGGGCTTTACCTGAGAATCGTATCTTTACCTGGAATGATATCATGCATTTCAGACAGAGCCAGAATATTCTCATGCATTCCACAATTTATCGTACCAAATTGCTAAAGAGTTGTGGAATTCGCCTGCCAAAGCATACCTTCTATGTGGATAACATCTTTGTATATCAGCCTTTACCCTTTGTAAAGACCCTGTATTATATGGATGTGAATCTCTATCGGTATTTTATTGGTAGAGCGGACCAGTCTGTGAATGAGCAGGTCATGATTAAAAGAATTGACCAACAGCTGCGAATCACCAAGATAATGATAGAATCTCATAATCTGCAACAGTTAAAAAGCAAAAAGCTTCAGAAATATATGATTAAATACCTGTCTATGATGATGGCGGTCAGCAGTGTATTCCTAATTAAGGAGGACACAGAGGAAAGCCTGAATAAGAAACAGGAGTTATGGGATTACTTGAAGAATTATGATAAATGGCTTTATCGTCAAATACACTCCCAGATTCTTGGTCAATCGATGAATCTTCCAGGGAAGTTTGGACGTAGGTTGGTTGAGCTAGGGTATAATATCATAAGAAAGATATATGGTTTTAATTAATTTATTCCTGGCTATAACATAAAATGAATTTAGAAATTATGTGTTTTATCAGAAATAGGAAGTACGCTTCATAAACTTGCTATTGTTGTAGATAATAAACAGCCGTAGTGCAATGCTGTATGCAAAGCTCTACGGCTGTCTGATTCTAATATTAATTAGCTGAGATTTTTGGAAAGCTCCTGCTTTGCTTTTGTAATTCCTCTTAGTCGGTTCGGTGTATATACCACAATATAAAGTATGATGCTGAGTGCTAATGCCCCGAAAATATCCAAGATGGAATGCTGCTTTAAAAAAACAGTGGATAGGCAGATCGAAACAGTCAACAGTAAAGCAGAATATTGTAACCAGGCGATATTACGAAGCTTTTCACTCCGATTGATGGCAATCATCGCCCCGATGGAATTGAGAACATGAATACTAGGAAATACATTCGTCGCAGTATCTATGGAGTAGATGGAGGATAACATATCGATGAAGATATTACTTCGTCCCAAGGATGCTAAATCTACTCTCAGATAATGACCATTGGGCCATATAGTGTAAATAATCAAACAAATCGTCATTCCGGAGAATAGGAAAGCGCAGCATCTATAAAAATCCTGTTTTGAAGTAAGCAGAAAATATGCCACCGTAACCGCAATGTATGCAAACCATAAGAAGTAGGGTATGATAAATACCTCATTAAAAGGAATGAGATCATCCAGTCTGGAATAAATTGGATGAAACTTCGTGGTTACTGTCCGCTCCAGATAAGTGAACCAGAGTAGATAAACAAAGAAGTAGGATAGAATCCAGCCATGCTTATATTTTAATATGAAATTCTTAATAAACTTCATTATTCATCAACCTTTCTTAAGAGCACTAATGTGCGAGTTCTGTAGTTCTTCTAAGGAATTGTACAACCGAAAGAACAAGGAAGGAGCATTATTGTGCGAGTTCTGTAGTTCTTCTGAGGTGTTGTATAGCCGAAAGAACAAGGAAGGAGCACCATTGTGCGAGTTCCGAGAACCTTCAGGTGAATTGTACAAGCGAAAGAACAAGGAAAGAGCACCACTGTGCGAGTTCCGCGGTTCTTTCTACGTGAATTATGGTTTTTATAATTCACGTTATTATAGCATAGATTTTTTGGGATAACAATATACTAGAATTTACATTTTCCTTAAGAAAATCTTATGAAGGATGAAAGAGAATTAATACTATTAAGTGCGGAAAGGATATCTGCTTTAGAATTATTTAAGGATTACAACGGGTCTTATCGGTGAATAAATCATAGACATAAATCCAAAAACTAACTATAATACTATTAGATACAAAAAATGCTTGTAAGGAGATTTATAACCAAGATATGTGGATTCTCCTCACCAACGTATCACTAAAGTGTGCAAAACATACGGGCACATACTTATACAAAATGCAGGTATATTATTGATAAATTACAACAGACAAAAGCCAGTTTATTTAGAAGCGAAGGAGGTAACAGTATGAAGAGAGTATTTATTGTAGTGTTAGATAGTGTAGGAATCGGTGAGTTGCCGGATGCATCCCTTTATGGTGATGAAGGCAGTCATACCTTATATGCTGCATCCACCAGCCAGTATTTCAATATGCCAAATATGAAGAAGCTGGGTTTATTCCATATCGACGGGGTGAAAGAGAAATTTCCGCAGATAAATGACGATATGCCCTTCGAAGGAGCAGTAGGCAGAATGGCGGAGATGTCCAAGGGTAAGGATACAACAACCGGACATTGGGAAATAGCAGGTATTATATCAGAGAACCCTTTCCCTACCTATCCGAATGGCTTCCCAGAGGAGATATTAAAACCCTTTGAGGAGAGAACCGGACGCAAGGTGATTTGTAACCTGCCATATTCCGGTACTGACGTAATACGTGATTATGGTAAGGAGCATGTAGAGACAGGAGCTTTAATTGTATATACCTCAGCGGACAGTGTATTTCAAATTGCTGCCCATGAGGAGATTGTGCCACTGGAGGAGCTTTACCGATATTGTGAAATTGCCAGAGAGTTGCTTACCGGTAAGCATGCGGTGGGGCGTGTTATTGCCAGACCGTTCCTCGGAACCTATCCGGATTACAAGCGAACCTCAAATCGTCATGATTTTTCACTGGAGCCGTCACTGACCTTCATGGACCAGATGAAAGAAGCAGGGCTTGACGTCTTAGCGGTAGGTAAAATTTTTGATATCTTTGCCGGTAAAGGAATTACCGATACGGTTCGAACCCATGACAATGCAGAGGGAATAGAGAAGATGATTGAACGCCTTGAAAGAGATTTCAATGGTCTGTGCTTTGTAAACCTTGTTGATTTTGATATGATCTACGGACATCGTAATGATGTGGATGGCTATGCAAAGGCGTTGACCTATTTCGATGAGCAGCTACCCAGAATACTGGAAGGACTTCGCGAAGAAGATATCCTCATTGTTACTGCAGATCATGGCTGTGATCCATCCACTCCCTCCACAGATCATTCCAGAGAATATATACCGTTGGTGGTATATGGTAAGCAGGTGAAGCAGGACGTAAATCTTGGAACCAGAGCTAGCTATGCAGATATAGCGGCAACTATTCTTGACTATTATCAAGTTCCTCAGAAGACGGCAGGAACCTCCTTCTTAAAGGAAATTATGAAACAATAGAATTATGCTTCGCGAACTTTCTATTGTCAGAATAAGAGTAAGCAATAAGACTTACCAATCAGGGTGAGTCAGATTAATACGAGGTGATGAAAGATGGAGAGAGTTACGCATCCAATTCCGCCCCTCTATAACAAGGATTCTAAAGTTTTGGTACTGGGCTCATTCCCCTCGGTTAAGTCAAGAGAGGCACAGTTCTTTTATCATCATCCTCAGAATCGTTTTTGGAGAGTAATCAGCACAGTATTTCAAGAGACAGTGCCGGTTACCTTGGAGGAAAAGCGGGATCTGCTTCTTCGTAATGGCATAGCGGTGTGGGACGTGATTCAGAGCTGTGAAATCATAGGCTCTGCCGACAGCAGTATAAAGAATGTCATCCCTAATGATTTGTCAGAGATACTAAAGACAGCAAAGCTTAACCGGATAATCTCCAATGGCAGCACCTCTTATCAATTATACATGAAACACATCTTTCCTATAACAGGAATTGAGGCGCTCAAGCTCCCCTCCACAAGTCCTGCAAATGCTTCCTGTTCTATGGATTGTCTGGTCAGGGATTGGAGTATATTACGGACTTATTTATGAGTGCTGCGAAAGGGTTTAGATATGAGAGTTGTTATTCAAAGAGTTTTAGAAGCCGAGGTGACGGTAGAAGGTCAACGTATCGGTGCCATTGGAAAGGGTTTTTTAATCCTGCTCGGTGTCGGCAATGAAGACACTAAGGAGATTGCAGATAAATATATTGATAAGATACTGAAACTGAGAATCTTTGCCGATGAGAATGGAAAGACAAATCTGGCCTTGCAGGATGTCCAGGGCGAGGTTCTTGTGGTATCACAGTTTACCTTGTATGCTGAATGCAAAAAGGGAAACCGCCCTGATTTCATCAATGCAGCTGGTGCCGCGAAAGCGAAGGAGCTATATGAATACTTCCTCGAGAGTGTAAAAGGCCGACTGGGTAAAGTGGAAGCCGGACAATTCGGTGGAGATATGAAGGTATCCTTAGTGAATGATGGTCCATTTACTATTGTATTGGATGAAAGAATGATAGAACGATAATTGCATAGCGTATGCTTAAAGTGGGATTTAATGATTTTCTAATTAAATCCTACTTTTTTCTTAACTTTAACACACTATAATTACTTTTGTGTAATGGGATTTTCTGGTTGACAAAACGAATGCTCACTGTATACTGAAAAGTATAATTCAAACTAGCATAATTCTCAGAGCAAATGGTTTAAACCATGCGAATAACATAGCATGGGATTATAATTAAGAAAGGCGTGGGAGTAAATGATTGTTATAAAGGATCTGACTAAGGTCTATAAGCTGAATAAAAAACAGATGCTGGAGCTTAAGACCAAGAAAAATATGAAAAAGGCGTTGGATAAACTGTCTTTGGAGGCAAAGCCCGGGGAAATCTACGGTTTGCTTGGACCGAACGGAGCAGGGAAGACGACAGCACTGCGCACCATTGCAACCTTATTAAAGCCGACGCAGGGCGAAGTTAAGGTATGTGGTTATGATACGGTAAAGGAATCGGAGAAGGTAAGAAAGAGCATCTGCTTCTTGACCAATGAAATAAAGCTGGACCCGCAGTTTTCACCGAAATATATGTTTAATTTCTTCGGCAGGCTGCATGGAGAGAATGAGAAAACAATTAACGAGCGTCGAGAGAAGCTGTTTCAGTACTTTGGGATTAAGGATTTTGAGGATAAGAGAATCGATGAATTATCTACCGGAATGAAGCAGAAGGCTTCCATTGCAGTAAGCCTTGTTCATGATCCGGAGGTTGTTATATTTGATGAACCTACCACCGGCCTTGATATCATCACAGCAAGAAATGTTACGGAATATCTGAAGCTTCTAAGAGAGGAAGGGAAGACCGTAATTATATCTACTCATATCATGACAGAGGCAGAGAAACTCTGCGACCGGATTGGTATCATTATCGGCGGTGTAAAGGTAATGGAAGGAAGCCTGGATGAAATTCTGAGAGAGACAAAATCAGAGGAATTAGAAGATGCTTTCTTCGAGCTTTATAAGAAATATAATAGGGAGGAGGCATAAGTTATGATGAACGGAACAAAGAACATAGTAAAAAAAGAATTATCAAGAGTGTTTCATGATAAGAAGATGGTATTCAGTCTCTTTATCATGCCTGCGGTCATGATTGTCGGAATGTACTCATTGATGGGAACTTTACTAAGTAATATGATGAGTGATATAGAAGAACATATTCCTTATGTCTATATACAGAACGCTCCCGAGAAGCTGGATGAATTTATTACCGCATCCGGCTATAATGCAAATATCGAATATATGGATGCTGCTGATAATACGGATAGTATTAAGGACGGCATCTACAGCGGAACTGTGGATTTGCTTGTTGTATTTGAAGAAGGCTTTTTGAATACAATTACTGCTTATCAGACCAGCGGAGATCCTATTCCCGAGGTGAAGACCTTCTATAATACATCAGAGGATTATTCCAGTGCAGCAAGAGAAAGCTTTGTAGGTACCGTATTGAACGCTTATCAGCAGAGTTTGCTTCAGGCGCGGCTCGGTAATATTGAGCAGCTTCAGGTATTCTATATCGATAAGGAGCCAGAGACCTCTATTATAGTGGATGAGAAGAAGCAGGATGGCAGGATACTCGGAATGATGGTACCGTTTTTATTGAATATCATGCTCTTTGCCGGAGCGATGGGTCTTGGTGTAGACGCTATTACAGGTGAGAAGGAGAGGGGGACTCTTTCCAGTATGTTAGTTTCACCGATTAAAAGAGGAGAGATTGTGTTTGGAAAGCTGATCTCGCTGGCAATTTTATCAAGTATCTCCGCAGCGGTGTATGTAGTATCCATCGTTGTTGCTTTGCCAATTCTGATGAATGGTGCCACAGGAGGAGCTTTAGGCTCTGTGACCCTGCAATTCAGCCCGTTAGAGATTGTTATGCTGTTAGTGATTTTAATGGTGGTAGTATATCTTTATGTATCGATTGTGGCATTCATTGCGGTTCTTGCGAAAACCTCCAAAGAGGCGAATACCTATGTGATGCCTGCTTACATTCTGGTAATGCTGGGCAGTATTATGACCTATGCCGGTACCGGTGATGCGAAGCTTACCAACTTCTTTATCCCAATCTATAACAGCGCAGTAAGTATACAAAATCTGTTGATGGGCGAGTTGACTCTGGCGCAGTTCGGAGCAACGATATTAACAATCGGTGTCTTAGCAGCAATTATTACATCGTTGATAACCAGAGCTTTCAATAGCGAGAAGATTATGTTTAATGCATAATTCGATACTATATAAATGTATAATCAATACTTTTACCAAAAAAATCAATATAATTATTCTATAAAACAAATGTATAAACTTTCCCATTTTACAAACAATAGTATCAGATAGAAATGTAACAGTTAATTATGGTTATGATTTCAGCAAAATCAAATCATGTAAAATGGAGGAAGATCATATATGAAAGCAACAGGTATAGTAAGAAGAATAGATGACCTCGGACGTGTTGTTGTACCTAAAGAAATTCGCCGTACATTAAGAATACGTGAGGGAGATCCTCTGGAGATTTTTACAGATAGAGAGGGAGAAATAATTCTCAAAAAGTATTCTCCAATCGGCGAGCTCGGACAATTTGCTAAGCAATATGCTGATTCCCTGGCACAGACAACAGGACACATAGTTGCGATCACAGACAAAGACCAATTTATAGCAGTGGCAGGTCCTACTAAGAAGGATTTAATGATGAAGGGTATCAGCCATGAGCTGGAAGAAGTAATTAATGAGAGAGAAACCATAGTAGCTGCACATGACGAAAAAAACTATGTTCGTATCATGAATGAGGATGAATCGGAATTTGTCTATGAAGCAATTACCCCTATTATCAGTGAAGGTGATGCGATCGGATCGGTTATTTTCTTAACCAAGGATGCAAAGACTAAATTCGGTGATCTAGAGATTAAATTAGCAGCCACGGCAGCATCGTTTTTAGGGCGCCAGATGGAACAATAACCAGTCATGTATATGGCTATGTAAAGAGGGTGTGCATAACACCCTCTTTTTATGGCCACGGAAAGAAGCGGAATCCTATCCATTTGTTCGCCTTTCCCTCCTTGGCAGATCCAGTGTTTGGTATTTCGATGATTTTTAGATTGATATTGTTTTTTTTAGAGATGTATTGTTATAATATGGATACATAAGGATATAATAATCCATAATTAAATTAATCAGGAACCGGAAGTATGGTGTAAAAGCTTGGAATATGCTATTAGTCGGACAGAAGTGATAGGTTCTATACTGTAGTATAAGGGAAGATGAACGGATATGGATGTTCTGAATACATGAGATAAGGAGTGGAAGGATGTCAAATTATAGCTTCGAGGAGTTTATGGATATCATTAGAAAGCTTAGAGTAGGCTGTCCCTGGGACAGGGAGCAGACTCATGAGAGCTTGAAAAGCTGTCTGCTGGAGGAATGCTATGAGACAGTAGAGGCAATTGATAATAAGGATAAGGAAAATCTCTGTGAAGAATTGGGCGATATTCTGCTTCAGGTTGCCCTTCATAGTGTAATCGCTGAGGAGACGAAGGATTTTACCATCCAGGATGTGATTCGTGAAGAAGCACAGAAGATGATCCGCAGACATCCCCATGTTTTCGGCGATGTACAGGTTGAAGATGCGGATGGAGTAATACGAAATTGGGACGAGATTAAGAAACAGGAGAAAAAATCTAACAGTATTGCGGATGAGCTGCTTGCCGTCCCCAAAGCCTTGCCTGCGAATATCAGGGCAGAAAAAATCCAGAAGAGAGCCGCGAAATGCGGAATGGATTTTGAGGGTTATGAACAAGTGCTGGAGAAGGTATATGAAGAGCTGGAGGAGCTTAAAAATTCAATAGAAACTGGGGATAAAAGCAATATTCAAGAGGAATTTGGCGATGTTATGTTCTCAATCATTAATTTGTCGCGTTTTTTACAATTAAATGCAGAATATTCCTTGACAAATGCCACTAATAAGTTTATAAATAGATTTGTAGATGTCTTTGCTCTAGCTGTGAGCAGGGGACAAGATCTATGCGAACTCTCAACCACGGAACAGGATGATTTGTGGAGAGAAGTAAAGAATCGAGATTAATTTAAATGTTATTATCACTTTAGAGGAGGAGCAAATCCATGAACAAAGCAGAATTAGTTGCAGCGATTGCAGAAAAAACAGATTTTTCTAAGAAGGATTCAGAGAAGGCTTTAAAGGCTTTCATCGATGTAGTTACAGAGGAATTAACCAAAGGCGAGAAAGTACAGTTGGTTGGTTTCGGAACTTTTGAGGTATCTGAAAGACCGGCAAGAACTGGCAGAAATCCTTTAACAAAGGAAACTATTAATATTGCTGCTTCTAAGGCACCGAAGTTTAAGGCAGGTAAGGCTTTAAAGGACGTTATCAACGCATAGTTGATTGAAACAAAGGGCTGTTTTAAATTCCGAGTCTCTAAGGGGTGTAGGGTGTTTAAAACAGCTTTTTTATACATGACGATAGAAAGCACGCTAAGCGTGCTTTCTATCGTATGCGTGTAAGTATCAGATATGAGAGGGTAATAACATGAGACTAGATAAATTTTTAAAGGTATCCAGACTGATCAAACGTCGTACTGTAGCAAATGACGCTTGTGATGCCGGACGGGTTACGATTAATGATAAACCAGCAAAAGCCTCAGCCACTGTTAAGGTTGGAGATATCATTGAGATTGGGTTTGGAGCCAAGGCGGTGAAGGTAGAAGTGCTCGATGTACAGGAATCGACAAGGAAGGATGAGGCTAAGGAGCTTTACAGATATCTATAAGCTTAGGAAATTCCTTATTCGCTCTTAGTTTGTATCGTCATGAATTAGAAAGTCTGCTCATATACTTAAAAAGATATATCTTGTTCTATTTTAGACAGAGATTCTTAGGGTATAAAATGTGAGGAGGCTTTTTTTAATGGAAGAAAAACAACCAATTCTGAAAGGTCATAAGTTAAATATCATTGCAAGGAAAAATATCATGGTCACAGGTGTAAATGATGTTTTGTCATTTGATGCCGGTGAAGTATTGCTACAGACAGAACAGGGCATACTGATGATACGGGGTAATGAATTGCATGTAAATCGGCTGACACTGGAAAAGGGCGAAGTTGATATAGACGGAAGAATCGACAGCTTAACCTATTCTGATTCTGCAAACGGAGGAAAGTCCACGGAATCCTTGTTTGGTAGGCTTTTTAAGTAGGAGGCCTGTATGAATCCAGCAATCTCAATTGAACTGCAATTTTTTCTTCTATCCATCCTATGGGGTGGTATCCTGTTGTTGGCATATGATGTATTAAGAATATTTCGTAGGCTGATAAAGCACGGAATAATTCTTGTTGCTATAGAGGATCTGATCTTCTGGTTGTTAGCAAGTTTGTTTATTTTTACGATGATTTTTCATAAGAATAACGGAATTATCCGAGGCTTTTCAATCATTGGGATGCTACTTGGTATCATACTATATCATTTTAGTATTAGTGATGGGTTGGTTAAGAGCCTTACCAAGCTGATTCAAACTTTATTTTCTCCGATTAAGGCGGGTGTCAAACAGATACTACGTTTTTTCGGGTTTTTATGGATACCGGTTAAGAAGGGAATAAATAATCTACTATTCCGATTGATAAAATTAAAAAAATCAGTTAAAATAACATTGAAAACAAAGAAACAATAGCTTTGTTGTACTTTGGGAGATGTTATTCATGAGAAGACGCTATAAAAAGAGGACAGGCATTGGAGTTATCGCGTTTGTTGTGCTGATTTTATGTGCCATTGTATCCTACCGGAGAATAAGCCTCGGACAGGAACGTAATGAGGCAGAGATTACGATTAACCGTCTTGAGGACAGGAAACAGGAAGAGCTGGAACGAAAAGAGGAAATAGCTGAATATAAAGCATATACAAAGACTAAAAAATACATTGAAGATATGGCTAGGGACAAATTGGGCCTTGTTTATGAGGATGAGATTATTTTCGAAGCGAAATAATAAATAGTTGACAACTACTTCGAAAGCAGTTATAATAAGGTTCGTTGTTACGGCGAAGTAGCTCAGTTGGCGAGAGCACGCGGTTCATACCCGCGGTGTCGGCGGTTCAAATCCGTCCTTCGCTATTACCGATTATTAGGGAGTTGTTAAAAGCAGCTCCCTTTTTTGATTCATAGGAAATTGCGTCCTATGAATCAAAAAGCCCTCCGGGCAGGATGCGCACCTCAGCGGACAAACGCATGAATGCGTTCGGAAATTTATTGCTACGCAATCCGCTCGGGCGCGAAAGTGTCAGCAAGCTGACACTTTGTTCTAAAGGAAAATGCATGCTGATACTTTGTTCTTCTTTTCTATTTTCATGGTCTTAATCTGGATTACCCCCCTTTAATCGAGAATATCACCTTTTATGCGGATATCTTGTCAAAAAGTTTTTGGATTTGCCGTTGTTATTTTGACAAAGATTTCAAAAGCGCCTGCCTATAATTCAAGTCTATAGATGACAGCTCGGAAGAACACGATGTTTGTTCCAATGGGCAACAGCAAGACGACTTGAAAGGGAGCAAGGGAATGCTATGAAAAAAAGAAAAGTACTAATACATGTAATTGGTCTATTGGTTGCAAGAGCAGCCTTCTATTCAATGAATCCGTTAGCAATCGGTTATTTTGCCGCATCCTATCTATCAGAAACAGGAGGAGGATGGGCATTCGCAGTTGCAATTATCGGAATTATTTCAAGCATGAATACAACGGGTATGTTAAAATACTCTCTTGTCTTAGTTTCATCCGCCATTATTATGGAGACACCTTTAGTGAAGGGTAAAAATATACCGAAACCGATACTGTATCTGCTTCCATCCGTGTCTTTAACAATTTTTTCATTAATGGAAGTCACCTCGGGAGGACCGATTAAGCATTATATTGCTATGGCGGTGCTGGAGGGACTTATTGCTTTTCTTTCGGCTGGAATGTTCCGACAAGGTATTGAATATATACTTGAGTCACAAAAGGGTGCCAAAATGAGTAATGAGCAAATGATCAGTATGGCACTGACAATAGCGGTTATTCTTTATGCAATACCGGAAATAAACAATGATTATTTGGCTCCTACTCAGACGGTGGCGTATTTTCTTGTTTTATTCTTTACCTACAAGTACGGAGCTGGGCAGGGTGCAATTACGGCGGCTCTCTGTGGCTTTGCATTATGCTTGAGAGGTGCTCCGATCTCAGATATCGGAATATTCTCGATAATGAGTATCGTAACAGCCGTATTTCGGGAGATGGGGAGAGTTCCGAGCGCCGGTGTGTATTTATTGATTGCTTCCATCATGGGACTGGTGAATAAGGATATGGAGCTTAGTATCAAGGAAATCGGTGCATTAATGTCTTCGGTTATCGTGTTCTGCCTGCTTCCTTCGAGTGTGATTTACCGGGTAGATGCTGCCGGCGGCACAGGGAGACAGGAACTGCTAGCTACCCAAAACTTAAGGAAGATTGCGAAGCTAAGGATGAAGATTTTCGCAGAATCCTTTTTGAAGCTCTCTAAAACACTGGATACCATTACGGAGCAGCAGACGAAATTAAAGCAGAAGGAGGTTAACCGAATCTTCGAGGAAATATCGGAGAAGCTATGCAAGGATTGTGAGCAGTGTCCCTCCTGCTGGGAGAATCATTTTGAGCAGACCTATCAGGCTGCAAGCCAGATGTTCGAGATAGCCGAGAGGAAGGGAACAATCCGTGAGGAGGATATTCCAGTGAATTTTTTGGACAGTTGTATCAGCATTGATGATTTTATAAAAGAGACGAATCGTGGCTTTGAGATTGCTAAGCTTAATCAGATATGGCAAAGTCGAATATCCGAGAGTCGCGAGGTAATTGCAGAGCAGTTGAAGGAGGTATCCACGGTAATTCAGGAGATCACTGGGAATATTTATGAAGCAGTAGAAGTAGCCCGTGAGGAGGAAGAGCGGGTGATAAGGAGGCTGCGTCAGGAGCATATATCAGTGAAGGATATTACCATCCTGGAACGGGAGGACAGGAGGAAAGAAATCTACCTGACTGCATACTGCCGTGGAGGACGATGCATAACCGTGAAGGAAGCAGCACTCTTTATCTCTGATGCACTCGGAGTCCGTGTAAAGGCCTCTGAAGCATCCAAGTCGGTCATAGCCAGGGAGTGTGAGAATTACAGCTTTCTGGAGGATACCAAATTCAAGGTTCTCACTGGTGTAGCCAGGGCAATGAAGGAGAATATATCCGGGGACAACTTCTCAATCCTTCGTCTTGATACTGGAGAATTCATGATTGCCTTATCCGATGGGATGGGGACAGGGAAGGAGGCCGGTGAGGAAAGTGAGGCGGTCATGTCGTTACTAGAGCAGATGATCGGGGCAGGCTTTAAGGCGGAAACCGCTATTAAGTTGATCAATTCGAGTTTGGTGCTGAAGGCAGATAAACAAACTTTTTCTACAATTGATATGTCCATTATCAACCTGTTTACCGGAATGTGTGAATTCATCAAAATTGGTGCAGCAGCTGCCTTTATTAAGCGAGGGGACTGGGTTGAAACAATTGCATCCACTACTTTACCGATTGGTATGTTTGGCAATGTGGATTATGATACTGTCACAAAGAAGTTGTATGAAGGAGATATCATCGTCCTTCTGACCGATGGTGTCCTTGATTGTATTCCAGGCGATAATAAGGAGAACTTCATAGAGAAGATGCTGATGGAAATGAAGAGTAATAACCCTCAGGAGATCGCCAACCGCATTCTGGAGCGGACTCTTTCCCAAAGTAATTATATCCCTATGGATGATATGACGGTAATAACTGCTGGAATATGGTTAAAATAAGGGGGAATAGAAAATATTTCATTGAAATATATAGGTAAAAGGGTTAGAATACAAGTAACATTTTTCTATATAAACACTAAGGCTTAAGATAGGGATGCAATGATACGAAACATAAAAGCATACTCACAACAGAATAAATTGCTGACCAAAGGAGATAGGATTGTCGTAGGGGTATCCGGTGGCGCTGATTCTATCTGTCTTTTGCATGTACTCAAACAGCTGAGAGTCGAATATGAGCTATACCTGATTGTAGTCCATGTTAATCATGGTATCCGGGGTGCAGAAGCGGACCGGGATGAGCTGTTTGTACAAAATCTCTGTCTCGCGGAAGACCTTGAATACAAAAGTATTACAACTGATGTAGGAGAAATTGCGAAAAGGGAAGGTCTCAGCGAGGAAGAAGCAGGGAGGAAGGTGCGCTACGAGGCTTTTTTTGAAGTTTGTGAGAAGCTGCGGTGTAATAAGATAGCAATTGCGCATAATAGAAATGATAATGCAGAAACAGTCCTGTTCAACCTGTTTCGTGGATCAGGGATCCGCGGCCTGTCCGGAATAGAACCATATCGAATGGTCCGGTTAAGCTTTGGTGAGGTTGCCCTAATAAGACCACTTTTAGGAGTGGAACGAGCGGAAATCGAAGCTTATCTTCACCGAGAGGGTATTCCTTATATTACGGATTCTACTAATCTATCCGATCATTACAGCAGAAATAAAATTCGTAATCGGGTTCTTAAGTATGCAACACAGGAGATCAATCGACAAAGTGTAGGTAATATAGCTGAGGCAGCAGGTACTCTTCGGGAGATTGAAGATTACCTGAACAGTAATATATCTCGCCGTTATGAGGAACTGGTAAAGCTAGAGGAGAAGACCTATAGGATACCGGTTAAGGAATTACTGGAGGAGCATATTGTTGTTCAAAAGGGAGTTCTGCGATTGGTAATGGAAGCACTGGCCGGAGGCAGAAAGGACCTGGAGGCTAAGCATGTAGAAGCTATTTTATCGATGCTTATTAAGCAGGTGGGAAAACGGGTTAACCTGCCTTATGGTATTACAGCGGAACGAGGATATGATGATATCATGATTTATCAAAAAAACCGTATGTCATCGGATTATTCCTTGAAGAAAACTGATTTATCGGTTAAGCTTAAGATACCAGGAAGAACAGAGCTTAAATGTGCCGGAAAATACGTAGAGACCGAGCTGTTTTCTTATAAAAATAGTGATTCGATCCCGAAAAGTAGTTGTGCGAAGTGGTTTGACTATGATAAAATAGAGAATGCTGTTGAAATCAGAACCAGAAGAGAAGGGGATTACCTTCAAATAAATGAATTCGGTGGTCGTAAGAAGTTAAAGGATTATTTTATTGATCATAAAATTCCACAGAAAACACGAGACAATCAACTTCTAATAACCGATGGAAGTCATGTGATGTGGATCCCTGGCATAGGGGAACGAATGAGTGAAAAGTATAAAGTAGATGATGATACAACAAAAGTACTGTTGATAAAAATGTCTGATATGGAGGTAAATTAGATGAATGAGAAGATTAGAGTAATGATAACTGAGGAACAGATTAATCAGAGAATTAGGGAGCTTGCAGAACAGATCAGTAAGGATTATGAAGGTGAGAGTGTTCATCTTATTTGTATATTAAAGGGTAGCGCATTTTTTACCTGTGATCTAGCAAAGCGCTTATCTATTCCGGTTACTCTGGATTTTATGTCCGTATCAAGCTATGGAAGCGAGCAAGTAAGCTCAGGTAGAGTCCGTATCCTTAAGGATCTGGATGAATCGATTCAGGATAGAAACGTACTTATTGTTGAAGATATCATCGATTCCGGGCATACTCTGGCACATCTTAAGAATCTGCTTGGAACCAGATCGCCCAAGAGCCTGGAGATCTGTTCTTTACTCGATAAGCCGGATCGCAGAGTAACAAATGTAGATGTAAAATACGTTGGGTTTGTTATTCCGGATGAATTCGTACTAGGCTACGGTCTAGATTATGACCAGTATTACAGAAATTTGCCTTATGTAGGTGTGGTAGAAAAATAAGCGAAAAAGGCTTAAAGAAAATCACAAGCTCCTCATCGAACTTGTGATTATTCAAGTCAATAGGTAACAAACAGGTAGGCCTATTGCATTAATTCGTGGCAGCAAAATTGTCAGAGCATTCTGTTGACAGCAATAAAGGAGGTTGTTCAGTGAGAAAACAGATGAAAGGATATGGTTGGTATATCATAATTCTACTAATTGTGATGGCCACATTCTATATATCCAATAATATTGAATTAAGTGACCAGGATGAATATTCCAAGACACAATTTGTGAAGGACATAGAGAATGAACAGGTAAAGGCTGTTGATATATACCCGAACGAAGAAGTACCGACCGGGGAAGTAACTGTTACACTCAAAAGTGGAGTTGATGTATCCTTTAATACATTAAATACTGCAGAAATCGAAGACATTGCATTTGAGGCGGGGGTTAATCCGATCACTCATCCGATTTCAAAGCCCAGTATATTTCTGACCTCTATTTTGCCTTATATTCTGGTATTTGTAATAATTATTGTACTTTTCTCATTCCTATCCAACCAGGCAAATGTCGGTGGTGGAAATAGCAAGGTCATGAACTTTGGCAAAAGCCGTGCTAAGATGACTACAGAAGAGAACAAGACAACAACCTTTAAGAATGTAGCAGGTCTGGATGAAGAGAAGGATGAATTAAAGGAAATTGTCGATTTCTTAAAGTCTCCGAAAAAATACATTCAGGTTGGTGCAAGAATTCCGAAGGGCGTACTATTGGTAGGACCTCCAGGAACAGGTAAGACCTTACTTGCAAAGGCAGTAGCAGGAGAGGCAGGCGTTCCTTTCTTCTCTATCTCCGGTTCCGACTTTGTTGAGATGTTCGTCGGTGTCGGTGCTTCCAGAGTAAGAGATCTATTTGAAGATGCGAAGAAGAATGCACCATGCATCGTATTTATTGATGAGATAGATGCAGTTGCGAGACGTAGAGGTACCGGAATGGGTGGCGGTCATGATGAAAGAGAGCAGACCTTAAATCAGCTCTTGGTTGAGATGGACGGCTTCGGCGTAAACGAAGGTATCATCGTTATGGCAGCAACAAATCGCGTAGATATTCTTGATCCCGCAATTCTTCGTCCCGGTCGTTTTGACCGTAAGGTAACAGTAGGACGCCCAGATGTTAAGGGTAGAGAAGAGATACTTCAGGTTCATGCCAAAGGGAAACCTCTCGGGGATGATGTTGATTTAAAACAGGTTGCCCAGACAACCGCTGGGTTTACCGGAGCAGATCTTGAGAATCTGATGAATGAGTCAGCAATTAATGCTGCGAGAGATAACAGAAACTTTATCACCAGTGAAGATATCAAGAAATCCTTTATCAAGGTTGGCATTGGTACGGAGAAGAAGAGTAAAGTAATCACCGAGAAAGAAAAAAGGATTACTGCTTTCCATGAAGCCGGCCATGCAATCTTATTCCACATCCTTCCAGATGTCGGACCGGTTTATACTATCTCCATTATTCCGACAGGTAATGGTGCGGCAGGCTTTACCATGCCTCTTCCGGAAAAGGATGAGATGTTCCATACTAAGGGAAGGATGAAGCAGGAGATTATCGTAGACTTGGCTGGCCGAGCAGCGGAAGAGCTTGTATTTGAGGATATTACGACCGGTGCGTCCCAGGATATTAAGGTTGCGACTAAGACAGCAAGAGCTATGATTACCAGATATGGCTTTTCGGATGCAATCGGCATGGTAAATTATGATAATGATGACGATGAAGTATTCATTGGCAGAGACTTGGCGCATACCAGAAGCTACAGCGAAAACATTGCAAACCGTATCGATGATGAAGTTAAGTCAATGATTGATGAGTGTTATAGTGAAGCAAAGCGCATCTTGACAGAATATAAAGATGTATTGGATGCATGTGCTAACCTTTTGATCGAAAAAGAGAGAATTACCAGAGAAGAATTTGAGGCACTCTTTGATACACGTAAGGCTCTTACGGCTGAGACTACAGTATAAACCCTGCCAGTGAAAAACCTCTTTGATGCCGTTGTGCAGATTGACGAAAAATAAATCAAAACATTGTAAAGTTTGTGCACACTTCTGTCGTATAACATGCTATACTATGTTTGTAAACCCCAATACATTATATAGTTTTTGCTACACCCCCATAAGTAACAAAAATACCTTCTCCGAAAAAGGACAGTCCCATAACTGTCCTTTTTTACTGCGTAAAAATATAGATCTGCTGCAATAGATATCTTCCATCCTTAAGTTAATTCTTTATGCAACAGATCTATTTTTATTTATTCGTGACAATAGAGAGTTCGCGAAACGTGCTTTCTATCGTTTACTGCAGTGAGTTTCTTCCAAAACATAAAAATCGATATATTCTCCCATGCTTTTGCGTATAATTAATATATCAGGAATAGATGATTTTGAATCAAAAGTGCCTGCTTCGCAGGCACTTCAGTAACTGTTGGATATACAATTTGGGGGAATAATATGCTCTTAATCTATAATCGTTTCTTAAAATATACCTTTTTATTTCTGACCGGCGGTTTTCTGTATGGAGCCATTGAAATCCTTAGCCGTGGCTATTCCCATATTTCAATGCTGATTGCCGGAGGTCTCTGCTTTGTATTGATTGGGCTGCTGAATCAAGTGTATTCATGGAAAATGTCAATTGTTAGTCAAATGGTCATCTCAGCGCTAATCGTAACGGTCGTGGAACTAACCGTTGGTATTGTGGTTAATCTCTGGCTTGGGCTGGGTGTATGGGATTATTCCAAGCAACCATATAATTTTCTTGGTCAGATTTGCTTGCTTTACACGAATATCTGGTTCTTATTATCCTTGCCGGCAATACTGTTGGATGATATGCTCCGTTATCTGCTTATGAAGGAGGAAAAACCTCACTATAAATTCTTCTAGGATTGGAGTGTCAAAAGACAAATCATATATGTATTCATCAATTTGCACAATTTCATAATTGATTGCGTGATGCAGAACATAATTCATTCGCAACACGCTCTCGCTTGGATGAAGTACGTATTGGTACATAAGGTCCTAAAATACAGGACCTAAGTACCAACGACTTCATACAGTTGCTCATCGAACTATATTCTGCATCACGCTAAAGTTAAGGTATTGATGTGCAAATCGATGAATGTAAGTTGTTTGTATGGCTTTTGACATTCCAATCCTTCTAGGGAATAAGTACACAGGACTTGTCCAGTAAGGCAGTAGGGTGATAGGAGAGCTTCGAGGTACGAAGTCCAAGATCGCCAACATCCTCTTCTCGATTGATATATTGAATACCGAAGCTACTGCGCATATCGCTAGAGAATTCCTTTACGATCATCTGATAGGAACCGGGATAATCTCGATTAGCCTTCTCGATATGGCAATATAAGGTGTCCTTAATGACCTCACCGATGGCCAGGGCAACAATGACACCATCCACCTCAATAAAGGCGCCGGGAAGCTTAAACTTCTCCATATAAGGAATAAGCTCCAGGGTTCTGGTTAATTCCTCCTGGGCAAGACTCGCTTCTTTGCCATGATTTTTCTCATAATCCATTAAGAAATCGATCACTTTCGGAATATTATCATTCGTTATCCTTTGATAAGTATAATTCGGATAAAGCTTTTTGAACTTATTTATGTGGTTTCGCTGTCCACTGTATTTCCTACCGGCCATGTCCGCCAGATCATCAGCAAGATATAGATAGTCCGCCCAATCACGATTGGGAGGACAGGGTTTCGAACCGCCGAAATCATTAACCAGAGTAGCAACGGCTTCATCCGGAACGGTACAAAACCACATAGGAATATCATTTGCCTTGCAGTACTCTTTGATTTCTTCCATCGCTTTTGGCAGAGATCCTCCGCCTACCGGAAAGGTAAATGAGATATGGTCTAAAAACTTTACTTTATATAAAATCATATCATCATAAATTGTGAAGCTGGTCTGATAGAAATCCCTCCACATATACATCGCCCCAAGAGTGTAATCACTGGTACGACTGATTTTATATTTAAAATATTCTGCTGTTTTACAAATATTATCAGCAGTAATTGGGTCAAACGTTAACATAGTAACCTCCTGAATCCATTTCGATTAAATTTCACTATATCATATCATGTCGAATCTGTCTAGACAGCGGAGAAACGGTAATATTAATATTGTATCGTGGATTATGCATTCTTATGCAATGACAGGAAGTGTTAAAAAGCCTTGAATTAAGGATAAGCTATGATAAGAAAAAACAGATTAGTGCAATTAAATTAAATTCAATTAAAAATCTAAAATTTTTCTAAATTAAGTAGCTATGAGGGTAATACTTATGTTAAAATTGGTTCGTGAGAAGGCTGAGGAAAAGGAGATTATTTATGAAGCTGTTGCTGGTTGCAATCAATGCAAAATATATTCATTCCAATCTTGCTGTTCATAGTCTTCGGGCTTATGCAAGGAAACAAGGGGTCGGTGATTCGGTTTCGCTGGCAGAATATACAATTAATCATTCTGAGGAGGATATCCTTCGAGGAATTTATAAGGAAAAGGCCGATGTGATCGCTTTTTCCTGCTATATATGGAATATCGAGATTGTGTTGAGACTTACTCAGGAGCTTAATAAGGTACACCCAACGGCTAAGATATGGTTGGGTGGTCCCGAAGTGTCCTATGACGCCACTGAGTGCCTGAAGAAAAACCCTGAATTAACGGGAATAATGATTGGTGAAGGGGAACAAACCTTCCTGGAGCTGACCCAGTATTATACCGTAGAAGGAGAGCGATATCTAGAAGAGATTGCCGGAATTGCTTATCGTGAAGGAGATCAAATGAGGGTAACAAGACCTCGTGAATTGTTATCCCTAAGTGATATCCCTTTTCCTTATGAAGAGCTGGAGTCATTTAATAACAGGATCATCTATTATGAAAGCAGTCGGGGATGCCCGTTCTCCTGTAGCTACTGTCTGTCGTCTGTGGATAAGCGAATCCGATTCCGGGATACAGAGCTGGTTAAGCAGGAATTACAATTTTTATTGGACAGACAAGTTCCCCAGATAAAGTTCGTGGACCGAACTTTTAATTGTAACAAGGTACATGCAATGGAGATTTGGCGTTATATCAAGGAACACGACAATGGGATCACTAATTTCCATTTTGAGATTGCGGCGGATCTACTGGAAGAGGATGAGATTGCGTTTCTTGCAACACTTCGACCTGCACAAGTACAATTTGAGATTGGGGTACAGTCTACCAATCCGGATACGGTAGAAGTCATTCATCGTAAAACGGATCTTAAACGCCTTCGGGTTAATGTGGACAAAATAAAATCGGGCAGGAATATACATCAGCATCTAGACCTGATTGCGGGGCTTCCGCTTGAGGATTATCATGCCTTTGAACACTCCTTCCTGGAGGTATATGAGATGAAGCCGGATCAGCTGCAGCTGGGATTTCTAAAGGTGCTAAAGGGTTCACCTATGGAGGAGGATGCCAGGGCTTACGGCATCATATACCGGGACAATCCACCCTATGAAGTGTTATATACAAAGCATTTGTCTTATGAGGAGCTGCTTAAGCTAAAGGGCATCTGCGAAATGGTTGAGATATATTATAACAGCGGACAGTTCACCAGTGCTGTGGGTTATCTGAAGCATTTTTACCCATCCCCCATGAAGTTTTATGAGGAACTCTATACCTATTATGAGACTAAGCATATGGAGATGCAGGCTCACAGTAGAATAAAGAGATATGATCTACTGATGGACTTCTTTCGTGAGCAGGTTCTTCCCGGAATACAGGGGTCGAATGAGTATAAGCAGATGAGTCTGGAGTTGTTTAAAGAAATACTTCTGATGGATTTGTTCCTGCGAGAGGACATAAAAAGTAGACCGAAATTTGCAGCAGAACGCACTCAGAAGAATTACAAGGAGCTCTATGATATGTATCGTAAGATACATAAAGTAATTCATATTGAGGACTTTACCTATGATATTGAGGCTGCAATAGAGCAGGGGAAAGCAGTGAAATGTGACTCTACGATTTTGTTTAATTATAGTGACAGAGATCCCATTACAAAATCAGCCGAAATAATAAAAATATGACATTATCGTTAGAAAGGAGGCACAGATTTGTCCAACCAAAGAATATCAAAAAAAGAACGGGAGAGAATGGAGCGCATTATTGCGGCACTCAACCGAGAATATACTACGGAGCATAAGATTTTTCTAAATCATGAGACACCTTGGCAGCTACTGATTGCTACGATCCTAAGTGCTCAATGCACCGATGACCGAGTCAATATTGTAACAAAGGATTTATTTAAGAAATATCCGAGTGTACAGGCATTAGCAGAAGCGAGACAGGAGGAATTGGAAAAGGATATTCATTCCACCGGCTTCTATAAGAATAAAGCAAAAAATATTATTGCCTGTGCGAAAGCGCTGGTAGAGAAATATAACGGAGAGGTTCCCAGTGACATCGATGCTTTGACAAATCTGGCCGGAGTTGGTAGAAAGACAGCGAATGTAATTCGCGGCAATATATTTCATGAGCCTAGTATTGTAGTGGATACCCATGTAAAACGTATTTCCAATCGTCTGGGCTTTACGAAAGAAGAAGATCCGGTGAAAATTGAATTTGATTTAATGAAGCGTTTACCTAAGGAACAATGGATAGCCTACAATATACAAATTATTACCTTGGGAAGGACCATCTGCACAGCTAGAAAACCGAAATGTGAGGAATGCTTTCTTAAGGAAGAGTGCATTTATGTTAAAGAAAAAAATGCTGATAATCGAGGCAAAAGCCGTCAGCTTCGCTAGGATGAATTCCGCATGAATTAAAAAAATCTTGCTTGATTCTATAAAATATCATAAAATAAAAATTACATTTATGAATACGGATAAGCTACCTGTATCTGAGAGATATTGATTTTAGTTCCTCAATCAGCTTATCCTTATCCTTAATCTTTGTTTTATCAATGATTTCGATGAGAGCATCGGTTTTTTCAGGGGTGTTTTGGTTATGATATATTTCATTCAGCATCCGATAAGCATTGGTAACATCGGTAAGACAGGAAAAGACACTGAATTCAAGGACAGCCTGGGCGTCACTGGTATAGCCGTGTTCCTTAAGTCGTACCGCCCATTTTTGAAGCATACTTACGAAGGCGGTATAGTTATTATCATAAGAAGACAGAAGGTTGAGATTGGCAACACCGTATTCGAATTTTAGCTCGGTATTGGTTTTGCCTGACAGGTTAATCATTTTACGCTCGGCATATTTTTTGATGGTATCACGATAAGAATTAATTGTATCATCCGCGTGGTCCTCCATCGGAAGATGCTCCAGGGTAATCGACAGATATTCAAGCTGTGAGATATCCTTACGACGGACTAAGTTGGAGTCCTTCTCCTTCAACCAGAAAAGATCTAGTGACTTTTTTGATACTTTTCCGTCCTTTCTTATCTCGTATTGCAGCCAAAGTATAAAAATAAGTATAAGTATGGACGCTACAGGGATTCCCATGAGTGTTCACAACCTTTCGAATAAAAATAATATAAAAGAGGTGAAATTAATGAATTTCTATAATAAAAAATCAAGAAAAATAATCTCAACCATTATAATAATCATACTGGTTCTATCAATGGTCGTTCCTACGATTCTCAGCGTTATACAATAAGTGGAGTTATTCAAATATGGTCTGAGCAACCCGTTTCAGTTGACATGTATGTAGTATTAAATATACATAATTGTTGCGTAAATGTCAACGAACGAAAGAATGACTTGAATAATCTCCGGTTTATGTTAAAATAGGAGAAGTCAGAAAAACACAGCATTTTGTTACAGAATTAATAATATAAGCCAGTAGAAAGTGAGGATGAATATGGGTAGAAAAAATATTATATTATCCGCAATTTCTTTACTATTTTTCACCTTTATACTTACTGTAAATACCGTACATGTGTCTGCTGAAGAGAAAGATAATACAATAGTAAAAGGTGTATTCATAGATGAAGTTGATGTTAGCGGTATGACGAAGAAACAGGCAGAGGAAGCAGTTGAGAACTTTGTTGATGGTTTAAAGAATAAAGGAGTTGCGATAATGGTAGGCAATGAGATTGTCTATGCTACCATGGGTGACTTGGGTTATCAGATGGAGGATAACGAGAATATTCAGACAGCCTTATCTCTTGGAAAGAGCGGGAATCTAGTGAAGCGCTATAAGGATATGAAGGATATAGAGCAGGGTAGTATTATCTATCCGTTATCCTTTACTTATGATGAGACTAAAATCAAGGATATTGTGGAAAAGGATGTTAGTGCTTATAACATAGAGCCTGTCAATGCAACAATTAAAAGAAAAAACGGTGAGTTCATCTACGGTGACCATGTTGTTGGAAAGAAGGTCAATGTTGATGCTACGGTACAGGTAGTGGCTACTGCAATAGATGGTTGGAATCGTCAGGATATCGTTGTAGATGCAGTGATAGAAGATGACCTGCCGATTTATACAAAGGATGTTGTAGAACAATGTAATACGGTTATTGGAACCTATACTACGCATTATGCTGATTCTGCAGAAGGCAGAGCGGCGAACCTTGCAAACGGCGCCAGATTGATTAATAATGCAGTATTATATCCAGGTGATATATTCTCTTCATACGAATATCTTACCCCCTTCACCGAAGCTAATGGCTACTTTGTTGCAGGCGCGTATTTGCAGGGTAAGGTTATTGATAGTGTAGGTGGAGGAGCATGCCAGGTTACAACAACCTTATATAATGCGATACTCAAGGCAGAGCTTGAAGTAGTTGAGCGTCAGCCTCATTCCATGACAATCAGTTATGTTGATTTATCCAGGGATGCAGCGATTGCCGGAACCTATAAGGATTTCAAATTTAAGAATAATACGGACGTTCCCATCCTAATTGAAGCGACTACTAAGGGAAGAACAATTACCTTTAAGATATGGGGTAAAGAGACCAGAGATACCAAGAAGCGCGAGGTTGAGTATGTGACAGTAGTGCTTTCAGAGACGAAGCCGCCTGCAGATGTTATCACGAAGGATCCGACACAGCCGGAAACATATCGGAAGGTAACTCAGTCAGCTCATACCGGTTACAAGGCGGAGTTATATAAGGTTGTGAAAGAGAATGGGGTTGAGGTTAGCAGAACCCTGGTAAATAAGAGTAATTATGCTGCAGCTCCTAAGTATGTTACCATAGGAACCAAAAAGGTCGAGAAGGATCCAGAGGATAAGGATAAACCGAAGGATACGGATAAGAAAGAGGAGAAGCAGAATCAGGCTGATACCCCGACTGATGTCCAACCCACTAAACCAGACAACAATACCAATCCGGAAGATCAGATTCAGGCAGATATCTGGAATGACTGGGATGAGGGATATGAGGACTAGCATGATAAGCTATTAAGAAAGGCATGGTTATAAATATGAACCTAGGGAAAGTATCGGAAGCAGTTCTGAAAAGGTCTGTTCTTAATCAAATCGGACATAGACGTGAGGAAGTATTGGTTGGTCCTGCGATTGGTGAGGATTGTAGTGTTTTAGCCATAGAAGAGGATGAAGTACTGGTGCTGTCAACGGATCCGATTACTGGGACAGTGAAAGACATTGGTACCTTAGCGGTTCATATAACAGCGAATGATATCGCCTCCAACGGGGCCGAGGTAATTGGTATAATGCTTACGATATTGTTACCCGATAAAACCGAAGAAGTACAGCTACGAACTGCGATGCAGGATATGGAAGCGGCCTGTCGACAGTTGAATATAGAAATTATCGGTGGACACACTGAGATAACAAAGGCGGTACATCAACCGATCGTTACCGTTACCGGTGTTGGTAAGATGAAACGTAGCGAACTGATTAAGACAGCTGGAGCAAAGCCCGGTCAGGAAATTGTTATGACGAAATGGGCCGGTTTGGAAGGAACAGCAATTATCGCAGCATCTAAGGAAGCAGAGTTAAGGACAAAATACAATCAAAGCTTCTTAGATGGAGCGAAGAAGTTGATCGATTTTATCTCTGTCGTGCCGGAAGCAAGAATAGCACGAGAGTGCAAAGTAACCTCTATGCATGATGTCACCGAAGGTGGTATCTTTGGTGCTTTGTGGGAAATTGGTGCTGCTTCTAAGGTCGGTTTGGAAGTTGATCTAAAGAAGATCCTTCTAAAGCAGGAAACAGTAGAAATTTGTGAGTTTTACGATGTCAATCCATACATGCTTATTTCTAGTGGGTGTATGCTGATTGTTACGGATCAGGCAAACTATCTCGTGGACCGTCTGAAGGAGGGTGGCATAGCTGCCGCGGTAATCGGACGTATCACGGAGGGAAATGACCGCGTGATTATTAATGAGGATGAAAAACGTTTCTTAGAGCCTCCGAAAAGTGATGAGCTATATAAAGTGATGTAATCGTAGTAGAGCTACCTGTTTGTCAGCCATTATCGTACAATAAATTACACCCTTTACGATTATAATGCTATATGGATAGAAATGTTTGCTCTTGTCTTTTTGAAATGGTCCCCTCATCGAATGATAAGCAAATAGATTTTTAGGGAAAAGAGAGGGTTTCGATATGAGAGAGAAGATCTTAACCGCAATTGATAAGAATAGCAAGTTATCGGCTGCAGATCTGGCGATTATGTTGGGAACAACCGAAGAAGAGGTTATCAGTATTATTAAGGAGCTGGAGGATGAGACGATCATCTGTGGTTATCCGACTCTGATTAATTGGGATAAGGTTCAATGTGAGCGAGTAACCGCATTAATCGAAGTAAAGGTGACTCCTCAGCGTGGACTTGGCTTTGATAAGATAGCAGAGCGCATTTATCAGTTTAGCGAGGTACAATCCGTATATCTGATGAGCGGGGGCTTTGATTTGACGGTAATCATTGAGGGTAAGACGATGAGAGAGGTAGCTAATTTTGTGTCAGAGAAGCTTGCTCCAATGGATGCAATCTTAAGTACTGCAACACATTTCGTATTAAAGAAGTATAAGGAGCATGGTCTGCCACTCGTACAAACCAAGCACGATGAAAGGATGTTGATTATACCTTGAGAAATCCATTATCGAAAGCAGTTGTGAATATCTCTCCTTCCGGTATCCGGAAGTTCTTTGATATTGTGAGCGAGATGAAGGATGCTATCTCCCTTGGCGTTGGCGAACCTGATTTTGATACCCCTTGGCATATCCGTGAGGAGGGAATTTATTCTCTTGAGAAGGGTCGAACTTTCTACACCTCCAATGCAGGCTTGAAGGAACTAAAAGTTGAAATCTGTAATTATTTGAATAGAAGATTTGATCTAAGCTATGATTTCAATAAAGAGGTAATGGTTACTGTAGGTGGCAGTGAGGCAATAGACATTGCTCTCCGTGCTATGCTGGAGCCTGGAGATGAGGTTTTAATACCTCAGCCTTGCTATGTCTCTTACCATCCTTGTACGATCCTTGCCGGTGGTGTACCGGTCGTAATTGAGCTTAAGGGTGAGAATGATTTTAAGCTTACCAGGCAGGAATTATTAGATTCCATTTCTGATAAGACAAAGATTCTGATTCTGGCATTTCCCAATAATCCGACCGGAGCTATTATGGATAAGCAGGATTTAGCCCAGATTGTGGATGTTATTATCGAAAAGGATCTGATTGTAATCTCTGATGAGATATACTCTGAGCTGACCTACGACAGAAAGCACATATCAATCGCTTCTTTCCCTGGTATGAAGGAAAGGACGATAGTAATTAACGGCTTTTCTAAATCCTATGCAATGACAGGCTGGAGACTTGGTTATGCTGCTGGACCGGCTATGATTTTGGAACAGATGATTAAGATACATCAGTTTGCCATTATGTGCGCACCGACTACCAGTCAGTATGCAGGAATTGAAGCGGTTAAAAACGGTGATGCCGATGTGGAGATGATGAGGGATGCTTACGATAAACGCCGTAGATTCGTAGTTCATGCCCTACGCAATATGGGCTTAGATTGTTTTGAACCTTTTGGAGCCTTTTATGTATTTCCCTGTATTAAAAGTCTCGGTATGACTTCGGAAGAGTTTGCAACAAAGCTTCTACAGGAAGAAAAGGTAGCAGTTGTTCCTGGAACTGCCTTTGGCAATTGTGGTGAAGGATACTTACGAATATCTTATGCATATTCCATAGACAGTTTAAAAATTGCCCTCGAAAGAATGGAGAATTTCGTAAGAAGACACAGAATATAGAAATTATTGTTGTAGCCTGTTGAAAAATCTATATAAACTGTGTTACAATAAAATTAAGATACTAAGGAGGTGATCGAATGGCCAACGTAAACGCTGACCACATTAATCCATTCTTAATGGCATCGACGAAGATTCTCAAGGAAATGTGCTATGTTGATGCTAAGGTCGGTAGGCCCTACATTAAGAATCCAGCCTTCTTTGACAATACTCTGCTTATTTTGATTGGATTCACAGGTGAAATGAGAGGACAGGCAATGATAGCATTTGAGAATTCTATAGCCTGTGATATTGCTTCAAAGATGATTATGATGCCTATTACCGAGATGGATGAACTGGCAAAGAGCGCGATTAGTGAGCTTGGTAATATGATAATGGGTAATACAGCTACTATTTTTTCAACGAAAGGTATCGCGATTGATATTACACCACCCACTGTTGGCAACGGCACTATGACATTCAGTGCAACTTATGCACATAATATCTGTGTTCCGCTTGAATATGATGGAGATAAGATGATTGAAATACATATCGCGATTAAAGGTGATTAGTTCACCTTTTTTCTTTGTGTAAAATTGATTGTATTTGCTAGAAATGAGGTATTAGGCATGAATATTGTATTATTGGAGCCTGAGATTCCTGCTAATACCGGGAATATCGGCAGAACCTGCGTGGCTACCGGAACCAGGCTACACCTGATTGAGCCTCTTGGCTTTCGTTTGGATGAGAAGGAAATCAGACGTGCAGGACTTGATTACTGGAAGGATCTCGATGTTACCGTATATAAAAATTATCAGGACTTCCTGGATAAGAATTCGAATGCGAAGGTTTTTATGGCTAGCACGAAGGCTCAGCACTCCTATACCCAGGTACAGTATGATCCGGACTGCTTTATTATGTTTGGCAAGGAAAGTGCGGGTATTCCGGAGGAGCTGTTGCTGGCTAATAAACGCAATACCATCCGAATTCCGATGGTCGGTGATATTCGCTCTCTTAATCTTGGTAATTCTGTAGCGATTATCCTTTATGAGGCAATGAGACAGAATAACTTTGAAGGAATGCGCATGGAAGGTCAGCTTCACCGACACAGCTGGGACGAAGCCTAGGGCTGAGGATGCGTGGGCTGATGCTGATTGATGTGAATGAAAGATTACAGGGTATAGATGTTGGAATGTTAGTCAAACCGATACGGATAATCGATTGTACTAAACAGATGATTACCAGTATTATAAATGAGTTTAATGTATAATAAGGCTACAGGCCGGAGCGAATGGACCTCCTTGTCCATCGCACCTAAATCCGCCCTCCATGGCGGATTTTCCTTTATGTTGAGCTCATTTATAATACAGATAGTCATCTGTTAAGTACAATTGCGATTATCGTATAAGGTTTGCCAAACACCCCAACATCTGCACCCTGTTATCTTTATATACGTTATGGCCGCGGCATTATTTCAGCCCAATTTATTAAAAGCCCACCGCTTCTTATGCCTAAGGTCGGTTTGCTGGCTTCCATGTACCGAGAGAGAGAAAGAAAAAGCTGATTCTGGAAGACGATGTAAAAGACAATGTAAAAGACAGTATAAAAGACAATGTAAAAGATGATGTAAAAGACGATGTAAAAGCATGATATAAAAGGGATGATATAAAAGATGATTAAAAAGATTAATAAAAAGATGATTAATAAGAAATGTATAAAGATGATTTGAATGGTATCTCAGATGGAAGAAAATTTAGCTATTATTTGGGATATTGTTCAAATCATCTTTTTAGAATAAGTATGATGTATTCTGAGAAATGGGGTTATTTGATAGTTAGGTTTTCGAGTTTCTCTTCTAACGTTTCAACTCTTTTTTTAAGCTCCTGGATTTCTCTTGAGGAGCGGCCGATTAATCTCCAATATCGGCATATCTCCAGTATTGCGATTATGAGTAATCCCAATATAATGCCGCCAATCACTGCCTCCATGTCATTCTCCTCCTTGATAAGATAAATTCATAGGTACATGTACAGCCGCTCCGTCCGAACAGAACGGCTAAGCCCTGAAAATCAAAATATGCAAGTGAAAAGGTATATCATATAGTAGCCTGACGGTCTACTTTACGAAGCTTTAATTCATGACAATAGAAAGTTCGCTAAGCGTACTTTCTATTGTTCTTCTAACTCTTTCTGCAAATCCTCATCAATTAGGCGCAGGAAGTTAATACGATTGCCTTTCTTCTCGAATTGAGCAGAGCCCACAATTTTTATATTCTTTTCTTCATTTTCCGCCGGACCAAAACTAAGATCAACAGTAAAATCATAGATATTAGCTGAACTACTATTTTTATCAATATCTATGCTTGCGACCTCCATAGTGTATCCCAATTCCGCCATAGACTCGTGATATTTGTAAGGGATCCGTTGGCTAATCAATTTCTCATAGCATTCTGGAGTGATATAATCTTCATACCTTTTTGCAAGATACTTGAAAAATTCACTGTCTTCCAAAGCGATGTCTGATTGATCCATTGCGGCTTTTTCAATATCATCCGTCATTTTCTCTGACAAAGTGATTAATTCAGAATCCGGCGCCTGATAGATTTGCTTAAGTACATATGAAACGACATCCTCTCTCTTGTTATCGCTGCATCCGGTAATTGTAATTAATAAGATACAGATTATAAGAAAATAAATAGCTCTGCTCTTGATTAAAAGCTTTTCTTTCATACTAGTCCTTCCTTTCATACATAAACTACGATATCCTATTATAGGTTATATTCTTTATACAGAGTATATTATGAAAAAAATGAGGATTGTTGTAAGCTTCTTGAGCGATGGCACTGCTGCTTCTTAATAGATTCGCCATATGCATGACCATATTTCAAAGCTTAATATGATGTTTATTCTTAGTCCTTATTCTGAGGCTTTGGTCAGAGAGAAGATGAATTCGGTGCCAACACCCTCAGTGCTGATGACATTGATGTTCTCGTTATGGGCCTGGATGATTTCTCTGGTGATGGATAGTCCTAAGCCGGTGCCTTTCTTGTCTTTTCCTCGTGAGACGTCAGTCTTGTAGAAGCGCTCCCAGATCTTTTTGATGGAATCCTTTGGGATACCGATACCGTAATCCTTTACAGATACGAATACCTTCTCACCCTTCTCTTCCGAACTAACCTTGATTTTGCTGTTGGCATGACTGAATTTGATGGCGTTGTCCATCAGGTTATAGAGTACCTGTTGGATTTTACCCATATCTGCTTCAACCAGTTCCTGCTTAGCAGAGAAGACAAGATTCAAAGTAATCTTCTTCTCTCGGCAGGCACCCTCAAAGGCTTCTGCGGTCTTTTTAATGATATGATTGATATCAAAGGTTGTTATGTCAAGGAAGGTTCCATTATTCTCAAAGCTATTTAACTCTAATAATCCGGTTGTCAGCTTTGTGAGTCGTTCTGTCTCGAATAAGATGATATTCAGATATTTATCCTGCATCTCATGGGGGATAGTGCCGTCTAGTATGGCAGCGGCATAACCCTTGATGGAGGTAAGAGGTGAACGGAAATCATGGGAGATATTTGCCACGAATTTCTTCTGATAATCATCCAGTTTACTAAGTTCATCAGCCATGTAGGAAACGGCAGCACCGAGGTCACGATATTCGCTCAGACCCTTAAGGATTAGTGCATAATTATAATTACCTGAGGAGTATTCCTTTGCCGCTTTCATCAGATTCTTGAGTGGGACCGCCGTTATATAATAGATATACACAAAGAGCAGAAAGAGCATCGGCAGGAACACCAGGAAGCAGATATTGATGACATCTAGGTAATAATTCGTAGCATCGATAATCTCTTGTTCGGAGGTATGAAGTAGTATATAGCCTCTTGAGCGAAAGTTATAATTAATCGGATAGGTCAGGCTGAGCATGGGATGAAAGAAGACATCCTCTTGATACACATTTTCAGTAAAGGTATTATCAAGCAAGGATGGGTTAATATCATAGACGGTCTTACCCTTTGCATTTCTGCTATAGGAGGAATCTGCTATAACCACACCGTCGTTACTTACAATCCATACACGTATACCCAAGAAAGTATCAATGGATTTTAGCTGAATCGTTAGATTATCAAGGGACATCTTGTCATCATAAAAATTGGAGATGTACTCCGAGGCAATCAGCTTAGCCTCATCCAGCAGCTGACCCTTCTTATCGTCCTTGAGACGACGTTCCAATAGCTGCATGCCATATGTATTTAATAACAGAAAAACCATAACACCGGCAAGGAGAAAACAGACGATTAATCTTGACCATATGGTCTTCTTCATGGCATGTACCTACCTTTCGTTTATTTCTTTACATTTTTTATCTCAAATTTATAACCGATGCCCCATACAGTACCAAGACTCCAATCGTTGTGATCCTTAATCTTCTCGCGTAATCGTTTGATGTGGACGTCCACGGTTCGGGTGTCACCATAATATTCATAGCCCCAGATATGATCCAGAAGCTGTTCTCTTGTAAAAACTTGGTTTGGATGGGAGGCTAAGAAGTACAATAGCTCCAGTTCCTTTGGCGGCATTTCGATATTCTCACCAAGATATTGGACTGAATAATTACTAAGGTTAATGACCAAATCAGTATACGCCACATAATCACCGGTGGGAACAGGGGCTGCAGAATCCTCCCTGTCATCTTCCTTGCCGGGCTGAAACCGTCTGAGGACGGCCCTTACCCTTGCTACTAATTCCTTGGAATCAAAAGGCTTTATAACATAATCATCGGCACCCAGCTCTAAGCCTAGTACCTTATCAAAGATTTCACCCTTGGCAGAAAGCATTATGATTGGAACCTTTGAGGTCTTGCGTATCTCACGGCATACTTCATAACCGTCAATACCGGGAAGCATCAGGTCAAGAAGTACTAGGTTGGGCTGGTAGGAGATAAATTCGCTGATGGCAGCCTCCCCATCATTTACAATCAGGGTATCAAAGCACTCCTTGGTCAGATATAAGGAAATCAGCTCCGCTATGTTGACATCGTCATCAACGATCAGTATTTTTTGTTTGGCTATCATGGTAAACTCCTTTCAGTTCCGTTTATAGAAATGGCTTAATCAAGCCGGTTATGTGGATTAATAAATGTTACTTAAGTTATAGTAAGACTCCTACTTGAATTCGACAATGGTTACACCCTGGTCACCTTCTCCGAAAGCACCTAACCGGAAGGATTTCACATAGCTTAACTTCTTGAGACGGGCATGGATGGCATTTCTTAATGCACCTGTTCCGCGTCCATGAATTACGGTTACTTGAGGAAGATGTGCAAGGTAAGCATCGTCCAGATATTTTTCCAAATCCGACAGTGCTTCGTCTACCGTCTTGCCGATCAGATTGATGTCGGGATGAATGGATGCAGATTTAGACATCTTAATCTTTCCGCTCTGGGTCTTGTTATAGCCGGGAGCCGTGATTACTTCTTCATCCAGTAGTTCGATATCCTTAATATTCACAAGGGAACGAAGTATTCCCATCTGTACATAGAGATCACCCTTGGCATTGGGAAGAGTGCTTACGGTACCCTTAAGATTTAAGCTGAGGACGTTGACAGAGTCCCCTACTTTAATGCTCTTTGCAGAGGGAGCCTTGGCATTTTTCTTTTTTTCTTTCATAAGCTTACTCTCGCTATCACTTAGGCGTTCTCTTAAGGAATTGCGCTCATTCTCCATTTCCTTAATGTCTCCGCCCTCTTGAAGCCATTTATTATATCGACGGATGCTCTGGTCGGCGAATTCCTTTGCCTCTTGAAGTACGATTGCAGCCTGTTCCTTGGCTTCTTTTAATAGACGCTCGCGGTTAGCTTCCAGGGATTCTGTCTTCTTGGCCAGGCTTCTCTTTAATTGCTCGATTTCCTGCTTGTATTTCGCTATCTCGTTCTGTTCCTTCTCGATAGTGACACGGTTTTCCTCCAAGTCACTGATCAGGTCTTCGAAGCTCTTCTCCTGATGTCCGATTCGTTCCTTGGCGTCCTCAATGATATAATCCGGCAGACCCAGCTTGGAGGAGATGGCAAAGGCGTTGCTCTTACCTGGGATACCGATTAGAAGCCGGTAGGTAGGGCGAAGGGTCTCTACATCGAACTCACAGCTGGCATTGGACACACCTTCGGTGGATAAAGCATAAATCTTTAATTCACTGTAGTGTGTGGTTGCCATAGCCCTTATGCTTCTTCTGTGAAGGGAGGAGAGAATTGACATGGCTAGAGCCGCACCTTCGGTGGGATCAGTACCAGCACCTAATTCATCGAATAGTACGAGGGAGTTAATATCCGCTTTCTCTAAAATCTTTACGATATTAGTCATATGAGAGGAGAAGGTTGACAGACTTTGCTCAATGCTCTGCTCGTCACCGATGTCTGCGTATACTTCCTCGAATACGGCCAATTCGGAGCCGTCAAATGCGGGGATATGAAGACCAGCCTGTCCCATCAGTGTAAGTAGGCCTACTGTCTTTAGCGTAACAGTCTTACCTCCGGTATTTGGACCGGTAATAATCAACATGGTGAAGTCTTTGCCCATCATGATATCAATCGGGACCACCTTCTTTGGATCGATCAGCGGATGACGGCCCTTCTTAATATTCAGCCTGCCTTCCTTGTTGAAGCTTGGCTGGGAGCCCTTCATCTGCTTGGATAAGGAAGCTCTAGCGAAGATGAAGTCCAGCTCGGAGAGTGTAAGGAAATTATACTCCAGGCTTTCGCTGTATTCAGCCGCTTGATTACTCAATTCTGCAAGTACCTTCTCTATTTCCTCCTGTTCCTTGATAGCCAATTCCTTCAGCTCATTATTCAGTCGAACAATTGCAATGGGCTCGATGAATAGGGTAGAGCCGGTGGAGGACTGATCGTGAACCATTCCCTGAAACTGGTTCTTATATTCAGAGCGGACGGGGAGGCAGTATCTGCCATTACGCATCGTGATGATATTTTCCTGTAGCAGGGTTCTGGAGGAATTCAAGATGGAGCCTAATTCACTGTGTATCTTATCATTGGCATTCTTGATTGCACGGCGTACGCTTTTTAAGGCTGGGCTGGCATCATCGGCTATCTCTTCCTCTGAAATAATACAGCGCTTAATCTCATTATTCAGAGGGGTAAGAGGCTCCAAACCGGAGAAAAACTCAGTTAAGGAGTCTTCGGTTAGGTTCTCGCTGTCCTTACCGGTATAACCGCCATATGCCTTCAATCGTAGAGTCGCGTCCAGATCAGAGCTGATATGCAGAAGCTCAGTTGCACTCAGAGAAGAGCCGATTTTCAAGCGCATTACGGAAGGGCGGATATCATGTATCCCACTAAAGGACACACTGCCCTTTCTTAACAAACGGGATAAGGCGTCCGTGGTCTGCTGTTGAAGCTTTTGAATCCCTATCAGGTCGGACCCGGGGAGCAGATGGGCACATAGCTCCTTACCATAACCGGTTCCCGCGAGGGAGCACAATTTATCAATAATTTTGTTGTATTCCAATGTTCTCAATGCTTTATCGTTCATAATGCTTTCTAGCCTTTCTTTACGCTGCATCTCAAGTTGCAGTCTATTTATCGATATCTAAGGATACTATATCTATTTTACCTTATGTTGTAAATATTTAAAACAAGAAATTAAGTGAATTTATGTGTCAATTCTTGATTTTACCAATTATTTATACTATTATATTAATATTATGATTTTATTTCCATTTGATGTAATGATTATAGAAGCTTTGTTTACAAATAATTCATATTATGTTCATAAGTCACTGTTAAAATAGGACATATGTATTACTAGAATCCTAATTGTAATTTGTCTCTTGAAGGAGAATAAGGATGTCTGATAACGATAAGAAAGATTTTGAATTTATCAAAGAACAGGTAATAGAGAAGAAACGTAAAAAGTTTAAGAAGAGAGTTATGCCATTGCTTATGACAATATGCTTGGCTATTATATTTGGTGTAGTTGCTGCTGTTACCTTTGTTTTAACGGAACCGAGGCTTTATGAGCTGTTACATAATGATAAGGAGACTAAGGTTCCTACGGCATTTCCTACGGAATACCCGAATGAAGTGGTGGTAAAAGCGGAGGCTGAGAAGAACGAAGATAAGCAGACTGAGGTTCCGAATGAGGATAAGGTCATAGAAAGCAGTAATGAGGGCCAGGAACCGGATACTGTCATTATCGAGCGTCCTCCGATTGATGCAGATATTGACGATTACAGAAGTATTTATGACGAACTTCGTAAGTTGTCTATAGAGGTCGAGAAGTCTTTGGTTACGGTCGTGAGTATTAACGATGAGACGGATGTATGGTTCGGAACGAATGTTGAGCTGGTTCAGGAGACCTCTGGTCTGATTTTTCATAATAATGGTATTAATCTGTTAATATTAGTAAGTTATGACCGAATTAAGGATTCGGATGCGATAAAGATTCAATTTTCGGACAACTTTACCGTGGAGGCCGTGATTCAGGATTATGAGAAAGAGCTTAATCTAGCTATGTTGGCTGTCCCATTGGAAAGTATACCGGCTACTTACTTGGGAAGCCTCCAGGTTGCTAAGTTAGGTGAGTCCTATACATTATCGATCGGCAGTCCGATTCTCGCCTTAGGCAGTCCGAATGGACATACCGGTTCAATGGAAGTCGGAATGATCTCAGGCAGAAACAGTTATGCGTATATTACAGATAATAAGCTGGATCTATTCAATACAGATATTACGGATAATCCCAACAGTGACGGTGTTATCGTTAATATGAAGGGTGAGGTGATTGGCTTGATTACCAGAACCTTGAAGGACGAGCAGAACGAGGGGCTTAGTACCGCGATCGGGATTAGCAAGATCAGACTAATACTGGGGAACATGGTGAATAAGATTCCACGTAATTATGTCGGAGTGAAGACTCTTGACATGCCTGAGGTTGCAAAACAAGAATATAAGGTTGGTAATGGTATCTATGTCAATGAAGTAATAGAAGATTCACCGGCTTTTGAAGCGGGAATTCTGAATGGAGATATTATACTTCAGATAGATGATAATACGGTGGTTAATACGAATAGTTTCTTTAATTTTATCAGTACCTACGTTCCGGAGGATGAGGTTCAGATTAAGATTTTACGAACGACAGGTTCGACCCAGCGTGAGATGGATATCAAGTTAACTCTGAGTGTGAAGGAAAATTAAGATACTTACAAGGAATGCCAGTAGATATCCTACGGCATTCCTTTTGATTTCCGCGTAAGCAAGTGTGAGCAATGTGAACAATAGAAAGATCGCGAAGCGTGCTTTTCCTCCAATGGTTACTAATTTGTTATTTTGAATTAGTGCTTTATATATCCTTGTGAGTAGGGTATAATTAAATTATTGTGTAATATGGATTTTTAAATATAATCCTTGGAAAGAATTTCAGTAGGAACTTCACGAATGAAAGACCTGCTGGTAGCCGATAGGAGCAAATTTAAAACTAACACAAAAAGTAAATAAGTTAAGTAGGGTTCAACATTAGAAAGGTAAAGTAGTATGAAATTTATTCAGGATTTGAGAGAGAACGATTTAATTAAAAATGAGATATATTTATGTAAGTCCAAACAGACTTTGACCGGGAAAAGCGGGAAAAGCTATGTTTCTTTGGTTTTACAGGATAAGACAGGAACCATTGATGCAAAGATCTGGGACTTCAATAATGAAATAGAGCAGTATGAAACGATGGATTTCGTACATATTGATGCAAGAGTAACCAGTTTCCAGGATGCACTTCAGCTCAATGTCAGTAGAATATATAAAGGTAGAGAAGGGGAGTATTATCCCGAGGATTATTTTCCGGTCACAACCAAAAATGTAGAGACAATGTATCGTGAGATCAAGGACTATGTTCTTGGAATTAAGGATGGGAACCTAAAAGCGTTGGCAGAGGAATTCTTTATTAACAATGCAACGTTCGTTAAGAATTTCAAATGTCATTCCGCAGCCAAGAGTGTTCATCACAGCTTTGTTGGTGGATTATTGGAGCATACCTTAAGTGTGGTAAAGCTTTGTGATTACTATACCACAAGTTACCCCATACTCAACAAGGATTTACTGATTACAGCAGCTTTATTCCATGATATCGGTAAGATGGAGGAGCTCTCCTCGTTCCCGGAGAATGATTATACGGATGATGGACAGCTGCTGGGGCATATCTTTATCGGGGCTAATATCGTTAGTAACAGTATTAAGAAGATTCCGAAGTTTCCTACAAAGCTTGCTAATGAGTTAATTCACTGTATATTGTCCCATCATGGGGAATTGGAATATGGTTCGCCGAAGAAGCCTGCGACGGCTGAAGCGATGGCATTGCATTTTGCAGATAATACCGATGCGAAGATGCAGACGGTAACAGAGATGTTGCTGTCAGGAGATCCCAAGTCAGAATGGTTGGGGTATCAAAGACTTTTCGAGTCTAATATCATGCGCAGCACAAAAAGTAAGGAATAATGACCGGGCGTATTTTAAGGTAATATTCATAAGTAGTATTAAGATAAATTAAGGTGAGGGTTGTCAGTATTAGCGGTTACGCTTGTTGGCAATCCTTATTCTGAGATAGAATGGTGGTATTTTATGGCGGCGTTAAAGAAGAATGATCAGGTTGAAATTAGGATTGAAGATATCGGTTCCGAGGGTGAGGGAATCGGTAGGTACGAGGGCTATACATTGTTTGTCAAGGATACAGTCATGGGAGATGTGGCGCTGGTCCAGGTGACGAAGACCGGTAAGACCTATGGTTACGCAAGACTGGTGAAGCTTCTGGAGGCTTCAGCTTACCGAGTTGAGCCAAGGTGTCCAATAGCAGCTCGTTGTGGTGGCTGTCAGCTGATGCATGTGGATTATGCAAAGCAGCTGGAGTATAAGGAGAATAAGGTTCGCAATTGCCTCACTCGAATCGGCGGCTTTACTGAGATACCAATGGAGCCTGTCTGTGGCATGGAGGAACCGTATTATTATCGTAACAAGTCCCAGTACCCGGTCGGAAGAAATAAGGATGGAAGTATAGCCATCGGTTTCTATGCCGGAAGAACCCACGCAATCATTGATACCTCTCATTGTTTTATCGGAGCGAAGGTGAATGAAGATATTATTGCTATTGTACGTTCCTTTATTGAGAAGTATAAGCTGGAGCCTTATGAGGAAGAGCTTCATAAAGGCTTAATCCGTCATATTCTGACCAGGGTAGGTTACCGGACTGGAGAAATTATGGTGTGCTTAGTGATCAACGGTAAGGATTTGCCACATAGCGAAGAGCTGGTGGAAAGTCTTAAGAAGATCAACGGCATGAAGAGTATCTGCCTCAATGTGAACAAGGAGAAGACCAATGTCATATTAGGGGATAAGATTATTCCTCTCTGGGGAGAGCTATATATCACCGATTATATCGGGGATATCAAATATCAAATCAGTCCGCTGTCCTTCTATCAGGTGAACCCCGTTCAGACGAAGAAGCTTTATGATATTGCTCTGGAATATGCTGATTTACATGGAGAAGAGACGGTATGGGACATCTACTGCGGGATTGGGACTATCTCGCTGTTCTTAGCCCAGAGAGCGAAGAAGGTATATGGTGTTGAGATTGTTCCTCAGGCTATCGATGATGCGAAGAAGAATGCCCTGATCAACAACATCACCAATACAGAATTCTTTGTTGGGGCAGCAGAAGAAGTGCTACCGGCGAAATACAAAGAGGAGAAGATCTATGCGGACGTTATTGTCGTGGATCCTCCGAGAAAGGGCTGCGACCAGAGCCTTCTTGATACTATCTTAGCCATGGCCCCGAAGAGAGTGGTCTATGTCTCCTGTGATCCGGCAACGTTAGCAAGAGACTTAAAATACTTATGTGAGAAGGATTATGAGCTTAAGAGAGTAAGGGCTGTGGATCAGTTCAGCCACTCTACCCATGTGGAGACAGTAACATTGCTGATACGAAATTATGTTGAAATATAATAAATAATGAAATAAGACTAAATTTATAACGTCCCCCTCATAATTACTTGCAATTTGTGCATGTGATTTGAGGGGGATTTTTTTGCTTGAGCGAGAAATAACTTAATGAAAGAGAAGAATACTAAATGAATTATGAAACGTCAAGGAAAATTTGTGTATAGGGGCTAAGACTAAATCGAAGTGTATCTGACCTTGTAATGAGAAAACCAAAAAGTATAAAAGTTAATACAGTGTGCATGGTAATAAGATTAGCTGCCTTTTTTACATTTTAGATTTACATTTTAGTCGTTTTTTATCGTTTTTTATAAGTGCTTATTATTACAAATCAGAAAATATGTATTTAATTCTGTCACTCAAGGTGGTAAAATATGGATAGATGTAGAATTATCATATAAAATAAATTCTGAAAAAATTAGAAAATTAACTACTAATAATAGCAATAATGCGAAATTGAATTAAACGTTGAAAAGGAGAAATAACTATGAAGAAACAAGTTTATATTAGTGCAGATTATTCAGAAGATCACGGTGACCGAGATGTTGTTGAAGAATTAAACAGATTCGCCAAAGATAACCGTTATTCACTTGAATTCATCGACATGGCTGAGGTTGCTTCGGGTAGCGTTTCCAATAATAACCCCGATTGTCGTCCATGCGATTTGAAGCAAGAGTTCAACCGTCAAATAAATTCATCCTCGGCAGTGATTTTTGTAGTAGGCGATAAAACAGCCACTCGAACTGCTGGTAGTAGTTGTAGCCGAAAAGGAAGCGATTGGTGGAGTTATTCTTGCACCCCATATAAGCAAAATACGAACGGCTCAAAAATATGCAAGGTTACTTCAACAGCATCCGCTGGCGATGATATTGGAAGCATAAATTCATACTCATATCTTCAACACGAATTCATGCAAGCCGTTAAGCGTGGCAAACAAATCATAATCTTTTATAATGCAAAAATAAAAAGGGAAAGCTGGTTGCCCTCATACATGCAGGGATATGCTGATCAAGCCAGACCATTCTGGCTTGAAGACAGTTTGGGTTATCTTCACGGAAATTACGATTACTTAAAGAAGGAGTTGCTGTAATGCTTAAATTACTTCTTGCATGTTGCGGCACGGCATCTTCAATTACATCTGCTATTATTTCATTGGTGCCTGAAAGCTTATATTTGAAGTTAAAAGCTGGAATGCCGGAAATAGATACTGTTTCAAAAATTGAAGACGGAAATTATATTCTTATATGCCGTTTGCTGATTTTTGTAGTGGTATTTATTATTTGCACCATTTTTGGATTGCTTATCAGATCCGTTTGGAGAAGAAGAAGATTTCGAGGAAAAAACTATACTATAATTGTACAATATGGTAATTTATTTAAAAAGAAAAAATGCAAGAAGATTATTAACTTTGATGAATGCTTTACCACAAAAGTCGGTGAATCACCATCAGCTATTAAGCCAGATTCTGTATGCGGCCAATATTTGTTAGCAAATCCGAATTTGAACATTAAGAAATTGATAACTGACTGTGGACTTAAACCAATTAAGAAAAAATCAGAATATCAAAAACAAGATAGCTATAAACCCGGCAGTATTGTGCCAAATGGTGACTATTTGTTAATGCCTTTTGCAAAGCTCAATAATGACGGGCTCGGAGAAATGTCATACGACGAATATCTAATGTGCCTTGAAACCTTATGGAAAGATATTAACAAGTACTATGGATCTAAAAGTGTATGTATGCCTATTCTTGGATCAGGGCGTACGCGATTTGATGGTGTTCAGCTAAGTCAGCAGGAATTGTTAGACATTATGATTGAATCATATAAGCTCAGCAGAACAAAGATAAAGTTGCCATATAAACTGTATATAATTTGTCGCAAGTCAGAGAATTTTACGCTTAATCAAATAGGGCAAACACTTTAATTAAAAACACCACACGATCAAAATTGCTCAGTGCATTTGCGCAGGAGTCTCTTCTCAAATGCATGAAATAAGAGTAATTCAGTATGGCATAAGAGATGTTTTATCAGACATATATCATGTTTGCTTAACAATAAGCTTAGGATAATTTCAGTCGGTCGTCCTTAATATTTTCCGCTGTATTACCCATTATATTAAGAATGGAGAATTGAGATTGGAGTGAAATAAATGGGAAATGAATATGCAGAATATGAGTTATATATGAAGAATAGACCTCATGTTGTTATTCTCGGAGCTGGTGCAAGCTGTGCGGCTATTCCAAATGGTGATAGATTCGGAAAGAAGATATCTGCAATGAGTGGTTTTATTAATAAACTAGGGTTATCAAATATATTATCTAGAGTTGATATTCAAACATCATCAGATAATCTTGAGGATATTTATATGGAGCTTGATGAACGTAGTGAAGATGAGCCGAGTTGTAAGGAAGTGAAAGAAGAGTTGGAAAAAAGAATATGGGAGTTTATGAGCGATTACAAGCTTCCGGATAATCCAACGGTATTTGATTTTTTGGTCATGAGTTTAACTTCAAAAGATTTGATAGTAACATTTAATTGGGATCCGCTTCTAGTGCAGGCCATTGGACGAGCAATGAAATACACAAAAAATATTCCACAAGCTGCTTTTTTACATGGAAACGTGGCTGTTGGATTCTGTGAAGAAGATAATATTATGGGTAATGTAGGAATGTTTTGTAAATGTGGTCAACCACTTAGTCCTATGAAACTATTATTCCCAATAAAAAAGAAAGATTACAGCAGTGATGTTGCGATCAGAAAATCATGGAAAACACTAAGTAATGCCTTAGAACATGCTTACATAGTTACTATATTTGGATATAGTGCTCCGAAAAGTGATGCTGAAGCAGTAGCTATGATGAAAAAAGCGTGGGGAGCAATTGAAGATAGAAAGTTGGAGGAAATCGAACTAATAGATATAAGGGATGAGGAAGAGGTAATTAACTCTTGGAGCCAATTTGTCCACACACATCATTATTCATATCATACCAGTTTTTTTGATTCTACATTAGCAAAGTGTCCAAGAAGAACATGCGAGGCAACCTTTGATAGATTAATGAATTGTATATGGCTAGATGGTAGTAAAGGTTTTAAAGATAATATGAGTTTTTCTGACATAGATGAACTTACATATAGGCTAATTGAAGAAGAGGAAAAAATAAAAGGAACCAAACGATGGCTTTCAAATCCTTATCACTAATATCGGAGGAAAAGTAATGAAACTTTATCATGCTACTACCCAAGTCCGTGGGGAGCAAATTCTAAGGGATAGATGCCTTAAAAAAGATGTATCTAGGTATTATTCTAAGGAAAACGAGTCAAATGGACCAACCACTCAAGGCTTTGTATATTTAACAAATGAAATTACATATTCAATCTATTTTGCCAATTGCCATAACTTGAGCGAAAGCAATACAAACATTTATATTTTTAAAGTTGATGTTCCGGATGAATTTCTTGAGGCTGATGAAGACGAAATTGAACAGCAATCACCAAACAACGAAAATATCTTTCCTAATCGTCTTGCTTGGAGTTTAGGCGAGTTAAAATCGTGTCGTGTTGCCTTGGATATAGATATTGATGATTATCCGACTCAGATTTATCGTTTGATAGGAATGGATTCGGAACGTATATTACAATTAATTAGATATGCTGCTTACCCCTATAATTATGTTGTTTCAAATTATACAAATGACCAAAGGAATTTCATTGATTTGATTAATTGGGAAAATGTTTAGTATAACAATTACTCATTGCAAGGTAGCATAAACTTCCCATTATATTTAAAAAGTATACATAGAGATTGTAACTGACGAATTTGTAAGGGTTTGAAAGAATGAGAATACTAACTTTAAATATGAAGATGTTTAATTTACAACTAGATAATAGTCTTGATTGCTTTTTGAACGAATATGAACCAGACGTTGCAATTATTCAGGAATGTAGATCGAACAAGAATATTTACCATAATCCGATTATGCCAAACCGCTTTGAAGGAAAAATTGATGCAAGATATGTTATTACGATGGCTTTTTGTAGAAATATGATATGGGAACGAATTGATCTAGAAGATTTAGGGAAATATAACCGTTGCTGTGTTGCAATTAAAACAAAAGAAAACGAAGATCCCCCTATTTCTGTTCTTGGTGTTCATATACCTGCAGAAACAGATGAGAATAAGAAAAAGGTAGAGGTAAAGGATTTTATATCAGAAATCAAAGAAAGTGAATTTGACATTATTTGTGGAGATTTCAATGCAAGTTCTAAAAATACAGAATCTATTAATTATAAAATGTTAATAGAGTTAACAAAGCAAAAAAAATATTCAAACTTATGGGAACAGGGAATAGAAGACAATAAGGCATATTATATAGATTATAAAGGAACTAAGCAAAAAGCAAATAAAAATATAAGAACGTTCGCAGGCAATACACATATAGATTATATTTTAGGAAAAGAAATATATTTAACTGAAATTATTATTGATATGCGAACTTTGGCTTTTACGGATCATTGTGCAATAATTATTGATTGTAAAAAAACTATCACATCTAAATAGCTATATATTATGGAAGTTGAGGATATAAATGTATTCAGTTGATGCAAGTGGTGCACAGATTTTGATAGGATATAATGAAGTTTTTCCAGGTGAGATGCCTGATTTAATAAAAGAAATTGAAGATTTAAATATGCATAAAACCATTTCAATTATTTGTGAATTGATTCGTGTTAGGGATGCTAAGATGGATCCAATAATAATACTGGGTAGAGAATTTAGAATACCTTTTGAAACCGTATTGAAAAAGATAATGTGCGATATTGATCCTAAATCCCCAGAGGAAATGGCTTCTAATCCGCTATTGAGGAAAGATATACATATTATTTCTGTACAGATGCTACTTATTCTACTTAAGAAAATTATCCAATATGGTAATTATGAAACTATGGATAGGACTAACTATGAAGTGTCAATGGACGACTATAAGAAAATAATTCAGTTGCAGTTAGTGGTAGTGGAGGAACTCCAGCTTAAGCATTCAGAGGAAATAGATACGAATCATTTTCTTTATTCGACTTATCATTTTAATTATCAGAGAAACATAGCACATGAATTCCTAAGAATGTACTATATGTTGGAAAAGGTCAGCAGGGACAAGAGTAATTTTGATGAGGATGTTCAAAGGGAATATAAAGATTATTATACAAACTTTACGGAGAAATACAAATTTACACCAACGCAATATAGTACGCTTTTGTTTTGGGAATTAAGAACCTATTATACAGATGTAAACGGTTTAATATATGATACTATGTGGCAAAATATCGAAATAGTCTATGGAAAAACTGAACTAAAAGAATTAGCGACTAATGTCATAAGTACTCTATCACAATTAATAGAAAATTATAAAGAATGGGCAAATGAGAGTGAAAATCAGGAATGGAATTTTAGTAAATTTTTTGAATTTCCTTTCATTGTAGATTCAAAAGGTAATTATATATCTTTAAGTGATATCACATTAAGAAATGCATTTTTCGAGAAAATTTTTTGGTTAATAAGAAATTGTTATCCTATGGAAGATAGTAGAGCAATGGATTTCTTTGGAAGACTATTTGAAAAGTATATTCAAGATTTGACGCAAGATGCAACTAAAGGAGATTATGTTTATATAAAGGAATTTAAGTTTGGAAGAAAAAATAATAAATCCTCGGATGCGTATATACGAAAAGGAACTAAGTTGTTGGTAGTAGAGGCAAAAGGATTTTCAGTTCTATTGGATTGCATGATAAGAAATGAAAGAATAGAAGCGAATAATGATAAGTTATTCGTTAATCCTGTTCTTCAAGCTGATTCATGCCTTGCAGCGGTTATGGAAGAAAAGCTCGAATTTACAGGCGTGGAGGATGCGTACATTGTTTCTGTTACCATGGATAATATCAATGCAGTACCTAATTACTATAATGTGATTCATTCAACAATCAAAGAGAGAAAAAAATCTGAAAAATCAAAGTATTTTTTCAACTTTAATATTGAAGAATATGAAATGTTAATGTACTTGGTAGAACATAATTGTGATGTTTTCAAATTGTTAAAAGACTATTATGAGAATATCAGATTGAAACCTTTTGGAACCTATTTGCAAGAAAACCTTCCGGAAATCGGTATGACTTCTTTTATGGAAAAATACTATAAAGAGGTAAGTCAACATATGAAGGAAATGTATTTTAAAGAATGAACCTTTAAGTGATTTATTTTTTTATAAAATACTCAAGAGTTTTGAGTACGGTTGTCTCTGGATATAGATGTTATATCAGATTAGTCATTAAGAGATACAAAAGGCATTTGCTAATATAAATTGATTAGAACAAGAAATTCCCATTATGAATAGATAGTTATCTGAAGTAATGCACCAAAAAAGCAGATACCTAGCGGTTAGATATCTGCTTTGATTATGCCAGTAACTGGTGCATTACTTTGGATTATTACATAGCGCGAAACTGCGGTCGCCAGTAACCTATGGGGATTCAATATGAAACTTTGTCCCTAAAGTGAATGATTTAGATAAAGAAAAACTAAAAAGATGAAAGTTTTCTTTGAAATAAGAGTATAACAAGATAAAATGAGCATAGTTCCCCCTTTCCCCATAAATAGCTTATCGGGAATAATTGAAATATTAAGTTGAAAGGTATTATGTTGGGTGATAGGCATATCTGTTTAACTTTTCACTCATGCAACAAGGACAGAGGAATGCTTTTTTTCCAATCAACTTTTTGATTAACTCAAGGGTGGACAAAACAGTCTTTCTTATGACGGGTGTATTGGTTAACATCTTACAAAGCATTAGCTTCTTTGTCTTGTTACGATTACCGAGAATACCGTAGTGGCGGATTTTCATAAATCCGTCTGGTAATACGTGAAGGAGAAATCTCCGGATAAATTCCTCGGCAGTAATGGTCATGACTTTCCATTCGTTCTTGTCTTTATAGTCACGCCATTTAAAGGTTACATTGCCATCCTTACAGTCCAGGATACGGTTATTCGAGATTGCAACACGGTGTGTATACCGGCCTAAATATTCAACAACAGTTGCAGCTGTTTTGAAAGATGGTTTACAGTAGACAACCCATTCCTGTTCGTAGATGGGAGTCAAAAAATTCTCGAATTCTTGCAGGAATTCCAGATGTTTTATTTGACCGTGAAATGCTAATGCACCGTCATAGAAAGCTTGTTTCAATAAGCACAGAAATTTCCCACGGAATTTCCGTGATACTACTTTGACAGGAAGAAAGAATTTCTTCTTCGAGGGAATCCATTGTTTTAGAGAATTTAATCCTCCTCCAGGAACAATACAATGAATATGGGGATGAAACGTCAAATTTTGCCCCCATGTATGAAGGATTCCGGTGAATCCGATCTGCGCACCCAGATGTTTTTTATCCGTAGATAATTCAGCCAGAGTTTCTGCAACTGCCTTGAACAGGATGTTGTAACAAACCTTTTGGTTTTGAAGTATGACAGGATGAAGCGTGTGAGGGACTGTCATGACCACATGAAAGTAACCGACATTCAGTAGGTTGAATTTTTGATTATCAATCCATTTTTCTTTCTTCAGAGTTTGACATTTGGGGCAATGGCGGTTTCTACATGAATTATATGAGATTTGTTGATTACCGCATTCTTCACATACAGTGACATGCGCGCCTAAGGATGAAGTGCGGCACTCCATTAAGGAACTCAGTACCTTCTGATGCGAGAAGGGGACGGGATGTTCCCAGCAGTAATCGCTGGCGTGTTGGATCAGGATATCTTGTACTTCCGGCATCTAATGAACCTCCGATTTTAGGAATAAAGAATCGAGAGGACTTATAAGAGTATTCTCAAGGTTATTGAGATGTAGATAACGGGAAGTGGTCTGGATGTGAGTGTGACCAAGCAGCTTTTTTATCTGGTATAGATCCGCTCCATTTTCAAGAAGATGTGTGGCAAAACAATGCCGCAATGTATGTATTGTAGCAGGCTTTTGCACACCTGATTTAATGAAAGCCCTTCTAAAAATATCAGCGGCAGCTCTTGTTGTCATCTTATTTTTAGAGCGGTTGAGGAAAAGATAATGATCGGGGTGTTTCGGTTTATAAGCATACCAATACTTCATTAGAATATCTAAATTTGTCTTCGATAAGACCCTTTATACTACAATGGAGCCTTGTCCTATGTGCTTTGGCGCAATGGTAATGATGGGGATAAGAAATGTGAAATATGCCGCACGTGATGGCTTCGCAGGTGCAGCAGAGTTAAATAGTAAAATGGATTATATCACAAGTAAAAATATCCAAATAAGTAGCGAGTCAGATTTGGAAGTGTTTCATATTTGTATCCGAACTGCTTATGAATGTGGTAGGAAACATCCAAGAATGAATGAGCTTCTTAATTCTTGGAGTAAATATTGCAAAGATGGCGTTGAGCTTGGCAAACACTTATATTTTACAGGTTATTTTACGAACGCCATAGAGGAAAATAAAGCTATCGAAGATATTTATAACGAATTAAATAGCGTTAAGTGAAGCGGAGGTGCTTATGAAAATACACTATTATTTCGGTTGGTTTAACGACGTTTTTATTGAGAAGTTGGCCAGGTTGTTACATGATGATATAACAGATAGAAAATAGCTTGTGATGATTAGCGCGAATCCATTTCTTCATGAAGATGAGGAAGTTGGAGCTACTGAACGTTCATGGCTTGACCAAGCCAACATTATGTTTGATGGACGCTTTAGTTTACGATTGTGATATGTTGATTATTTATATTTTGGACAGGAGAAAACAACTTATGATATATGAACCTATGCAAAAGGAACATTTAACAGAACTTGCAAAAATGTATGTTGAAGCTTTAATGCACCCCCTTGGAATGATAAGTGGACAATTGAAACTGTAACTAAACGTTTACTTCAGATGATGAATTGTGAAGGTTTTTTCGGTCTTGTTTGTTTTCAAGAAACCTTAGTTTGTGGTATGATTTTAGGGAATTCAGAGCCTTTTTATGATTGTACACATTTCAATATTAAAGAATTTTGTGTTCGATTAAATTTAAGAGGTACAGGTATTGGAACTGAATTATTAAATGAATTTGAAAAACTTTTATTAGAGCTAGGTATTGATGAGACTTATCTATTCACTTCTCGTATGGATGAAACAGAGAAGTATTATCAAAAACGTGGGTACAGCAGTTGGAATAGTATGGTCATGATGGGTAAATCACTTCACGAATAGTATAGATATTAAGTGAAGGAGCTGTGTGATATGCAGTATTTATAAATTGCGAATTTAACCGAACTTCCCATTGGTTTATGTTTATAACTTGGGGATTTTATGTAACAATGGAACTGATAAACAGGAATTTGAAAGCGAGGTTTACATGGAAAAATTATTGACACCCAAATTTGCCGTTTTATTACTGCTTGTATTTCTAGTGTTAATCGTTCATGAATTGGGACATTATTTAGCGTACAGGCTTTTGGGATTTCAAGCGTGTGTTAGAAAGTCAATAATTGCACCAGGAATTGATCCCAAAGAAACGATTGTTGTTACCAGAATGCAAGGATTATTTATAGCATTAAATGGTTTTATTCTCTCGACGTTTTCTGTTGTATTACTATCTTACCTTATGAATTATTCGTTATGGTTTGTTCTTTTCATTGGTAGCTTGGCCGGCTCTTGCGTAGATTTTATCTGGGCAATCGGTATGCTATTTCAGAAAAACGTTACAATTCAAGGGAAATAATCTTTAGGATAATTCCAATTTATATGAGTGTATATGAGCAAACTGAGAAGTTAATGCAACTTCCCATTGGTTTATGTTTATGTAGTAAAGCCTAGTTCATAGGCAAACTTGAATTTGTGGAGGCAAATCTTAATGGTACAGATTATGTTGAATTACCTTTACATCTTTATTATTCCAATCATCATTGGTTTTGCGGTTCGATTTTTCACTCGTAAGATAAAGCGAGCCTATTGGGCTACGGTATTCTTTTTGGTACTTTCCTTTGTGGCATGGATCATCGTGTATGTTGTTCCGTCAAAGGGAAGTGAGATGCATGGGATATGGGCCTTGCCGGCTACTGCTGCGGCTATCGGTTCTCTTGTGACTGGTATTGCTGTATGGCTAAAAAACAGCGGAAGCAGATAAATACCAATTTGCGGGGAATTTGAACTTCCCATTGGTTTATGTTTATTAAAGTTATAAGCAATCTAAAAGCAGCAGATAAATTTGAATTTGAACTGTTGATTATTAATATACTGCAAAGGAGTCCCACATGGAAATAATTAATACAACTTCTTTAAAGTTATTTTGGCTTTATCCTCAAAAGAACCTGCTCCCGGTGGCGGTGGGGCAAGTGCTCTAGTTGGCGCGGTCAGTGTTGCGCTTTGCTCTATGGATGGTGAATGGAAAGTTATGCGGTGATGTTGATTATGAGGCTGTCGCGCATAATGTGGCGGCATTAACGCCTGTACCCGGCGGTGTTGGAGCGGTAACAACATCTGTATTATTGAAAAACACAGTAAACAGTGCTATGAAAACATTATTTCGTACCTATTAAGCATTATATGAAGCGAGACAAATCCTAATTTATCGAGTAATCGAACTTCCCATTGGTTATAATGTATAGATTCCATTTTATGATGAAAAACCGTTAAATGATAGTACTCCCCTTTAGCTTGAAGGGGGCTTTTTATGTCATAACGAGAATAATTTAAATAACGAAAAATTGCTAAATGAATTATGTAAGTCCGAGGACAGAGTTAAGGCTATATATTGTATTATCTATATAGAGTATTTATTCCTGACATGGGGTAATTAGAATGTAATATTATTTTGAAAGGCTTTGTTTTAAATAAATGTTGATAATATATCAATTTTTGAGGGAAGACTAAAAACGACTTCCCTGAGACTGTGAAATAAAGTCTGTAAATAAGTATTTCGCTAAGGCTTTCTATGATAAAATAAAAATATCATAGGAGGCCTTTTATTATGGCAAAAAAACGTGAACCGGTCAGAATGACCGAAGGAAA
>JAEYOY010000089.1 GCA_023411215.1 Bacillota bacterium | reverse complement strand
TTTCCTTCGGTCATTCTGACCGGTTCACGTTTTTTTGCCATAATAAAAGGCCTCCTATGATATTTTTATTTTATCATAGAAAGCCTTAGCGAAATACTTATTTACAGACTTTATTTCACAGTCTCAGTGATTTTTCTCCTGAATCGGATGCAATGGAGACAACCAATGAACTTGCATTGTCCGTTGCATCCAATCCCTACGAAAAATCACAAAACCACTATCATCCAATGTAGGTTACAAAAGATTATTTCGTACGTGCTAGTTGCTAATAGAAACTCTCCACCGGAGACTTTCCATTAGCGCTATCACATATCTCAATAATCTCTGTTTAGTATTGTGGCGGATGATAGGCAAGTTTCTCAAAAGTGGTACCCACTTTCGCACCGGAAGCAGCCAATGGGCTGTTCCTAAACTTGCCAGAGGGCTTTGCCCCTTGGATCCCCAGCAAGGGTTTCACCCTCTGCACACCGGAGCCGCTGATGCTCTGGTATGAAATTCCGAGACATCCACTGGAAGTCTCTTCATCTCATCCCTCTATCAGCTAGGGGCTCGCCCCTGCACCCGACCAACAGGGCGTTGTTCTACGCTTCGCTTCGGTCTGTGCAGAGTGGACATCCGCTGGATGTCTTGCACCCTGTTGGATTACCCATTCATTACGAAAGGAGTGTAATACAAAGTGCGAAAAAGAGAATACCAAGTAAAGTTTCGAATGAATCAAGAAGAATACGAACAACTACAGGAAAATGTGATTGCTTCAGGACAGACACAGCAGTCATTTATTATCAATACTCTTTCTGGGGTAATTATTGCTCCTAGGGAAGAAATTAATGTACTAAAGAACATCAATAAGAATTTTGATGATCTGCTTCGGCAAATTAGAGGGATGGCAACGAATGTAAATCAGATGGCACATCTCGCAAATGGGACAGGAGTTTTGCCGACGATAGATAGGTTGGAAGATATCGCTGATCGAATTCAATATTATAAGAAGGAGTGTGAAGTCATGTGGCAATCAATAAGACGATTAATAAGTCAACAAAATCACATGGGGCAATGAGAAATTGTATCGAATATGTGCTTCGTGAAGATAAAACAAATCGGGAACTTGTATATGTAACTGGTCCATTTTCAGCCGATGATATTGCTTATGATTCTGTCTATCGTTCCTTTTTGGAAGAAAAGAAGTTGTGGGGAAAGGATTCTGGCAGAATGTATGCGCACAATATTATTTCCTGGCATAAAGAGGAGAATCTTACATTACAGCAGGCATTTGTATTTGGAAAAGAATTTGCAGAGAAATGGTTTGACGGATTTCAGACATTGATAGGAGTGCATAAGGATCGGGATCATGTACACCTACATATGGTCACAAATACAGTGAGCTATGAGGATGGACACAAGCTGCATAATTCCAAAAAAGATATGGAACGTATGAAAGAAGTAACCAATCAGATGTGTCTAGAACGTGGATTGTCGGTGGCACAGAAAGGTAAAGATTTTTATGGAAAGGATTTGGAAGAAGGTCATGTTCGGGCTTGGAGCAAGGATAAATATCATTTACTGCTGAATGACCATAAGAAAAGTCACGTTGCGGAATGTGCATTGGCATTAATGGAAGTAAGAGAACAAAGCTGTAATAAAGAGGAATTTGTGACAGGTATGGTAATAAGAGGTTGGCGCACCACCTGGTTGGATAGTAGAAAGAATATTACGTTTGAAAATGACGAAGGGAAAAAGGTGCGTGATTCAAATATTTCCAAGACATTTCAGATGGATGTATCAAAGGAGGGGTTATTGAATGAATTTGAAAGACAGGCAGAACGCAGAGAAGAACTTAGAAGAGGAGAATTTGAAGATAAACAAAGAGACGATTCAGATCTCGAACAATATTATAGAGAAATACAAGAAGTTGTTGCAGGAACAATCCGAAGCCATGAAGAAGATAAAAGAGGTATTGATGGAAATTCAGCAGAATGGCAGACCCGAGGATCGGAAGAAGATAACACAGTTGGAACAGAAGAGTGGAGAGCTAGAAGAGCAGATCTCATTCATAAACTTCGAGACGGAGAAAGAGCTTCGAAGGAGCAACGAGACAATAAAATCTCTGAACGACAAGATAGGGAAATTGAGCGAGAGCGACAAAGTATTGAAAGACAACGAGCTATTAAGGAAGCTGAACCAAGAGCTGAAAGAGAGCATGCAGGATATAAAACTAGAAGCTCTAGACGCGGTATCAGCCGCTGATGCAAATTATGAGAAGAAAGCGGAAGAACTTTCTTCTCGTGAAGAGACTGTTTTGCAAAGGGAGACTTTAGTAGAAAAAAGAGAAATGGATGTTAAGAAATTAAGAAACGGTATACAGGTGGAAATTGAGATAAGTGCAACTCAAAAGATTCAAGGCACAATTACAGAGCTTCAAAAGCAATTTAAGGAAAAGGAAAATCATTTAAAAAATCAATATGTATGTATGAAGACATGGTATAAAAGTGTTTTTCTTGGAGTATTGGTCTATGGAATCGTAATTACTATATTTGAAGCAATAAAAACAGAAATGTTTCGAAGTGAAGTAGTCGAATTCTTTGTTACTGCTGGACAATGGATAATAAATACTGTGCTGGTTTTGTGGAGTATTGGAAGTTATGTTGCAGAAATTGGAGACAGAATACCACAGACGATTATTGCAGTGATTGTACATTGGGTCATGCAAATTGTGGTTACAGGGAGTATGGTAACAGTTATTTCATTACTGATATTCAAAGCAGGTAATAGTTTGAAAAAATATATTGGGCAAAAGATAATAGATGAAATATCAGCTGCGGTATTGCTCGGGGCAATGGCTTCATTCATTTTTTTTGCAGAACCAATTCGTGCATTAGTACCAATTAATCTGATGGTATGTTATCTGTCGATTATACTTGCCTATTTCTTTATCAGATCTCTTATAGAAATGGAAGATGCAGAAGCTAGAAAAGTATTCATGGTTAATTTTGGTTGCGGATTATTTATCATATTTGCATTGTTTATCGGATTCAAAATGATGGTATATGGATTAAGATGATTTGCTTGATAATAAGTTTGAAATAGGCTGATTATTATTAAAGGAATCAGCTCATTTTTAACTTGTTATTATTCCGATAAAAGAATATAATGGAAAGGATTGGAGGTTCACGACATGGAATATTTAACAACAATTGAAATGTCTGAAAAATGGAATATCACATCTAGACGGATTGGGGTATTGTGTTCAGAAGGACGAATAGATGGAGCGATAAAAAAGGGAAAAACATGGTTGATTCCATCAGATGCGATGAAACCAGAAGATGCTAGGTATACAAAAAGACTTAAGGAGGATAAACAATAATGATAGATACGAAAAAGGAACAGGAACGCGATGAGTTACATCGTGCAATCTGGGCAATTGCCGATGAATTAAGAGGAGCTGTAGACGGATGGGATTTTAAAAATTATGTTCTTGGCACCATGTTCTATAGATATATATCGGAAAACCTTTGCAACTATATTAATAATGGAGAAATCGAAGCTGGAAACACAGATTTTGATTTTGCAAAAATTTCAGATACTGATGCAGAAGAAGCAAGAGACGGTCTAGTAGTAGAAAAAGGATTCTTTATTCTTCCAAGTGAATTATTCTGCAATGTCAGAGCAAATGCTGTTAATGATGAAAATTTAAATGAAACACTGGAAAGCGTATTTCGTAATATCGAAGAATCTGCTAAAGGTAGTGACGCGGAGAATGATTTCGCAGGCTTGTTTGATGATTTCGATGTTAATAGCAATAAACTTGGTTCTACGGTGGCAAAGAGGAATGAGAAGCTGGTGAAGTTATTAAATGGTGTTGCTCAAATGAACTTGGGTGATGTAAAAGATCATTCTATTGATGCATTTGGTGATGCATATGAATATCTTATGTCCATGTATGCATCCAATGCAGGTAAGTCTGGTGGAGAATTCTATACTCCTGCGGATGTATCTGAATTATTAACAAGATTAGGAACCATTGGAAAGACGGAAATCAATAAAGTATATGATCCGGCTTGTGGTTCTGGTTCTTTATTGTTAAAGGTTGAAGCTGTTTTAGGAAAAGAGGCTGTTCGTAATGGATTTTATGGGCAAGAAATAAACATTACTACATATAATCTTTGTCGAATCAATATGTTTTTACATGATATCGGTTTTGATAAATTCAATGTAGCATGTGAAGATACATTGATAGCACCGCAACACTGGGATGAAGAGCCATTTGAGCTCATTGTTTCAAATCCACCCTACTCGATCAAATGGGCTGGAGATGAAAATCCACTGCTTATCAATGATCCACGTTTTTCACCGGCTGGAGTACTTGCACCTAAGAGCAAAGCAGATATGGCATTTATTATGCACAGTCTATCATGGCTTGCATCAAATGGTACAGCTGCCATCGTATGCTTCCCTGGTATCATGTATCGTGGTGGAGCAGAACAGAAAATTCGAAAATATTTGGTGGATAATAACTTTGTTGATTGTATCATTCAGTTGCCTAGCAACTTGTTCTTTGGAACAAGTATTGCAACCTGTATTATGGTCATGAAGAAAAATAAGAATAATAATCAGACGTTATTTGTGGATGCTTCTAATGAGTGTATTAAGGTTACTAATAACAATAAGCTCACACCTAAAAATATTGAACGAATTGTAGATATATTTGCAAATCGTGAGGAAGTGAAACATTTCTCCCACTTGGCAAGTTATGAAGAAGTAGTAGAAAATGATTACAATCTTTCAGTATCGACTTATGTAGAGACAGAAGATACTCGTGAAAAGATTGATATAGTGAAACTGAATGCAGAGATTGAAGAAATCGTCATGCGTGAAGATGAACTGCGAGAAGCCATTCGGAGCATCATTGAAGAAATTGAGGTGGGGGAATGAGTAGGTTAGATGAATTGATTCACGAGCTTTGTCCAGATGGGGTGGAATACAACAGACTTGGAGATATAGCTACTATTTCTAGAGGAGGTAACTTTCAGAAGAAGGATTACTTAGAAAAGGGAATACCGTGCATTCATTATGGACAAATATATACGCAGTATAATCTTTTTTTGGATCAAACAATAAGTTTTATTTCTGATGAAAAAGCTAAGAAGCAAAAAATGGCAAATAAAAACGATATTATCATGGCAGTAACTAGTGAAAATATTGATGATGTGTGCAAATGTGTTGCATGGCTGGGTGATTCAGATGTGGCTGTAAGCGGACATACTGCAATTATTCATCATACATTGGATCCTAAATACTTGGTGTATTGCTTTCACACATCTATGTTTTATATGCAAAAAGTAAAGATTGCACATGGAACAAAAGTTATTGAGGTGACTCCAAGCAAACTGGAAGATATTGTAATTCCTGTGCCGCCATTGGCAGTACAATGTGAAATTGTACGAATTTTGGACAATTTCACAGAGCTAACAGCAGAGCTAACAGCAGAGCTAACAGCAGAGCTTACAGCGAGAAAGAAACAGTATGAGTATTATAGAAATCAGTTACTATGTTTCGATAATCCTAATATTGAGTGGACAACACTCGGAGAAATCGGAAAAGTATCAATGTGCAAACGAATCATGAAAGCAGAAACAAGTTCTACTGGAGAGGTTCCGTTCTTTAAAATTGGAACTTTCGGTGGGCAAGCAAATGCATATATTTCAAATGAAACTTTTGAAAAATACAAGGATTTATATTCATATCCTAAACAAGGAGATATTCTGATTTCAGCCGCCGGTACTATTGGAAGAACAGTTGTTTTTAATGGAGAACCTGCATATTTTCAGGATTCAAATATAGTATGGATTGCAAATGATGAAAGTAAAGTTTTAAACTGTTTTTTACGGTACTACTATCAACTTCAACCGTGGCAAATATCAACGGGTGGAACAATAGCAAGGCTCTATAATGACAATATTAGTAGAGCAAAAGTGCCGGTATTACCTTTGGATGAACAAAAACGTATTGTAGAATTGCTTGAGCGCTTTGATGCCCTCTGTAATGACATCTCCACAGGTCTTCCAGCCGAAATCGAAGCCCGTCAAAAGCAATATGAATATTACAGGGATAAACTCTTAACGTTCAAACGAATGGAGGTATAAATATATTATGGCACGACCAATTACTTCAAGGGAGGCCAAAAGGCTTATTGATGAACATTGTGAATTGAAAACAAAGCTTTCAAAAGCAGAAGTTTATGCTAATCAACATAAGGCAAATATTTTCAAAGCTTCTGAAGCTTTGGTTGCCCAGGAAGTTCTTAATGTACTAAAAGAGATTCCAATTGAAGAAATAAATAGAGATAAGCGAGGCTTTAGAATTAAAGCTCTTCGTGACTATGGTTATAATAGTATAGCAGATATTTCTACGGTATCCGTTTATACTATCGCCTCAGTGCATGGTATTAGTGAAGATACAGCGTATTCTATAAAAAAAGTTGTTGACGATATAGTATCAAAGGCACGGCAAGGTGTGAAAATTCGACTAAGTGTGGATAATAAAACTACTAAAGCAACAGAACTTGTCTCAGCAATATCAAGATACAAGCGCTGCAAGCCTTACACAGATACCTGTAGGCAGATATTAAACTCTAAGGGTAAACAAATTGATTATGCGTTGGAAGATTTGGCACCTGCAAAAAGTGGTTTTAAATGGTTCTTTACATCTGGAGCGAATAAGCAAAAAGCGATAGATGCTTACAATTTACTAGGTAGACTGCTTGAAAGCGAGTACAGTAAAGAAGCGCAATCGGCACTTGAGTCATTGGATAATATTAATCGTAGTACAGGAACAGAAGATTGGCAGATCTTTTCGGAAAACTCTATTAGTTTCTTTAATGTACTAGAAGATGTTAATCCAGGCATTCTTGGGACAGATGATGCCATGTATGGGCTCCCAGAAGAGCTCGCACGAGAAATTCAGGAGGAGTGTTTTTTTCCGGAAGGTCTACTCTGTGAACTCAGACGTTATCAGGAATGGGGTGTTAAATATACGCTTCATCAGACACGTGTTCTTCTTGGTGATGAGATGGGACTTGGGAAAACAATTCAAGCAATTGCTGCGATGGTTTCCTTACGTAATACAGGTTCAACTCATTTTGTGGTTGTTTGTCCAGCTAGTGTCATTACAAACTGGTGTAGAGAGATTCGTAAAATGAGCTTATTAACTGTTACAAAGATTCATGGTGCAGGTAGGGCATCTGCCTTGAAGGCTTGGCTTAAGAGCGGTGGCGTGGCAGTCACTACATATGAAACAACCAGTCATTTTAAAATGGACAATAACTTTAAATTTACGTTACTTGTCGTAGATGAAGCTCACTATATAAAGAATCCAGAAGCTAGAAGAACTGTTAATGTGAAAAATATAAGCAATCATGCGGAACGTCTTCTATTTATGACTGGTACCGCTCTTGAAAATAAAGTAGATGAGATGATATCACTTATTCAAATGTTACAGCCAACTATCGCTTCTCAAGTTGCTGGAATGGCATTTATGGCTTCTGCACCTCAATTCAGAGAGAAAGTGGCACCAGTTTACTATCGAAGAAAACGTGAAGATGTTTTAACGGAATTGCCAGAATTAATTGAAAGCAAAGAATGGTGTACGATGCTTACGGAAGAAGAACAGATTTATGAACAGGCGATTCTTTCAAAACGCTATGCAGATGCAAGAAGAGTATCTTGGAATGTAGATGACTTACAGAATTCATCTAAGGCGAAACGTCTATTAGAAATTATCGAAGAAGCAGAGGATGACGGAAGAAAGGTTATTGTATTTTCATTTTTCCTTGATACCATTCGTAAAATTACAGAGTTACTAGGGAACAAGTGCTTAAATCCGATCAATGGGTCGGTTACTCCACAAAGGCGTCAGGAAATAATCGATGAGTTTGATAAGGCTCCAGCTGGAACAGTTTTGGCTGCACAGATTCAATCTGGTGGGACGGGTCTCAATATTCAATCGGCAAGTGTGGTTATTCTATGTGAACCACAGTTCAAACCATCCATTGAGAATCAGGCAATTTCTAGAGCTTATCGTATGGGACAAGCAAGGAATGTTCTTGTGTATCGACTTCTCTGTGAAAATACAGTAGATGAGAAAATTACTTCGCTTTTGGAAAGTAAACAAGTAATTTTTGATGCATTTGCTGATCAATCAGTTGCGGCTAAAGAAAGTATGGAATTAGATGATAAGAAGTTTGGGGATATTATCAAAGAAGAAATTGAACGTATCAATACAAAACATAGAAAATCAGGCATAAAAGAAGAAATGATAAGTGATGGGGGAGGTGAACTAGATGCCGTATTTTAATATTGTCGCACAGACAAATGAAAATACAGTAGTAACTGAATATGAACCAGTCATAGCACGTTCTGACAGTTACCAGAGCGAAGCTGCATTAGAAAAAGAATTTATTCGCCTTCTTTGTGAACAAGGTTATGAATATTTGCAGATCCGTACGGAACAAGAGCTGATTGCCAATCTGAGGAAAAGAGTAGAGATTCTCAATAATTATCAGTTCACTGATTCGGAATGGAAACAGTTCTTTTCGAATGCCGTGGCAAATCCCAATGAGCATATTGTGGAAAAGACGAAAAAGATACAAGAAGATTTTGTTCAGGTACTGAAACGTGATAATGGAACTTCTAAGAATATCAAGTTGATAGATAAAAGCAATATTCACAATAACTTTTTACAGGTTATCAATCAGTATGTAGTCGGAAAAGAGGATGGTGCCAAGTACGACAATCGTTATGATGTTACCGTACTTGTAAATGGTCTGCCTGTGGTTCACATCGAGTTAAAGCGGAGAGGTGTAGCTATTCGCGAAGCATTTAATCAAATTGACCGTTATCAACGTGATTCGTTCTGGGCAGGTTGTGGACTGTTTGAATATATGCAGATGTTTGTCATTTCCAATGGAACAAATACCAAGTATTATTCCAACAGCACGCGTTTCAATGCCATAAAGGAAGGAAACTCTGGTAATACGAAGAAAGGAAAGACTAGTAACAGCTTTGAATTTACTTGCTTCTGGTCAGATGCAAACAATAGAGTGATTCCGGATCTGATTGATTTTACAAAAACATTTTTTGCGAAGCATACCATATTAAATATTTTGACTAGGTATTGCATTTTCACATCGGAAAATATGTTGATGGTTATGCGTCCGTATCAGATTACAGCGACCGAACGTATTTTAAATAGAATTGAAATTGCAAATAATTATAAGAAATATGGCAGTGTAGCAGGTGGCGGATATATTTGGCATACCACAGGTTCTGGTAAAACATTGACTTCCTTTAAGACGGCAAGGCTTGCCTCTTTACTGTCATATGTGGATAAGGTGATGTTTGTCGTAGACCGTAAGGACTTGGATTATCAGACCATGAAGGAATATGACCGTTTTGAAAAAGGTGCTGCCAATAGCAATACGTCTACAGCTATTTTGAAAAAGCAGATGGAAGATCCCAATGCTCATATCATTATTACGACCATTCAGAAACTGGCAAGTTTTATTAAGAAATACCAAGGGCATGAGGTATTTGGCAAGCATGTTGTTATTATTTTTGATGAGTGTCACCGCAGTCAGTTTGGGGATATGCACACGGCAATTGTGAAGAATTTTAAGAAATATCATCTATTTGGTTTTACAGGAACACCAATATTCCCGGCTAATTCAGGCTCTGCAAAGAAGAATATGGAATTCCTTACGACAGGACAGACCTTTGGCGATCAATTACATACTTATACGATTGTAGACGCAATCAATGATAAAAACGTTCTTCCATTTCGAGTGGATTATATCAAGACGATGGATACCGATGAAGCAATCGATGATGAAATGGTGTGGGATATTAACCGAGAAAAGGCAATGATGGCACCACAACGTATTTCGCTCGTGACGAACTATATTTTGGAGCATTTTGATCAGAAGACTTACCGTGGGGACAAGACTTACATTTTTCATTCTCTTACCAATATTGCAGAAGTTGCATCTGCTGAGAGAGGAGCAGTTGAAGAAATCAAACAGAAACAACGTATCAGTGGATTCAATTCCATTTTTGCAGTGGCTTCTGTGCCCATGGCAAAGTTATATTATCAGGAATTTCAAAAGCAGATGAAAGCGTACCCGGCAAGAAAACTTCGAATTGCAACCATCTTTAGTTATGGGGCAAATGAAGAGGAGACAGATGGAATTCTGGATGAGGAAAATTCAGAGGATACTTCTGCACTGGATCAGAACTCTCGTGATTTTCTTGAATCTGCAATCAAGGATTATAATGAGATGTTCCATACGAATTATGATACGTCCAGTGATAAGTTCCAGAATTATTATAAGGATGTTTCCTTGCGTATGAAGAACAAGGAACTGGATCTGCTGATTGTAGTAAATATGTTCCTCACAGGATTCGATGCCACAACACTGAATACCTTATGGGTGGATAAGAATTTAAAGATGCATGGATTGATTCAGGCATTTTCAAGAACCAATCGTATCTTGAACTCAATTAAGACCTTTGGAAATGTTGTATGTTTTCGAAATCTACAAAAGCGTGTGGACAGTGCCATTTCCCTCTTCGGTGATAAGAATGCTGGTGGAATTGTATTGATGAAGAGTTTCAAGGATTATTACCACGGATATGAATCGATTGACGGTAAACAGATGCCAGGATATGTGGATTTGATGGAAGATTTGAATGAGAAGTTCCCGCTATCAGACCCACAGATTATTGGAGAGCAGAATCAAAAAGACTTTATAGCTCTATTTGGTACCATCCTTCGGATGCGAAACCTTCTTGTATCCTTTGATGAATTTAAGGAACAGGAATTAATTACAGAGCGTGATTTGCAGGATTATTTGGGACGATATCAGGATCTTCGAGATGAATGGAAGAGGAAACGAGAAGCGGGAGAAAGTACAGATATCATAGATGACATTGTATTTGAAATCGAACTGATTAAGCAGATAGAGATTAATATCGATTATATTCTAATGCTTGTAAAGAAATACCATGATACTCATTGTGAAGACAAAGAAGTTCTGATCACGATTAAGAAAGCAATCGACGCCAGTCCAGAACTTCGCAGCAAGAAACAATTGATTGAAACCTTTATCGCTGGGATTAATGACGCAGATGATGTGATGACCGAATGGCATGATTATGTAGTGAATCAGCGTGAAAAGGAACTGCAAGCTATTATCACAGAGGAAAAACTGAAACCAGCGGACACTAGAAAGTTTATTGAGAACGCATTCCGAGATGGAGAGATTAAGACTGCCGGAACGGATATTGAAAAGATTATGCCACCTGTTTCTAGATTTGGCGGTGGTGGTAGAGCTGAGAAAAAGCAGGGTGTTATTGATAAGCTGAAAGTGTTCTTTGAAAAGTATTTTGGTGTCGGTGGGTCAAGTTCTTTTGTGGAGCAGGAAGAGACAAGTTGTTATACTTATGAGACAGCAGATGAACTGATGATGGTTGCAGAAAATGGGATATCATTTGGTGAAGATAAGAAAATCACTAATGACAACTAATAATAAGGAGAATTTAATGGGAGAATTATACTTAAGAATGGGTTTTATAGAAAATCCTTTTTCAAAATATTCGGCAGAAGAAGAAAAAACCTATTTATCAAAAATTTATGAAAAACCGAGGTACTATGAAAGCCTTTTATCTGAAATAAGTGCAGGAAATAGTCGCTACTTATTTGGTGAGAGAGGAATAGGAAAATCGGCATTAATGTACTACTTGATGAGTGATTTAAAATCAAGGGGAGTTTTTGTAATGCTTCTAGATGAATTTGATGGTATCCAAATTAAAAATAATGAAAGTCAATTACTTTGTCTGGTTGAAAAAAGAATTATTACAGCATTAGGTATTGAATTAATCTGTGATAAAAAGAAAATAAGAAAATTAGATAAGTATGAGAGAGAAAAATTATCTTTTTTATTAAATATCTTTTTTGAAACTTTAGGAAAAAGTAGGTTTACAGAACTATATGAGGAAGTATCGAGAACAAAAGGAAGGAGTATATTACGAAATATTTATAACAATATTTTCGTTAAGACTGTCAATACCATTTTATCAGGTGCAAGCAATGTAGTTGGAAGTACTGTTTGTAAAGCTCTGGGATTACCAAGCATTGACACTGCTGTTGTATATCAAGAATTTTTAAGTGAAAGTAAAGAAGTCAAGCAAGAAATTGAATGTGATAAAATTGATTATAGCACATTGAAAAATATACTAAGAGAAACAGCAAAGATTATAAATAATATAGGATTTCAAAAGTTAGTAATATTCTTTGATAAGATTGATGAGTATCAAAAATTAAAATCAAGAACGGATTCGATTGCAGATTTCTTAGAAATGATCACAACAGACACGAGTTTGATATATTCTGAGGAGTTTGGCATAGAATTTGTCCTTTGGGGGAAGTTGAAAGAAAAATTAAAAGAGAAACAAGTTAGATTTGACAAATCTAAACCTATTGACATTAGTTGGTCGAATGATGAGTTGAAAAGAATAATTGAAAAAAGATTACAATATTTTTCAGACAATAAAATAAAAACATTAAATCAGATTATTACTGAGAACTCAGTTCAAAATATTATTCAAATGGCTAAAGGTTCACCTAGACAGATAATAATGTTGCTTTCAAGAATTTACGAAGAGCAGTCAAAGATTGATGCTCATGTGGAGAGATTTTCTGAGCATGCGATAGAGGAAGGAACAAAGGTTTTTTGCCAGTATTTTGAATATCAACTGTTCTATCCTAATAGTGACATTGAGCAGAGCATTAATAGGATTTTAAAGGTGAACAAGAATGAATTTGAGATTGTGGATTTGGCAAGCGTTACCAAAAAGTCAGCGGTTACTGCTGGGAATTGGGTCAGAACAATGATTAATTATGGGTTGGTAGAAGAAATTGAAGGAGTTAATGGACGGGCAAAACAATATGTTGTTATTGATCCTAAATTAAAATATTTGATTAATAATAAACTAGAGTATATTGGCTAGATTTATAAAAGAATGGAGATGTCTAATATGAATACATGTTGGGGAATTCATGCTGGAAAAACAGGAGATGCCGATAGTCTTTTTTTAGATAAGAGTAATCCTTGTATTGCTATTGGCTGGGATGCAATGGGAAATCTATCAAATATAGAGAATGATAGAGAAGCATTTAAAAAAAAACTAGTAGAATCATATCCAGATACCAAAAAAGGTGCTATCAATACAGTGGCAGGAATGCCTTTTAGATTTAAATATGAAATACAGATTGGAGATTATGTAGTTTATCCTTCGGTAGCTGATCGAATGGTTTATATAGGTAAAGTTTCCGGAGATTATGAATATAAACCAGAAAGATCAAAAAGCTATTGTAATATGCGTTCTGTTGAATGGATAAAATCAGTTCCAAGAACAAGTATATCACAAGGTGCTTTGTATGAAATTGGATCGGCATTAAGCCTTTTCCAGGTTAAAAATTATGTGGATGATGTACTGAAATTTATAGATTCAAATATTGCTTTTAATAATGCGCAAGCTACAATAGAGAATGATGATAATACAATAGATGATATTTTTGCAAATGTTGAAGAGACAACAAGTGATTTTGTTTTTAAAAAGCTATTTTCAGAACTAAAAGGATTTGCATTTGAACCATTTGTGGCACATATTCTTAATATTATTGGTTATAACACGAGGGTTACCAAGAAATCAGGAGATGGTGGAATTGATATAGTGGCATTTAAAGATGAACTTGGAATAGAACCTCCAATTATAAAGGTACAAGTAAAATGTGTAGAAGGGGCAATTGGAGCACCAGCAGTGCAAGCTTTGTATGGAAATGTAGAAAATGGGGAGTATGGCTTGCTTATTACACTCGGAGATTTTACGAAACAGGCAGAAGACTTTGCGAAAGCAAAAACAAATTTGAGGTTGATAGATGGTCAAGAATTTGTAAATATAATTTTAAAGAATTATGAGAAATTGGATTCAAAATATAAAGCAATTATTCCGCTAAAGAATGTTTATATTCCTACACAGATAGAAAATGCATATTGAAAAAAGCTAAGAAAATGGTGTGTTCTGGAAAGGAGGATATATGGATAAGCAAAAATTTGAATCAATTTTAATAATTGGAGAAACAATTGCTGTAGAGTTTAAGCGTTGTGGAAACGGTATAGAAAATGATGTCTATGAAAGTGTCTGCTCTTTTCTGAATAGATTTGGCGGTGATATTTTTATGGGTGTTCTAAATGATGGTACAGTAAGAGGAGTTCCAGAGAAAGCAGCTGGAGATATGATAAAAAATTTTATTAAGGTCATAAGCAATCCTACCATGTTTACACCTACAATTTATCTTGTTCCTGAAATCATTCAGTATGAGGGGAAAACAATCATTCATATCCATGTACCTGTAAGTGCAGAGGTTCACAGTTTTAAAAAGGAAGTCTATGATCGAGTGGATGATGCCGATGTAAAGGTAACCGCAACATCACAGCTTGCATCTATGTATATTCGTAAACAGAACATATTTACGGAGAAACGAATTTTCCCATATGTATCAATAGATGATTTAAGATTAGATTTATTGCCCCGTATCAGAAAATTGGCTACAAACAATATTGAAGGTATACATGGTTGGGAATCAATGAATGATGAAGAACTTTTAAGAAGTGCAGGACTCTACGGAACAGATCGAGCTACTGGAGAAAAGGGCTATAATTTAGCGGGAGTAATGCTTCTCGGAAAAGATGATGTGATTAGGGATATTTGTCCAGCATATGAGACAGATGCACTTGTTAGAAAGATAAATATAGACAGATATGACGACAGAGAAACGGTGAGAACTAATTTAATTGAAAGCTATGATCAATTAATGGATTTTGCAAGAAAACATCTGCCGGATAAATTTTTCTTGGAAGGAACGGAACGTATGAATTTAAGAAATATTATTACAAGAGAAGTGATTGGAAATACATTAATTCATAGAGAATTTACAAGTGCGTATACAGCTAAATTTGTAATTGAGAAAAATAAAATGTATACGGAAAATGCAAGTCGTTCTGCAGGAGACGGGATAATTAAACCTGAGAATATGGAACCTAATCCTAAAAATCCAATTATTGCTTCATTTTTTAGAAATATAGGATGGTCTGATAGATTGGGGTCAGGAGTCAGAAATTTGTTTAAGTACGCAAAGTATTATTCGGGACAAGAACCAGAGTTTATTGAAGGTGATGTTTTTAGAATAATTGTTCCGTTGGATGAGGAATATTCATATGATTTGTTAAATAAAAAAGCAAATGGTTCGAATGGTCTGAATAAATTAGACCAATTAGACCATTCAGACCAATCAAACCAAATTGAAGAAAATCTAGAAGAAAGATTAATAAAATTGTTAGCAGAAAAGCCAGATATTAAAACAAAAGAGATTACAGAGTTATTGGGATGGTCATCAAGTCAAGTTAAATATTATATGAAGAAGCTTAAGGATGATAACAAAGTTATACGGCATGGAACTAACAGAAATGGATATTGGGAAATAGTATGAATGTTGAGGTCACAATACAAAAGATGGGGGTTAAATATATGAAGGATGTTGTGGATTTTCTTAAGCTACCACCGAATATATTAGGTGCATTAGCAATAGCTAGTGGAATATTATTGCTTTTGCCAGATAATGTTATTAATAAACTCTATATGACAGAATTCAGGAATAAATACGGTTTTGCAATTGGGATAATTTTTATTGTGTCATTGTCCATTCTTATTATACTGCTTATTCTAAAAATATATCATCTTTTCTATGATAAGAGATTGGATAAAAAAGTTGCTGAAGGACAATTAAAATATTTAAGAAATATGAATAGAGAAAAAGTAATAATTATAAATGCTTTTTTACAGGAGAGAACGCATACATTGGAATTACCAATGAATGATGGTCTAGTAATTGAGTTACAGCATTTCGGCGTAATAACACCAGCAGGTCAAAATCATTTGGTATCTATGCTAGATCCAAGAATTAAGTATTTTTTACAGCCCTGGGTAGAAATTAAAATAAGAAGTAATGATGAATTAATGAGAAAGTTTGGTATATCATAATGCATATTAAATAGTAAAGGTGATGACAGTGGATAATATTGATATTATTCTGCTGACATTTTGCTGACACAAAAACTGGGAAGCCGCTTATTTAGGGACTTCCCAGCGTTTTCAGGCTATTCCCACTCTATGGTAGCCGGTGGCTTGCCCGTAATGTCATAGCAGATACGATTTACATGCTTTACTTCGTTTACAATTCTATTTGATATCTTTCCGAGCAAGTCCCAAGGAAGCTCAGCAAATTCTGCTGTCATAAAGTCGGTTGTTGTTACTGCTCGAAGCGCTACTGTATAATCATAGGTTCTCTCATCACCCATAACACCTACGGAACGAAGGTTGGTTAATACAGCGAAGTATTGTCCGATGCTTCTGTCCAAGCCTGCTTTGGCGATTTCTTCTCTGTAAATATAGTCTGCATCCTGAAGGATAGCGACTTTCTCTGGGGTAATATCACCGATGATACGAATTGCAAGACCGGGACCCGGGAAGGGTTGTCTGAAGACCAGTTTTTCCGGGATACCAAGCTCAAGGCCCGCTTTTCTAACCTCATCCTTGAACAGATTTCGAAGAGGCTCGATAATCTCTTTGAAATCCACATAATCAGGAAGTCCGCCTACATTGTGGTGACTCTTGATCATTGCTGATTTGCCGAGACCACTTTCGATCACATCGGGATAGATAGTTCCTTGAACCAGGAAGTCTACGGTACCGATTTTTTTCGCTTCTTCCTCGAATACACGAATGAATTCTTCTCCGATGATTTTTCTTTTATGTTCCGGTTCGGATACCCCGGCTAATTTATCATAGAAACGCTGTTGAGCATTCACCCGGATGAAGTTAACATCAAATTGGGTGGTAAATATCTGCTCTACCTCATCGCCTTCATTTTTACGAAGAAGGCCGTGATCTACGAAGATACAGGTGAGCTGCTTACCAACGGCTTTACTGATCATAACAGCAGCTACAGAGGAGTCAACACCGCCGGAGAGCGCACATAAGACCTTCTTGTCACCGATCTTTGCTTTCAGGCTTTTAACCATCTCATCAGCAAAGGAGGACATGATCCAATCTCCTGAGCAATGACATACATTATATAGGAAATTATGAAGCATGTTAGTGCCTTCCGGAGTATGAACTACCTCGGGATGGAACTGAACTCCGTATAGGTTACGTTCGGTATCTTCAATTGCCGCGATTGGGCAGGAATCCGAATGAGCTATTACATGGAAGCCTGCAGCCGGCTCTTCAACATAATCAGTATGACTCATCCAACAGATGGTGTTATCGGAGATATTCTGAAATAACTGTGAGGTGGTTGTTACATTGATCTCTGTTCGACCATATTCACGTACTGGAGCCTTAGATACCTTGCCGCCAAGCAGGTAAGTCATCAATTGGCAACCATAGCAGATACCCAATACCGGTATACCCAATGAGAAAATGCCCTGATCACAGGATGGAGCGTCCGGTTCATATACACTGGCAGGTCCACCGGTAAAAATAATGCCCTTCGGTGCAATCTCCTTGATACGCTCAAGGCTGGTTGTATAGGGAAGGACCTCACAATAAACATTACATTCTCTAACTCTTCGGGCTATTAGCTGATTGTATTGGCCGCCGAAGTCAAGCACAATAACTATTTCTTTGTTCACTTCATTACCTCCTATAAATCCATTTCATTTGCTTCTTATCATTACTTATAAAAAATGTAGCTTCATAATACAACATTTTTTATAAATATGCTAGCCCAAATATTTTTACTATCAGCTCTTCCTAATATTAAAGATATTGTTGATATTAGTTGCATAATAGACACAATTTAAGTCGATTTATATCAATATTAAGTAAAGTAGAACGAAATTACAGTTAATTGGGTATAATAGACTATCGATAAATGCAAATTACTATTTACAAAAACACTAGATAATGGTACCATTTAACTTGAATTACAATATATGGTATGTTGTCCAATAAAAATCTCTTTAGGGGGGAAGCTGGATGAGAGGAAGTAAGTTACGGGAAATGTTCGAGTGTGTTCCTGAGATCGACTGTGACTCGGGGTTTAGATATTTTCTTTACAATATTCCAAATTACTCACGCGCGCTCCTTTCTATTCTGAAAAGTATGAAATCTAAGATGCCGATCATGAATTTGATGCTTCAAACCGGGGAGTATGAAGGCTTGAGGTCAATTACACAGACACTACAGAAGATGTTTAATAATATCGGCGCTTTTGGTCTGGCTGAGGCATCCTATGAGCTGGAGACATCGTTACTAAAGAATGAACCTAATATTATGCCAGATTTATTGCTAACCTATTTGGACCGGCTAGTCATGTTTTCCCAGCATTTGGAATTGTTGTTCAAGGCAACAGATTTTAAGAATACATCAGTCATAGAAGAGGATGTTGCATCTTACTTTAATTATGACTTTACTAAGACGAAGGAAAGTATCAAGCGTTCATCGGATTTGCTTGGACGTAAGATAATATCATAATAAAAAATGAATTTTTAGTTCACTTGTGAATTAACTGAATTTTATGTAAATTAATTTGTGTGAAATGATGTAGATTACACTAATGTGTATAATAGTCTGATTTACATTACCCCACATGGCCTTATCTTAGCTGACAAAGATAAGGCCTTTTTGTAACCATTCTAGATAAATAAATATTAAAAGTATAAACTAAGTTACTGTTCAGACCCAATCGAGAATGTGTTAGAGTGAGTTTGATATATTTATTGAAACATATATTAACATTGACTAGGATCTAAACCAAGTTTGATAAGTATTTTATGTATTGCAAAAGCCAACGGTTTCTATTATATTGAAGTAAGTATTGTAAATCGTGCGAGAGAGGCAGTTACAGATGTCTGAATATAATGAGTTAAAGAACAGCTTCAAAACGCATTGACCAAATTTCATAATGGAGGCGAATTCAGTGCTGGAAGAATTAAAAAAAGAAGTATATGATGCAAATATGGAATTGCAGCAAAAGGGTATGGTTATCTATACCTGGGGTAATGTTAGCGGAATTGACAGGGAAAAGCAACTGGTTGTCATCAAGCCTAGTGGAGTTGATTATGATTCAATGAAACCAGAGGATATGGTTGTAGTTGATCTGGATGGAAATATAGTGGAAGGACATTATAAACCCTCTTCGGATACGGCAACACATCTGGTATTATATAAGAATTATCCTGATATCGGAGGAGTGGTTCATACCCATTCAACCTGGTCTGTAACCTTTGCGCAAGCCGGTATGTCGGTTCCTGCATTCGGTACAACCCATGCGGATTACTTCTTCGGTGATATTCCTTGTACCCGTGAACTGACACAGCAGGAAATAGAAGAGGCTTATGAGCTGAATACGGGTAAAGTGATTGTGGAAACGATCGGAGATAATGATCCGATGGCTATTCCGGGAATTCTGGTGAAAAATCATGGACCTTTTGCATGGGGTAAAACTCCTGCTGGCTCTGTGTATAATGCAGTGGTCATGGATAAGGTAGCAGAGATGGCATATAAGACTTTAACCTTGAACCCAAATGCATCCAGAGTGTCACAGTATCTATTAGATAAACACTATTACCGTAAGCATGGAGCGAATGCCTATTACGGTCAGGGCTCCGAAGATCATTAAGTTCATGTTGATTATTCAGGTGTGCCTGTCTTAGGTGAAAGAGACAGATTTTAGGTCAATACTTGGGATTGATGTATATCGATCATTCTATTAAAGCATATAGATAACAAAAACACTATCCACAACTGTTATGCTACCCCTATATAGGACATTGAAAAATAACAATTCCAATATAGGGGTAGCACACCAAACATTATGGATAGTGTTTTTTAATCGTACTAGAATAATCAGTAGATAAGTGTCTTCTTTATTCTAATTGGCAATCGCCTCTGTTCCTTATGTTTAGCTTAAGACGGCTTTCTGACCTTTGTCACCGCGCTTCCTCATACGCACCTTCTTGACGCTGAGGGTCTTGTCATTGTACTGGAAGGATTCATCGTTCTGATTTAGGGCAATGGCAAAACAGATTGTATCATTCTTCTCTAGGGTAATGGCTTTTACACCTCGGCTGGTTTTCTTTAATTCACTGACCTCGGTGAGGGGGAAGCCCAGGGATAGGCCTTTGTCTGTAAGAATAATTACCTTAAGGTTACCCGCCAGTACCTCATGACCGGATAGGAGATTAATTGCAATTATTTCGTCCTTTTCCTCCAGCTTGGTGGAAGCTATCTGAGAGCGGTTTGTCTCAAATTCTACACCGGATACCTGCTTGATATATCCGTATTTTGTAGTAAAGAGAAGCTGGGATTCAAAGAGCTGTTCAAAGGAGGTGTAAAGGATGGGATTCTCCTTATCTAATTTACATAGCGTATGGATCAAGGCACCCTTGTCTTTCATCTTACATCTTGGTATGGCCTCTGCTTTTACCTGATACATGTTGCCCTCTGCAGTAAACACACAAAGCTTATCGGTATTCTTCATCATTATGATATGACTGAATTCCTTCAAACTATCTTCAGAGGCTCTTGTGTAGCTGGTGGCATCGATTGATTTAGTATATCCAAATCGATCAATCAGTACATAGATATCTTCGATCTTTACCTCTTCTACATAGTCTACTGCTGATTGATTCGATAGCATGGTCCTTCTCGGGCGGTGGAAGAGTTTTTTATATTCTTTTAGGCGACCTTTGATTACTTTATATAACTCTTTGGTATCGCCGAGAATCTTGCGATATTCTTCTATATTCTTGGTCAGTGTTTCATCCTCTTCATGAAGCTTAAGGATTTCCAGGCCGATTAATTTGCTTAATTGCATTGCTAGAATCGCGTCTGCCTGGCGATCCGTAAAATTAAGAGTCGCAGCTTCCTTCTCGGATTGGGCAGATTTGAATTTAATGCCTTCAGTATTACCTTCTATCAGACATGCTTTGGCCTGCTTGATGGAGGAGCTTCCCCGGAGTATTTCAATGATTAGGTCGATTACATCGGTTGCCTTGATTAAACCACCGACAATTTCCTGACGTTTTAGTGCTTTATCCAAAAGATAATCGTACTCCTTGGTATAAAGCTCTACCTGGAAGTTGACGAATTCACTGATAATACTCTTAAGATTGAAGACGATGGGCTGCTGCTCCTTTATCGCAAGTAGATTAGCAGCATAGGTATCCTCCATGGAAGTCTTCTTATAAAGACCATTTAACAGGTTGTCCAGATCGCGGTCTTTCTTCACTTCAATTACGATCCGAATTCCTTCCTTGGAGGATTCATCACGTACATCAAAGATTTCATCAAATACCTTATCCTTAATCAGAGTGGCGAGACCTTCCACCAATTTTGTCTTATTACCAGAAATAGTATAGGGGATCTCAGTGATTACAATATTTTTACGTCCGTTATCACCATTCTCGATTTCGACCTTTGAGCGAATACGAATCCTGCCTTCGCCGGTTTCGTATAGTGAATACAGATCATCCTGATTGATAATGAGACCACCGGTTGGGAAATCGGGTGCAGGAATGTATTCCATCAATTTTCTTACCGTTATATTCGGGTTATCCATATACGCGATGACACCATCGATCACCTCATCCGGATTATGGGGGGGGATGTTGGTCGCCATACCTACTGCGATACCTGTGGTACCATTAATCAGTAGATTTGGGATCATGGCTGGTAATACGGTTGGTTCCTTCTCGCTGTCATCGAAGTTAGGTACGAATTCGATTAATCCCTTCTCCAGATGATCTAGTAGTGCCATGGAGCTAAGGGATAATCTGGCTTCGGTATAACGCATAGCCGCAGCGCTGTCACCATCGATGGAGCCGAAATTACCATGCCCATCCACTAGAGGTAACATCATGGAGAAATCTTCGGACATATGTACTAAGGCATCATAGATGGAAGAGTCACCATGAGGATGATATTTACCCATGGTATCACCGACGATACGAGCACTTTTTCTATGAGGCTTTGCAGGATCCAGGCCAAGCTCTATCATGGAATAAAGAATTCTTCTTTGTACCGGCTTTAGGCCGTCCCGCACGTCAGGTAAGGCACGGGCAATAATAACGCTCAGGGCATAATCCCGGAAGCTGGTTTTCATCTCTTCAGAGAAATCCATCTGAATTATTTGGTCAATGTTTTTCTTCATCGCAGCTTAATCCTCCTTAAATATCTAGCTTTGCATATTTTGCTTCATCCATGATAAAGTTACGCCTGGGAGGAACGTTGCTGCTCATCAGCATCGTTGTTATCTCGTCAGCTTCCACGGTATCGCTAATTGCAATCTGTGCAAGTATCCTGGTTTCGGGATCCAGAGTTGTTTCCCATAATTGATGAGCGTCCATCTCACCCAAACCTTTATATCTTTGGAGGTTAAGAATTTTATTTCCTTCAATCTTTCGGAATTTCTCCAGTTCAAAATCGTTAAATAAGTATTCGGACTGTTTGGACTTCTTTCCTTTGGCACTCGTTTCGTAATCTACCTTATAAAGCGGCGGAAGTCCTCTGTAAACCTTGCCCTCCAGTATCAACTCCGGCATGAAACGATAGAAGAAGGTGAGAAGAAGGGTGCTGATATGTGCACCATCGACATCGGCATCGGTAAGGATGATGATCTTGTCATATCGAAGCTTTGACAGATCGAATTCGTCACCGATTCCACACCCAAAGGTGGCAATCATCGATTTTATTTCGTTATTTACAAGTATTTTCTCCAGAGTGGCTTTTTCAACGTTGAGGATTTTACCTCTAAGCGGAAGCACTGCCTGGGTCCGTCTGTTTCTAGCAGTCTTTACGGTACCACCCGCAGAATCGCCCTCTACGATATATAGCTCACATTCCTCGGGCTTCTTGGAGGAGCAGGAGGCTAGCTTACTTCGGGTATCTACTTCATTTAACTGTTTCATTACAGCGACTCTTGCCTTGTCACTGGCACGCCTTGCGTTGAAGGATTTTAAAGAATTTTCAAGAATGGTCTTAAGTACCTCTACATTCTTATCAAACCAACGCACGGATTCCGAGGAGAATACATCCTCCACAGCACTTTTTGCATCGGTGTTACCCAACTTAGTCTTCGTCTGACCTTCAAACTGAGGATCCGGATGCTTGATCGAGATAATGGCAACAAGACCATTACGGATATCCTTGCCATCAAAGTTCTCATCCTTCTCCTTCAGAACATTAAGCTCTCTGGCATATTGGTTCATAACGCGGGTTAGTCCGGTTTTGAAGCCGGTTACTAGAGTTCCACCATCAACTACATTGATGCGGTTACAGTAAGCGTTGATTTGTTCGGTATAGCTGTCCGTATATTGAAGAGCAATCTCGACCTCGATATCCCCGCTTTTACCCTCGATATAGACGGGCTCCTCATGAAGGGGTGTCATCTCTCTGGTTAGATAGGATACAAAGCTTTTAATGCCGAACTCCTCCTGATAGGATTTAGTGATGCCGGTGTTCTGATCGGTAAAGTTGATCAGTAAATTCTTATTTAAGAAGGCAATTTCCTTCAACTTCTTCTGAATAATCTCAGACTTAAATTCCACTGTTTCAAAGATTGTATCATCTGGATAAAAGATAACCTTGGTACCGGTGTCTGATTTATTGCATTTTCCGACTACGGGAAGAAGGCCGTCCTCCAGTTGGGTAATGGGATGTCCGCCATTCTTATATTCGTCACGGTATACCTTTCCGTCACGCCTTACCTCGATAATCATCCTACTGGAGAGTGCATTTACTACGGAGGCACCTACGCCGTGTAAACCACCGGATACCTTATACACAGAATTACCGAATTTTCCTCCGGCATGGAGTATGGTATATACTACGCGGACTGTGGGAATTTTCTTCGTTGGATGGATATCCACCGGTACTCCGCGCCCGTTGTCACATATTTCAATTCCGCCGTCTTTTAATAATGTTATATCGATCTTTGTACAAAATCCTGCTAAATGTTCGTCAATACCATTATCAACGATTTCCCAAATCAAATGATGTAAGCCTCTGGGACCGGTGCTTCCGATATACATTCCAGGCCGTTTTCTGACTGCTTCCAAACCCTCTAAAACAACGATTTGACTACCGCTATATTGTTCCATGGTGTAATACCCCTTCTAAAAATTATTCTTAAATTTAATCTCATCACCTTTTTATCCTGTGCTACCATAGGTTTCGTTGGTCATGCTGAACTATCCATAAAAAAAGGGATTTCATTACTGTTAGAAATTCCTGTTTCCCATGAATTAAATCTTGGCTAGTGAATTGATTTATCAATTCATCTTATATGCTCATTTGGGAACAGTATAACATATTTATTTCAAATTTTCCAGAAGTATTACAATCATACGTTCGTACTAAGCCCTAAATGTCATATAATACAGCCTTCTCATCAAGCATTACGCTGTACATATATAATGTAATCAGCCTGGTGAAGTGATGAAATGGAGTTAATTCGATGTATTGGATTAAAAGGTTGATTAGAAAATGAAAAAAGTGATTGAAAAAAACGTAGAATGATGTATAATGGGAACAATTATCAGATATAAAATTCACTCCCCTTGAAGCTGAGCGACAGGGGGAATTTTAGTGACACACTGGATAATATCTATCATTGTAAATATTTGATTATCTAATTAGATAGTATATTTATACATTTTGATGAAAGGCGATGTAAAATAATGAGCCTATTTTTATATGAGACGCATCTACATACGAATCAGGTGAGTGCCTGTGGTATATTGAGCGGTGCTCAGCATGTAAGATTTTATAAAGAAGCAGGCTATAGCGGTATTGTTGTAACAGACCACTTCTTTAACGGTAACAGCTGCGTGCCAGGGGATCTTCCCTGGGAAGAACGAGTTAATTTGTTTTGTAAGGGCTATGAAGAAGCGAAGGCAGAAGGAGATAAGCTTGGCTTATCCGTATTCTTTGGATGGGAGGCTAATTTCAGAGCCACTGAGTTCCTGATTTACGGTTTGGATAAGGAATGGCTTATGAAGCATCCGCAGATCATGGATTGGTCGGTGGAAGAACAATACAAACAGATTCACGAGGCTGGCGGGTATGTGGTTCATGCCCATCCCTTCCGAAAGCGTGCATATATTGAAGAGATTCGACTGTATCCTTCCTGCGTAGATGCTGTTGAAGGAATCAATGTAGGTAATCGTAATGATGAGTTTGATAGGCAGGCTATGGCTTATGCAAAAAAGCATAAACTGCCGATTATTGCTGGAAGTGATGCACATGGAATAGAAAATTACCGAAGTGGAATCGCTTTTAAAAGGAAGGCTGAGAATATCAAAGATTTTATCGATATGATCAGAGCAGGTAAGTACGAACTGATTAATCCCAAACAAATTCTAAAATAAAAGAAAGTAGGAGGTTCCCGATGAAAAAACCATTTGTTACTTTAGAACAATTGCAGGAAATAGCAAAGACATACCCGACCCCCTTTCATATTTATGATGAAAAAGGTATTCGTGAAAATGCCAGAAGGCTAAACAAAGCATTCGCATGGAACAAAGGTTTTAGGGAATATTTTGCAGTCAAAGCGACACCAAATCCCTATATTATCAATATATTAAAAGAGGAAGGCTGCGGTGTGGACTGTTCCTCTATGACGGAACTCATGATGGCTGAGGCATTGAATTGTAAGGGAGAGGATATTATGTTCTCCTCGAATGCAACTCCAGCGGAGGAATTTGAAAAAGCAGCTGAGCTGAAGGCTATCATTAATCTGGATGACTATACCCATATTGAATTTCTCGACAAAATAGTTGGGATTCCGGAGACCATCTGCTGCCGTTATAATCCAGGTGGAGTATTTAAGACGGCGAATGGTATTATGGACAATCCGGGAGATGCAAAATATGGTTTCACGAAGGAACAATTGATTGACGGCTTTAAGCTATTGAAGGAAAAAGGAGCGAAGCAGTTTGGTATCCACTCCTTCTTAGCAAGTAACACTGCAACCAATGAATATTATCCTACACTAGCGGGTATTTTATTTGAACTGGCAGTGGAGCTTCGAGATAAGACCGGTGTTCAAATTAAATTTATTAATCTTTCGGGTGGAGTAGGAATTCCTTATAAGCCTCACGGAAAAGCAAATGATATCATGGAAATCGGCGAAGGTGTACGCAAGGCCTTCGAAGAAATTCTGGTTCCGGCAGGAATGGGAGATGTTGCCATCTATACAGAGCTCGGACGCTATATGCTGGCGCCGTTCGGTCATTTGGTAGCAAAAGCGCTTCATGAGAAGCATATTTATAAAGAATATATTGGTCTGGACGCTTGTGCTGTAGATCTGATGAGACCGGCTATGTATGGAGCTTATCATCACATTACTGTTATGGGTAAAGAGAATGAGCCATGCGACCACAAGTATGATATTACCGGTTCACTCTGTGAAAATAACGATAAATTTGCGATTGATCGTATGCTGCCAAAGATTGATATCGGTGATTACCTTGTAATACATGACACAGGTGCTCATGGATATGCAATGGGTTATAATTATAACGGTAAATTAAAATCTGCGGAGCTTTTGCTGAAAGAAGATAACCAGGTTCAGCTGATACGCAGAGCAGAGACTCCGAAGGATTATTTTGCGACCTTTGATTTTACGGATATTTTTAAGGGTATAGAATAATTCGGTAATAGTCGATATAATGAAATGATATCAACCTTCAACAGCTAAGTTATGTGAGAAACTTTTAATTGGCTTAATAAAAGTACTCACAGGTAATATTCACAAAACAATAGAATAATTTACTTACATTGAAGATAAGATATAGTGTAGCTTTCATGGTAACGATTAAGTACCATCAAAAAACCATAGGATTTTGATTGGTTAGCGCAACTAAGAAACCAGTGAAAAGTGCTGGAATGTTTGGTGAGGGATTAAGGTTGACAATGTACAATTGATACGATATAATACTTTGAATGTATTGAATGTTGTAAAAAAGCAATATGGAGGAAGGGTGTTTTATGGTAGAAAAAAAGAACATATTGACTTATGAGGGATTAAGACAGCTGGAAGACGAACTTCATGATCTGAAAGTGAACCAAAGAAAACTTGTTTCCCAGAAGATTAAGGAAGCAAGAGAGCAGGGGGATCTTTCGGAGAACGCAGAATATGATGCTGCAAAGGATGAGCAGAGAGATATTGAAGCTAGAATTGAAGAAATTGATAAGATTCTCAAGAATGCTGAAGTAGTCGTAGAAGATGAAGTTGATATTAATGCAATTAATATAGGATGCAAGGTTAGAATCTTAGACATGGAGTATAATGAGGAGTTGGAATATAAACTCGTCGGATCCACCGAAGCCAACAGCTTAAGAGGTAAAATTTCAAATGAATCTCCCTTGGGTCAGGCATTAATTGGCGCAAAGGTTGGCGATATTGTTAATGTAGTTGCTCATGTAGGAACCATGCAGTATAAGATATTGAAGATAGATAAATCAAATTAATTAGATAGAGTAAGCGCTCTTTACTAAGCAAATCGATTTACATGTGATAAGATTTAGAAAGTACGTTTACTGTGATAAGAGGTGAAATTCATGGCTGATGAAAGAGTTCAAACAGATCAGGATATTAATGAATTATTGAAGATAAAGAGAACAAAGCTGGCAGAGCTTCAGGAAAGCGGTAAGGACCCTTTCCAGACTATGAAGTATGATGTAACCAATCATTCCGGCGATATCATTAATAATTTTGAGGATTTTGAAGGTAAAGTCGTTTCTATTGCTGGGCGTATGATGTCGAAACGAATCATGGGAAAGGCTTCTTTTTGCAATATCAGAGATATCCAGGGTGATATTCAGGTTTATGTAAAAAGAGATGAGATTGGTGAAGAGCCATACGCTGAGTTTAAGAAGTACGACATTGGTGATATCGTTGGTGTCTTGGGAGAAGTTTTCAAAACTCATACAGGAGAAGTATCGGTAAAAGTACAAAAAATTGTTTTATTAACCAAGAGTCTTCAGATTTTACCTGAGAAATTCCATGGACTGAAGGATACAGATACCAGATACAGACAAAGATACATCGATTTAATCGTTAATCCTGAAGTTCGTGACACCTTTATTAAGCGTTCCCATATTATCAAAGAAATTCGTAATTATTTAGATGGCAAAGAATTTATTGAAGTTGAGACACCTGTGCTGGTTCCCAATGCCGGTGGTGCATCTGCGAAGCCCTTTAATACACATCATAACGCATTAGACGAGGATCTTCATTTAAGAATTTCCCTGGAATTATACTTAAAGCGTTTGATTGTAGGTGGCTTGGAGCGAGTATATGAGATTGGTAGAGTATTCCGTAATGAGGGATTATCCGTAAGACATAATCCTGAATTCACATTGTTGGAGTTATATCAGGCCTATACTGATTACTACGGTATGATGGATTTAGTTGAAGATCTTTTCCGGACTGTAGCGATGAAGGTTCTTGGAACAACTACTGTTACTTATGATGGTGTAGAGATAGATTTATCTAAGCCCTTTGAACGACTAACAATGATTGAAGCGATTAAGAAATATTCAGATGTTGATTTTAATCAGATACCGGATGAAGCAGCAGCGAAAGCGATAGCGAAAGAGCATCACATAGAATTTGAGGAAAGACACAAGAGAGGCGATATCATTAATCTGTTCTTTGAGGAATATGTGGAAGAGCAGCTTGTTCAACCGACCTTTATTACAGAACATCCGGTTGATATATCTCCGCTTGCAAGCAGAAAGCCAAGTGATCCGAATTATACGGAACGTTTTGAGTTATTTATTACAAGACGTGAGATGGCAAATGCCTTTTCCGAGTTGAATGATCCTCTGGATCAGAGAGGTCGTTTTGAGGCACAGGAAGCGCTGAGAGCAGCCGGTGATGAAGAAGCAAACCAGCTAGATGAGGACTTCTTGACAGCCCTGGAATACGGTATGCCCCCGACCGGTGGAATCGGCATCGGAATTGACCGCTTTGTTATGCTGTTGACTGATTCTTATTCAATTAGGGATGTGCTTCTGTTCCCGACGATGAAGAGTCTCGATTTTAATAAGAAGCCTACTAACTCTGAAGAGCATGCTGAAAAGCCTGAAAAGCCAGTTGAGAAGATTGATTTTTCCAAGGTAAAAATTGAGCCTTTATTTGAGGAGCAGGTTGATTTCGAAACCTTCAGCAAGTCTGATTTCAGAGCTGTTAAGGTTAAGGAATGCGTAGCTGTTCCTAAGAGCAAGAAGCTTCTCCAGTTCACATTAGATGACGGAACAGGCAAAGAACGTACTATTTTAAGTGGAATTCACGCTTATTACGAGCCAGAAGAGTTAGTTGGTAAGACTTTGATTGCGATCACCAATCTTCCACCAAGAGAAATGATGGGAACTAATTCCTACGGCATGCTACTTTCAGCAGTATACGAGGAAGAGGGAGTAGAAAAGCTTCATCTTCTTATGGTAGATGACCACATTCCTGCTGGTGCAAAGCTATACTAAATCTTAAGCCAAAATTAAATAAATAGGCATAGGCCTTTTTGAAGCCACTTTCTAAAGAAACTTAGGAGGTGGTTTTTATTGTATAGGAAAGTTCGTCCTATACAATAAAAACCGCTCCGTGCAGGATTCGCGGAAAGTTATTTGTTGCTTCACATCGCTCAGGCGCGAAGTGTCAGCAAGCTGACACATTGTTCTAGGAAAGAGCTCCTATCGAAATAATTGAATAATTAATACATAGATTTGGATTAACTTGGATTGATAGTATACATGGTTTAGCTTATAATTAAGATATCGATGATGGAAAGACCTGCTCTAAGAGTAATTCCAGCAGAAATCTCTTATGAGATACCATCGATTGGCAGACTTATTAAAGAAAGCCACAGAAGAAATGCGTTGCCAGAAAGATGATGCTTGAGGTTATTGGAATTATATGGAACGAATTCAAGGCAGAAAGGATAAGAATATCCGGACAAGCATATCTAAAGGATTTCTATCAGAGTCTTGGTTTTCAAATTGTCACTGATATCTATCAAGAGGATGGAATTGAACATTACGGTTTTGAATTGGATTTACTAAATAAAAGGAGGTGAATTATGCAGTTTAAAGATAAGGTCGTGGTAATTACAGGTGGAGCACATGGTATTGGTAAAACTACAAAAGAAGCCTTTGAGTCAGGGGGCGCAATTGTAGAGGTAATTGATACTGCTGCTGGAGATCATTATGTTGGAGATATCAGTAAAAAGGATGTGCTTGAAGCTTTTGCAGAATATGTAATCGATAAGCATGGTCATATTGATTACCTTATTAATAATGCCCTCCCGATTATGCGTGGTATAGGTGAATGTTCATATGAAGAGTTTGAATATGCTATGGCTGTTGGAGTGACAGCTCCATTTTATCTTTCAAAATTATTTATGGAACATTTTGCGGATGGTGCCTGCATAATTAATATGTCTTCTTCAAGAGACAGAATGAGTCAGCCTCAGACTGAGAGCTATACAGCTGCCAAAGGAGGAATTGCGGCTCTTACACACGCACTTGCTGTTAGCATGGCCGGAAAGGTTAGAGTTAATTCTATTTCTCCTGGATGGATTGAGACGGGAGATGCTGCATATGAAGGACCAGATGCTAGTCAGCAACTTGTGGGTAGAGTAGGCAATACAATGGATATTGCTAATATGATTCTTTTTCTTTGCTCTGATAAGTCAGGCTTCATCTCAGGAGAGAATATTTGCATTGATGGTGGAATGACAAAACAGATGATTTATCATGGTGAGCATGGTTGGAAATATGAGGAATAAACATATGTTGGATTTTATTAAAAGCCGAAGAAGTACTCGAAAGTTT
>JAEYOY010000088.1 GCA_023411215.1 Bacillota bacterium | reverse complement strand
GCTCCAAGACTGCTTCCATGTTATCTTTGTAAAGATTCGCACCACCATCTTCTCTCTGTGACTCTAATAACATTTACTACTTCTCTTCATAGCCTTTTGAATTTAAAATTGTATGTAGAATACCATGATTTACTTTACTTGTCAAATAGAATTACTCTAAAACAGCATTATCCGTTTTTTTGACATGAAACCTATCTAAAGAGAGTTACACCAATGACCTATACAGGCGGGCGGCGTAACCGGTTAACAACATCACTTGGTTATTTCAATCCAATATGAACCCATTGTTGTGCCTTTATATTTCATTATAATTACAGCCTCTCCTGCTTTTTTAAACTTGTGGCCTTTCTTTATCTTGACTTCATCCTTGAGTAGGTAGCCGCCATCTGCCACATCCACTGATTCCTGAATATAGAAGGTGATTTTGTCATTGAGGTTTGTTTCTTTTCCCCCTGTTAAGTCCACCACATGTAACCCAGCAGTATCAAAGCCTTTGCCAATCTTGTAGGTGGTTTTCGAAGGTCTACTCAGTAATTCCACCGCTGCGGTTGCGGTCGGATTAACCGTTTTAAGCTTCAACGCCCACATATAGTATGTCTTGCTTCTGTAAATCACCTTCGCCCAGTCTCCCTCTATTTCGGTAACCCACACTTTCGTACCGTGATCGAGTTTCCCTATTATGTCACCCTCTGGCTTTAATCTGTAGGGAGTATTATTTGACTTTACACTAAAGATAGCCGGTAGAACGGGGATAAATTGAAATTCGCCATGTTGAGGGGCATCAGGAACCGGATACCATACGCAAACCCCAGGGTCTACATGTTCCCATGTAATAATGTGGGTTCCATCCGCGTTCTTTTCCCCACTGGCATTGATAAAGTAATCATTCAGCATCCGCGGACGTATACTAAAAATATCCTTATCGTTTTCGCTGTTGATGTTCCAACGAAGCATATATTTTTTGAAGTCAGCTTTCAGCGCTTTTACTCGTAACCCCTTCAACACCTTTGTGTTTTTGAACATTTCATCTTCCGATAATTCTAAACCCAAATATCTTCCATCCTCCATCTCAAAGCCAAACATACCGGCTCCAACGTCGCTCCCATAGGAATGTATACGGAATTTTGTGTTTCCTGCTGGAGTATTGCTTTTGTCACGCAATTCCGCGTTGCCATCGGCGTCAATATTGAGATAGTTGCCCATACACCGAAGATAGAACCAACCTTCAGTGGGTTGGGATTTGTAGTTAGTGGCCGCATGTGTCGTAGTAGGCAGCAGGGTCAACGCCATGCACAGGATGAGCAATACGCTCGTGAATCGCTTCTTCATTATGTTGTACCTCCTTTGAACATTGTTTTTGGGGCGAAATAAAGTCACCCGCCCTCACGTTTACCCTATCAAAAATCTGGCCCTAAAAACCATCCGCTGCATGAAACATATTTTTTTCCGCATAAATCATATTCTTAGATATAACATAACAGCCCCTGGAGTTCTGATAACCTCAAAACATATAAACAGCTCTAAATCTAGTAATGGAGTAGGCTTCAAAGAATCCTACTCCATGATTTGACAAGGAGTCATCATTATGAATATTCCCCTGCAATCTTATTTTCCTTCATGCTATCAGAAATCCCTCCTACTGATTATCCTTTAGCATTATAAACACAAGTCCCACATGGTATTTTATGTAACGAATGGTACATCCCCGTTTCCGTGCAGAACATAAGGCCTTGCCCGTCAACAACACAATAAGTACCATATTTGCAATTATTAAAGTACCCGCCTGCTACCGCCATCAAATCGTTGTCTGTTAGTTCCTGTATTTCCATATCAGCAAACTCGTTTCCGTTATTCTTCTCGTTCATCGTCTTTTCCTCCTTAAGATTAATAGATTTCACTGCCACCCTATATTTTAGAAATTAATATTACCGCCTTCTATTTGTGTATCCAATTGAGTTTCGAAAAAGGGACGCGGAAATTTACTTTGTTGAAAATTTTCTATCCATTCAAAAGCCTGCTTAAGGAGTTTCTCACAAAATAAGGTTCTTCATTATACTGATTGGGTGGCTCCAAGCTTGTCATCCTTCATGGCAACGTAATAATTGGCAAGTGTCGAATGTGTATACGGAGCCAGCCAAATTACAATTAGTCCTAGGGTGAGCGGAATAAGCAGGTACCATCCGATAAAGGACAAGGAAAGAACAAATAATTCACCTTTATGGCCCTTTGTCATATTATTGCTCTCTCTAAGCGCCTCGCGGGCTGTCATGCCGGGGTTATCCGCAAGGATATAGGGCGCCATTATATAAGCGTAGCCCTTAACAATGCCCGGAATGATAAAAAGCAATGACCATGCAAATGTAAAAAACCCTGTGATAATCTGAAGCCAAAGGGCCTTTCCAAACACATTGAAGCCCTTCCAAATATCGCCGAGGGAAGGACGAATGTTTTTAGTCAATGCAATGTAAATCATGATAGTTGAAAGCGCGAAGGAAGGCGCAATCAAAAACCCTGCCAGGAAAACCGGAGCTGCAAGCCATGATATAAGGCTTATCACAAGTTGGCACGCAAATAAAATCCCTATTTTCCCTTTTATCTGCGCTTTTGCTGTTTTTTTCATTTCAGAACGGTTAATCATAATAAATATCCCCTTTTAAATTTTATTTTTTCTTTCAGGTAACGTTTTTTTCTTGCAGTGACATTATCCTTCAGCATTCCAAATATCACTCCAAGTATCACATGGTATTTGCTGTTTTGAAACGTAACCACCCCTTCTTCTACAATATAATCGGGCTTCACCATTACTAAACCAAATATCAGGTTTTGTGCTGCACCAGCGGCATTTTCTAAGGTCACCGCCACCGCTTTTAAATCGTCGTCAGTTAGTGCCTGTTTTCCCGTTTCAGCAAACTCGTTTCCGTTTTACTTCTCGCCCATTGTCTTTCGGAATCCTCCTTAAAATTTATAGCTTTGATAGCCATCTAATGGTGTTGAAATTGGTGATCGTTCCTCATCTCTGCGAGTTTTTCCCGCTGTTCTTTGGTGAGATCTGCGGTTTTTTCTTGCAGTGTCATGCTAGTTTCCTCCTATTAAATTTTACATTGCCTTTGCCTTACGGCACCTAAGTCTCTACAAACGAACTGCTCCATTTTATAACCATCGTAACCACGATCAATTGATCCAGCTTGGTAATAGAGATGACAATTATTACATTTGTCAGCGCAACTCTCATCCCAGCTCAAAAACGCCTCCTTTGACACATAATTCCGACATTCGAACATTTCTTTAAACCCGCCGCTTACCTTGCTGATTTCCTCGTCGGTAAGCTCGATACCGAGTTGCTCTTCCGGGAGCTTTGCGATCTTTTCATGTAAAGACATCATTCATTCCTCCTGATTCAATTGGTTTTTTTGACTTTTTCTCTTCAGTTCTGCTAGGTTCCCCGCCGCCGATACAAGTATTGATAGCACAATAATTTCTCCATTATTCGTCACTATATTATTCATTCTTATTTTTATTGAGTTGTTCCTCATTCATTTTATTGCTTTCGTATTTTCATTGTAACAGCTATTCCCCGAAAAAACTGTCCGCTGCATGAAACATGCTTTTTTCTGCATGAAACATAGTGTCGGAACTTCAATTTTTATGGTGAATGTTTTTATGGTGAAGGTTTTTATGGCGAATTGCTTAGGGGGAATAGAATCATTGAGAATAAGAGGGGTGATTTTGTAATAAAAAACCCCAAGCTGATTAATTCAGCTTAGGGCGAACTATTATGTCCGTGTTCTCATGTAGAATACCACCATTTACTTTCTTTATGGCTATTCCAGCCATTGGTCAGCCTCGTGACCACCACCCCCATACCAACGCGGATGATCCAACTGTTAAAGCTCGTCATTGATATACCCAGCGGCAGATAACGCGTCATTAAAGTTGTCTTCCTGTATCCCGTCGTCCCTTAGAGTGATCATTTCAATAATTTTTTCTCATATCCCCATCTCCTATTTTTCAACCGAAATATCTTCATAATTCAAGATTATTGATTTACAAGGCTCGAGACACATTCAGAAAGGCTCGATATTTCTTGGATACTATTAATTTCACCGTCAAGCATTTTAAATATCTTGGTACCATATAATGCCGAGTCCTCGGAATGTGTAACCTGAATAATCGTCTTTTTCATCTCCATGTTAATCTTCTTAAACATCTCCATAATGCTCTTTGTATTGACAGAATCAAGATTACCGGTAGGCTCATCAAGTAATAGTATATCAGGTTCATAAATAAGAGCCCTTGCTATTGCGATACGCTGTTGCTGACCACCGGAAAGCTCTCTTGGTGTTACATTAAGTTTGTCCTGTATCCCCATAAGCTCTACAAGCTCATCAAAATTATCTTTGTACTTTGTCGTATTCTGTCCATCCAGTACAAGCGGTAATAGGATATTATCAGTTACACTCAGGTTAGGAATGAGATTATAAAATTGAAAAACAAAACCAATCGAGGATCTTCTAAACTTGGCGAGCTTTGATGCTGATAAACCAGATATATTTTCACCTGCTATAACAATTTTCCCGGATGTTTGCTTGTCAAGTCCTCCCAGAAGATAGAGAAGTGTTGATTTTCCAACACCGGATGGGCCCATAATAGAGACAAATTCTCCTTCCGAAACACTGAAGTTTATATTTTTCAAAACTTCTACTTTCTGTTGCCCCACTGAAAATGATTTACATAAATCCTTGACATTAATAATACTCATTTTGCTTTTCTCCTTATATACTTTTACTTTTACAAAATTAGTTATTCATACTTAAGTTCATCAATAATAGATGCTCTCTTTTCTGCTAATACGACCGGAAGTGTAGTAATAAATATAACGATTAATGTAAATCCAACCAACATAGGAATAGTAATGGGATCAAGCGTAATCTCAAGCTTCAATCCTACTACCTTCATTAAATTAGAGAACGACTTCAGTATTGGCAAAGAAAAAATTCCTATAAGTACCGCAGCCATAAGTACAGAGAAAAGCGATTCGAGAATAAGCATTAAAGATTTTCTTCCATTTGACATCCCAATTGCAGAATACATGGCAATACTCTTTTTGCGTTGGATATATCCTATGGAAATACTATTATAAATTCCAAGATTGCTGATTAGTATAACTGCAAAGGATAAAATCTCAAATATAAGCATCAATAGATTATTATTATCCTGTGCAATACTAAAATCTTCTTTTTTCGTTGTAAGAGTAGCACCATAAGTTTTTATATCGGATGAAATATCTACTCTGGCCTCATCAATATTTCCGGTAATCATACAGGTTATATTAGATGCTTCTTCCTTATTAAATTCATTCTGAAAATCATCATATGGAAGCAAAGCAAATGACCCAGTATTATACAGTTTTCCATCGATAGAGCCAAGCAGTGTGAAATCTGATTCTATATCATTTATTTTTACCGGAATTGTATCTCCTGCTTCTTTATTTATATTGTGCAACACTGTATCTGTAACAATTATTACTTTCCCATCAGACGCAGAAAATTGATCAAACAGCGACTTATTGCCTTCTTCATTAAGATCCAGATATACCATATAATCCCTGTAATTATCACTCTGAACGCCATAAATCTGCAAATTTAATCCTTCAATATTTCCGCTGCTGTTCATGATTGGATTGATGGAATCCTTTATCACATATTGATTTTGCTCCAAATCATCGATGATCATCTGTGTTGTTGATTCACCACTGTTGTTTTCAATAATATTTGTTATTGATATATCGTAAACAAGCTTTGTATAAGCTTCTCCTGTTCCTCTTACAATTGCATCTCCTGTTGACACACAAACAACTCCTGTTGTAAAAGTGATAAAAATAAGTAATGCATTGGAAAGTAAGAGCTGTGATGTTCCAAGGTTATTTGCTGCCAGAAAAGCCGATGCGCGGGAAAACTTTTTAAATATCAAGCTAAATAACAGGGATAAAAGACTTACCGCTTTAGGAATAATCATAATAATTCCGATATTTAATGCTATGAAAGATATGATTACGATACCATTAGGTTCACTGCTTGTGAAATAAATCATTAATAATGAAGCTATAGTAAAAACAACACCTGTAATAAATTTAAACCAGATGTTTTTATATGTAACATTTATTGTATTTAAGATGATATCCTTTACAGGCATCTTATTTATTGATCTGATCGGTGCTGTCGCAGTTATCATTGACATTAGTATTGCAAACAGAAACCCTATTCCTACATAGGACACATTAATAGAGAATTTTTCTACAATCCCATAATCTTTAAGCGGAGACTGTACATAATTAATAATATAAAGGATTACACATCCTAAAATATCACCGATAATACCTCCTATCACTCCATAAATCAGGCTTTCCATATAAATAATATATTTAATCTTCCATTTTGTAGCTCCCTGGCTCATAAAAGTACCGATGATTGGAAGCCGCTCACACATGATTAGTTTAAATGCGCCCTTGATAATCACGATACAGATGACACAAATGACCATAAGCACTATATAAAGAGCTACGAATAATGATGAAAAGTTATCATTAACTGCATCCTTGTCATACATTTTACTGGCTGAGAAATCATCATTTAGATCATTGAACGTATCCAGGCTGTCGGACAGCTTATCACCGCCTCCCTTTGCATAGATAACATTATACTTACCCTCACAGTCCAACAGTTGTGACAAATTTTCATATGGTACTATGACTGTAAATTGTGAACCAATGTCAGAATAAAAAGCATTACTGTTGGCTACTACCGCTTTGACTTCATATGATCGTTCTTCTCCATAAAGGTAAAATTTCAAGTACTCTCCAACATCCAAATCTAACAAATCGCTGATTCTTTTAGAAATAATACAGGATTCACCTTCGAACTTCTTAACCTCACCCTTAATAAGAGAAGTACTGTATAGTTTTTCGATATTCTCTCCGCTTTTACCTCTTAAAATCACATATTGGATTTCATTTGCATTATCAATAAAGCCCCTATCATTTATTTCAGCATTCCAATCAGCAATATTATTAAAATTAATATCCTGCGTTTCAAAAAAAAGATTATCGTCAGTACCGGTGATGACTATATCATTCCCTTCGCTGCCTGCTAAAAAACTATTTTCATAGATATTAAATACTACATTCACTGCTCCAAGACTTGCTACAAGTAGTGCCGTGCTAATTGCTCCTGAAAAGATTAAAAGAAACAATCGCTTTTTATTTTCTATCATACTTTTTATTATGTATCTCAAAAACAGTCGCATATTATTTTTATCCTTTCTATACTTTTTCAGATTTCACTAAATAACATAATTATTATAAATAGAATAAAATAATACAGAAGAGCAAATTTTCATTCTAATGGTTAAATTACGAACTATGTAAATATTTGTATATCCATATCTTAACACATTACCGATATATTTCAACCATTCTTTACCATTTGTGTGTTTCATTATCCGGTCTACAAAAGCAACAAGGTCCAGGCTAATAAATGTCAATCGTGAATTGAAAATATTTAAGATACAAAAATAAAGTCTATTTCTTAGAAATAGACTTTATCGAATATACATGTATTTATAATTATTTACTGTGTTTATGTAAAGCTTAAATTTCAAGGTTTATTAATTACAACCGTTTCCAACATTATCTCGTTTTGTATATTCAGTCAGAAAAACATTATCCTCCATTAGTTTTTTTCTAAGAAGTATAATATCTAAATTATTAGCATCCTGTCTGTTAACGATACATTGTGCGGCTGCGGTTCCTGCTGCCTGCCCCATTGCCATTACAATAGGTGTAACACGGATTGCTGCACATGCCTCATGCGTTGCGCTAATACACCTTCCGGCGATGATTAGATTTGATATCTGTTCCGTAATCAGACAACGATAAGGAATAGAATACCAACTCCCTGGCTTCAGCCTCCGATGCTTCATCGCTTCCCTATCCGGAGAATGAATATCAATCGGATATCCGCCCATAGCTATGGCATCCGGGAACATAGTATTACAGAGAAGATCCTCTGCTGTCAGCTTATATATACCATCGATCTTTCTGCTCTCTCTGATACCGATATGTGGCCCTGTGGTTAATATTCTGCATTTTTCAAAGCCCGGAATATATTTTCTCATAAAAGTCACAATTTCGTAGGCCTGTCTACGTCCTTCGATTTCCGCTTCTGTAAGGTCAAAGGGATCAATAGCAGATCGTTTTATAATTCGGGACATATTAATGATCAGCTCACCCGGAGTATTGGTTTCAAAGCATAATACCATATCTCTGTCAATGTTAAACTCTCCCGTTTCCTTCGCATGTCTGATTAATGAGTATGCCCCCTGTATCCCAGCTCGAGGCAATTCCTTCAAGCGTTCAAAGGGTATCGTATTTAACATATCCTGTTGGCTATCCTGTACAAAATGAATCATTTTCTCACGATCCACATCCGTAACTCGGATATTCATTGTCATTGGCTGTGCCAAATGATCACTTTCTCGTCCATAGACAGACGACACTCCAGCATGGGTAGCAAGATCCGCATCAGCGCTGCAATCAATAAAGGTCGTTGCCTTAACTTCAAAAAAGCCATTTTTTGAGTACAGGCGAACCGACACTATTTTACCGCTTTCCGTCGTACAACCTGTATATACCGTGTGATAAAGAAGATGAACTCCCGCTTCCCTTGCCATAGTTTCAAGTACTAACTTCATCCCTTCCACATCAAAGGGTGTAATACTACTTGCATATCCAACAAAATCCTCCATATGGCCGGGAGAAAAGTTCTTTTCTTTGAGCCTACATACTATCTCATCCGGAATTCCTTTCACCACCTGAGTGTCACCGGCATGAAAGGTCATTTGCGGACCGGTCCCTGCCATAGTAAGCATTCCGCCAAGATATCCATTCTGCTCCACAAGAAGTACAGACGCACCATTCCGTGCAGCTGCTATGGAAGCTACTACACCAGCGGGGCCTCCACCAATAACAACAACATCATATTCATCTCTTCTTTCCATTCTACTCCTCCCGTAAAACCAGTTCGTAATAGGTACGTGCAAATGCATGAGCACCAATTTCAGATAGCGCTCGAATTCCTGTTTTACCAATACGCAGCTTGCCTATTATAATCATAGGAACCTGACACATACGACTGGTTAATCCTATCTCGTTTACTTCAAGGAAATGAAAGTATTCGTGACTAAGGATCAGATTGATCGCCGTGTCGAGAGTGAAGCTGTTTTCGTCAGCCCACAGCTTGACTGATTTCGTATAAATATTGATTATTTTTTGACCTGAAATATAGTCGCTGAAGTATCGTTGACCACCCACAACATAATCCACATTTTTTTTGATTAGCTTTAGTCCGCTTTCACTACAAATACTGACGAAATCGTAGCTTCCATGAAAGCTGTCAAACACCTTATGAGCAGCCTCAGCACCTTTTTTCCAAGCATTTTCTACAATAATACTTCTACTTTCTACTGGTATTTTGTGATAACAAAGATCATAGGTAAGCTCTTTGTCGGCAAGTTCCCGATTCGGAAACGGAAGGGTGAAATCAGCCATAGGTGCCTCCTCCATTATGCATCGACTCTTTTTGTCGCAGCTACAATTAATGGTTCCTCTGCCATATAACCATTTAACTCTACACTACCAAGACTAATCACCTGTTCTGGGCTCTGCATTCCCGAAAGATCAATAATTCTTTTCCCGAGCACAATATATATATTTGGCAGATTTGAGCCACCATCATTATATATCGTGAGTTCCTCAAGGATCCAGTTCAAATCATCCTTCCATTTTTCAACCGTAGACTGTCGTACCCAAGCATTATTCTTTTGCAGTCGAATTACTCCCTCTTCATCAATTATTCTTAAGGGATGCGTTGTCTTCTTTACTATTCCGAAAAACTTTTTATCTGTTTTATCATATTGTACTGCGAACATTGAACCATTTCTGGCTGTTATGTGTAATATATCCTCTGGTACATTCAGATTTTCTGATACCGTTTTGAGTAGCTCATCCTCTGCACAAACATGATTCATACGATCTCGGCTTCTCATTTCTGTTGCACCTACTGCAATGGCTCTTACAATATTGCGCTGGGTATCAACCTCAACACTGACTTCAACCGTTCCCGGTGCAGCACCATTTTGAACAGCCTTAAGTTCCGCTTCTCTTCGGACACTAATAATATCCTCATCGGTAGGATTAGAGATACTTCGTTCCACCATATCACGAACCATCGCTAAAGCAACACCGATTGTTGATATAACAGCTGCGTTATTTGCAATTTTTTGATTATGCCCCATTATCTCTGCCAGGTGTGGTACTACGGTTGCAGCTCCGCCACCTCCACCAACAAATACTGTAGTGCGGGGATCCATATTATAATCTTTAATAAGCTGTAATACTACTTTACTGTTTTTGTTTGCAGCATATCCCAAAACCTTTTTTGCTGCTTCCTCTACTGAGCAGCCCATATTATCCGCCAAGGGCTTCCATGCCTTTCTTGCTGCTTCAACATTACCATATGCATAGTCATCCTTTCTTACATAACCTGCAATATTAGCAGCACCTGCCAAGGTCAGTGAAACTCTCAGTCCATTTGCACATTCAATACATGCATAACCAGGATCCGTTGGTGTTGGATGAACCGCAACGAGCTTTGGATCAACGATTTTACCTGGTTCTGTGTATACTTCATATTCCAATCCGGCAATATGAGCACTACGCGGTCCTGTCTCTACCGCCTTTCCATCTTTAATCTGAATCATGCTTCCGCCACCAATACCTACTGTACGAACATCAAGACTGTTCAGGTAGGTTTTATGGCCTCCGACTTCGGCATATTTAATCATTACCTTACCGTCTTTCACACAGGATATGTCTGTGGAAGTACCACCTACTTCAAAAAATATTCCATCCGTTAGTTTTTCATACATAAGTGCACCTGCAACTCCTGCTGCAGGACCCGATAATATGGTCAGAATAGGACGATTACGTACTTCATCCACTGACATAACACCGCCATCACAACGCATTACCATTAATGGGCTTTGAATATTGGCTTTTTTAATACTCTGATCTGTCATAGTTGCCGTTTCAAGCATCTTAGGCATAATACTTGCATTTACTACTGCAGTACGAGTACGAATTTTCAATCCATATAGCTTAGAAATATCATTTGTTGCAGTTCCTGGCAATCCATTTTTGCTGCATATTTCTACTGCAAGTTTTTCATTCGTGGGATCATCCACACTGAAGGCTTCCGCTGCAACATAGCTGGTACACCCCTCTGCCTTTAGCTGTTCCAAAGCACTAATGATTTTCTCCTCAATAGAGCCGGCTCCCGTATCCACGTAGGCATTTTGCGAAACCAAAGATTTTCCCGGGGCCAGGGGAATATCCCCCATCGTCGTATCCCCTTTGCTCTTTACGCCCTGAAGTCCTTTTCCAAGAGTGATTACACCAACCCTAGCGACATCACCCTCTAGAAGAGCATTGGTAGCCTGTGTCGTTCCGTGAGCAATAAACATTACATCATCAGGAGCAATATGACACTGCTCCATTATTTTATGCAGGACTTGTACGATACCTGCCGCAACTCCTTCGGGTGCATTATGTGTTGTTGGAGTCTTTACAGTACCAATTAATTCATAGGTCTCATTATTAATAGCCACCGCATCCGTAAATGTCCCTCCAACATCAATACCAATCCTAACCTTCATTCTTATTCCTCCATAATCATTAATCTACATTTTTCATCTCTGACCTCAATACAAAATAGACTTTTGTACTGAGGCCAGTGATGAAAATTGAAAGGTTTAGGGCACAGAAAATCAAACAGATAATTTCTGATCTTTGTGCCCTTACTTTCAATTCGCTCTATTTAGAAATATGTAAATGCACTAATAGCGACACCAACGATAGATATCACCCATAAATAAGGTAAAAGACGTTTGGTAATTGCATTAACATCTACTTCTGCATAGTTTGCAGTCCATACATTCTGTGTATTGGTAGGATCGCCACAACCCTGTATACGTTCTGCAGCAAGGAATGCACCCATAACAGCCATAGGCGAAAGTGTTCCAAGACCGATAACCAAAGCAGCTATTCCACTTCCAAGACCAAATAAATTCATAGGTCCACGATAAAGTGACAGAGGAGCCAATAATGAGAAGAATAAAATATATAATCCCTTATTGGAAGGAACAATCTTTAGCAGGAAGGGATTCAGAACTTCCTTAACCATTCCATGCGTCACTGCCAGGTAAAGAATACCGATACCAATCATCAGAATGATTGCAGGTGCTGCATCGGAAATACCATCATAGCATGTTTTCACAAGAACATTCATTCCCTTAGAGAAATTCTTTGATGCAAAAAGCAATATCCAGATAATACCGGCAATAAAAGCAGGGCAAACAGGAACCTTAAATACAGCAACCAGTACGATAGGAATAAGTGGTGTCAGCATAGCTAATCCACCTCTTAGACCGGTAATTTGTTTTACGTCTTCCTCTGTATTATCCTTATTTTTTGAAGTAGCCGGCGCTGAGAATGCAAACTTAACACCGTTACGTTTAAATTCAATAAAAACAAGAACAATCGTAGCCAAAAGGGTTGCAATGAGCATATAGATCTCAAAGCCCTTTATCTGCTCAATTTCCAGACTGAAAATACTTGAAAAGCTCTTCCAGTTAGCTATGTTAAATGTCAGTCCTGTTGAAAAAGCCATTAGGAAAATACATGCCGCACTGATTGCCGGTACACCAACAGAAATCAGTATTGGCAGAACGATTGAACCAACCATAATTACAGATCCAAGTCCATTCAATGTTGTGAATAGAATTGCTACAGCAGCAACCATTATAAGAGTTACAACCAGTGGACGATCTCCACCTAATTCTGCACTCTTCTTGATAATGTTTTCTGTTACCCCCAATTTGTTCATGAGCTGCCCAAGCCATGCGCCAAATATAACAGCCATGATAGCACTTCCCATTCGCACAGTACCCGCTTCAACAACTGTCTGAAGCCACCCAATAGCAACACCTTCTGCATTTGTTCCAACCATGGGAACCCCTGCGATAATACAGATAACAACAGCCATTAAAGGTAATGCTAAGAGTGTTGGAATCTTCTTTGTCATCATCAGAGCAGCGACGATGAAAAATACAGCAATAATTAAGATGCCTTGTACCATTTCTACCTCTCCCTTTCTTTTTTGGGCATTGCCCAATTTATAACATTCCGCTTTAGCGGATATGTACGTAATTATAGTGTGTCAATCGCTTCCCGGAATGCAGCTGTTGCAGCCTGTACTTCAGCTGGTCCCGGCTCTTTACCCATCACAATAGCACCAATCATAATAGCCTTGCAGCCTGCGTCATATAGATGATGCACTTCACTTGGCTTGATATTGCGCTGTGTAGGTATCAAACATGGCTTCCCTGATTTATCTACAATGTCTGAATAAAGCAATAGATCAGCGTAATTAAGTGGTGTTCCATAATTCTCACCCGATTGAACAGAACACTCCAGAATATCAATAGCCGAACGGCGAACTGCATCCAAGGTGTTTTGATTATAGGTATAATCAATCGCAGCCATTTTTGTTAGCACTTTGCTATCCATCATATGACAAGGTAAATGATGGGCATAGGAACTAAAGAAGCTAATTCCCATCCTTTCCAGTTCAAGCCGTTCTTCTTCAGACACGAAGGCATCCGCACCTCCTGGAACCAGCCCCACCGGAACATCTTTACACAGTGCGATCAGATCCTTTAGAAAATCCTTGTTTTCGGCATAGGTCCCGAAGGTATGCCCACTTGCCCGATGCCATACATTACAATGTACCTTCACAGCCTGTGCACCACCTGCTAAGGCAGCCCTTGCTAATTCCAGATTATTGGCTGGTAAACTAACAACCAAACTGAATTTGTTATCCTCGATCATTTGTCTAAAATTCATAATTCACCTCCATTATTGCGCTTGGCGCACTCATTATCATTTAATGTGCAAGAAGAACCTCCATCTGTGTTTTTCGTGCGAGCACTTTTCTACTCAGCCGCTTCTCTTTCAAGCTAAGTAATCTGATCTCCGGCTTCTTGTCCGGCTCAAGCTTCTGTGAAATCTGATCCGATAATTCACTAATTAGTTTTCCCTCGTCCTCTTCTACCCCTGATATAAAAATGGAATGAAGGGTAAACATGGTACATAAAATGATAATTAAATTTCCGATTTGGACTGTGTTATTGCTAACATCTGTTTTCCTATTATCTTCAAGTAATCTAGTCAGCATCTCACAGGAATCCGAACGAAGAGGCATCGTTTTTCCTTCTATTGTAATCGTAGCAAAAACGGATGTGCCAACACTGATATGTGCATTGTTTCTAGTGACAAGGTCAACATTATCTGTCATAGCTTGTGTTATTGTATACACCTGTGAAAACTCTTCTATAATGGGAATACGGAACTGAGACATTAACGCTTCCTTTAATGTGATACTTGCAGACGCAATTCCGGTTGAATACATGACACGAAAATCGCCTTCCTGCATATCTTCCTGAAATAACAAGCCAATACCAGCTAACGGCATATCCGATTTAACATAAGAGGATATCGTCTTTGCAATTACATCATATAGCTCATTCCCATCTAAATGGTGCTTCGCAAGGGAACTGTTTCCCATACTCTGTAGAGCCATGTCAAACATAGTCATGCATACTTCCTTACGGCTGATTTCAATGACAGCAATTCTGCCATACCCTGGGTTGATTGTAAGTTCAGTTCGACTTCTTCCGGCAGTTATCGTATGATTTCCGCTTTCTATGAGAAATCCTTCCGCAATTAGTTCACCGATTAGTGTTGATACAGTGCTTACAGCCAATTCGGTCTTTTCAGCAATTTCGACACGAGATAGGCCACCATTTTCCAGCACTGTTTGAAGAATCACCTGTCTGTTTCTACGTTTAATATCCTTTAGGCCTCTTTTTTTCATAAGCACCTCTCTCTTTCATTATTTCGGATTTCGAAATTGTTATTTCGATTTTCGAATTTGTTATTTCGGACTCCGAAATATCTAAAATTATAGTACCACCATATTAAGAACAACGCAAGGAAATTTATCAACTTCAACGATTTTTACAAGGTATGTTCACTTAATTTGTGCACAATGCACAGTTTCCAAATATAAATTCTATATTCTGTTCTCAATTATCAGCCATTCAATAGCTTCATTAACGTAAATCATTAAATAAAAATAACACCATAGAAGCAATGGCCGATTTCATCGACCTATACTCTATGGTGTCTATTTATTTTATATCATATTCTCAAGCTTCATCTCGTTTAGCACCACCACGGTTGATGCACCTTAAAACTCTCTGACGAAATTGACAAGTCGCTCCACCTGATCCGGATCCCGGTGAGAGAAGAAGGATGAAGCCTTCCTATCCAAGGTTTTGATCCGATCCATATCATCCTTGGTTAGTTCGAAATCGAAGATATCCATGTTTTGAATCATCCTATCTCGATTCACTGTCTTAGGGATTACAGATATACCTCTCTGTATAAGGTATCTAAGCGATACCTGAGCTGGGGTCTTACCATATTTTAAGCCTATCTCAGTCAGCAACTCATTCGTGAACAGATTATGTTTCCCTTCCGCAAATGGCGCCCAGGCTTGAATCTGAATATTCTTCCTTTTCATTACTTCATGAGCGTCCTCCTGCTGATGGAAAGGATGCACTTCCACTTGATTCACTTGAGGTACAATTTCATTGAAATGAACAAAATCCACCAAACGATCCGGATAGAAATTGCTGACCCCGATAGCTTTTAGCTTGCCCGCTTTATAAAGCTCTTCCATGGCACGATATGCTCCATAGTAATCATTGAAGGGTTGATGGATGAGAAGCAGGTCAATATAGTCCAGCTGCAATCTTTTCAAGGAACCTTCTATGGATTTCATGGTCTTCTCATAGCCATATTCACTGATCCACAATTTGGTGGTGATAAAGAGTTCTTCTCTTGGAATTCCACTTTTTTTGATGGCTCTGCCAACCGCTCTCTCATTGCCGTAACCCTGCGCTGTATCGATTAGTCTATATCCCACCTCGATGGCATCGAGAACGCAACGTTCACATTCTTCCAAATCAGGTATCTGAAATACACCATAGCCAAGTACGGGCATTTCCAAACCATTGTTTAAAGTTACATATTCCATATACATTTCCTCCTTGCTTGTCTTGTTAAATCGTTTGGTGAATGTATGAATTTACGCCTTGACAGACTTTCCAAGAACACAAATCATAGACTACTCTATTAACAGCATAGCACCCTGTAGTAACAACAGGTCAAGAAGAAATTTTGTAAACGATCTTTGTTTACGATATTGATAATCCGAATTATTTGTTAGAATTTAATCAACGGGGATTCCGAATGCATCAACTGCCTCAATGATTTTGAACATCCGGTCCCATTTCGATGATATAATCTGCCTGACGAATCAATTTAGGATTATGCTCTATCGTGACTATCGTAGCACCCTTTGATATCAGTTCATGAATAATATTACATAGTTTATCAACATCCTCATCATGGAGCCCCTATTTTTTGACACAATACTATTTTCGTTCCATACATGGATGAAGGTTTAACTGTTCCTATAGAAAATATGACTTGATATATTAATTAAATTATAAAAAAACCGACACTTTTTCATGATAAAAGAAATGTCGGTTTTGAAATAGTGACGTTTACTAAATGCTTGCCAGATGAAGTTGGATTCATTCGAAAATTTGCTCATGCTTCATCTATTTCCTATTTGTTTTCTAACTACTTAATATGCTCGGTATAATCTCAGCATTGGAACCTTTCTTCTTTTGCTGTGTCACTTTATACAGTTCTTCCGTGGCTAATGAAATCTTCGTCACGGAAAATCTCTCTGACTGAGGATATATATATAAGGTGTCGTCAATTGTATTTAGGTCTACACAATCCCCTATATTACGATAATTATACTCTATATGGCAGGAATAGAGAGAATTGGGTGTCCAAGTTAATTCATAGGGCGTATTGCAGTGACTTCCGGTTAGCCGAAATCCCTTCATATTATGCGTCAAAGTAGCCGTATCACAATGGATGAAGCCCAAAGAATTCGGAAGAGAATATACTACCGCTTTACTATTGAAGTGATAAGTACCTGCTTCAACCTCCATTCGTACGTTATCTCTTTCCCACTCATACCAATCCGGAATATGTGAAAATTCTGTTTTTCCCTCTTCCGCTCTTAACTCACCCAATGTTGACATAATCCATTTCTTCCCGCATTGCTTACACCAGAGAGCGTCCCCCTTGGAAGCCATATCATATTCCTTATGGCAATGAGGGCACTGGTATAATACCTTATGTAAGCCCTCAGCACGATTGGGATATTTTATATGAATCCCTTTTTCCTTCTGCCACTTATAATCATCGTACACAAAAGCCTTCCTTAAGACCTCATTAATTTCATTTACCGTTGAATTCTGAATCTGCTCAGGGCTATAAAGGAGTTTTAATTCAGCCTCGACCGGCTTTACCGATCGGTTTTTGGTATTCCAGAAAGGAGAGTTGACATGATGTCCGTGCATGATTAGCGTAACCACCGGAACATTCATTTTCTTAATCAGCTTTCCTAACGAATCAGGCAATACTGCATTGGTTCCGCATAAGGAATATCGGGCTTCCGGATAGAGAACTACAATGTCACCCGTCTTAATGACATGGAGCATATTTTTGACAAGCATCAAATCATTGGTAAACTTTCTTGTGCAAATACATCCCGCTAAGCGCATCAACCATTTTCGTTTGATAAACCCGTCAATAGCCACTACATAATTTGCTCGATGTGGGAAAATAGCAGCTGTCATAACCTTAAAATCAAGAAAAGAATTATGATTGCATAATAATATATAGGGAGGCTTAACTCCCTTCATATTAATTCTGTTAATTTTTGCTTTATGTTTAAATATATCCGGATAGCTTAAGACCCAAGTCAAAAAACGTATATAACGCTTCTGCCTAGAGGGCTGTTGTTTCATATTAAATCTTTCATAATCACCTATCATGTTCTGGTATAACCCGTATTTTCATAGCGAGTCTTTCTCCTTTTCGTATATCCTAATTATAGTCGAATTAACTACAACCGACAAGTGTATCTTTTATGATATTATGAAGCAAACAGGGCCAACGAATATCGATTTGTCTTCGGTCTTGCCGATTGTGTCAGCATGCTGACACTTCCTCTCAGGAACGTGTTACGTAGCAATGTATTCAAAAAAGGATTGAATCCGATATTTCGGAAGCAATCCTTTTTTCATACATATATGAATTTTAATTATGGAAGCTTATGATAAATCTTCAGTCTTTGGGCAAGAATTAGCTCTAGCTCTTGCAGGGTATCCTCATGAATCAGCTTAGAATTTCTTATCACTGCTAAGCTCTCCTCAAGAACGTTTATCGCTTCTTTCTCATTCACCTCAAAATTCATTAGATAAGCAAGCTGTTTTCCTGATTGACATACCTCGATAAACTCCTGCTTGGTATCACCAAAATTCTCAATCTGATTCAAAGCATCTGAGCCAACTCCACCATCTTCCAGTAAAAGGCCTAAAAGCTTCTCTGTAATTAACGGAATGATAATCTCAGCTTGATCCATGGAATAAAGTATATCAGCAATCTGTACTATGAAATCCTCATCTAATTTTTCCATCAGTTCCTGAGGGGTTAAATCATAGGTATGGTCCAGGATATCGGATAACATCCCCTTTTCCTTAAGAAGTGCTGAAAACTCCGTCATAACTTTCATATCCTGCTGTAAAGCAGCGATTGATTTATAGTTCATTTTGGTGGTAAAGGCTCTCAGTATACCATTCTCATTGATCATAGTACTCTGCTGTAGGTAATCCTTCATAAGTGATAGTTTTTCCTCATCAGTTCCGGCTATCAGCTCTGGTGAAGCAAACTCATCTACAATGACATTCAAAGAATTGATATATCCTTCGATATCCGTTGCCTCAGAGCCCTGGTTTGATCCTTGTAATACCTTTGCTGCCTGATAGACGCTTACAATGGAAGGAATATAACGATCAACCGATACGGTCGCAGCCTCCGTCTTCTTCTTGGATAAAGAAGAAAACATTGCATCCCCAAGGAATTTCGAACCGGTATATTTATAAAAATAATAAGAGGGCGTTCTCTGATAGCTGACTGCGATGTGATAATTATCCGAACCGAGTAGGTCAGAAACAGACCCATCCTCACCTTCTATTACAATCGATGCCTCCTCCGTTTCCTGTAGCAGCTCCGAGTATGCACTGATCGGCATGAAGAAAATCGCTCCTATTAATATAGCGTAAATTCCGCCAAGTACCCCTCCGGCAATGCTGCTTCTTCTTGTGGGACAAGGGAATAATTTGATCAATCTCTTCTTGATTATGTATCGATCAATCAGTAAGTAGAGACCAAAAGTGATTAACTTCAATACCCAGAATAATACTACATAGATAAAAGGGTTCAAGAACACCGTAAACATATTCACAGCACTCTCCTGAACAAAGGGGTAATAGCTTGGATTCACTCCGGTGAGTCCATATAGATAATCATTCAATCTATTTGTTACTATCAGCTCACGGACGATAAGTTCTACCACAGGCGTGGTTAAGAAAAATGTTAAAACTGCTACCAAGATAAGCATTAGGGTTCTGATCAGATTCCTTCTGATCCCCCGCTCATATCCTATCATTACCTCCAGAGCTACTATAAGAATTGTAATAATTGTTGTGATAATACCAATAACTAAAGTCATATATCCCCCATTCTGCGTTGACAAGAATATTCACCCGCAGATAAGCATTCATTTTAAATATAAAAAGTATCTTACCATATTATCATATTCCCGTCAACTTTGCCTATGCGTTTTTTGGCTTACCAAATAGAGGATATATATCTTTACCGGCCCATTCCTCTCGGTCCCATACCTATGCTTTGTCCCCCACTTGTTGCAATGGAGGATAGTGTAATTTCTGCGGTCTGCTTACCACAGGTTAAGGTATAGGTCTCCCCTTGAATAAGCTCTGGAGAGCTTATTACAACGGATTGATACTGTTTGCCGGGGACAAAGCGAATGACTTCATTTCCCTCTGAATTTGTTAAGATAACCGCTGTTTCCGCCTCCACGGAGGATGTGAAATTATATAATAGGGAGCACTGCGTCGAGGTCGCTCCAAAGCCCTGAGCCATTCCGGCACTTCCGGTGGCGACTATAATTCCTCCGCTTATTTCCGCTGTACCGGGGTAATCAATACTTGCATCCATGCTTTCTGTAGGTCCATTAATATAGATTGTTCCCCCAGAGATATAAAGTGAGCCATTCGAGTCAATTCCATCCCCTTGTGCATTAACCGTGATGGTACCTCCCGAAATTTTGATATAGCAGTTTTTATCTACTGCAAAAGGATCATCACCGCCACCAAATTTCCCCTTACCACCCATGCCACCGCCGGGAAACCCTCTGTTCGGCTTCTGTCCATCGGGCATCTGTCCTTCCGGTATTTGACCTTCCGTCATTTGACCACCTTGTTCAGCCCCGGGTTTCATTCCGACTGGACGTTGTGCTAGCGCAGTGTTATCGGACGGAACTTCGATGGTCGTTGCATTGTATTCACTTACTGCTGTACTAGCATCCGTACTCTTGCTTGCTGCATTAAAGCCATCATCTGATGAATTTATATTAATGATACCATCCTCAATGACAATAGCCGTTCCTTCAATTCCTTCCACACTGTTAACTATATCGATTGTTCCTCCATTAATGTATACATAACCTTTCGTAGTATCGTCACCGTTCTTTGATTGTATTCCATTACCGGTAGCAGCATTCAGTGTAAACCTGCCATTCTTAATCTTCACGCAATCCTTACCGTTGATTGCATCCTTTACAGCATTAATATCGTAGGTTCCTCCTGTGATCACCAGATCATCCTTTGATACAATTCCATGCTTGTAATTACCGATTATGGTTAATGAGCCCGAACCGTTGAGAGTCAGATCGGATTTACTATAGATGACACCGTCCACCTCATTTTCATCTGATTGTATATATTCCGGTCCATCGATTAGGCTGTTGTCGGTTGCATTAGACAAGGTAATGAATACCTTGTCAGCATTCTTGATATAAATCGGAGCATTGGACAGACAGGTGATTGACGCACCATTCAGTATTAATTGAATCTTGTCATTATCTCCAGCATCTATAATAATCTGTCCATCCTTCAGAATGCCCTCCACCACATAGCTACCCTCCTTTGTGATTGTCAGGTTATTGTCCGCTGATGTGGCTCCTTCACCGAATACTGCAATGCTGTCTCCATTTAATATTATCTTTGTAGCAGTTGTTTCCTCATAGCCGACCTCAAGATCCCGGGCGGTAAACTCGGTATCCACAACAATTTTAGAGGTTATACTTGTAGTGGTACTCGCTGCTCCGGTACTACCTTTCTGTACAGACTGGCTATCCTGTGTACTCACGCCGGTCTGTGTGTCCTCCTTTGCTGCAGTACACCCTGTTAGTAGCAGGGCAGAAATAAGTATTATGGAGATTATCCTTATACTTCTCTTTTTCATAGTTAATCCTCTCTCTAATTTGATATTTATAATTCATCACTGCCTGTAACGACTCGTCCACAGCTGATCTCAAGATTTCCGTTTCTGCATCGCAAATCATCGATAAACTGTTTTTCCTGGGTGGGATTTTTTAGTCTTATTCTGTATTCCAGCTTATAAAGACTTCCCATATTTGCTGTCTTAGCCTTCACTAATTCACTCTTCGTGGTATAGGTCCTGAACAGATCATCAAAGATTTCCATGTAATCCAGACCCTCTGGAATAGTTATCCTTAACTCCTTCTCATTTTGCTTGGGATTACCAAAACTGGTGATATTATAGATAATGCTGGCTCCACCGATTATTAAAACGAATAATAACGCAGCTGTAATATACCCGGTACCGGTTGCCAGTCCGACTGCCATCGCCAGAAAGATACTGTTAATTTCCTTAGCATTCCCTGGAACGGAGCGAAAACGAACCAGACTGAAAGCACCCATAACTGCTACTCCGGTGCCAAGATTACCATTTACCAGCATGATTACCATCTGTACAATGGCAGGAAGTAATGCAATTGTAATAACAAAGCCCTTACTGCTGTTATTGAAACAGCTATGGACACCTGCAATTACAGCTCCCAACAATAAGGAGCACAGGATACAGATCAAAAAGCTACCGATGGTGAAGGTATCTGTTAAAATCGAATTAAGCATATAAGATATCTCCTTTTCTAGTCTCATAATTCGTTTGCTGTAATGACTCCTGATAACCTTTTCCGTATTTGGAGAAGGAAGTCGGATAAATCTCCAGATCATTCAGTATGTGAGAGAGCCAGACGGGCATCGCTCCTGGAATCTTAATCTCCATCAGCCGCTCATCCTCCTCAAGTAGCGGACTTCCCCAAGAACCATATTCCAGCCATAGATCCCTGTCCCTCCAAAGGATATTCCGGTCAAAGGTTATTCGAAGCTCCGGATTCTCTGTACCATACATGGCAATCCTTTGATAAGAAATATACATAGACGGCTTGATATTCTCGTAGAACTTCATAAACCAGTCGATTTCCTTGGTTATCTGAGTTGGCTTTTCTATGGATTTATTATAATAGAGATATTGCTCTGCAGCACTGAGCTCCATCTTGACCCGCCTCTTGTACACAATTCCCTTATACTTCTTCTTAAGCTCTACATATACGGTATCCCCTTCTTTGGGCGTCCCATAGCTTCGTAATCTAAGTTTCTCTTTATATACCGGTTTCTCCAGAGAATTGCGAATCAGAAGATGGTTCGGAGTATCGAAGTAGATATTACAAATATCTGCCTCACCATACTCATCGATCGTCATCATATCCTTCAAGTATTGACGAAGCAGATAATATTTCAACCCATTGATAAGATATTTCTTTTCGTAACGTCTAAAGGTTCCTTCTGCAAGTCCCATACTAGCCCTCCTAACTACTGCTCCAATATCCTTAATCTAGTTCATTACTTATGAATTAATTGTATTAGCCCAACCTTAAATGAACATTAAAGTGTAACTTAAATAAACATAAATTATTGTTTCTTGTTCCTATTTAAATCAGTGCTTTATTATCGTATTACCTATGCAACTAAGAAGGAAGATGGATCATGCTACTTCGCACATATCCATCTTCCTTCTTAGTTATATTGTTTTTGTAATTCTCAATCTCTAAAATATAAGGTAAGCGGCAAATAAAAAGCGTCTTTTTATAAAAGCCCTGGCATGTTAGTATCATGTTAGGGCTAAACCTTTGTGAGTTTGGAAAGTTGCTAATGTCGCAGATTTTTGCAACTTTAGAGACTTGAACACGTACGATTACCCTGGAAGCGGTTACTCCCAAGGGAAAAACGAAATCTGTCAAGCCGGACGACTAACGGATGCTTCGTCATTTTTATGTACCACTGAAGGTGTATGAAACACTGAATCACGTTTCCGTGGGGTTCTTGGACGCTTTGGTTCAGGATATAGCCTCTGCCAAAGCTGCTCATCAGTCAGCTTTTTTTGCTATTCATAGCTGTGGTAAGTGTCAGTCCATGGCATCATATCCTTAAGGAGGCTTTTGTCTGATTGATCCAGATGCTTAGGCATCTCTTCAAGCAGATACTGAAGGTAACAGCGTACATTGACATGATTAGCCTTTGCTGTTTCAACCACAGAATACATCAGAGAGAGACATATGCATCACAGGTTATATATCCTAAGAATTCTTTAAAGAAGCTACGTAGATGATCTGTTCCACGTGTTGCTTCATAACAGAAGATAATGATCGGATTACAGTTAAGGAACTCACTACTACAGCGTAACCACATGTAGCTTTTGTGGCCTGGTCCCATGCCATCCTTGTTTACTTGAATGTAGGTTTCATCGTTTTGTATGTATTTATACTTTAAAAGGCATTCCGTCAGATAATTACATATCGTTCCCGTGATATCTGGAACAGTCCTGTTCACCCAGTTTATGATGGTCTGCTTTATAAGCTCTATCCCATTCATCTGGTAATCAACTGCTTGACGATAGAAGGGACGCCCAAGCACAAACTTGCGGTAAAGGATATCTGCAATGACAGACGCAGATGCTACACTCTTTTCAATCAGAAGATTAGCATAGGGTACTGTTGTAAGTACATGCTCAAGTCCGGATGATATCACTGATGTACTTGTATCAGAACTTTGTAATAAAAGTCATAATATAATTGACCATTTCTTCAGGATCTTCTTTTTGCCCGTCTGCCATCCACTTTTTGATAATATTAACTATAAGTCCTAACTTTCCAAAACCGAGATATTTTTCTCCGAGATCTTTCGGATTTTTTAGCGTTTCTACTTTCTGTAATTTTTGCGTCATTCTTGAAAATAGTTCATTTATATTCTCCGGTTTTTTATCTAAACCTATAGGGTGATGCTTAGGAAAACGATAGAACATATTGTAAAGTAGTTCTCTCCACTTCCTTTCATCTTTATTTTCTAATACCGGAATAATCTCTTTGGAGATTTCAGAAAATACTTCATCAACAATATCATCAAAGACATCGGCTATAGAACCATAGTTTCGATAAAAAGAAACTCTTGCTATTTTAGCTTCATTTACAATGTCTGTAACGGTAATGTCTAAGTAAGTTTTTTCACTTAACAGCTTTGCGGTTGCCGCAATAATCTGACTCTTTACCGTATATTTTTGATTTATCATGATACACTTTTTCTCCATCTTGTTTCATTTTAATATTTCCCATTGACAAAAAAATATTTCTTTGATAGAATGCCACTCATGTGTTACAAATTGTAACATAAATGAAACAGTTTGTCTATAATGAAAAGGAGAAGATTATTAATGTTACGATTGCTAAAATATGCAAAAAAGAAAGATTGGATTTTTTCGATTCTTGCTATTGGTTTTATAGTAGTTCAAGTTTGGCTTGATTTAAAAATGCCGGATTATATGAACATCATTACTCAAATGGCACAGGGAAAATCTCATATGGGAGGAGAAGCATATCAACTCTCGGATATTTGGGGAAATGGCGGTAAAATGCTTTTATGTGCCCTTGGCAGTATGGCCTCTTCTGTCATTACAAGTTTTTTCATTGTTAATGTGGCGGCTGATTTTTCGGCAAGAATTCGTGAAGGACTTTACACAAAAGTTCAAAGCTTTTCAAATAATGAAATTAACAAGTTTAGTACAGCCTCGTTAATAACGCGTTCAACAAACGATATTCAACAGATACAAACTCTTATCACGATGGGTTTGCAGTTAATGATTAAGGCACCTATTACGGTGGTTTGGGCAATCGTTAAGATTTCTGGGAAACAGTGGCAGTGGTCTGCCGCAGTTGCCATTGCGGTTTCATTTATGGTAATGGCGATTGTTGTTATTATTTCTCTGGTGGTTAAAAAGTTCAAGAAAATTCAAAGGTTGACAGACGATTTGAACCGTGTAACCAGAGAGAATCTAACCGGAATTCGAGTTATTCGTGCTTATAATGCCGAAAATTATCAAAAGGACAAGTTTGAAAATATAAATGAAGATATGACAAAGACTCAACTTTTCACGGGTAGAGTCATGGCATTTATAAGTCCCATTATGTCAATGGTAATGAACGGTATTGCTCTTGCAATTTATTGGATAGGTGCCGTATTAATTAATAAAGCATCCATTATGGAATTCCCGACACTTTTCGGAGATATGGTTGTTTATATGGCATACGGTATGCAGATTATTGCTTCGTTTATGATGCTCGCAATGATGTTTATGATTGCTCCCCGTGCCCTTGTTTCTGCAAAACGTATTAACGAAGTGCTGGAAACCGAAGTAATAATAAAAGACGGAAAAGGCGTTACAAAAACCGATTCTCAAGGAACAGTAGAATTTCGGAATGTTTCTTTCCGCTATCCGGACGGTCAGTCGAATGTTTTGCAAAACATTTCATTTAAGATTAACAAAGGTGATACGGTTGCGTTTATCGGTTCTACCGGTTGCGGAAAGACATCTCTTGTAAATCTTATCGCTCGCTTTTATGACACAAGTTCCGGTGAGGTGTTGGTTGATAATATCAATGTTCGTGAGTATACGAAAGAAGAACTATGCAAAAAAATCGGTTATGTTTCTCAAAAAGCCGTGCTTTTCAGTGGTGATATAAAATCCAACATTGATTTCGGTGATAGTAAAGCAGATGTTTCGACAGTCAAAAAAGCTATTAAAATTTCTCAAAGTGAAGAATTTATAAATCTTCAGGGAAGCGGAATCGACTCCCATGTTGCTCAGGGAGGTCAAAATTTCTCAGGTGGTCAGAAACAACGGCTTTCTATTGCCAGAGCTCTTGCTCGAAAGGCAGAAATCTATATTTTTGATGACACCTTCTCGGCACTCGATTATAAAACCGACAGAACTTTAAGAAACGCCATAAAATCCGAGATGGAAGACAGTACCTGCATTATCGTTGCCCAAAGAATTGGTACCATAATCGATGCTGATCAAATATTTGTTCTTGATAATGGCGAAATTGTCGGACATGGCACACATAGCGAATTACTAAACAATTGTGATACATACAAAGAAATTGCTCAAAGTCAGTTAAGTGAGGAGGAACTAAAAAATGCATAATATGAGTTCAAAAAATCCTGCGGAAAAGACTGATATAAGAACACTTAAAAAGTCAATTTCCTCGTTACTGAATTACGCCAAAAAGTATGTTGCGGTAATTGTTATCGCCCTCATTTTTTCGGCAATTAGCGCAATACTTACAGTCATAGGTCCTGATTTTATTTCAGACCTTATCGCAGAAATTACAAATGGAATTAAAACTACCGGCATGGGTATGCCTACAATAGATATAAATATGACTGCCGTAAACAAGATCGGCTTTACTCTTATCATTATCTATGCACTCAGCATGGCGCTTAATTATTTGCAATCATTCATAATGAACCTTGTTGCAAGTAAAATAGGCAAGATGATGAGAAGCGATATTACAGGAAAAATAAATCGAATACCTCTTAAGTATTTTG
>JAEYOY010000019.1 GCA_023411215.1 Bacillota bacterium | reverse complement strand
AAGCAAATAAAAGAAAGCATGGTAATCCATTGGCGTTCCTAGTTCTCTTTCATCATATTTAGCAGGCTGTACTATAACTACCATCAGAAGACAGCCAGTGGGTTGCCATGCTTTCTTTTATGAAGACTGGCTGAGCACTTCTTGTGAAGCGGAGCGTTCTGAACGTGCGAAGGAAAAGCAAATAAAAGGAAGCATGGTAATCCATTGGCGTTCAGACTGCAATCAATAGGAACGCAATAAAGCAGATACCAATGGTCAGCTCATTTAAGGTACCTGCTTTATGTCTTTGTTGTATATGAATGTGTAATTAAGCTTACCTTATCCCTCTGTCTTCATAGCTTCAATCGCACTTATCTTCGTAGCACGTCTTGCAGGGAAATAACCTGATAATAGACCAACCGCTACTGATATTGCCAAAGCTGCAAAGGGTAGATAGATCGGTATGATTGAAAATTTCGTATTTGTCATATCATACATGTAATTACCGGACATGAGAGATCCGAAGATCGGAGCACCAAATTTATTAATAACAAAGGAAGCAATATAACCAAGTGCAATTCCGATGAAGCCTCCAAATAGGCCAATAATTGCCGCTTCCAGCAAGAAGAGCTTACGAATATCCGTTACTATGCACCCCAGTACTTTCATAATACCGATTTCCTTGGTACGCTCATAGATGGACATGACCATAGTATTTGCAATACTGATTGCGGATACTACCATCGCAACTGCGCCCAACGCACCTAATACCATCTGAAGTGTCTTGGAAGCTTCTTGTAAAGGCTTAAGATATTGCATCATACTATAAGATTGGAAGCCCAGTTTTTCAATTTCATCTTGGACCTTTATAACATTATCGATATTATCTACATTCAGTTTAATCTGCTGATATTCCTCAAGCTGACGAATCGCCTTCTTGCGGTCTTCCAGATTGAGAGTATTACAATACTTACGATAGAGCTGTTTGAAATATTTCAGGTCCATGTAGGTATTGTAATCATATTCACTGTCTGTCTTCTCCATCTTTGCGATATTCTTAAGCGGCAGACTAAACTCTTTTTTCTTCTCATTTACCGGGAATTCGTTGAACCTAAGTTCCACCTTATCCTTTTGCAGGTCAATCTGAACTGAATTACGGCCTCTGGTAGTCGGGTCATAGAATTCGTAGGGCATATCAGACCCAAATACAATCGGAGTATTATCATCCACAGATGGGTAAGTACCATATGCTAAGGCAGGAAAATCAAAGGCCTCGAAGGTATCCAATTCGATCGCGGTAATGTAGATCCAGCCCATATATTTACCGCTATATAAAGTGGCATTTTTCTGAATGACCGGAGAAGCCGCCCTAACATGCTCCAACTGACGTATCTTCTTGACCAAATTATCATCCAGCTTCTGCTCCTTCATATCAATCCAGTTGCCATCCTCATCGGTTATATCGGCATATGTATTAACGGTAATTGTAGTCAGACCGCCCTGCTGCATAACCTGTGACTCAAAGTTATTTTCCATGCCATAACCTATGGATCTCATAATTATGATGGATAAGGAGCCGATGACAACGCCTAATACGGTTAATACTGTTCTTGCTTTTCTACGGGATAGATTACGCAATCCCATTTTAAACAGATCACTAATCCTCATATAACTCAATTCCTTTTTTAATCTTTCTCTTTGCTAAGAGAACACCTAAAGCTACACTAATCGCCAGAACAGCGAATGAGATACCAATCACAAAGGGCCAGGAGGATAACAGAGGATCCTTTACCCCTGTTCCCATGGCATCCACTACCATACCCTCGTCGGTAGGCATGCCTTCTCCGGTCACATTTACAACATTACCACTTTCGCTGACAGCTACTGATGTTGTTGCTAACAACACTCCATTACTTGAATATATATCCATATTATCCTCCATCCTCATAGGAACCTACTCTTTTTAAATTTCTTCCTGCTCCTTCTTACGAAGCTTTGCCTTGTATCCGCTTATTACAACCTTCCTTGTCACAGGAATAAATACCGCAACAATAACTATTTGCAATAGAACAAACAGCCATACCGGTAGGATTGCGGCCTTAGCAGCCGGCATCTCAGGGTTAAATACCTCTCCGGCTTCACCGTTACCCATACCCGGGTCAAATACGGTTGCTGGCATTACTTCGGTCTGAAATTCTTTCGTAAATTCTATTTTTTCTCCATTACTATCTTCAAAGGACACTCTAAGTAAACCGTTTGCAGTTCCTTCTACATTCGGTATTACATCAAATTCCGCAAAGGCTGAACTACCCGCAGCAACATTTCCAAGGAAATACATATTACCGTCTGCCTTTGTAAAATCACCTTCCACTGTAGCTATTACATTATTCAAGGGAGACTTACCCATATTATAAAACTCAAAGGATAAGGTTGCCGTACTACCGGATATAACATTTCCATCCCAAGAATAAACATTCACATAATCCACTACTGGTCTTGAATTCTCTACTGCTTGAAGATTCAATTCCTCTGTTCTCTTCTCACCAACTTCACCGGTCTCCGGATTAGGTTTAATGCCCTCATATTCATATTCAATCGAAAGCTTTAACGGATATGCCTTCGTGGTGGCATCTGATTTTACCTTCAGTTCTACCGACTGTTGTACCGCTGCTCCGGGTTCTATCTTACTGATGAAAAAGCTGTTGCTACCCTGGGTTACTGAGAAGATATTATCAGCCTGCGTTAAGGTAACCGTAATGTTCTTTGCTGAGACAGAGGAATGTGTATTATAGATATCAAAGGTAAAATTAAAAGTTGAACCTGCTCGTAATTCCTCTGCATCTGCAACATACTTACTGATAATCAGTTTAGGCTTACTGTTACTACCCAAATCATTCTGAACGTCACGAATCGGTATTACAACCGGATCAGCCGCGGTGTTTCCTCCATAGCTGTATTTTACAGAAAGATTATTAAGTCCTTCAGGAATATTAGCCGACACCTTAAGTGGAATAGATACTTTTTTCGATTTTCCCGCCTCAATCTTTTCCACTAAGATATAAGGTTCGGAGTTCGTAGGAATAAAGGTACTTCCATCCAGACCGGGAAGTGATATCTTAACATCGGTGATGTCAGCACCACTTTCATTCTTAAGTTCAAAGGATACCTGCATATTGTCACCGGCAATCGGCTGCTCCGGCGTCTGTTTTACATTTGTTAAAATCAGCCCTGAGCTTGAACCTCCTCCGACGATCTCCGGGTAGATTGATACCGTAGAAGTATATTTATTACCGTTCTTGTCCTCATAACCCAGAATTAAGTTGAGCTTCTTATTACCACTAGTTGCTTGAGTAGATACCATTAACGGTATTTTTGCCTCAATTTTACCATCTGCTTTTACTCCGCCGGTATAAATCGTATCGGTAAAATAATTCTTATAAAAACCATCGGCGCCTGTGGTAGCATCATCGATTTTAACTGTTACATTCTCTGCTTTTTGTCCGCCGTAATTTCTTAAAACAGCCTTTACGGTAATCTCAGCGCCAGGCTTAATCTTGCCGTCATATGTAACACTATCAATCATCAGCTCCGGAGCATTGTCATCCTTTTTCACATCTACATAGATCTGATGTACATCGGTTCCTTCTTTTCCGTCCGAATCCTTATATTCGATAGTTGCGGTAAGTGTCTTTAACCCCGCTTCCGCATTCGACAATATCTCCATTGGTAATCTTACATATTTCACCTGTCCCGGTTCCATATCATCCAGCTTAATCTTCTGGGTACCATAATTGGGTGCTATACCGGTAGTACCATAATTGATACTATAATATGCATTTTTTGCAGTAATTTGTCCTTCATTCTTTAAGGCAAATTCAACCTCTGCCACACTGCCGATGATTGCATTATTGACCTTTACCTGGCTCAATGATATCTGAGCCGGTGTTAATTCATTCAGTATATAAAAGGTAATTGGCTCCATCGTCAGATTAATCATCCCTTCCTCACCGGGACTGGATACCTTAATTGTAATAGGATGATTTCCAATCTTTGCTGTATCCTTTACCTTGATATCAAAGCTCACATAGGTAATGCCATAATCGGAAAGGTATGGCACTGGTGTATGATCTTCCATCGTTAACTTTGGCTGCGAAAAGGTAAATGGAGCAGCTCCTGCCGATACAGTTACAATAGCACTAGACATCGGTCCCCCAAGTGCTTTAATCGGTATTCTTACCTGCTTGGTCTGGCCCGGAGTCAATACCAACTCGGAATCCTCCATCTTACCCGCTAATATAATTGTATGTGCTTCCGAAGCATATACATTGGGCGCACTACCGACAATATTAAACATGATTAATGCAAAAGCAATGAACATTACTTTTATCTTTTTATACTTTCCTTTCATTCCCTTTCCCTCTTCTTCCTTTTTTGATGTTGTCCTTCTAGATTAACGTTGCACTTTGGATCTATCTATGCAGTAACCGGTTGATTGGATTTCTCAACCTCCCCACACTCGTCTGTCTGTGTATATTGATTTATAACTTCGGAGTCTGTTCGTACTTGATAATCTTCTTTTATTTCAATATTCTGGACCTTACCGTCAAATATATGGATTATCTTATCCGCATATTCAGCCAGTCTGCGATCATGAGTAACCATAACGATCGTCTGATGATTCGCCTTAGCCATCTCCTTAATCAGGTCCATAACCTCCTTCGAAGTCTTTGAATCCAGATTACCGGTAGGCTCATCCGCAAAAACAATCTCGGGGTTACTTACAAAAGCTCTTGCGATACCCACTCTCTGCTGCTGTCCACCGCTCATTTCCTTAGGTCTATGTCGCAGTCTCGGACCCAACCCCACTTTAACTAGCATATCTTTAGCAAGCTTTTTCCTCTGCTTCGTTGTGATGCGCTTGAATACCAGAGGCATCTCAACATTCTCAAGAGCAGTCATAGCATTCATTAAATTATAGGACTGAAAGACAAAGCCCAGATTATCCTGGCGGAATTTAGCCAGCCCCTTTTCACTCATTTTATGAATATTCTTTCCCTTAATAATAATCTGGCCGGAGGTGAGCTTCTCAATTCCTGCCATCAAATTAAGCAAAGTAGACTTACCGGAACCGGATACACCATATAGACAACAGAATTCCCCTCGATTAATGGTAAAACTGACATCGTCTACCGCACTAATCCGTTCCTTACCCATCCGGTAGATTTTTTTAACATTTTTAACCTCAATGATTTTGTCATCTTTATTGTTCATCTAACACCTTCCTTACTTCGAAGTCCGAATCAACTATCACCTATAGATAATATTGCAACCCCGCTAAGAGGTAGCTCTTCCTACAACCCAACCATTCCTACTTTTTGAATCAGTTTGTACCAAGGGTGTTCCACACCCCTTGAAGACGTTGGAACATACTTCTAAGCTTGTATTATGCTTTTTTATATTCAAACGATAGAAAGCATGATTCGCTAATTCCTACCGCTATTCTTACTTTGTGAAGCTATTTATCATCATATTAATCCTACACTATATTTCTTAAATAATGACTATATAATTTCTTAATTTTTCCTTACAATTTATTAAGAAAATCCGATCATTCATCATTTCAACTCTAGATTTCCTTCTTCCGGAGCCGATGATCTATAAACCGGGCAAATACAAGCTTCAGATAAGCCCCCACCGGAACAGCCAAAAGCATACCGAGAAATCCACCTATTGCACTTCCGAAGATAAACGAGACCATGATAATAAGCGGATGGATCTTAATGGAACTGCTCAGAAGCTTCGGCCCGATCAGATTGCCATCAATCGCCTGTATTAAAAATAGCATTATCATCGAGATTATCCAAGTTCGAAGGTCCTGATTAATCACGCAAACCAATGAGGTACTGATATATGCCACTATCGGACCAAAATACGGTATCAGATTGCCGATTCCGGCCATAATTCCGATGACTATAGCGAACTTTACTCCTGTAATTGATAATACAATACTAATTAAAAACATCATTACAATGGCATCGATCAACTGCCCCCGGATATATCCGGAAAACACCCGATCCAGATCCCCAGCCATCTTTTTCAGCCTGTCATTCAGCTCGTCCGGAAATAGCGCTTTGCATATCTTACGGATATAAGACACAAACATCCTTCCGTCAATCATAAAATAGAAGCCTATGATGAAGCTGAAGATAAAGGTGGTGAAATATCTGGAGATATTGGTTATGGAGTTAAAGATCCCCTTAATAAATCCGGTGATATAATTCGTGATGGAGGTAGTCGCATCCTTTACATACTGCTCAATTTCCTGAGATCGTATATCCAGTGTATCAAGCCGATTAAGTATTGAATCATAGAAGCTGTTCCAGCCTGCCAGATACTCCTTTCCCAGCTCTGTCACATCATCCAATGTGATAAGCCGGATCTGATCTGTAATCGTAAAAACAAGCAAAGAAATCAGACTCAATACTGCAATTACCAAAAATAACACTGAGGTAACTGCTGCCCAGGTCCGAGGCATAACAATTCGTTTAAAAAACCTGGTTTTCTTTAGCTTACGATATCTGCGTTCAAACATCTCTACAACCGGGTCCATAAGGTAGGCAAAAACAAAACCATATATTACTGGTTTACTTACCCTAACCAACCAATGAAACCGTATCATCGTGCTTTTTAATATCATCGGTGCACTCTTGACAATCAGACTAAGCGAATAAATCACTACAACAGTTATTACTACATACAACGAAATCTGCAGATATTGCTTATTCAGTTTATCCTTCCATTTCATTTGGTAAAGCCCTGCTCCCTTTCCCCACACTCGAGATACTGCACAATGCAATCCACCGTACCATCGATACCGATATAATCACTTCGAAGAGACAGGTGATAATTCTCAGCTCTGCCCCATTTCTCACTGGCATGATAATTATAATAATTTGCCCTCCGGCGATCCGTTCGAAGAATTTCATCTTCCGCTTTGTTTTCTTTCAGATGATATTGATCGATTGCACGTTTCCTTCTGGCCTCGATGTCTGCCCAAATAAAGATATTTACTACATTAACAAAATCTCTGAGTACATAATCAGCACAGCGACCCACAATTACGCAAGCCCCTTCCTCCGCTACCTTCCGTATCACATTGGATTGGGCAAGATATAACTGATCATCCAGAGAAAGATGAGTAAAGCCGATATCCTGATTGCCGTAGGCGTTCATTCCCATTGCCAGGGAGTACAGAAGGCTGTTGGAGGCTTTCTTCTCTGCATTCTCAAAGGCTGCCTCTGCAAATCCACTTTCCTTAGCTGCTCTGGATATTAATTCGTTATCGTAAAATGGAATTCCTAGCTTCTTCGCCAGCTTTGATCCGATTTCTCGACCGCCACTGCCAAACTGCCTGCTGATTGTAATTATTTTATTCATAAAACCACTCCATTCTATCCATATTTACTTCGGATTTCAATATCCTATATTACCAATACAGTATACCATATTTACCCTATTCTTAGAAGGTGTTTTCTTAAGATTTTCGATCCCGTTCTAGAAGTTATGATTATACTATATTAAGAGAATGAATTTTAAGTAGAGTCTCTTAGGCATCGGTAAAGTCTTCATAAGCTCAAGATATAATGATTCCCGAAAATTCAGCACCTGTTTTAGCTCCTCATCCGAGATCCAACCCTTGCCAAATCGCGCTTTACGTACAATATCCATTAATTGCTCCAGCTCATTTTCTGCTATATAGTTAAAATGCTCCTTTACATACTCTTCGCTCTCCTCCAGAAGTGCTTCCTTTCCCGGTAAGCCCCTCCCGGTTCTGATCATTTTTTGGATCTCACTGTAGCAAAAGATAGCTCTCTTATTATAGTTCAGTGACCATCTAGTCTTCTTTGTAATATTCATCCGGTAGATTAAGAATAGGAGCAGTGCCAGCAGGAAACCACCTAAAATAGTGAAAAGAAATCTGTGATCAGACCGGCCAAGGCTTCTGTTTACCTCCTTCCGCTCACTATAATTATTCTCTTCATTTAACGGCTGCTGCGGTTTCGGAACTTCGGGCTCAAGTGTTGGCTCCGTTGTAGATTCCTCAAGGCTACTTAAGATATTACCATTCTCAATATTGTTACTAAATTCTTCCATATCTGCCACCACCGAATCATTATAATCAACGGTAGCGCCCGGTGTGAATTCCACCGGTACCCAGCCACAATTATCAAAATAAACCTCCACCCAGGCATGCGCATTATAATCCATAACATTCACTTCGGATTGGGTAACTATGCTTGACGTTACTGAATTATTCGTATACCTTGTTGTTTCCTGTGAACCTGCACTCCGGTAGATGGCTTCTGAGCCAACAGCATAGCCTTCAATATATCTGGCAGGTACACCGAGAGTGCGAAGCATTAAGGTTGCCGCTGAGGCATAATGGGCGCAATACCCCACCTTATTCTCATATACAAAATACTCTACAAAATCCTCACCCTTCGGTAGCTTACCCGGAGTAAGTGAATATTGGGTATTCTGTTGTAGATAATTCTTCACATATTCAATCTTCTCTGTGATACTTCCTGTTTTGGTCTTCACCCGGTCAGGAGCAAAGTCCCTCTTTATGTTAATTAAACCTTCCTCCGGAAGTAAGGTATAAACACGGTGAACATAATCCCGGTAAAGCTTCTCATATTCCGTGTAATCCTTGAGCTTCTCTATCAGGCTTTTATTAAAGGAAGTATTATTCAGTAGGAATATATTATAGTAATATTGCATTTCGTAACTGTCTTCCCTGATCGTCGGAGCCGCATATAAATCCTGCTCATATGAAATATTACTTAGAGCACCGTAGTCCGTAAAGTAAGGGGCATATAAGTACTTCTTATTCGCTCCTCTATATTCCACCTTCATTCTACCCTGATTCATACTGTAATCATACCAGCTTGATTCTTCTGTGGAGGGTACGATCTCTTCTCTCTCATTAACAATAAAATGATCCAGGAAGATATTCATCTGGTTGACCGATGGAAAGAGCTCCAGGGGAAGCCGCTGCAAAAGTCGCTCGTATTCCTCCTGCATCGTTTGAGAATGCTTCTCCCATCGGTCTCCGGTGTATACACTTCCCACATATCCCTTGAGATAAATGCCCTCGTCAATGGACCCAATTGGTGCAGTTATAATAAGATGTTTGGTATTCTGATATTGCACCTGTCCCGTCTTACCTAATTCTCCTCCGTTCAAACCGGTGGAGGTTCCTTTCCTGGAAAACAAATTAATATCCGAGATCTTTTCACTGAACTCTTCTATTGAAAAATCGTTCATCGCAGCTTGTATCTCCGCTTTTATCTCCTTAATTTGAACCAGATTTTCATAATCCTCTCTACTTACAAATAGCTTGATCAGAAAGAATATAAAAAGACTAAGCAAACTAAACCATATTGCGGACCGACTGCTGATCCGATGCAGCAGCATCTTCTGCTGTCTTTCCGTACTGTGATAATAGTTATATCCGGATCGGGATAGATAGAGGAGACTTACTGCATATGCAATCAAATAGGATTCCGAGGGAATTAGCCCCAACGCAAAACAGACACTCACGGGAATAAACAGGATGACACCTACGAAGCCTACCAACACATTACGAACCACTGCTAGGGAGAAAAGTCCGATGACAGGAAATAAAATCATAATAAGAAGTAATGTGATGTCCGCCTCTGTTGTGGAATAATCAGCATTAAATACCAATAGTTCTGTTCCGTAATAGGCGGAGATTCGTTGAAGCACAAGATTCTCCACAATATAGAAGCCGTTCAGAATTGCAGGCAACCGACTATAGAAAAACAATCCATAACAAAGGACACTAAAAAACAGTTTTATCAAACCATAAGGAGAATGAAGGCACAAGACATAAAGGAGAGCTGTGAAAGCAAGTATTGCTCCGTTAATCCGCATTGTATTGCATGGGATACCTATGGTCTGGATGAGCATAGAGATACCACTCCAGCTCCCTATAACAATTACCAGTAATTGAAACAATCTGGTGGTCACAGGGAAACCAGCTTTCTTCTCATCTATGATTAATAAGGTATTATCCATGATAATCCCATCATCATAATCCTGGTACATGCAAACACAACCTTTCTAATCCAGCCTTAATAGTTCCATATCTCTCTGCACATGGTGGGTATCAATCGAATTATAAGTAATACCGGAATCGCCGGAACGTACAATAACCTCGTTAGGATAATATTTCGACCCGGGGCAGCTATCAATTTCGCCAAGATAGATTACCTGTCTGGACATCGCTTTTATTGAGGATAAGCCTTCTGTTAATTTTCTGGGCCGTTCTCCGGTTATGAAGATCAGATTGGAATACTGTTCCTTGGGATGCTCTGACTCGTATGCAGTAAGCACATCTGTTGCAGGGGTATAAGGCATTACATGGAGTAAGCCATCTACCGCCTCAAACAGGTCTTTCTCCTTCGATATCCGAATTCTTGTACAAGCTCCGAGTTTTTCATCATACCAGGTAAAATAATGCATTTGTCCGGCCATCAGAAGGGTATAGGACAAAGACAGGGCACATTCCAGAATTGAATCCATAAAGATCATGCGATTGATATCCGTAGGTACACACAGATCAACAAAAAGTAAAATTGAGCAGTTTAAAGGTTCGCTAAATTCCTTGATCATTAATTGATTTTGCTTCCTACTAAGCTTCCAATGAATTCTCTGTTGTCTGTCTCCTTCTCGATACTCTCTGATTGAAAACACCTCTGAGGGATCATCTCCGCTCTTAACCGCCGAATAATAATCGCTCTCCACTATCCCTATATGAAGGCTCGAGAACAATTTCTGAGGCAGCTCATAATACATGGGAAGAACAGCAATTGTTAATTGTGTCTTTTTCTTCTTACTCAACGAGAACAGCTTAAGATAGTCATAAATTCTAACATAATTCAAAGACACCTCCAGATTACCGGCATACTCGGAATAAAGATTACAGATAACGGAGGTCTTCGTATTCGCATCTACACAGACCACATAATTTTTCTTGTATTTCTGCTTTGAATAAGAATTTCTATAGGTTAGATAAAGCCTAATTCGGGATACCGGAAACACGGTAGGATTATCGATCTGTATGGAGACCGGTATGACTTCACCCTTCTTTGCCACGTGAATCACCGATACCAGATCAACCTTTAACCTGCCATAAACATAACTGAGTAATGCAAACAGAAAGAATGGGATTGCCATTATGGTTAGAAACACAATCGCCATATAATAGGTATTATACAAGATCGATAATAATCCAACGGCTACCAGTGCCACCAGGTACTTTATTAAATTGCGCAGCATGATACCACCCGTGCCTTTCTAAAGAGCTTCTAGGATTCCTTTGTTATAATTCTGGGTGCCTTGACCATTCGCAGGATATCCTCCAAAAGGTTGTCCACTGTAACATTATTAACACGTGCTTTCGGTCTCAAAATCATTCGGTGAGCGGCCACATCCTTGAATACATATTGTACATCCGAAGGAATTACGTAATCTCTGCGGTTTAGAAAGGCGATTGCCTTTACCATATTCATCGTGGCAAGTGAGCCTCTTGGACTAATCCCAAGCTCGATTAAGGGATTTTCTCTGGTTTGCTCCACCAAAAGAGTGATATACTCATAGATAGCATCATGGACAAAAACTTCCTCTACCAGATTCTGCATGTTTAGAATATCTTCCTTCTCAACTACTTTAACCACCTTAGAAAGTGGATTAGAATTCTGCCGTTCCTTCAAAATATCTATCTCACTCTTTCGATCCGGGTAACCCATAGAGAGTCGTATCATAAAACGATCCAGCTGGGATTCCGGAAGCATCTGCGTACCGACAGAACCGATGGGATTCTGAGTAGCCATAACGACAAAGGGTTTGGGAACCTCTCTTGTGACACTGTCCACCGTCACCTTCCCCTCTTCCATAACCTCCAAAAGTGCAGATTGGGTCTTTGAAGAGGTTCGATTTATCTCATCCGCCAAAAACAGATTACACATAATTGCTCCTGGTTTGTATTGATATCCATCACCGTCCTTATTTAGCAAATGAAAGCCTACCACGTCAGTAGGAAGTACATCCGGTGTAAATTGGAGACGATGATGCTCCAGTGCCATTGCCTTGGAGAAGGCTAAGGCCAAAGTGGTCTTACCTACGCCGGGAAAATCCTCTATGAGAATATGCCCCTTAGCCAATATGGCAGTAAGTACCTTCTCTATAATTATCCTCTTACCGATAACTACTTTATTAACCTCGTCCATTATTTGTATTGCTTTACCATTATACGGGACCATAATTTGCTTACTCCTTCCCATCTACACAGATCATTGTATTTATTTATAACTAGTCAGTACCAGAGAAATCCGTAGAATTTTGAGTCACCCGCGCAAAGTATGCAAAAAGCATTATAGACGTCTTTGCATATTTTGTGTGCATAGGCATTGTAAGACGCCTTGTAACTGCGAGGGCACTGAACAGTTACAGCTATTCATGACAATAGAATGTTCATGAATTGTGCATTCTATAGTTCTCTCTAATGTGGTAATTTCTCGTTTATTATAACATATATTTACAGGATTTCAATTAAAGATAGCATATTAATTGTTACAGTTCAGCCATAAGCTCGATTTCGCTTCGTGACATCTCGCTTAGGCAGAGCGCCCTACAAATCTTCAACACGATAAGCTCCTATCGTGTTGTAATTTTGCATGGCTGAACTGTAACTAAAAATTCGCAATATTTTGTGAACTGAAGGCTTTTGTATTGACTTATCCCACAAATCGTATAAAATTATCTTCATGAGAATACTATGGAGGTAGCAAAGGTGAACAAATCAAAGAGAATAAAAAGAGCCGAGGTAGAAACCAAAGGACATGACAAAGCCAAAGATAAGATTATTAGTAAAAAGGTATTATCAATCGCATCTATTGTATTTGTAGTTATTTTAATAGGTGCATTATTATTCGACCAGTTATACGAGAGTACTTTATTAACGGTTGATGGAGAAAAATATCATTTAGATGATTTATCCTATTATATCTATAATACAGAATATCAGTATGATTATTATGATCAGATGTTCGGAGGCAATGGCTCCTATTGGAATATGTCCTCCGACGAGAGTGGCACTACAATGAGAGATATCGCGAAACAAGATGCTCTCGATACAGCCGTTTATTACGAAGTACTCTACGATGAAGCGGTAGCAGAAGGCTATACTCTGACAGAGGAAGAGAAGACAACGATTGATACCAATGTGACTGCTATGATGGAGACCATGACAAAAGGGACAATCGCGAATGGTAACTTTACAAAGGATTCTTTAATCGAGTCCCTTGGTAAGACAACCTTAGTATCCAGATACCGACAGGATAAGATCGATGCCCTTGATATCGATGATGCGGGTATTACAGCTGACATATCCCGTGACGAATATAGACAATATGATATCGAATACCTATTTACCTCCAAAAAGACAACGGATGCAGAGGGCAAATCAATAGACATGACCGATGATGAAAAAGCAGCTGCTTTGACAACTCTGAATACTTACTATGAAAAAGCAAAGTCTACAGAAGATTGGTCAACTCTCCTTCCTGAGGAAGAGAAGGTTGTAACCTATCGTACCGATAATTTTATTGAATCCGACACAACCTTTGATGATGATTTCGAGAAACAGATTATGGCAATGGAGAATGGTGCAATCAGCGAGGTGCATGAGACTGACACCGGATATTATGTAGTCCGTATGATTAACAACAACTCCTCCGAAAGCTATGATACCGCTGTTGAGGCTGCCATCACCAATGCAGAGAATGAAGGCTTTGATACATTATACGAAGAAATCTTAGCCAAGCATGAATACAAAATCAACGATTCTGCTCTGAAATCCTTGAATATGGGAAGCACCATCCTCTCAAAATATTAAGGTGAATAATTTTCTTCTTTCTAGCAATAATATAGTTGATTATTTTAGAAAGGAGTTAGCCATGGCAAATAATAAGAATAATAGCAGTTCAAAAAACAGCACTTCGAATTCAAACCAAAGCAATACAAGCAATACCAGTAAGAATAAGACCGGCGGCTCAATGAAGGATGTCACTCATATGCCGGACAACCGTCCTGCACGAAGTGGCCCAGGCGGGGAATAAACTTAAGATTTCGCCTTTCACGGCACATTACAATTGCACCTGCAAATCCATATCTGGAAATGCAGGTGCTTTTCTTTTTATGGTATATCAGCTTTGAGGAATGAATATTATTCGTTTATTTCTATATTGACAAAGTGGAGGTAGCTGCATATTATATTATATATAGATTATCTATATATAAAGGAGGACTACCTATGTCGATTGAGAAGAGTCTAATTACCGGTAGTACAACAACGCTTATTTTAAAATTACTGGAGGAACAGGATATGTATGGGTATCAGATGATTGAGACCCTGGCAAAGAGATCAGACGACACATTTCATCTGAAAGCCGGAACCCTATATCCTATCCTACACAGCCTGGAGAAGGAAGGTTATGTGGAAGCCTATGAGGAAAAAACAGACGGTACAAAGCTCAGAAAATACTACCATTTGACTACAAAGGGGAGAAAGCTTCTGATCGGGAAGCAACAGGAATGGAACGAGTATACAAGAGCGGTCAATAAGGTATTGAATGGAGGTGTCAGCCTTGCCGTCAATGGATGAAATTAAAAGGTACAGTACAACTGTTTGCGAACAAATCCGGTGGAAAAAGGTACATCCTATGATTGCACAGGAGATAGAAGATCATCTTTGTGACCAGCGGGATTTCTATCTATCGGAAGGAGAAGAGGAAAAGACAGCGACTTGTAATGCAATTAGAGAGATGGGAGATGCCATTAAGATCGGTATGGAACTCGATAAAACGCATAAGCCAAGACCCCAATGGGAATTAATCTTATTAACAATTATATTAATGCTTGTGGGAACCGTAACAAGATACTTCATTGCCCGTTCAGAGGATGCTACTACCAGCTTTGAATTAACTGATCTAATCATTGCAATGATTATATTCTTCGTTGCTTATTTTATGGATTTCACATTTTTAGGCAAACATCCCCTGGCCTGCTATACAATAATAATGTTACTCAGCATCACTGGTCTCTTGCTGTCCCGAGATCTGAATGGTAGAGCAGTCTTTTCTTTCTTTTTCGGCTATTCCTTCCCCATGGTCTATCTGTCACTGATCTTCCCTCTTGCATATGCTCTGTTTGTCTATGCAATGAGAAAGCAAGGAATAAAAGGGATACTTTTCTGTGGATTGGGTTATTTACCCTATGCTATTATCCTACTACTGGTCCCCTCAACAACAGGCTTTCTGATCTATACCCTTTCCGCACTGATTACAATATGCCTTGCTATCTCAAAAGGCTGGTTTGGCATCGGTGCAAAACAGGGATTGATTATTGTTCTTCTGCCAACAATCCTTATTGGGAGTGCCGTACTGGTTTGGCTTATGTTACAATCCTACCGGCTGGAACGCATCCAATTCGTGCTTAATCCTTACTCCGACCCAAGAGGGTATCAATTTGTCATGATCCGCGACCTAATGTCCGGTGCATTATTTTTAGGAGAAGGTGCCGTTTCGCAGCAATTTACCGGTGTCTTATCCTCACAGTGGTTTAGAAGAGATATGCTGCTTACTGTACTGACAAATAAATTTGGCTGGACCGTATTTTGGGGAATCGTGCTTTTATTCTTAATTTTTTCAGTGATTGCTTTTTATAAAGTATCCAGGCAGAGAAGTGTACTGGGTCTTATGGTATCTCTACCCATTCTATTGGTTTTTATTATGCAAACCATTTTATATGTAGCCAGCAATCTTGGCTTTGGTGTATTAACTACCTTATCCTTACCTTTACTCTCTGATGGAACCGCGGCCTTAATTATTAATGCAGGCTTAATCGGCTTCATGCTCTCCGTATTTCGTACCGGCGATGCGTTGAGGGATAACTTAAAGGTATCTGCGAAGCACAATCCTTTGATTTTTTATGAAGATGGAAAGTTGATTATCAGACTGAAATAGTAAGGTTCTGTTGACCCTGAGCGGTTTGGTATTGGCAGCCCGATCAGACCTGAATAGGGAACAGATTCTCTGTATGGTCTTTGGTTCGTACGAGGCCAGTCACTCCGCGACTTCGCAGCTTTAAACAAGGTTGAAACGGTCCCGTATCTGGTACGCATATGTAAAGGGCTTGACTGGAATCCCTGGCGCCAGGTTGCTGACCGAAAGAACGGTGATGGGATGCGATTTTGAAAGCATTTGCAGTTTACGTGCAATTCTTGGGTCTTTGAGAGAACGATAAAATCAGACGTGCGATAAGTCGCAAGAGCGCAAATGTTTGACGAGGGGAATAAATCGGAAAGCTACTGAGTAGGTTTTCGATTTATTCTCTGAGGAGTTTTTGCGCGGTCTGATTGCTTCAAGTGAACGAAGAGACCTTAGAAGTGCTAGTAAACTGGAACCGGCTTTTCAAAAGGGCATTCCATTACAGGGATTTCTGTCAGCAGCCGTCCCTAGAATGATACAGCGAAAAACATTCGGAATATAGACCTAGTAGAATTTTATAAATAATGTGATATAATGAAGCTATTATATTGCAAAGGAGTAATATTAATGAATGCCTGGGATGCATTCATTAATCATGTATTTTAAACCATGAGAATAATTATTATCGGCTGTGGTAAGGTTGGAACAGCCCTAGCGGAACAGTTGGATCAAGAAGGACATGATATTATTGTTATTGATAACAAGTCTACTGCAATACATAATGTAGTTGATACCCTCGATGTTATGGGAGTCATTGGCAACGGGGCAAGTTATCATGTGTTGTTGGAGGCAGGAATCGATACGGCTGATATCTTGATTGCCGTAACCAACTCGGATGAATTAAATATGCTTTGCTGCCTGATTGCTAAAAAAGCCAGCAGATGTCATACCATTGCACGTATCCGTAATCCTCAATACAACGAAGAAATTGATTTTATTAAAGAAGAGCTTGGAATCTCTATGACAATTAATCCTGAGCTGGAATCCGCTATGGAGATGATACGACTTATCCGTCTTCCTTCCGCCATCAAAATTGAAACCTTCGCAAAAGGGAAGGTTGAGCTGTTAAAGTGTCAGATCCCAAAGGATTCCATTCTGAATAATATGCAGATTAAAAATATATCAACTCAGACTCATTGCAAAGTTTTGGTATGTGCCGTAGAACGCGGTGAGGATGTATTTATCCCCTCGGGTGATTTTATCCTACAGTCCTTCGATAAGATTTCAATCATAGCACTGCAAAAAAACGCTCACGAGTTCTTCACTAAAATTGGTTTACCTCCTTCTCATATCAAGGATATCATGATAGTCGGAGGCGGAATGATTGCCAGCTATATAGGGCACCGTTTTACCGGTACCGATGTCAAAGTGAAAATCATTGAACAAAGCCGGGAGCGTTGCGAGGAATTAAGTGCCTTACTGCCGGACAGCCTGATTATACATGCTAACGGCTCTGATAATAATGTTCTGATAGAAGAAGGAATCGATTCCACGGATGCCTTTGTGTCCTTAACCAACCTGGATGAGGAGAATATCCTTCTATCACTCTATGCACAGAAGAGATGTAATGCAAAGATCTTTACAAAGATCACCCGATTAACCTTCGATGATATTATTCATGAAATGAATCTGGGTGTTGTAGTAAATCCAAAGCTCTTAACTGCAGACCGAATCATACAGTATGTACGAGCTAAGCAAAACTCACTGGGTAGTAATGTAGAGACTCTTTATAAACTGGTAGGCAACAAAGTAGAGGCCATGGAATTCCGTGTAAAAACCGGTGACTCCTATGTCGGTGTTCCACTGCAACAGCTTACAACAAAAGAGAATACATTAGTCGGCTGTATTAATCGTAAAGGCAAGATTATTATTCCCAATGGCAAAGATACCATCCAGATTGGAGATACGGTTATCATTGTAACCACCTCTTTTGGACTTGATGATCTGAGCGATATTTTCGAATAAAGGAGCCCCTATGAATAAATCAATCATTTTGCATATTATCGGTTGGATACTAACAATAGAGGCTCTATTTATGACCCTTCCCTGTATTGTAGCCATTATTTATCAGGAACGGAGTGGTTATGCCTTCCTGATTACACTGCTTACCTGCCTTATCATCGGTATTCCCCTCGTAATAAAGAAACCAAAGAGCCATATCTTTTTTGCAAAGGAGGGGTTCATCAGTGTTGCCCTGGGCTGGATTGTACTTAGTATTGTCGGTGCGCTTCCCTTCTATATCAGCGGAGAGATTCCCAGCTATGTCGATGCATTGTTCGAAATAATATCCGGATTTACCACCACAGGTTCGAGTATTCTAAGTGATGTGGAAGCACTCTCCTATTGTATGATCTTTTGGAGGAGTTTTACGCATTGGATTGGTGGTATGGGAATTCTGGTATTTATTCTTGCTATTATGCCGATGGCTGGGGGTGAGACCATGCATATCATGCGTGCGGAAAGTCCAGGACCTTCCGTTGAGAAGCTGGTCCCCAGAATGCGCTCAACCGCATCCTTACTTTACATGATTTATTTCGCAATGACGGTGCTACAGGTCATCCTATTATTGATCGGAGGAATGCCGCTATTTGATTCCCTAACCATTACCTTCGGTTCTGCTGGTACCGGTGGATTTGCTATCAAGAACTCCAGTTGTGCCGATTATACTCCATATCAACAGAACGTAATAACCATCTTTATGTTTTTATTTGGTGTTAACTTTAATATATATACCTTGATTCTATTCAAGAAAGCCAAGGTAGCTTTTAAAAGTGAAGAGCTAAGAGCGTACTTCCTGATCGTGGTGTCAGCAATTATATTGATTGCCTTGAACATCGGAGGTTTTAAGAATTTCTTTCCCTCGATTCACCATGCAGCTTTTCAGGTTTCCTCCATTATTACCACAACCGGTTATGCAACCGTCGATTTCAATCACTGGCCTACTTTCTCGAAGATTATTCTCGTCTGGCTGATGTTTATCGGTGCTTGCGCCGGCAGCACCGGTGGCGGCTTGAAGGTTTCCCGTATTGTGATCATGTTCAAGACCATCCGCAAGGAAATGTCTTATCTGGTCCATAAACGCAGTATAAAGGTTCTGAAATTTGACGGCAAAAAAATAGAGCACGAAACCATGCGTTCCATTAATGTTTTCTTTATCGCCTATATCATGATTTTCGCGGTCTCTGTTCTAATTGTAAGTATTGATAATTTCGACTTCACAACCACCTTTACAGCAGTGGCTGCAACCCTAAATAATGTAGGTCCCGGCCTGGAAGTTGTCGGGCCCATCGGAAATTTTGGCGAATTTTCGGATTTATCAAAGTTTGTTATGATGTTTGATATGCTGTGCGGACGCTTGGAGGTATTCCCCCTCCTGCTGCTGTTCAATCCGAAGAATTGGAAGATCTAATAAGATAACGAGGAGGATATTCCTGCCGCGTACAAAGTCCGAATGAGATGGATACCTATCGATCCGGATATTGTAAGCGTTGGGGGATATCCTCCTACTTTTCTTGCGTTTCTAGATTTTCATGCTACGAATGACTCTTCAGCACTTAGGTAGAACTGCCCCACCCGGTCCATATGGAATAACAAAGGTAGGTATACCGGAAGCATAAGGCGCTATATCATACTGTTGAAAATATATAACAAGGCCCTCCTTGCTCAGATAAAAGCTACTTGCATTCAGATTCTCTCTAACCAGCTTCTCATAATCCTCAAAAAACATTCCATTTTCTTTTGCTAATTCATCGGAAATCTGTTTATTAATGGTCTGAATCAGATATTCCTTGTAATGACTACGATGAGGGAAGAAATCCCCTAATTCCATCCGCCTATTTTTATTCAGGTCCCAGGTATCAGAATATCGAAACGTCAGTCCATGAGCACCCCCGGCATACTCATATTGATCAAAATAAAGACTGAGTATACAATTTTGATTAAAGGTAACCACATAATCTACATATGCTTCGAATTGCCGGATCGGATAATCGTTGGCAACGGAGTATTCATACTCCACCATTGCCATCTGATATAGATTCATAACATTGGATCGTTCATACATCACTGCTTTTGTTCTGTATAATGAATTTAGCTTATTTAGCATTGTCTGATATTTTTCTGATATGAATTGGGGATATTTTATTGTATATCGCATAATATTTGCATTCTTATAATACATGTCCTGCTGTAGAAGCTTACCTCTGACCAGGACTTGATACCCCTCTGCCAAACAGACCCCCTCCTTAAGTAGTATATCCCTTAGCATAACATATGCGAAAGCAGTGGCTGATATTCTTGTACACAATAATCTTTATACACATACCAAGAGGCTGTTTCATACCATACACTTTAGAAGTGCAAGGATAACGGTATCCCTCCCTCTTCTAATATTATATGATATGATACAGCCTCTTTCTATTGTATGTAAAATCCAAGATCCTACTATGTTCTTAGTCCTTATAAGCCTTAGCTTGTTCGAATTCTGCCTGAAGCTCAGCACTGGGTTCCTTTGTCAATAAGGATACCACTACGATAATCAGACAGGAGAATAGGAAAGCCGGAAGCAACTCGTAGATGTTCCACACCCCGCCTAACGGTCTCATAATATACTTCCAGAAGAATACCATTATCCCACCGGCTAACATACCACCGATTGCACCGCCTCTTGTAGTTCTTTTCCAGAATAGGGAGAACAGCATAATCGGTCCAAAGGTAGCACCAAAACCGGCCCATGCAAAAGCTACCACGGTAAAAATAACACTATCCTTATCTAAAGCAATTAAGATTCCAACTAATGCTATTGCAAGTAATACTATTCTAGACATTCTCATAACCTGCTTATCGGTAGCATCTTTCTTGAATAAGCCCTGATAAATATTTTTAGAAATAGCGGAAGATGCAATTAACAGATAGGAATCGGAGGAACTGATTGTAGCCGCCAGTATCCCTGCCATTGCCATACCTGCTAGAACGGTAGGTAACAGATTCGTAGACATTGTAATAAAAATCTTCTCTGCTTCTACCCCAGTTAAGTGCTCAGTGGGGAAAGCAGCACGACCGATCACACCAATCAACACAGCGGCAACTAGGGAAACTGCGCACCAGCTGGTTGCAATCCGTCTGGATTTGGATATCTCACGATGGGACCGAATTGCCATAAAGCGAAGTAATACCTGAGGCATTCCAAAGTATCCGAGTCCCCAAGATAAGGTGGAGATGATTGTGATTATTCCATATGCTCCCGCTTCACCGAACTGCGGAACTCCACTTGATACTTGCTGTATGCCATCCTTCAGCTCAGGTGTCGCTATCCCAAAGAAATCTAAAAAGCCAGGAATTTTCATCAGATTATCAATTACTGCTGACGGTCCGCCTGCATATATTACTCCGGTCACCAAAACCATGATCAAGGCTGCCACCATAACAATTGCCTGCATAAAGTCAGATGCACTCTCTGCTAAAAACCCCCCCAGGAAGGTATAAACAATAACAAAAATAGCACCGGCAATCATTACATATTCATAACGAATACCAAACAAAGTGTTAAACAGCTTGCCTACACTTAAAAAGCAACTGGATGCATAGACCGTAAAAAATACCATGATGAATAATGCAGCAATTGTCATGATAATCTTTTTATTCTCTTTAAATCGATGACTGAAAAAATCAGGGATTGTAATTGAGTCATTTGCTATAATCGAATAAGCATGCAATCTCTTTGCTACGATCAACCAGTTAATATAAGTTCCTGCGAGTAATCCGATTGCCGTCCATATTGCGTCACTTAAGCCATAGAAATAAGCCACTCCCGGAAGACCCATGAGCAACCATCCGCTCATATCAGAAGCCTCGGCACTCATGGCAGCAACCCATGGTCCCAATGACCGCCCTCCAAGGTAATAATTTTCCGAGCTTTCATTTGCACGTCTGGCAAAGAATAAACCGATACCGATTATGAATGCCATGTACACAGCCATGACAATCAGTAATTGTACATTGTCCATAAATACCTCCCACTAATATTTAATACAAATTTACGTATAATTATACCAGAGGTGTTAAAAATATACAAGCTTCTAATTTTGAACCTTTCCCTTTACCTACTCACAGAAATTGGATTGTCCGGAGGATATATTACATAATTCTCTTGATTATCACCGTAGGATGAGATCTGGATTAATTACAGAAGTCCCCCCTATGGTGTTTGGAGGGACTTCTAAACGGGAGGAAAGGATGAAAGCATATTCATTCATTTATCTATATTGTCAATATTATCTATAATGCTCCCTTAAGTTCGGGATAAGTCTCATGTTCCACCCATCTAACCTGCTTCTTCGTCATTGCGAATTGAAACAAGGGTTCACTTGCCTTTATAAATTCATACATATCGCAATTCCCCGCTCTTTCCCCAATTCCATATAAGGTGCAATCAATAAAATCCGCACCGGCTTTTGCTCCTACGATGGAATTTGCAACTGCCATTCCCAAATCATTATGGATATGTAACTCTATCTTAATATCTGAAAAGTCCTTAATTAGTTTTATGATATCTTTGGTCCTGTTTGGAGTTAATACCCCGACTGTATCGGCAATCCGTACAATCTCTACACCGGCTCGTGTAAGCTCTTTAATCATACTTAGTAAAAAGCCGATATCGGATCTCGAAGCATCCTCAAGACCAACCGTTACCGCTACATCCTGTGACCTCGCAATATCAACGCATTCCAATACACTTCTAATAACCCAGCTTTTATTTTTACGCAGCTTGCTGTAAATCTGAACATAAGACACCGGCGCTCCGATATGAAGAATATCCGGTTTACAGGCTATGGAGCGTTTGACATCCACTAGATTCATTCGGCTCCATACGGATACTTTTGCATTTCTTTTGCTTTTGATGATACCCTGAATTCCCTCTTCCTCTTCTTTGCTTATCATAGGTACACCGGCTTCAATTTCATACACTCCGATTTCATCTAAGAGTCCTGCAATCTTCACCTTATCATCGATACTTAAAGCGATCCCGGGACTCTGTTCTCCATCCCTAAGTGTTGTATCAACTATATATTTGATTTCCTTCACATCTCATCACCTCCGTCGCAAGCAGGATAAATTCTTCATCACATAAGCTTTTTCTATTCTTCGTACAGGTAAGCCTGACCTGATGCAATATCTGATCAATTTCATAATCTGTGGTAACCGGAAGCTTTAATTCCTCCAGCTTCCACTTGACTGCCCTCGTACCGGAATGCTTGCCTATCACTAACTCGGATTTAGCACCAACACAGGTGGGTGTATAAGCCTCATAGGTTGCAGGATTTTTATGTATTCCGTCCACATGAATTCCTGCTTCCACTTTAAAAATATTTTTACCGATAATCGGTTTTCGATTATGAATAGGAACACGAAAAAACTTTTCATATAAAACGGTAAGGCGAGGCAAAACAGTAAGATCACGGTTAGGCTTATGTCGGATTGCAAGTCGCAGGGCCATGATAAGCTCCTCAGTCGCCGCATTATTGATGCATCCGGCAAAGCTTGAAGTTATATTTCCCCCATAATCAACAACCCATTGAAAGGCTAATGCTGTGGCACAACCAAAGGTATTCTCCGGACAAAAATTTATCGTAGTACCAGGAAGGTGGTATTGCCATTCCCCCATATACCTCTCATATGGATGACAAATCAGATCATCCAATCCCTTTATTCGAAGCTCCGTACAATTCTCGAAGGATCTCAGCTTTATTATTTCTCTTATATCATTTAATTGAATCTCATGTATTATATTCTTAGCACCGGAGGGTTGGCGGCATACATAACGATAGAATCCCGGATTGGTATTGATCTCCTCTTCGTATTCAACATTCAGGATGTATCTTCCCTGAGGTAATTGGTCGATATGCCGATACACATTAGTCGGAAGCTCAATAATATCCACTCCTATGGTAAATAAGAGTTCACAAAAACTCTGAAGATCCTCTTTTGACGGCATTGGATCTTTTAATGCCATTAATGTATTGTCGATTATCTGAAGCATTCTTTCACCTCCGTCACATGATACCCCTTGACTCGCTATGTGAAATCAAGGCCAGAATGATATAATACTTTAGATTCTTAACTCTTCAACCGGTGTCCCATTAATAATATGCCGTTCTACAATTATATCGATATCCTCTTCGGTAACCGCACCATACCAGATTCCCTCAGGATACACCACCATGATCGGCCCCTGATTACAGATTCCAAAACAACCGGTATTCGTAATCATAACCTCTCCTGACAATTCAAGATCTTCAATCGCTTCGATCAAACGCTGAACAATATCCACCGATTCCTTAGAATAACAAAGCCCTTTTTGCTGCCCATTAATCCGACAGCTGGTACAAACAAAAATATGATGCTTTAAATCAACCATAATAACCTCCGTCAAGTTAGTGATGTTTCATCCTTTATCTACATTTGATAGCTATATTTCTATGACGTCTTATTTTAATTTCTTCACTACTTCATCAATGGATTTTTCAATTCCATCGCAAATAGTATAGGTTAGGATTCCCTTTTCCATCAGCTTTTGCTTTGGCGAATCTCCAATCCTCATTGCTATGACAGCTTTACAATCAGATATTGTTTCAATAATCTTCTCCATCTTATCCTCATTACTGTCACATGCCTCCTGCCCGCTGCAATATCGGGTTACTGTTCTTTTTTCCTTGAGTATTGCATTGCCGTTCTTATATTGATATACATAGAATTGTGATGCTTGCCCAAAATGCTGATCGACCATCCTTCCGCTTTTGGTGGCAACCGCTATCTGAATATCCGAAGAGCTAGGGCGCTTTTCCTGCGGCAATGAGGAGAATTCCTGTGCCTGATCCTTATTAAGAAGCCCAATTGCATCCGCTCTACATTGCCTACAATGATACATCTGGGTCAGGGTTTCACCGCACTGCTTTCGTATCTGAAAAATCTCCTCCTCATCAGCAGGCTCAAGCATCTCAAAGGCGCTTCCCGGTACCGGTATCATCGGTATTATATTCGTCATCGCTGCTCCAAGCTCCTTCGCCTTCTTCACTACCTCCGGAATATGACTGTCATTGATACCCTTAAGCATAACGATATTGATTTTACACATTACCCCCTGAGAAGTAAGCAGTCGAATCCCAGCCAGCTGATTTGATAATAATATTGCTGCTGCAGCTTCTCCGATATATCGCACCCCCATGTAATCCACATATCTATAAATTTGTGCCCCAATCACCGGATCGATAGTATTCATTGTTACTGTAACATGGGATACTCCTAAGCCAATCAACTCCAGTGCATATTGGGGCAGCATCAGTCCGTTGGTCGAGAGACAGAAGGTAATGTTCGGATCCTGTTTCCGGATCAGTTCCAGAGTCTGCTTGGTCTCTTCAAAATTAGCCAGTGCGTCTCCCGGTCCCGCAATCCCTACAACCGTTAGATTCTCAATCTTCTCCTTGACCTCAAGAAAACGCTTCAGTGCTTCTTTCGGTTTTAAGACACTTGTCGTCACCCCAGGCCTGCTTTCATTCGGGCAGTCATACTTTCTTACGCAATAATTACAGCTAATATTGCACTTAGGTGCAATCGGCAAGTGCATTCTAGCATACTTGTGCGCCTTACAATTATAACAGGGGTGAGTCTGGGTTTTATCCTGCAGCTCTGTTACAGAGATCGTCGTATCGTCGTCATTTGCTATATAATATTTTTCATACAATCGTTCACGAAAGTTCTTTTCCCTCTCATCAATAATTGAATTCGTAATCTCATCTAATAAAGTAAGGGCACCCTCATATCCCAGGCTTCGCAGCCTCTGCCCTCCAAGATGATCATGGATGGGAAAGCTTCTTCGCATAAGATGAATTCCAAGCTTATGTGCTACTCTTCTGCCGTCGGAATTTCCGATCATTACATTCACCTTAAGTTCTCTTGCGTATTCCTCTATCGTTCCAAAATCGGTATCCTCCAGTATCTCATATCGGTCCATCGGATAATTGGAAGACAATTTCTCCAGTTCCTCCTCTATCTTCTCTCGGAAGCCCGGACACTTAGTACCTGTCGCTGTGATTACCGGCATAATGCCATTCTCCACACAAAAACGTACGATACTATAGGTAAAATCAGGTTCTCCAAAAATTACTGCCGACACCTCACTACTGTATTTATGTGCATCAATCATTGCATCCAGATAGCGGCTTCTCTCCTTATCAATATCAAAGGAAGCTTCCTGACCGGATAACTCCATAAGAAGAGCGATCAATGCATCATTATCCCTAAGGCTAATGGGTAGATTGCAGGACCTATAAGGCACCCCATAGGTTTCAAAAAGGTATCTTCCTACCGAATCCGACACCTTTACAAAGCTCGATAGCTCAATTGTCATCCTGGCTCCGGCCATTCTGCCAATATCAGAGAGAGCAGTACCTCCCTGAGGCAGCTTTTCATATAGCATCTGATACCCACCGTCCAGATTCTCAGAAAGATCAGGGAGCAGTATGTAATCGATCGAGTAATGCTTCAGCAAAGCCTTTAAATATCTGGTATCCGCTGGTGATAACTGACTTGTTATAATATTCACCTTATTGTGTTTCGTTGCATCCATCGGTATACTCTTTATGATGCAATATAGTGCTTTCATAAAACCCTCATATTGACTGCCGGAATATCCGGCACTGGGTACCGGAATGATTGCAATCTGCCGATACTCCGGATACTCTATATAGAAGTGTTCAATCATTCTGGGAAGATCTTCTCCAATCGTCTCGGCAAGGCAGGTGGTTGCGACACCGATCACCTCCGGTTCATAGACGCGAATCAGATTGAGTATTCCTTGAATCAGATTCCTCTCACCACCATATACCGTCCCTTCCTCCGTAAGCGATGAGGAAGCGATATCCACCGGTTCATTGTAATGTGTTGCCATATGTCTGCGAATATAAGTACTGCAGCCCTGGGAGCCGTGGAGGATGGACATACATTTCTTGATCCCATAGAATGCAGTGACTACTCCCATGGGCATGCACATCTTGCATGGGTTTACATTCAGGTTCACTAGTTTTCCGCTCATTTTGTCTTCTCCTTCCTAAGATAATCCCACACGGGATGGCAGATACTTCGGTAAATCTCCTCGGTAAAATTCACCACTCCGTCAAAACCGCAGAGGGGCCGCTTTCTCTCATGGTTATGATCACAGAAAGCCACACCTAATTTATAAGCTAACGGTCTTTCCTTCACACCTCCCACCAGGATATCAGCCTTCCTCTCCCGGATGAATTTCTCAAGCTCAGCAGGGTTGGTGTCATCCAGAATAACCGTATTCTCATTCACCAGCTCTGTAATCAACTCATAGTCCTCCTTTTTACCCGTCTGAGTTCCGACAACGACTGTCTCTATACCGAGCGATTTAAACTGCTTAATCAGGGAAATGGCTTTAAAGCCTCCACCTACATAGATGGCGGCACGCTTACCCTCCAGTCGGTTACGGTAAATGGAAATAAAATCCGAAAGCAGTTTACTCTGCTCCTCACAGAATCGGATTGCTTCCTCTTTCGCCTTAGAATCTCCCAAGGCTTCGGTAATTCGTATCAGGGAATTCATCGTATCTTCAATTCCATAAAAGCTGACTTTAATATAGGGTATTCCCAGCTCCTCCTCCATCCGATTGGCCAAATAAGTGCTGGAGCCGGCGCATTGCACGACGTTCAGACTTGCTGTCGGAGCCTTAATCAAGGTATCATAGCAGGAATCTCCTGTTATCGACGAGATTACGTTAACTCCCATCTTCTTCAGATAATCCTTTACAATCCATAACTCACCGGCAAGATTAAAATCTCCCAGTATATTAATTCCCTTTACTTTCTTTGCCCTGTGAGGTTCGAGTAATTCCATGATTGCATCACAGGCAAGCTTATAGCCAACCGATTTATTACCCGAAAACCCAGGGGATTTCACCGGAATAACTCGAATTTCATGCTTCATTGAGATCCTTTTACAGATTGCCTCCACATCATCTCCGATTACACCGACAATACAGGTGGCATACACAAAGATAAGCCTTGGATTGTAATTGTCTATGATTTCCTCCAGTGCCTCCGATAATTTTTTCTCTCCTCCGAAAATTACATCTCTTTCCTGTAAGTCCGTGGAAAAGCTATTTCTATATAAATCCGATCCACTGCTAAGACTACCTCGGATGTCCCAGGTATAACTGGCACATCCGATTGGTCCATGTACTACATGAAATGCATCCGTGATCGGATTCAATACCACTCGGGCTCCGCAGTATACACATGCCCTCTGGCTGACTGAACCGGATACACTATTGCTGTCACAACGAATTCCCTTTCCGCTACAGCCCTCCTGCTTTTGCAATATAAAGGCCCTTCGATCTTCCAAAACACTGGTATGAACCATAGGATGCACTTCCTTTCCATTAAATAGTAAGATAAAAGTGTCAAAAGCCTGTTTTATATTAATTCGTTAATTACACAATTTATGCCTAGATCAAGCTATACCTCCTACAGAACCATCTCGAAATCCTCTTCTGCTGCATCCCGGTCTTGACGATCCATCAAAGCGTTACTTATGATTTCAGCCAATCGCATAGCACCTCGGTATCCTACTAATGGCATATAGGAATGAATATAGCGGTCAATGATAGGGAAACCTGCCCGTACAAAGGGAATATCTTCTGCTCTGGCGATGTATTTACCGTGGGTACCTCCTATCAACAGATCCACACTCACCTCCTTAATCCACTGATGCAATTCGAATAAATCTCCGGACGCTTTTGCTTTGCAGCCTTCCATTCCAAACTTCATGAACAGCTCCTGTGCCTCCAGTTCAAAAGTTTCTCCCGGAGTTCCTGTAACTAAATACTTCGGTATCATTCCCATCTCAAGTGCAAATTCCGCAAGACCGAGCACCGTATCCGGATCACCGAAGATGGCAACCTTCTTATTGTAGGTATAGGGGTGTATGTCAATCAGGATATCAACCAGCTGGCCTCTCTCCTCCTCCAGTTCATAGGGAACTAAATTCTTTGAGTAGGTCTGCAGCGCCATGATATATTCGTCAGTCCTGCCGATGCCGATAGGAAGTGCTAATAGTTTATAGGGGACATTGCATTTTCTGGAAAGGGTAAGAGCAGGGGCTTCACTTGCTGCCTTACCCATCGCCAGAGTAAGCTCGGTATCTCCAAGTGTCTTGATCTCCTCCACCGTTGTGCCACCTTTCGGGTATAATTCAAATTTCCCGGTCATCGGACAGTCCATGACTCCACTGGTATCCGGCAGCATCGTGTAGGAAACCTGCAAGGCTTTGGCAATTCGTTTCATTTCTCTCATATCTCCCGGATTCACGAAGCCGGGAAGGAGTGTCACCTTACCGTTTTTCTTTCCCGTGGAACCGGAAAGGTAGCTGATAAAGCTTGCTACCATATTACTAAAACCGGTGATGTGGGAGCCCTTATAGCTGGGAGTATTGGTATGAACCATATACTTTCCTTCCGGAATCTCAATCCCCTGAATCAATGCATTCAAGTCATCGCCGATGGTTTCGGACAGACAGGTGGTATGCACAGCAATGATCTTCGGATTATAAATATCAAATATGTTCTTGGCAGCCGTCTTCAGATTGGCCCCCCCACCAAAAACAGAAGCGCCCTCAGTAAAGGAACTGGAGGACGCCATTGCCGGATCTTTAAAGTGTCTGGTTAAAAACATTCTGTGAAATGCACAACAGCCCTGTGAGCCATGGCTATGAGGCATACACTCATGCACCCCGAGGGCTGCATACATGGCGCCTACCGGCTGACAGGTCTTGGCTGGATTGACCCTCAGTGCACTGCGGTCATAGGTTTCTTTTCTGGTATAATCTAGCATGCGGTTTCACCTCCAAATGTTCCCTCTATGCTGGGTATCGTCTTCCAGGGTGCCTTAACATAGCTCCAAGCCGGTGTATAGATTCCCATGGTAATATCCCTAGCGAAATTAACAGCTCCTCGGAAGCAGGAGTAAGGCCCGCTATAATCATAGGAATGTAGCTGTCTTGACAGAATGCCGTTCTTTTGCGCTACGAATTTATCCTTGATGCCGGAGAAGAAGATATCCGGTTTTAACAGCTTTAAGAACTCTTCCGTCTCAAAATGGTTCAAGTCATCCACCATGTAAGTACCGTCCTGCATATCCTTCACCATACCTCCGTAATAATCAATAAGCTTCTCTTCCTTTAGCTTATTCATATCCTCCTCAGATAAATAAACATGATATTTTGCAGGATCCGGCTCTACGGTAATGGATTCGATATTCTTACTGTCCGCATCCGTCTTGACAAAGGGAAGCACTTCACGGCCTTCATACTCCTCCCGGTGACCGAATTCATAACCGGCTAATACAGTGTGTACTCCTAAATCATTTAACAGGAACTGGTAGTGGTGAGCTCTGGAACCTCCGACATAGATCGCTGCTGTCTTTCCCTTCAGCTTACTCTTGTAATAATCCATATCCTCCCGTACTGCTTCAAGCTCATCAGCAATCACATATTCTGTCCTTACAGTCAGCTTCGGATCGTTGAAGTATCTTGCAATATTACGTAGGGTCTCTATTGTACCTTCGACTCCGATAAAATTAACCTTCATCCACGGCACTCCGTATTTTGTCTCAATCAGCTCTGCGATATAATTAATGGATCGATGGCACTGAACCAAACTAAGATTTGCTTTATGAGCATTACTGAGATCCTCGATACTACTGTCGCCGGTAAAGGTCGACACAACTTCGTATCCGATCCGTTTTAGCAGTCGCTCGGTCTCCCAACCATCACCACCGATATTATATTCACCGAGCAGGTTTACACTGAATTTATTCTTAATCTCGCGATCACCCTCACCGATTACGTACCTTACCAGCTGATTGTTCGCAATGTGATGACCGGCAGATTGGCTGACACCCTTATAGCCCTCACAGCTAAATGCAATACACTTAATGTTGTATTCCTGCTCTGCCCATTTTGCTACCGCATGGATATCATCACCAATAAGACCTACCGGACAGGTTGAGCAGATGAATATCGTTGGCGGATGAAAGAGTTCCATCGCTTCCTCGATGGCTTACTTCAGCTTCTTCTCACCTCCGAATACAATATCCGGCTCCTGCAGATCCGTTGAAAAACAATACTGCAGATAATTTGGTGTATCGCCTTCTTTCCTTGCCTTATGTCTTCTGGTACCCCAGGAATAGTATGCGCAGCCTATGGGCCCGTGTGTAATGATAAAAGCATCCTTAATGGGTCCTAACACAACACCCTTACAGCCTGCATAGCAGCAGCCTCGCTGGGTAATGATCCCCGGTATCGTTCTGACATTGGCCGCGATCTCGTTATTTTTCTCATTGTTATTTACATCGACCATATGCTCTTTTCGGTTTTTATATACTTTGGAATTATATTGATCCAACACCTTGTTTATGGCATTCATAACCATCACCTCCTTAATATGCTTCGATTGTCATCTCTCCGTTACGCACCCTGTAATTCTCCAGGATTGGCAGTACGAATATTTTACCATCCCCCGGGTTACCGGCGCTGTTTGCCTCCATAATCGCATTCACAACCTGATCCAAATCCTTATCATCAACAATGACGGTAAAGACCCTTTTGGATATCAATCGACTGCTTTCAGATAGATATTCACCCTGCGCTGTAGCCGGTACTTCACCTGCTTCAACGATGGTCCGGAGCAAAGTCATATCGATAAGCTTCTTCCCGCGTCCCAGCACCTTTCTGCAGGTAAAAGCAGGAAAACCTGCCTCCGCCAATGCTTCCTTCGTTACATTCACCTTGTTTTGTCGGACGATTGCCATAACTTCCTTCATAATATACCTCCATGATGGCGCTTTGCGCCATTTCTACAGACCCTTCTTCTTAGTACTGATGGTATAGGCCTCTTCTACCGGACTCACAAAGATTCGTCCATCGCCGTAGTGTCCTTCCTCTCCCGTTCTCGCATACTTCATTAGGATCTTTATAACATCATCCTTATCGATATCTTCAACCACCATCAACAACATCTCCTTCGGTATCTCATCATAGTAAACCTCACCTACCTTGACACCTTTCTGCTTGCCACGACCAAATACATCCATCTTGGTTACCGCCGGATAACCTGCTGCAAGCAATTCCGATAATACAATTCCCACCTTCTCGGGACGAATAATTGCTCTTACCAATACCATATTCTTACCTCCTCTCATTTTTATAAATCCAAGATACCATGCTCCATCAGAAGCTCTTCAAGGCGTTCCTGCTTCATGGGCTTCGGTATTACAAACATGTCATTACCGTCAATCTTCTGTGCTAAAGCACGATACTCATCCGCCTGATTCGCACTCATGTCATAATCGATTACCGTCTTCTTGTTAATCTCAGCTCTCTGTACCATGTTGTCTCTGGGAACGAAATGGATCATCTGTGAACCCAGTTCCTTCGCAAAAGCAGCCACTAACTCCGATTCCCCATCTACCTTTCTGGAGTTACAAATAATACCACCCAACCGAACTCCACCGGTACTTGCATACTTCTGAATACCCTTCGAAATGTTATTTGCAGCATAGAGCGCCATCATTTCTCCTGAGGCTACGATATAAATCTCCTGTGCCTTGCCTTCTCGGATCGGCATTGCAAAACCTCCGCACACTACATCACCAAGTACATCGTAAAAAACATAATCAAGATCATCCGTATAAGCACCCAGCTGCTCCAAGAGATTAATGGAGGTGATAATTCCTCGACCGGCACACCCTACTCCGGGTTCTGGACCACCGGACTCCACACAACGGATACCAGCAAAGCCACTCTTCATGATGTACTCCAGATCAATGTCCTCTCCTTCTTCTCTTAAGGTGTCAAGTACCGTCTTTTGTGCCAGACCACCTAGAATTAGCCTCGTGGAATCTGCCTTTGGATCGCAGCCCACGATCATAATTTTCTTGCCCATCTCTCCAAGCCCGGCAGTCAAGTTCTGTGTTGTGGTGGACTTTCCGATTCCTCCCTTGCCGTAAATCGCAACCTGTCTCATATAAAACCCTCCTTAATATGTTGAACCTATGGTTCCTGTATGATTTATTTCATAGGAAGTCGTTTCCTATGATACAATAGAAAGCACGCTTCGCGAACTTTCTGCTGTCATAAACAAAAAGACGCCATCACCCGGTAATAGGTAATGACGTCTTTGTCTATTAGGTATCTAAGACTTTATGTTGCAATTCTAGCATCCTTAAATTGAAGTTTCAATACATTGAATTGTCAAAAATATAACTTTCTTTATGCCTTTTATTACACAATATAACCTAACACCTTCACAAGACACCATATTTAGCTTTCTGAACACCCATTATTCAGATAGTTTAAGTTCAATAATCCTTTGTTAACAAAAGCAGTCGCTCCTTCGGTAGACAGAGGAATTCCGGTACCTTCTCCTGATATACTCCAAACCAGTCTTTTAAGGGTATTGCGCAGCTGAAGCTAGCGTTTCCACCTTCCTTCCCTTGAAAAAAGAGATGGCATTCATGAGAGTTCTCCAAGTATCCAAGCAAGGATACCGGAACACAATTCTCATCCTGTGCTAATATCAAAGGAACTATATCATGCGCCCGTATACCCACATAATTGATGCTATCCGTGATCGACTGTGATGTTTTGAGACTTATCTTCCAGTCCATTGCTTCTACCTCATACTCCGATATCTTTCTTGCTCTGGAAATATTCTTACAGCCGCTTAACCTTGCTGTTGATAGATGGGATGGTCTACGAAAAATATCTGTTTTTGAACCGAATTCAATCACACTTCCCTGCTTGACCACAGCAATCAAATCACAAAAGGTATATAACTCCTCCCGATTATGTGATACCATCATCAGATCTCCCTTATAGGACTGAAGCAGCTCCAACAACTGAAGCTGGAGCTGATGTTTCAAATATGTATCCAATGCCGAGAAGGGCTCATCAAACATCATTACCTCAGGCTCATTTCCAAGCATTCTTGCGATTGCAGTTCTTTGCTGTTCACCGCCTGATAGTTGCTGGGGATACTTCTCCAACACCCCGCTAAGCTGTAGCATTTCAGCATACCTCTCCAGAAGCTTTTTACTCTTGCTCCTATTTCTTATCCCGATCAGTATATTATCCCGGACTGACATGTTCGGAAATAAGGCGTAGCTTTGAAATAACATACCAACTCTTCTCTGTCGAACAGGAAGGTTAATCCCCTTCTCCGAATCAAACAGGACCCTGCCATCTAAGATGATTCTTCCCTGATCAGGAGTCTCCAGTCCGGCAATGCATCTAAGGGTAAGACTCTTGCCGCTGCCGGAGGCTCCAAGCAGGCCCAATGCTTTTCCATCATTATCAAAGCATACCTCTAGATTAAAATCCTTATACTGTTTCCTTATCTCAACCTTCAAGCTCATTTTGCTTTCCCCTCTCTTTGCTCCGATCTGTCGAGAAATAACCCATCGTATAAATCATAAGAATTGATAAGACGATCAACAAAAGAACCCAGATTATTGCTTCCCTCTGGCTCCCCTCCTGTATTGCCATATAGATTGCCAAGGGCATCGTCTGAGTCCTTCCTGGAATATTTCCTGCAATCATAAGAGTTGCTCCAAATTCACCGAGAGCCCTTGCAAAGGCAAGAATGGTTCCGGACACAATCCCGGGTAATGCATTCGGCATACAGACTCTCCAAAAGATGACCGACTCTGATAAGCCTAAAATACGTGCTGCATCGATTAGCTTCGAATCCAGTTGCTCAAAGGAGGCCTTAGCGGAACGATACATTAAGGGAAAAGCTACCACAACGGCTGCCAATATTGCTGCGGATCTGGTGAACACAATCTGAATTCCGATTTCCCAAAGAACGCTTCCGATCATTCTATTCTTGCCGAACAGTAATAACAAGAGGAAGCCGACAACAGTAGGTGGTAATACCAAAGGCAGCGTGAACAGAGTATCGAACAGCTTTCTTAATCTACCGGTGGAAATTACTATCCTATGCGCAGTGTAGATTCCTAAAAAAAAAGTAATCACCGTAGCCGGTATTGCAGTGCTTAGTGAAATCCATAAGGGAGACCAGTCCATAACTTACCTCCGTTCTACTTGATGATGCCAAAGCCATATTCTTCGAATATGACCTCTGCCTCAGTGGAGCTAAGGAAGAGAAGAAAATCCTTAGCCTGTGACTCAAGCTCTGTCTCCGCGATGATAGCTGCCGGATAAATAATCGGATTATGGCTGCCCTCCGGTGCTATTTCCACTATTTCCACAGTGTCCTCCTTCATCGCATCCGTTACATACACCACTCCAACCTCAGCGTTTCCTCCACTTACCCACGCCAATACCTCAGAGACATCCTTCCCATACGTGGTCTTTTCTTTGACTTCCTTCCAGTTATTCAAGTTCTCAAACACTTCCATTGCATACTGACCAACCGGAACAGAGGCAGGATCGCCCAACGCAATGACCGTTGCTTTTTGTACCTCCTCAAAGCTTGTAATATTCGTCTGATCTATCTTCGGTACAATCAAAGCAAGTTCATTCCGAAGCAGATCCACCGTGCTGTCATTCATAATCAGACCGTCTTCTTCCAGGGAAGCTATCTGCTTCCGTGAGGCACTCAAAAAGACATCAATTGGGGCCCCCTCCCTAATCTGTTGCTCCAAGGTGCCTGAGCCTGCGAAGGTAAAGCATAATTTAACGTCTGGGTTTTGTTCTGAGTAAACTGCTTTTATCTCTTTTAATACAGGCTCCAGGCTAGCTGCAGCTCCAACCATAAGCTCTAGCTGCTCCCGCTCACGAGTACAACCGGTTAAGGAACTGCTCAATAGTACGCAAAAAATAAGTATATGATAAATTACGCCCCGCCCCATCTTTAAAAACCTTATCTTCCTCCGTAGCTTCATACACAATCCCCCTATTCACAACATATAAGCTTAACTATTAAGCGAAAATAAGTCCTCTGTCTTTATCCTACCAGTAGAAGGCTAAACTACGCTTTTTCTTTCATGGAAGAACGAAGTGTCAGCTTGCTGACACTTCGCGCCTGATCGGATAGCAAAGCAATAACTACCTTCCTGTCGGGTACGTCATCCCAAAGTGAACTTCGTTCCCAAAGTGAACTTCGTTCCCAAAGTGAACTTCGTTCCCAAAGTGAACTTCGTTCACTTGCACGGAGTGCTTGTTGTTGTATAGGAGGAACTTTCCTCGTATGTTAAATTAATATTAGTTCCTTACTCTTTTCTTGAGTAAGTGTATACTGTTTATAGGCACTGTGGATTAGTTGAAATTTCCTAACGCTTAGACGTTTGTGTATAGGCTATAACCACAGTTGTCTGCTTAAATGTTGATCAGTTAGATAACGCATGACGTTTTAATTAGCACGAGGCTACATAGCAGGCAGTTCTGTGGATAAGAAACAGTGTCAATCTACCAAAAGGAGCTATTATTATGATCTACGTAGGCATTGATGTTGCAAAGGATAAGCACGATTGTCTTATCTCTAATTCGGACGGCGAAATTCTTTTCCATGTCTTCACCATTTCTAATGATCTTATCGGATTTTCTCTTTTACTTCAGCGTATGCAATCCTGTACCAACAACCCCGAAGCAATAAAAATAGGGCTGGAAGCAACTGGTCATTATAGCAACAATATCGCTGATTTCCTCGCTAATAAAAACTACCACCTTTTTATTATCAATCCGCTTCATACTAGTCTATACAAAAAAAGTCAAAGCTTTAGAAAGACTAAAACGGACAAGGCTGACGCCCAATCAATCGTATCAATGCTGATGACACAGAAGCTAACGCCCTATGTACCTGCATCATACCATGAAAAAGAACTAAAGTCATTAACAAGATATCGCTTTAACCTTGTAAAAGATTGCTCTAGGCTCAAAGTATCGTTCGCCAGACTGATGAATATCATATTCCCTGAATTAGAGAAAATAGTTAATGAGTTGCAGGTTAATTCTGTTTATCACCTTATGAGTGAATACACCGATGCCAACGCCATTTCAAAGGCTCATCTGACTCATTTGACAAACCTTTTATCCAAATATTCAAAAGGTCATTATGGTCGCCAAAAAGCAATTGAAATCAGAGAAGCAGCCAAACAATCGATTGGAACCTGCGATGGTATACAGGCTATTGAACTACAGCAAACGTTAGCTCGCATTTTTCTTCTACAGGAACAAACCGAAGTAATTGAGAAAAGAATAAAAGAGATTGTTAAAAATATAGATTCTCCTTTTATTACAATTCCCGGTATTTCTTATATAACTGCAGCTGTCATCCATGCTGAAATAGGTGACTTTTCTGATTTTCCTAATGCCGAAAAGATACTTGCATTTGCTGGAATGGAGCCATCCATCTATCAATCTGGGCAGTATACATCAACACATGCTAAAATGGTTAAACGAGGCTCGAAATACCTACGTTTCGCACTCTTTACAGCTGCTAAAAATGTTGGTAACTGGGATACTAATTTTAGTTTATTCTTACAGAAGAAACGGGCAGAAGGGAAGCCCTATAATGTAGCAGTTTCTCACGTTGCAAAAAAACTTGTCAGAGTACTTTACAGTATGGAAATGAAACATGAGGCTTACATAAAATAATTTTCACCTCTCATATCACTCTTTCAAAGCAGCTTTAAAAGGTGCTTTATTTGTCATGCGATTTTCAAAGTACAATTTTATAACAGTAAAACTAATATAAATTAACTACTTGACATAGTTAGTCTATACAATAACAAAAGGCGCCTTAGATAAACTAAGACGCCTCTGTCGATACATAAGACATTATATTCACTTTAAATAATTAAACAAAACACTAGAAATTAGAGGTAATTATACACACTCCTATTTTATTTTGTCAAGAACATAATAAAAGCTTACCAAATCATCGGATTGGGCAGACTCCGGTTTCGCACTCCTTATCATCAATCTCCCGTTCCTCAGAATCATCCAAGGCTGCCAGCAGTTCATAGTCGATGGCCTTCACCTTTTTCATTCGTTCCTCATAATCCTCCCTGGTTGTACATTCATAGGGAAGCAGAGGATACGTCTCCTCCATTAGCGGCAGGAAAGTGATCCCTACCGTATATTCGAAGTTATCATATAACCACTCGGCAACGTCCTCCCATTCATGCTCTCTTACATGCACTGTAATCGAAGTATTATGATCAGACCAGTAAAGCATTGAAAGCTTATATAGCTCAAGCTGTTCTATCGCTCCAACATCATATTTTGTCCTTCCCTTTGGTGCCTTTATCGGGAACTCTATCACCTTAACGGTGCCTTCCTCTCCCAAGGACCCATTCTCATCATAGATGGGATAGCTGCCCTGGGCTGCAATCATCCTATATAAGGGATCGGATGCAGAGATTCTAATTCTTCTGATATAGTAGTCGGAATGCGCATAGTGAATTCCCGAGCTTACACATGGCAGTGTGGAGAGGCTGCCCTCAGGCTTAATGGTAGTCATTAGCTGAGGCGGATCGATCCCTAATTCCTCACAATACCGTCTGCCCTCCGAATGAACGACCGAACGTAGCTCTGAAAGTAACGCTGCCAGCTCATCATAGGTCATCTTCGTCTTATTCATCATATCCATCATACCGGTAAGGGATACTCCAATGATACGATCCTCCTGCATCACACGGTTCCATTCCGGAAGCTCAACTTCTACCAAAGTCATTCGTATCGCTACTCTTACCGACAGTCGAAGAACCTCCTTCAAAGCATCCTTGTCCAGCCTATTATCCTTAACAAAGGCCATCAAATTATTGGTGGTCAGATTACAGCATTGCTTCGACCGGAGCAAAATCTCTCCACAGGGATTACATCCAAGGAAAGAGGGTTTTCTACGGAGAGCTTCACTGGCATTGATAAAGCCCGGCTCACCATTTATTTTAATTGAATGAATAATCTCCTTTATATACTCCAGAGATGGTCGGTGAGTATACAGGATCGAATTATTACTCATTTTGCGGTGAGAAATCTCCTTATCCTCCAGCCATTTACCGTCTACCACCTTATAAATATTACGCTTTGCGCGAATAACCTCTTCGTCGTTCTCGTCACAGATTACCATCATTGCACTGCGCCTTACACCGCCGGAAACCACATTCTCACTGATGATGGTAGCAATATCCAAGATATCGATTGACTTTAACTGATAATCCTGTCTGCGATGAAACACCTTATTCATCTTCTCAAACATCCGCTTGATAGACTTATGTCCCGAAGCTCTTCCGCCAAAACGCTTCAGACGCTCACCCTCCGGTCTTACGTAGCTGTAATCAATGATCAGCTTGTTAATATGATTGTATTGATCTGCTGTTACCAGCTTAAAATAAGTCTCCAGAGCTTCACACCACCCCTCCTTACTGTCGCCTACTTTCAGTATAGCAGTGGTTGAATCACTTAGATCAATAAACATTCCCGAATGCTCCATCTCTTCTTTTGAAGTAGACATTCGGATATTGAAATCATAACGGCTCTCCAATTCGATATGGCGTACCTGCGGTAATCTGCTGATATACTCCCTGTCAATTCGAATGCCGACCCCGCTTCCCAACATCAAGAGATAGAATACATCTACCAGATCCTTCATCTTTTCTATATTAGTAAAGGCACAATTGTAATTCGATAGAGGGTATTGCTTAACAACCTCAGTCCCCCCCATATAAAGGGTTCTGCCCGAAGTAAAGGTTCGTAAATGATATAAATTGTCATAAAGAAGCTGTGCCTCTTCTTTTTCCTTATTCCAATCGATTGGTATATTATTCTTTATCTTAAATTCCGAACCTAGTTCAATGTTGTAATTGGTTGTCCTCAGAACAGTCTCATACCAGTTCTCTCTTCTCTTCTTATCCTCCAAATATCTGGAATAGGTTCGAAGATATACAAATTCTCCGATGTGACTCAGAGGAGACTGTCTATCTATATATTGTTTGACGAATTCCTTCGACAATAATTCCATCACAAAATCCTCCTTATTACCCTATGAATACAAAATCAATCTGCATCATAAGAATGTATGCCAAATGCTCTCTGACTCTCATGATAGCCATACATGCATATTCTTCCTTTACAGCTCTATGTACAATATATTGTAGTAACATTATATACTAAGCACAATATATATGTCAACGCTCGATTAAGTTCCTGTGTTATCATCTTAAGATTACCACTTCCTGCTGCCATTATACTACTTCTTATGTAACCTTTAAAGTTGTCACAGCATATATAAATAGTGAATAATTTGTAAAGGAGTGTTTTATTTTGAATGAAATTGTCACACTCTTCCGTTGTTTTCCCTTTACTAATGTAAATATTTCGATATTGCCAATCACTAGCGAGAACTTCTTTATATACTTTATTGCCTTCATCGTTACCTTCTTTCTGTTAGGTATTATTATAGGCTCTATTATTAACCCACACAGAAGACAGCGAAATACGAAGGAGAAGCCGCCTATTGATGCCGTCAGGGATAATTGGGATCCAGCTAATACTCCTAGACAGGATAATCCGATCAATGAAGCGGATCAGCAAAGAAGGATGGACAACCAAAATCAACGAAATGGAAACTATTATAATTATTATAGGGATTATTCCAACCCGACGAGACGTTATTAACAATGGTATCTTAATGAGGTTTATCTGGTTAATTCGATGATATCCTAAAATACACTAAACGAAAGGGACTGTTTCAAAACAGTAGATATAGCTTCGAGTTTTGAAACAGCCCCAATATTCATGACAAAACAAGCTCGCAAAGTGTGACTTTATCCGTAAGTCGTAATTCTATATACTTAAGCTTCTTTTTTGATAGTAGAAGCTGATTTATAAGGCACTCTTCCCGATGGAATCTCTGTAGACGCCGGCCTTACATGTGTGTCCTGATCATCAAAGAAAATGTGTGCATTGAAGGCCTTTAGTATCGCTTTCTTCTCCACACCTCCCAGAAAAAATGCTTCATCAATATGCACACCCCACTGCCTTAAGGTCAGTATTACTCTTTTATGTGCGGGGTTATTACGTGCTGTAATGATTGCGATCCGAAGCTTATTCGGATATTTCTCCTTAATTGCAGAAAGCGTACGAAGAAGCTTCGCAAAAGGCCCATCAGGCAATACCTTCTCTGCATTTGCCTTCTCATGCTCTAAGAATGCCTCTAATCCCTGTTTCTGATAAATTTCCTCTGATTCCTCTGAGAAGATGACTGCATCTGCATCAAAAGCAATTCGAATCTCATTATCGTCAGGAGTATAATTCTTAGGAACATCATAAATTAAAGCAGCTGCAAATCCGGCATCAATAGCCTCCTGCACATCTTGTTCGTTCTTTGACAAGAACAAATCTACTTTGAAGGCCGCAAGGTATTTGGCTATATTCTCACCACCAGTGAAGCAAGCCCTTTCAATTCCAAGCTCTCTTCGGTCAATGGAGTTGAATACACGGAGACCAGTCTCCGGGCTGTTCCTGGACATTACAATCACTTCGATGATACTGGAATTAAAACAATCATTGAGGTTCAATAAAGCTTTGATCAAGGAATAAGCCGTTCCGGGCTTCAGCTCCTCCTCTTCATGTTCAATTTCATAACGAATGTATTCTTCAAGGCCATTTTCATTATAGATTCCATTCTCATACTCCAGATCGAATAAGGCTCTGGAGGAAATTCCAACAACTAATTTATCATTTAACTGGTACGGCATAAAATCCCTCCCTCTCAATTACTAGTCTACAAACTATAGTGATGGTATTGCCTTCTAGCTACAATATAGCATAGAGCTATGTCATGTGATGACATAATCGAAAAAATACCTACAAAATAGCCTCACCAACTTATTAAGTATCATCTTTCACCCGAAGATTCCTATTTCATAGACTCTCCGGTAAGCTTCTCCGGTAATACCGGGATGAATTACCGAGCTAACTAAGTTCCAATCAATTGCACTAAAAGGTACCTCTTGAATATTCATATTTTCCTCCATGATGGCGCTCTGTGCCTCTTCCTCTTCAACCAAATGTCTCATAACTTAATCATAGCAAAACCTTATTCTTTATAACAGACAACCGCTTATTATTAATTTACTAAATCTCTTTTATTGAATTATTCTTCTTATCTGTTATACTTAGCATGTATTTGACAAGAATCGGAATAGGGGGGATTAACAATGTCAATCATACAACAACACAGTATCCAAGTTGCAGAATATATCACCCAATCAGAATATAATTTGATTCATCCGCTTATGGATATTTGCTGCAAACATGAAAGTATCAATTTAAAGCTGGAGCTGGATTATAAGCTTCATTTGGGCGGCCTTGCTGAAAACCGGGAGACACCAACCAGCAGTAAAAGGGAGTTCCTATATTTTATCGAGAATACCCTTGTTGCCTATCTGGGAATATCGTGCTTTGACGGTGTTACCGGAGAGCTTTGCGGAATGACTCATCCAATGTATCGAAAGCAAGGAATCTTCCATCGCTTACTGGCTCTTGCTTTGAACGAATGTCAACACTCTGATTTTAAGCAGCTCCTAATTTTGGCCGATGGTGGCTCCGAGTCCGGTATGAACTTTCTAAAGGCAAACAGCAGCAGCTATGCCCACTCAGAATATCGAATGAAACGAATATCTGGTTCTGCTTCTCAAATCGAAGATAATTCAGAGCGGCTTACTAACCAGGCGGTAACATTACGCCCTGCCAGTAAAATGGACGAGAAGAAACTCGCTCAATTTAATGCAATTTTATTCAATGAAAAGAATCTTACAGAGGAAGACGGTGAATATTACCTGTCTACCTTGGAGGAACAGCCGGAGAATCAAAAGACCTATATGATCGAATTTAACGGATCCTCCATTGGTAAAATCAATGTAGAATATAATGGACAGTATGCCTTTATCTTCGGCTTTGGTATATTACCGGAATATCGTGGAAAGGGCTATGGACGAAAGGGTTTAGCAGAAACACTTAGATTGATTGAAGCACAAGGTGTCACAGTTATTGAACTGGATGTCGTATGTACTAATAAGAATGCCCTTAGCTTATATCAGTCCTGTGAATTTGTGGAACAGTCCGTAATGAACTACTATTATCTCAGATAACAACCCAACTCTTCAATAACTTAACCGAGGAGGGAATAATATTCATACCAAACAAAATAAAATGATAAGTCATTTTACTTGTTATAAATTACAAACTGGATAATCCCTCTATAGAGAGATTATCCAGTTTGGGATGTTTACTATTTAATTGTTTTTATTCAATTCCTGCAACGGTGACATTCTTCAACAGCACCATGGCCGGTCCTTCGAAGTTATTGTCCTTCTGACGTTCCTTAGTCAGATACATCTCATGCTGAAGCTCACCAATATTGCCGGTTATGGAGCCTCCGGTTACGGGGATTGTTGTCTTGCCATCGTAATACCAGGCTAGACGAATCTCACCGCAAAAATCACCTGTCATATCATCTACTGTAAAATCCGAAAAGGCTGCTGTCATCAGATAAGGTTCCTTCTTTAGCTCTTCCATTGTTCGGCTACCGCTCTCTACAAAAACATTCCCGATATTACCGGTCGGTGCCACCCCAAGATAATATGCATATCTGGTATCGGCCGAATACTGCTTCAGTTCACCCTGGTCAATAATTTTCACCGGTTTTACAGGAAAGCCATCTGAATCATAGGCTTCTGAGTTCGTCGAATTCTTCATGAACGGATCGAGCATTAAGGTAATCCGATCACCCTTTACCTCATCCCCCTGCACCTTATCTCCAATCTTCCAGGTAGAAGATTGGTTATATACAGAGGAAGCATTGCTCTTGGAGTAATAATAAGTAAAGAAATCCTTCACCGCTTCCCTGGTAAGAATTACGGAAGCCGTCTTTAATGCAGGTGTGTTTCTTGCAATTGCCTTCTCCTTGCAGATATTGATCATATTCTTGACCTCATCAGCCAAAAGCTCCGCATCAAAATCGGAGCAATCAATGCAGCGGTACAACTCAATTTCCTCTCCCTCTTCCTTCCAGGTGGTAATGAATTCTACCATGCAGCGATAACCTTCCTCTGAGACATCAACACCCTCGGAATTGACAATTCTTGTGATTGTTTTATTCAAGAAGATTTCACAGGAATTTATGCCGCCCTTATCATAGATATCATTTTTATAGATTGCTTTCGTGATTTCGTTCATCCAGTAGGGAAGATCTTCCCCCGCAAAATTGCTTTTCGGCAAAGCTACATTGAAGCTTGTCGGACTTACTAGCGGATAATAGGGATTCTTAACGAAGCCGGCAGCAAAGGCGGCGTCCCGGATTGCTTTCTCAATCTCACCCTCGTTCATGGTAGGGTGGATACTCGTTGTTGAGGAGCCCTTATATTTCACTCCCTCCTCGGTAAAATCTACATATACTGTTATATTGTAATGATGTACACTTTTTGCCCGGTCCATATCCACATTCTTCTTTACAAAAAACAACTCATTGGATTGGATCAGAGTTTCTTTGATTTTATAGCCAGAAATGTCTTTCTGATTCATGAGGATTCTTCTGATTTGCTCTAACATTAACCCAACCTCACTTTCGCTTTGATATAGGGACCGCCACTGGATGTCCTTACATATTCTTTATAACCCTTACCACAATAACCGCCACCCTCCAGCTCAACTGTCTCGGATACCATAGAGATGGATTGCAGCAGCTCAGGTACAAAACCGGTCATAACAACGGGTGAGATCAGATTTCCGGTCAGCTTACCGTCTACGATTTCTCTTCCCAGTAACGCTATACATTGAATACCCCAATTCTTAGGGTCCTCCATACCGCTGTAAAGTCCTTCTATTTGGTAACCATACTTTATAGAAGCCAGCATATCTTCGTATTTATCCGTTCCGGCGGAGAAGAAGGTATTCGTCATTCGAGAGTAAGCCTTACGCTCGAAGGATTGTCTTTTTCCGTTTCCGGTAGGAGTAGTCCCAAGCTTCAGAGCTGACAGTAAATCAGAGATACCGTTTTTCAGGATACCCTCTTTTATGATGGTGGTGTCTGTACCAAGGGTTCCCTCATCATCAAAAAGATAAGAGGATACATGGCTCGCTGCTGCCGCACCGTCATGCATTGTTGTAATCGGAGAGGCTATCTGCTTACCGATATACTCGGCACCCTTTGCTCTTTTCTTTACAAACATATCCATCTCAACACCGTGGCCAAAGGCTTCATGAGCAATCAAACCGGCTATCTCCGGTGCGCAAATGACATCATATTCACCAGGCTGAACAGCCTTCGCATCCAACAGCTTGATACACTGATCAACTACCAACGGGCATAGCTGCTTCATTTCCTCAAGAGTCTCATAGCCTATCATACCGTTAAAGCCTCGGAAATAATATTTTGTTCTCTCCTCTCTTCTTGCAACACAAAGTAAGGAAGCATCGCTGATCGTGTAGGATTGCTCCAGATCCTTTTTAGCAGAAAGAAAGATTTTTGATACATGAGTATAGCTTAATGTGGCTCTAAAATTTACAACCAGTTCTGACAGAGAACATCCCAGATCCTTTAGAGATGTTAATTCCCTAATAATCTGCTCAGCGCTTATGCTCTCCGGATCAATCTCTGTTTCACTGAAGAATTGCTTCTCAATCTCTTCTTCGTTGATTAAATCATAGGCATTCACATTGATTTCTTTTGATACCTTATGTAGCTTATCCCTGATCTCAGAGACGATGCTGTTCAGCTTACTCTCATCAATCTCATTAAAGGAATACTCAGAATAATTCACCCCGTTATGAACACGTACTACAAAGCCGCGTTCTGCCAGCATGACATCATTCACTTCGGTACCCGTCTTTCCTACACGGTATACCTTACCTCTCGTATCCGTGCCCAGAACAGATACATACTGATAATTCTCTGACAGTAGCTCGATGAGCTTACGCACATACGGTTTACTCCTAGTCAAGAATTCTGATCCTGTTGTTTTCAAAGCAGACCCCCCAGTCTTAAATTAGTCTTTTTAAACACATCTTTGTTTGCTGTCTGTGCTTTTAACATCTAAATAATACCGTTCAACCGTTAATATACAGCGAAGCAATACTATGTAACCTGTCACATAGATTATTACACAGATTATTCATAGGTACAATGTCGAAAATGGAAAATTAAAAAATACAACAAAAGATATTATCATGGAGGTCTTGATTACTTCCATGGTAATATCCCTTGTCGATGTTTAAGATTTATCAAATTAGAGGAGTTAATTAATACGATCCAATGCCTGGAAATCATTCATCAGGGCATCCCAAACCGGTTTATCATACTCTTCATGTTCTAGTACAAAATATGTAGCATACTTCGCAGCATCTTTAATCTTTTTCATATCAATGATGCCGTCTGCGATATCTACATTAGCACGCTCATCATTAATTTGCTTAATATGGATAAGCTCAACTCTCTTACCCCATTTTTGGATATACTCAACCGGATCTACACCTGCATAGGCAACCCAGAATACATCCAGCTCAAGAACCACGTCATCACAGGTCTTCTCAGCCAGTAAATCAAGTGCATATTTACCATCGATCATAACAAATTCGTGAGCATGATTATGATAACCTACCTTGATGCCTTCCTTTGCAGCCTTTTTTGCTGCCTCATTCAGCACCTGTGCCAAATGATCGATTTTCTCCAGGGTGTCTACCTCAGCATAAGGACATATAATATATTTTGAACCGATTGCCTTACTATACTGGAGCTCTTCCTCAAATCGCTCTGTGAATACCTGCAATCCACAATGAGTACCTACGGAATAAAGACCGCTCTCTGCCAGCAATTGCTTTTGCTCTTCGGTGCTTAAATCACCGTAGCCTGCAAATTCAACGCCGCTAAAACCAATCTTTCCGACTCTCCTTACAGAGCCGGTAAAATCCTTCTTGGTCTCTTCATGGATAGAGTAAAGCTGTAGTGATATCTCCATTTGATATTCCTCCTATACGCTTTCTTTCTTCCCATGCTGATAGGAACGATAAGCAGCCTCCATCATTCTGGTAAGCATGATGGCAGCATCAATACCGAATTCATCGCCTAATACCGTATTTTCCCCATTCGCCCATTGAATGAGGGGGGACGGGAGCTCCTCGGGCAGCTGTTCCACAGTAACCCATTCTCCATTGGTTTCCTCGGTTGCATACTGAACTCCGTTACGTATCAGTAATGCACCCTTTGTACCGCTGATTTCCAGTGTAGGAGGATTATAAACAGATACAAAGCCTGTCTCAGATACTCCAATTGCCCCCTGCTCAAACTCAATCACTGATACAGCATTATCTTCCACCTTATGCCCGGTTATGTCGGTAAACAATGATTGAACGGTCTTTGGCTCTCCAAGCATCCAGTTTAATAAATACATCGGATGAGCACCGAGATCAATCATAGCACCACCGCCACATTGCTCCAAATTATAAAAGTGTGCCGGCAGCCAATCGCCAATACTTCCATTATGTACATTACGCATTCTAGCATAAGTAATACGGCCTAAGGCGCCGCTACTCACCAACTGCTTTGCAAATTGAAATTGAGGCTCACATTTCTTCACAAGGGACAGAGTGATGGATGCTTCATTCTTCTTAAGAGCTTCTTTTATCTTGAGGCAATCCTCCGTGGTAAGTGCGAGAACCTTCTCACTAAAAATCTTCTTACCTGCTTCAATTGCTTTTAATATTAATCTGGTATGCTCTGAGGTTGCAGAGGTAATTACTACACCTTCAATGCTTTTATCACGGAGTAATTCATCATAATCCTCATAAAACTTAGCATTGAATTGCTTCGCATATTTTAATCCGCGTTCGGAATCCTCATCCCATATAGCCGTCACTTTACTGTCTGTCTTCTCAAGGATTTCTTTCGTATAGCCTTCTGCATGGACATGCCAATAACTAATAATTGCTATATTCATCAATTTTTCCTTTCTTTATTCAAAATATACCGGCTGACCGCTCTCCGCTGATTTGTAGATAGCCTCTAAAATCTCAGAAACCACACAAGCCTGCTGGGGTAATACGATTGGATCGGTATCATTCTTAACTGCATCAATCCAACGTCTTGCTTCCACATCTGCCGGGCTCATGGAATTACCGTCATAGAATGCTACTCCACCGCTGGACATATCCGGCTTTACTTCAACCAGACGATTGAATTCACCCTTATTAATCGTCACACCATTCTTAATCTGTGCACCTGCATCGGAGCCGCAAAGTACAGTACTGCCTTCCTGAATCGGTTCACTGGTATTGAGTGCCCAGCTGGATTCCAGAATGATTGTTGCGCCGTTCTTCATAACGATGAAGCCGAAAGCGCTATCCTCCATGGTGTGCTGCTCCGGATCCCAGCCACCCCAAGGATTGCCGCAATCCGCATTATTTACCTTCTTATATTTTGTTCCGACTACCATCTTAGGCTCGTAATTGTTCATAAGATAGAGCGTAACATCAAGGGAATGGGTACCGATATCAATTAACGGACCTCCGCCCTGCTCAAATTCGTTCAAGAATACACCCCAGTTCGGTGTTCCTCTTCTTCTAACTGCAAATGCTTTCGCAAAATAGATATCTCCAAGATCGCCGCGTTCGATTACACTCTTTAAATAAATTGATTCCGGCTTATGTCTATGCTGATAACCGATGGTAAGCTTCTTTCCAGTTTCCTTCGCTGCCTCAACCATTCTTCTGGCATCTTCTGCTGTTTTTGCCATAGGCTTCTCACACATAACATGCTTGCCTGCATGAAGAGAGTCAATTGAAATAGGAGCATGGGAGCGATTCGGAGTACATACATGAACAACCTCGATTTCCTTGTCCTGTAACAGCTCCTTATAATCGGTATAAACCTTTGCATCCGGTGTCCCGTATTCTGCTTTTGCCTTTTCTGCTCTCTCTGGGACGATGTCACAGAAGGCAACCATTTCCACATCACCTAATTTACTAAGGGAGGGCATGTGTTTACCGTTCGCAATGCCTCCGCAACCAATGATACCAATTTTAATCTTCTTCTCCATAGCATGTAATCTCCTTTTTATTATATGTTTTTGCCGGGATTCTTCAATTAATGCATATCCCCTGACTGAAAGAAGCACGACATTCGAGCTTCTTCAATGCCTGTCTACAAGCATTGTAGCATGTGCGTGTACGCATATTTGCAAGCTAGCTTGCGATACGAGTTTCATTCTCGCATTATTCTTACTTTGCTTACGCGTAAATAAAACATAGCATAAAAACGTTTATCATGATATAATTTATTTATAATAAAATATCAATAATTTGTCATTGGAGGTTACAGCCTTGGAACGTTCTTACTATGTTGAAACCAGAGATACGAACGGTGATGCACCACTGCAGTTTAGCTCTCATATTCAGGAATCTATGGGTGCCGAACTTATGGTACATGCTCATATCCACAACTATATAGAAATCATTTATGCAATTACGGGAAAATATCATATTTTATTAGACAACAAGGATTATAGCTTTGAAGAAGGCGATATGGTGCTGATTAATTCCAATGAGATTCATAATATTTTCTCCCTCTCTCCCGGGCTTAATCGATATATTGTCATCAAATTCGAGCCGGAGATGCTCTATACCACAGCACAGTCCCTTTTTGAGATGAAGTATGTTATGCCCTTCATCCTGAACGAATCTACCCATCAGAAGATTTTTGGAAGGACTGAGATAGAGAAGACGATTATACCGGATATAATCCGTGGCATTAATCAGGAATATCTGGATAAGCATTATGGTTACGAGCTTGCTATTCGTGCGAATATCTATAATTTGTTTCTCTTTATTCTTCGCCGATGGAATGAACAAAATGTAGACCTAAATATTCACGAAGAGATTAACAAAGACATGGTAAAAAGAATTCAGAATGTATTCGATTACATTGAAGACAATTATCAGAATGATATCACTGCACTGGAGATGGCGAAGCGCTGCAACTTAAGCTATAGCTATTTTTCCAGACTGTTCACAAGGATTATGAAGCGAAGCTTCCGGGAATATCTGAATTATGTACGTGTAACAAAGGCAGAGCACCTCCTTACCTCTGCCGATTTAAACATCACAGAGATCGCGATGCAGGTAGGCTTCTCCACCTCCAGCTACTTCATCCAACAGTTCAAGCTATATAAAGATATCTCACCGAAACAGTACCAGCTAAAGTACAAGGCGGTATAACCTTCGAGCATGATTCTATCAAGCCTCCTTATACTTCAATGGTATGTCGGCAGGATAACAGGAACATATTAGGCGTTCGATCCGATAGATATTTTAATATAGTGCCCAGTACAACGACAAGGACAGACCTCTCACACAGTGCTATGTGCAGGAGGCTGTCCTTATCCTTCATTTACCTTTAAAAAAATAATATCTTTATCCTTCTGTATTATAGGTATTATTGTTATATTTTTTACTGACATTTGTATCCTTCGAAGAGTTAGTAGCAGTATCGGTTACACCGGCCTTTTTGAGATGCTCCTTTTCCTTCTCCTTACGATATCTCTGATTTGCTTGTTTGCTCAAGCGATCACTTCCTTTCCTTCGGCAAAGATAGTATTTCACCGTAGTATAGGGTTATTCTTATTTACCGTAATAATTTAATTTTATCCTGATATTCTGCTATGAGAGCGGTATTATGATCGGTTCCGTTCGGTAGATTGGCACTCATGTAAACCGGTGGTAGCTTACCCTCTGCCAGAAAGCGATTCTCTATCTTTAAGACAATTCTCTGTGCGATGAACAAGCTAGTGAAGGAGGAAGCACCACCAGTCACAAGCCCATTCTCGGGAATGGATAGCAATCCATCTCCGATGGGAACATGATTATCAATCACAATATCACAGAGCTCATATAGCTTCTTCCCGCTATCATGTCTGGCAGTTAATTCTTTTGAGGCCTGCAAAGAGGTGATCCCCACTACCGTAAGCCCCTTCTTCCTTGCAAACATAGCTGCCTCAACAGGGACACTGTTAATTCCTGTATTAGAGGAAATAATAATGGTATCTCCTGAATGAAGATTAGCCTCTGATAGAATCCGATCGGCTAATCCTGATTTTCTCTCATTATACATGCTCTGTATTGCTCCTTCGTGAACCATGAGGGAAGGATCCGGAATCGGATTCACCGGGACCAATCCACCTGCCCGGAAGAACATTTCTTCCATAATCATACTGGAATGACCGGTTGCGAATACATGCAGTAATCCACCCCCAAGAATAGATTGATAGGCTGCTCCCGCCGCTGCCTCCATGGCAGTCTCTTCCATTCTTTCAACCTGCTGCAACAAGGCCGTCAACCTTGGCAGGAAGGAATATTCATCTACCAGCTCTTTGTTCATATGTTTCCCTCTCCTAATCCTGCTGAGTCTACAATCATTCGTCAATTATGATTGAATTCTATTATACGCTTAATAACCGCCAAGTCTATTCCATTCCTTTAGCTTAAGACATTGCCTTCTGATAAGTCACATTCTTGTACCAACTTGTTATAACAAGTAATACATTAAATTCATAATAGGTTACCATTCAGAACAGCAGAAATCTATAAAAGAACGAACGTGAATGTGCGCCTATTAAGGATTATTTTCCTAATACTACCAATCAAAATAATGATTACCATTATTCCAGTTAAATATTACAGCCTACTTATATAGGGTTACCGTAAACTGGTACATGTCTCCACGATAGGTTGATTCTACATATTCATAAGCCATCCCCTCTTGCTCATAGGTTGTACGGTTAATGTGCAGGACCGCGGAGCCGGGAACAATCTGTAACAGCCTGGCTTCTTCCTCCGAAGCCAACCCTGCATGTATCTCCTCAATTCCCTTATAGCTTTCACAGCCAAATTGGAATTGCAAGATCTCATAGAGAGACTCCTTTAAGTCTACTGTCCTGAGCGTAGGAAAACGATAAAAGGGCAAATGCACTCTTTCAATTGCAATCGGCACCCCATCTGCAAGACGTAAGCGTTCCAGCCGATAAATCTTTTGGTTAATATCTATGCCTAATGTCTCAGCTGTCTTCTCGCTTGGTGGAATTATATCAAAGGTTAGGACCTCACTGGAAGGCTCCTTACCAAGCGCTTTCATCTCCTCTGTAAACCCCTTCAGATGATTCAGCTGGAAGCCTGTCTTCTTCGTCATGACAAAGCTGCCTTTTCCCTGCTGTTTATAGATATATCCGCCCTGCTGCAAGCCCTCCAACGCACGACGCACTGTAATTCTGCTGATGCCAAAAAGCTCGCAGATCTCTTCCTCCGTCGGCATCTTTTCGCCTTCCTTCAGCTTTCCGGACTTAATTAAGGGAATATAATAATTCATTACCTGCATATAACGGGGAAGTGATTTCATAGATCTGCCCTCTTTTCATTAATTTCATATTTACATTTGTATTTATATGTGTTATTTTTGTTTCAAGTGATTATGTTGTTATAACAAGTATATCATAACAGCTATGTATTGTCAATTTGTAACAATTCAGGGTGATAGAACTGTTAGACTGTTGAATTTTTGAGTCTGTTCTGAATTGTTACATCAAATAAATACGAAGGTAGGAATGGAGAACTTTATGAAAATCATCAGAACAAGAGACTATGCGGATATGAGCAGAAAATCCGCCAATATTATTTCAGCACAGGTTATTCTTAAACCGGACAGTGTTCTCGGTTTAGCAACCGGTTCCTCTCCTGTGGGCACCTATGAAAAGCTGATTGACTGGTGCAACAAGGGAGATATTGATTTTTCTAATGTTAAGACTGTGAATCTGGACGAATATGTAGGTCTAACGAAAGAGAATCCCTGCAGCTATTATTACTTTATGTATGAGAACCTCTTTAAGCACATTAACATTAATCTTGAGAATACTAATATTCCCAACGGAATGGAGCATGATATTCTGAAAGAATGCAAGCGCTATGACGATCTGCTGGCCTCCTTTGGTCAGGTTGACTTACAGCTGTTAGGCTTAGGCAATAACGGACATATCGGTTTTAACGAACCCTGTGAAGTTTTCCGTAAATCCACCTTCTGTGTCGAGCTTGCTCCCAGTACAATTGAAGCAAACTCACGCTTCTTCAATTCAGCCGATGAGATCCCCCGTCATGCTTATACGATGGGAATCGGTAGCATCATGTCTGCTAAAAAGATCCTTCTTGTCGTTCATGGAGAAGCGAAGGCAGATATTCTTAAAGAGGCGATTGAAGGACCTATTACTCCATCGGTTCCCGCTTCGGTATTACAGCTTCATAATGATGTTACAATCGTGGCAGACGAAGGAGCTTTATCAAGGTTAAGTAAATAATCATTACTCAGTAAGAAAGGTCGTATGTTTATGATAATAAAAAATGCAATGGTTTATACCGAAGATGGCAGCTTTATCAAAAAGGACATCGCCATAGAGGGTGAATATATATCAGGTAATGGCAGCAGCCATGATCAACAGGAGATCTATGATGCCGAGGGTCTCTATCTCATCCCCGGCCTGACCGATCTTCACTTCCATGGCTGTGTCGGCTATGATTTCTGCGACGGAACCAAAGAGGCCGTAAAGGCTATGGCTGAATATCAGGCTAGAAATGGTATTACCACCATCGCACCGGCTACTATGACTCTGGATGACGAAGAGCTTACCAAAATATTTACGAACGCTTCCGAATATCCAAGCGAGAGCGGTGCCATTCTTGCCGGAATCAAGATGGAAGGACCTTATCTGTCTCTTGCCAAGAAGGGTGCACAGAACCCTAAATTCTTGAAGCGCCCGGATGTTGCACATTTTCGCAGGATGCAGGCCTTGTCCGGCGGCTTAATCAAGATTCTTGCTATCGCTCCGGAGGAGGAAGGTGCACTGGAATGCATCGAGGAATTAAAGGATGAGGTTGTTATCTCCCTTGCACATACCACTGCGGACTATGATCTGTCTCGAAAGGCTTTCGAAAAGGGTGCCTCCCATTTAACTCATCTCTATAATGCAATGCCTGCTTTCTCACACCGCAGTCCCGGAGTAATCGGTGCTGCCATGGATAGTGAGCATGTACATGTTGAACTAATCTGCGACGGCGTACATGTTGACCCCAGTGTCGTTCGTGCTACCTTCAAGATGTTTGGTGAGGATAGAATCATCCTGATCAGTGACAGCATGATGGCTACCGGCCTAAAGGACGGTCAGTATTCTCTCGGCGGTCAAGACGTTACCGTAGTTGGTAACAAAGCAACTCTTGCCGATGGAACAATTGCCGGATCTGCCACTAATCTGATGCAATGCATGAGAATAGCAGTCAGCTTCGGAATCCCTTTAGCCACTGCCATCAAATGCGCTGCAGTGAATCCGGCAAAGGAAATCGGCATTTATGATAATTACGGCAGTATTACTCCCGGTAAGTATGCCAATCTCGTACTATTGGATCAGAAGCTCGAGATTGTGAAGGTAATTCTTAAGGGTGAGATGCTTGATCGTTAATGATTTGTAGTCTACTACTTCACCATACAGTTTATTTCGACCAATCCATCCTTAACTCTGGAAGGTGTGATGATCAATTTCTCATCCAGAACCTTCTCCCCATTGACCAGCCAATAATCAAAGGTGGTACCTTCCGGAAGCGTAGCCGTTATGACGGTATCATAATCCTCATAATAGCTACCTGTAAAAAATTCGTTCGTAACAAAGGAATTCACCTTAATGGTTCCACCCTCTGCAGGGGAGGCCTTCAACTCATAGATCTTACCCAGACCAAAATAGCTTTGGTACTTGGTAAGGATATGGGAGGCTCTCTCCTTTGCGTAGGTTTTCAGTATCCCAAGTTGATAATCCAGTTGATTCGGCTGCACCCAATCATCCAAAAGATATTTATTATAGGTATGTTTCAATTCATTCAATCTTATCTCATTCATCTCATCTAGTATCTTATTCAGGTTCTTTGGTGCAAATGCACCGTTGATAAGGTCCTCTGTCTGTTTGATAAAGACCTCCCTGCAATCCTCACGCTGCATCAAACCACCGAATAAAGGACTGGTCGACCTGATTTCTCCGTTTTGTCCGATGAAATTTCCAATATTATCAACCAAAGCGCCAGTACCATAAATACCTGTGCTAAAGTCCAAATCGTGCAACAGATAGCGCCATTTTCCATCAAAAGGTGCCTCGCGATATTCTTCTCCTTCAGCAGCATAATAACGGTAGGTCTTGTAATTATTGTGAGGCCAATCCTCATTACCAATATAAATCTGCAAGGCATAGTAGGTGAGATAATTTTCAACATCCATCTGTTCACATAATTTTCGATAGTTTGCGTCTACGGTCAAATCCATCTTAGAATATGTATCATACATCAGGCTATAATCGGTTACAAATGCTTCATTCTCACCATCTTCATCGATCTCCTTAACAGTCTCTCCACCCTCTAATATCTCGAAGCTTCCCAGGTGATCACCGTAATGATCCTCAAAATATTCATCGCAGTATACCTCACGAAGCCAGAAGAAGCCTCGATAATTCCCATTCACATACATCGCCGCCGGTCGGACCGCCACATAGTCCTGATAACCAGCCTGAGCTGCCAATGTCTGGAACAGTTCGTCACGAATAAAGGCAAAGCCGTTATCGTTACCACAATTACGGAGTACTAATTGCTTGAAGGTATCGAGAACCGTTCCATCCTTACCGGTTCTCTCCGGGAAGAAGGCATAGCGGAATTTATTATTCTCTTCATCATATTCTTTTCTTGCATACATCTTGATTGATTTTTGGTTCCTTGCCCTGGACCACCCTCCATAGGTTCGGATACCGGCCTTCTGACTAAGTACCGGTGTACCGTCCGGCTCTATCACCTCAAGATATACCTCTCGTTCGCTGGCTCTCCCACGCATATTGAAGTTTGCAGGGTCATTGGGCTCTATTGTGTCGTTGGGATTTTCCTTAATCCAATCAGACCTTAGCTTCCCCTCCACAAAGATACCATATTCGTTGTCGTAGAGGTTATACGGATCCGTTGTTACGGAAAAAACCAGAGTATCATATCTCTTATCAATATTCTCACCCACAAAATAGGTGTGTATGATGGTTTCCGATTCGGTTCCGTCCTCAAAATAAGCCTTAGCCTTCACTGCAGTCGCTTTAAAAGCTTCCGTTGCCTCAAGACGTATTGATTTTTCATATTTTTCTGCTTCCTTGTCCGGATCCGCTCCGTCCATAGTGTAATAGATCTCACATGGCTTGCTGCTATAGATTTTAAGCTCTAGATCCTCACCGTAAAGGTATCCCGTCTCCGAGAATGCAATCTCATAATCACCGAGTATTTCCAGAGCTGCAGACTGATCTTTTTCCTCCGTTATCTCCTCTGAATTCACCTTATCTTCTTCGATTGTCTTTGAGCCTTTACAGCCAATTAGCACTAATGCCCCTATTAGTATAAACAAGAGTAAAATCTTCCTGATCACCTTCATATTCTGCTCCCCTCACCCATCAGTTAATAATTTGTTAACCCATACTCAACAAGTTTATTAGCTTCATCATAGCATGAATGGATAAAAAAGCAATTAAATCTTACATTATTTTCTTATCGATTATTGCTATAATCGGAACCTGCTTTGGAGGTATGGAAATTGTATTGGAGCAGAACTTTATCAGACACGTTATCCACAGTAACTCCCTGTACAATCCTTGTTATCCCCAGAAGCCTCTATGAGCAGTGGGTTACAAGCATACATAAAGCTCTCCTAACCAAGAGCTTCATGAGATCAATGATACTCATGGGATTTGCTTTGATTAGGAGAGTCATATATTATTACATATTCAAAAATTATCCGATCAGCCTTGAAGTGTCATCTTCGGTACATACTTTCGTCTTGGTCAGGCATGTAAAATCAGTATGGTGGTTTACTGATAGCTTACAGAGAATTTCGCACCTGTCTTGCCTGCAAATACAATGAAACCACCCTCCGGTAAGGTTAGAGATTTTTTATCATCTGTAAGTGAATAATAAGTACATTTTAGGTTCTTGTCATATACCGTTACGGAAGAATTCTTCGGAAGTGACAGCTTCAGCTTCTTACCCTCTGACTTAGTTCCAATCTTATACCACTGAGCGTGACCAGCCTTTCCAATCGTAACCTTGAAATTCTTCGCGGACATGGTTGTTACACCATCTTCACTGATGTATAACAAATCAGCTATCTCCAGATATTCAACCTTTGACTTCATATGGAAGCTAATATCCATCATATCTCTTCCATATAATCCAGGAATCTGATATAACATCTGTGCATGATTCGCATCGATGATCTTTGCGTTCGCGCAGTATCCTTCCGCTCCCTGAGTCGTTTCAATTTTGGTAATACCTGCAGATAACGGATAGAACACCGAATCATATTTTTCATTCAGTTGTAAATAAAGCTTACCCTCTCTGACTTCCCATGCATTCTTTACTTTCTTAGACAGCGGGTTAGCTTCTACTTTCTGCCCCTGATATCCAGAGTTTGCTACCTGACCCAGATATGGCAGAGTGCCGTAGCCTTCTGCGTATAGATAAGTATTATTATTCTGGTTAATGAAATCGATAAAGGTGCTACCATCCTGTGAATAGAACTTACCTTCTCCAGTATAGATGAATTTCTGAGTAACTCCCCCGCTATAAAGCTCTAATATTCCTGTATCACTGATCTTTATCTTCACTGCTCCGCCCAGCAGTACATAATATCCTTCATTATCCTTTTCGCTTTGGGGCATTTCAGCCTTTACCGGAGTAGTAAAGGGTTTATCTGCTTTAATCTCCTCAATCGCTCCCTTTGCCAATAGAGCATTCAGAAGTACATTCTGAGCAAATGCCTGCCCATATATACTACTACCTCCACTAAAAAGCACCGCCATCGCCATACCCTGCTCCGGTAATACCACTAGACTTCCATGATAGAGCGAGGTATCTCCACCCTTCACTAATGCTTTGATTCCATATTCATTGTAGGGATAGGTGTCAACACTATCCCAACCAAGGCCGAAGGATAACAAAGAATTCGATTCCGGATACCAGAATCCATTCTTATATTCACTCTGAGCCATCGCCCTGGCTGAGTCATCCGTGAGGATGGTGTCCTCTCCTTTGTAGAAGAAGCCTTCCGCAAAGCGGCACAGCTCTTCTGCAGTGGAATATATACCTCCGGCGCCAATTGCATTCACATTCTCAATCGGAGTAGCTTTGTTTGGATCCAGCATATAGGTCTTAGCCAACTGGTCGCGGTTGAATTTATCAAGGGGTGTCTTTGTCCTCGTAAGCTTTAGCGGTTTTGAAATATGCTGAGCCATATATTCACTGAAGCTTAACCCACTTACCTCCTCAACCAACAGCTGAGCCAGACTGAAACCATCATTGCAATAGACACTGAAGGCACCGGGATCGGCCTTTAATCTCTGGTTCTTCAAGGTATCAAGTAAATTATCCATACAAAAGGTATCATTATCATCAAATAACTCTGCATTACTTAAGGAGCTTCCCATTATTCCGGAGGAGTGATTTAGAAGCATTCTTACCGTAATATCCTTGTAGCGGTTATCTGCCATCTTAAATTTAGGCAGATACTTTACAACGGGAGTATTCAGCTTTATCTTTCCCTCCTCAGCCAGCTGCATCACAGCAGCCGTTACGAACATCTTACTGATGGAGCCAATACCATACATATGCTCCTTCGTCAATACTGTATTGCTACCTTTCTCATAGGTTCCGGATTGACCTGACAGAACAATCTCATCTCCGTCAATTAATGCATATTGTACACTGGTGGCACCATACACAGCAGTCAAAATATCTGCTGTCGCCTGAGCCTGCTTCGCCACCTCGTCATAGGTGGATGCAGCACTAACCTGTTTCGGATTAGCCGGTATAGCAATCAAAACAGCTATTAACAGTATTGATATACCACTTCTCATCCATTTTCTAATCATAATAACCCTCCTATTATTTATTTCCTATGGTAGTTATCATCGCTTCCAGCAATACTTCCATAAGAGTCAGACGAATTATAGCATTATAAAATGGAAGACACAACCAATTTAATTGATTTTTAATCTATATTTGTGAATCCTATAATAGAGTAAATTATAAAAAGCATAATAGAGTAAATTATGAAAAGCATAATTTACTCTCAAAAGTTAGCACCTGCGTCTTCCTCTGCACAAACTTACAAGAGAGCAGTCCTTCAAGGCTTTGCCCTATAGAGAAAGCAACTTATTTCCGGTGCTTTTTTGCTTACGTCACTACGAAAGGCTTTAGAGAAGTTACGTTTATAGTAATACGAATCAATGTGTTTTTAGATATTATATATATTATTTAAAAATATACCTTGACAGGCGAGGTATCTACAAATATAATAGTACTCAAGAAAAGGAGGAATTTACCATGTCGATTACATCGGACGTGATACGTGGCCATACCGAACCAATTATTCTGGCACACCTGATTGAGGGAGACAGCTACGGTTATCAGATTAATAAAGAAATTATGGAGAAAACCAATAACTTATATGAGTTAAAGGAAGCCACCTTGTATTCCGCCTTCCGGCGTCTGGAGGAAGCCGGTCTTATTATCTCCTACTGGGGGGACGAGAATATCGGAGCACGGCGTAGATATTATGCAATCACTGACAAAGGACGTGACGGTTATCTGCAATACAAAAAGGACTGGGAAAACGCAAAAAACATAATTGATCGTTTATTAAAGTAGATGGAGGGGTCATTAAATGAATGAAAGAATGAGAAATCACATTGAGAAGCTTTTCGAAGAAGCTCCTAAGACACGAAAGGCATTTGAACTGAGGGAAGAGTTACTAGTCAATTCCGAGGAACGTTATCAAGACCTCCTGGCAACCGGAGTCTCTTCTGACGATGCCTTTAAGTATGTTATTAGCTCCATTGGTAATGTCAATGAGCTCTTCCAGGGATTAGAGGAACCAAAAGCAGAGGATAAAGCAGAGCTCGAGGCCAAAATCCAAAAAATCGCTATCCTACGAACCGTAGCCGTTGGATTATACATCTTCAGTGTATTCATTTTTCTGGTCTGCGCCATGTTCGATATGTACTCAAGACTTGATCTTGCCATGATTGGCCTGGCAACTATGGTATTTATTGCAATAATACCAACCTGTATGCTGGTTTATGCGGCTAATATTTATCCAAAATACCGTAGAACCGAAGATACGATTGTAGAAGATTTTAAGGAATGGAAAAGCGAGACAAAGAAAGTAAAATCCGTGAAGGGCGCGGTAACCTGTATTGTATGGACAGCTACCTTACTGCTCTATTTTGCAGCAAGCTTCGCAACCTTTGCCTGGTATGTCACCTGGGTTATTTTCATAGCAGCCGCTTGTGTTCAAGCAATTGTTGAGCTTATATTCCGATTGAAGGAGATGAGATAATGAGAAGGTTTGTAATAACTATGATTGCGGTCTTCGGTGTGATTGCACTTGGATTAGTAATCCTTATGGTATCAGTGATCAACTCCGGGGGATTATCCATCTCCTCCTCCTATTCGATCGCAGATATGAATTTAGTTAGTACACGTAATTTAAGTATGGATGGTATTGAAGTATTAAGCCTTGACTATTCCAGTGATGATATCATCTTCTATGAGAGCGATACCTCAGAACTGGTTCTAAAGGAATATATGAACATTACTCCCAATGATGATGAATTATCCCAGATCAAGCAAAGCGGTTCCGCGCTTCGCTTGCGGGGTGGAGACAGAATACGCCAGAACTGGATCTTTAACCATTATAGAGGCTATGTCGAGGTGTATCTTCCGTCAGATTTTCATGGTAGCATATCCGCATCTACCACAAGCGGCAATATAGAAACGGATCTTGTACTTAACCTATCCGATTTTGCAACCACTTGCTCCAGCGGTGATATTCATTTTAATGAGGTTTATGCTTCCCAGATCAGTGCTGCAACCTCCAGTGGTAACATCGAGTTTGATATGGCAGAAGGCAATCGTAGCTTCTCCTCCTCCAGCGGTAACATTAAGATAAAAGGTGGCAACGGAAATACTGAGATCTCCAGCACCTCCGGTAATATTACAATAATAAACAATACCGGTGAACTAAGTGCCGCGGCTTCCAGTGGTAATATAACGATTGAAGCAGCCATCGGCGCCAAGGAAGTCGAGACTACCTCCGGAGAAATCAAGTTATCCGAATGCAGTGGTTATTTGAAAGCATCTTCTTCCAGCGGTGAAATCGTCATCTCTGATCTTGGTAGTGGGGGTATCTTCGAAACCACCTCCGGTAATATTAAAGTATCCTTTACAGAGGAATTAGTAAAGAACAGAGAAGATATCGAGGCAATCGCCTCTAGTGGTGAAGTGGAGTTGAGACTACCCTCCGGTTTGAGCTTTGACTTTGAAGCCAAGACCTCCAGCGGGGATATCGATACCTTTTTCGATGATAGCCTAAGTTATAAACAGGATGGTGATCATGCAAGCGGGACAGTTGGAGCCGATCCTGCTTTCCAGATGAAGATTGTAACTTCCAGTGGAAATATTACGGTTGAGGATTAATCCGACTACGGAGCTTACGAATGGCTACATTCCCTTCGTAAGCTCTGCAAGCTCGGTAAACATCTCTTTATCGGAAGCGGTTATTCTGACATTGGTACTAATATTCTTTCCATCGGGAGTAGTCAACGTAATCTCTATCACAGAGCCTTCATTAATACCATTACTCTGTACTGCATTCATAAATTGCGGGAATTTGGGATGATTCTCTACAAATCGCTCCCACAAGCTTTTCATCTTAAATAATTTTGCTGGGTTAATCATATGCATTCCTCCAAATCAATTAATTTATGTCATATTTTCGAATTAAATATCAGCAGCATTTATTATGCTTAACTTAAAGAATCGTGCAGCCTTCTTTTTCAAGCTTCATATTCTTCCTTCATAAGATAGTTTCCACATTATCACATCTTATTCATTATTATACTACATAGCTTGAGTAAAGAAAAGAATCAACCAAGACAAGTAGTGACACACCCCAAGCAGCGGTATTATAGATAGTTATGAAATTGTTTTTGGCATTATTTAACATAGTCTCATTTTTAACATAAGATAATATATAGTTATCAATTTTACGAAAGGAATTATTTTATGTTATCTGCAAGAGATTTTGTAAGTCATTCACTCGAGATACACCTCTTCTTCGGAAGAATAATGAAGGAGCATTCCTTCTTTCTAGAAGTAGGCTTCACACCGAGAGACTCCAAATACACAGAACAAGCCGATCAATTTCGTATCGAATTCGATAAGCTCTTAAGTGATGTAGTTGCTCTGTCAAGCGGTGTCGTACACCCTGAGGTTCTCCGATCCGGGGAGGTAATTACAAAATACACACTGAGTGCAGAGACAGCCTCATCCTTCTATACCGGAGTCGATATTGCTACAGAAATCACACGTGCGGAAGCCGGGCTGATGGGTGGAATAACGCAACCCATAACCCCTAAACTAGAGGAAAGAGTATTTCATATTAACGAAAGAGCCCTTGATTTAGTCTCAAAGATCATCCAGTTTCAATCCAATATCTTAGCAAATGTTCTGTCCTGCAAGATGTTCACCGTTAATTATCCTCTGCTACTGGATCATATTACACGTGAAGCAAAGCTTTATCATAGGATGGTTCAACGTCTCCAAAGCAGAGAGACCATTGATATCCGGAGAGAAATTATTGATCAGGAGCTTTTCTGGAACAGAATTATGGCAGAGCACTCCAAGTTCATCCGTGGTCTTCTCGATCCCGATGAGGAGGAATTAATTGAGACCGCCAATAACTTTGCCAATGAATTCGACCACTTAGTGGAAGAATCCAAGGAAGCGATGGATCGTGCGGTTCCAATTCGAAGAGTAACCGAGAATAGCCTTGCTGCTACGAGAGATATTCGGGAGTTCAAGAGTCAGGCAACCCAGGGCCTAATTGAATGTAAAATAAAATCAATTATTATCCCTCTGCTCGGAGATCATACTCTACGTGAAGCAAATCACTTCTTCCGGCTTCTTCGAATGTTTGAACACTAACAAGCTGTCAGAAACGCCTAAAAAGGGCTGGTTCAAAAGTTATGGTATAAATGAAACCAAGGGGCTGTTGCATAACGTATAGCGGAAGGAAAGAACAGCATGCTGTCCTTTCCTTCCGCTATACATTTTGAAACAGTTCCTTTTTAATACTTTATATTATATTTATAAAAGGTATATTATATCATAATTTCATGTGTATCACTCATTCTCCTGTAGCCGCTTTAAGCCCTTATTGATTTCCTTTGCCGTTCTGCTATCTAGAATCCAACGAAATACCATCGTGAATACATAGACAAGTAAGACAGTCACCATAAACGGAAGCAAGATAGTAATATTAGCAAAAAATCCTGCCAAATATCCAAACCCGGTTAAGGTAAGTTCCAGTACCGCCAGGTGCAATCCTCTTCGAAGGAGCATCTGCTTAAAGCTGAGCTCCTTGGCGGAATACATGACAACAGAGGGCAGTACTGCAATCGCACCTATGATGAGGGGTGAGAAAAATGCCTCATAACCGATTGCTTTATTTGCTTCAAAGTTTAAACCCAGGATAGCCATTGCTATATTAATTCCGGTAACAATAATAAAATAATCCCTGAGATTTTTCTTCATAAAATCACTAAAGCTCATATCAATCTCCTATCTGCCGCATTTTTATGCCACCGATAATCTGTAAGAAGCTGTAATATACTTCGAATTCTATAGACCATTATATCTGTAATATCTTCTTTAACACCGGTACATATTGCCGAGAGATTATGATTTCCTCACCATTTAATAGTTTAGCGGCAAATCTACCGTTTAAGGCCGGCTTGACACTTTCTACCTTCATGAGATTCACCAGAATGGATTTGGAACATCGGAAGAACTTCATCTTATGATAGTCCTCCTCCAACTCGTATAGTTTGCTCTTAATCTCATAGACATGGTTCTTCAGATAGGCATAAACCTTATTGTCAACACCTTCAAAGTAATAGATATCCCGCAATGCAATCTGAAAAATCTGCGAATCCTCATACCCGGAAACTAAGCCATCTCTAGCCCTGATAAAATCCACAAGCTCAGAGACCTCGTCGTTCACCTTATAGCATCGGATTAATACAAGTTCTTCTTCACTTTTCACGATGTTTTCAATACGTACCTTCATGTTCTCTCCCTGTTCATTATTCTAACAACACATTCAGCATCTTCGATGCAGTACAAAACTTGGAAGTGTGAAAATTGCTTTTATTTTAACACTATTCCTGCATGCTGACAAGACACTGCGAATTTGGGTGGCAGCACAAATTCGCCGATTGAAAAAATATATCTAGTATTCCTTTAAAAGCTCTAATTCCTCTACCCCTTTTAGATAGTGATTAAAATATGTCAAAATAATTCGGTTCATTGTCTCAACGCAATAGCGGCTATCCACATCACCGGTTCCAAGCATAGCTGCCAATGTCGGGGAAAACAACGGTAGATCCGTAAAATTTAAGTGTCCCGAACCATTAATTACAATCTCTTTCGCATCCAAGGCATTGGCAGATGCGTAGGTATTGGCATACTCCATACCTGCCTGCTTTGCATCCTCATAATGCTGCTCATTATATAAATTCAAGATTGGTATGGGATAAGCCTCTGCATTCAGTATTTTCTTCCCATTCTCAAAGCCAATCTCTTCTCCTAACATCGTTCCGTCAACTACTATTACTGCATCAATATCCGAGCGTTCTCTTCCGATTTCGGCTGCGGTTGCCCCTCCCAAAGAGTGACCGAAAAGTCCGATACGATCCGTATCAATCAGTTGATATACCAGCTCCGGATTCGATTGCTTTGTCTGGCTGATAATATCTTCCAGAACAAAGTTCATATCCTGTTGTCTGAGCTCCAGCCACTGACTGGTCAATTCAAACGTCTTTTGTTCTTCATAATCACCATTCGTTATTGCAATGGCATCATTGATAAAATCCATATTTGCAAATACCATCTTACCGTCTGTCTGCTTTGTAAAGAAGGCATGATAGGTATGGTCGATGCTGCATACCACATACCCGTTACTTGCCAGATCTTCAAAGGTGGACGCATTACTTCCTCGAAATCCGAAGGAGCCATGAGAGAATACCAGTAAGGGAAAGGTCTCCTTCGCTGTCTCAGGATACCAGAACTGAATTGTCACTCTTCTATCTTCGGCCTGTTCCGAGAAGGTCTCCTTTCTGGACGCATCCTTTAGGGTATAGCTTACCGTCTCTACCGAGTAACTGCCACTTGCTTCCACAGGCTTAAACTGGGGAAACATAATTGCAGGAATAATGGCAATTCCAATCAGTAAAATACTGCCTATCCCTGAAATAATAACATATCTTTCCTTATAAGTCCTCTCTTTTCGGTACTTTCGTCTCAGCAAATACCAACCGGCTGACAATGTCCGGACCAACAGGATCATAAATAGCATGAACCAACGAAATCCCCAGTGCATAACACCGGTCAGAAAAAGAATTAACATAACAGCCATTGTTCCAAAGCTGACCATGCTCCTGATAAACCTCTGGTAAGATTTTGTTACAATACAAAATACTACAAATCCAAGCTCTAAGGCCAACATAATAATTAATACAATTGTTCCTAACATAAAAACTATACCTCCACTTTATAATGATTATTCTTATCACTCCTGTTGAAAGTGAGTATAGCGTGTATTTCTTGGCTCTTCAATGAATCCTAAGGTGAAATACAAAATCTGAGGGTAAGTTGCAGCAAGAATAACAAAGCCGCTTTACGAAATCGATTGTCAAACTTAGTTCTATTTCCTGATACCTTTATGTTATAGAATACATTTTCTAAAATATGAGGGATATATGCCCTTGACTTTCTTAGGCACATATCCCTCTATTGTTAGGAAACCCCACAAAGGTATTATCCTATATCATCTTACTTTGTCACTTCATCGATTACATTCTCACCAATTCCGGTTACATTGACATTCTTCGTCGTTCTGGCTTCGAGGCTGTCTGCCATCACGATGCTCTTCATATCGATACCGACTGCGCTCTGAACGGTATCAAATACCTTGGCAAGAACCGTAGGAACATTATCAGACACGCTATCAATACCGCCTCCATAGATCTTGATATCAGAGATCTGTCCAAGTGGCTCAGCAATTGCCTTCGCAAGCTCTGGCAGCTTCTCAATGAGTTTATCTGCCATCGCAGCTCCGGTATATTTCTTGTAAGCTTCCGCCTTCTTCTCCATGGCTTCCGCTTCTGCAAGTCCCTTCGCTTTAATCGCTTCCGCTTCCGCCAGACCGACTGCACTGATTGCCTTCGCTCTCGCCTCACCGTTAAGAGCCTCTGCATTTGCCTGCGCCTGTGCCTTAACCTTAATGGCTTCTGCTTCCGCCTGCGCTTCTGATTTCTTTGCTTCTGCTCTTGCTTCAGCCGCTGCTATCTGAGTGTATTTCTCAGCATCTGCTTCTGCTTTCTTCTGCTCTCTATCTGCATTCGCAGGCTCAACAACCTTTGTCTTTAGCTCCTCACGTGTCTTCTCTGCACGGCGTTGCTCTAACTCCGTCTGCTTCTGCTCTCTGGCAATTTCAACCTGAAGCTGTGCTTCCTGTAATTCCTTCTGCTTTATTTGTTTTAGAATATCAGCTTCCATCTGAGCTGCAATGATATCCTTATTGGTTATGCTTTTCTGTATCTCGTATGCAGCATCCGCTTTTGCTCTTGCTGATTCCTGCTCAATTCGATACAGCGCTTCCTGCACTTCCTTGGCTTTCATTGCAGCACTCACTTCGGTCTGTGCCTCAAGGCGGGCTCTTTCCCCTTCTTTCGTCGCTTCAGATTTCTGGATTGATTCTTCCTTTAATGCAATTGCCTGAGCAATCTCTGCATCCTTTTTCTTCTCCGCAATCTGTTTTGCACCAAGTGCTTTTATGTAGCCATTGGTATCATTTACATCCTTGATGGAGAAGTCCTTCAACTCAAGACCCATCTCTCCAATCTTCGTTCCAACAACCTCCTGCACCTTTGCAGAAAATGCCTCACGGTCATTATAAATCTGCTCCACGGTCATGGACGCTACGATTTCACGGAGCTTACCTTCCAGAATGAGGGTAACCTGCTCTGCAATAGAGCCTTGTATCTGATTCTCATTCATACCGGTAAACTGTTCGATTGCAAGATAGATGCTTTCCTGCGTGTTCCTTACTTTGATAACCGCCGTACCGGCAACATCAATCGGAACACCCTGAGATGACATGGTCTGTGATGTATTTACATTCAACTGAATATTACCTAAGGAGATGGTATCCGTACGTTCTAAGATAGGAATAACCACTCCACCACCGCCGGTGATAATTCTTTTCTTCATACCGGTTACTACCATTGCTTTATCCTGGGGAACCTTCTTCCACATACTGAAGATACTAACCAGAACAAAAATTAATGCTGCAACCGTAAACACAGTGATTACTATTGGGCCAAAGGATATGCCCGATACCGCTAATAAAACCATTATTTATCCCTCCATATTCTTATATTGTGTTACCCATTGTTACTCATACTTGTTCTTTGGTTCAACCGTGAATATGCCGTTATTAACCTCTATCGCTTTCACAAGCCTGCCCGTTTCCAGCTTAATCAGCCCATCCGTACATCGCGCCGGATAGCTTACATGAACATCTTTTAATGTAGTGAAGCTTACTGTTCCGAGCTGTCCGGGAAGAATTGTATCAACCACCTTTCCGTCATACATCAGCAATTCATTTTCATTGATCCCATAATGCCTCTTTTGTATCTTCTTCAGAGTCTTTATAATTGTCTGAACAATCACTGCTGCAATATATCCGGTGATTGCTGCGACCACAAATGTCAGGATGTTCCCTCTTCCTGACATTGTCATCACCGAGCCTACGGCGCCGAAGATAATTGCTAGGGCTGATAATGACATGAGAGAGGTTGGCAGCAGTCCGATTGATAAACCCGCCCCGGTGTCAAGCTCCAGACCATCTGCTACTGAACCCATATCTGCTCCAGTGTCTATATCTGAATCCAACATCAGGTCTGTATCAAGGTCAACATCAGCATCCACATCCGAGCTGCCACCCAGAGAACCAATTAATACACTAAGAAACGGTAGGACCGCTCCTCCTGCAAGGAAACACAGATAGATTGTTACCATGATCAAAACCCCCTTTATTTAACAATCTGATAGTAGTATAACAGATTTTTTCTCCCCATGCGATATTTTAATCAAACTTTTACATAAAAACAAATAATCTCTAATGGAAAACCTATCAGAAAACGCCTTCAAGGCTATAATATTTCTAAAAGTTCAAAAAAATTATCTGATAAACTACTAAAATCCCGCTAAGGATTAGAATCTTCCTTCGACGGGACTTTATATTAATGACAACACAAATTACGAAGCATGCTTTCTAACTCTTGGCTGAAATACGCGACTTAGTTTCGTTGATTTGATTTTTCTTATTCATTTTATCTATCTGATAAGCAACGAATTTACCTATGATATCATTCGGCTCTAGGAAATCACAGGTATATAAATATCCGGTCCCATTCTTGAACTCATCAACATGGGTGATATTTCCGACCAATGTCTCCTTCTTATTCTTATTAACTCTAAAGCCAATCTCTATCTTAGCCGACTGATCAATCTGGAGGTTACTCAATATCCACATTCCACTCATACTGATGTCTTTCAAGATGCAATGAATACTCTCTGCTTGGTCACCCTTAATAACCTTAGCGGAAACATTCTTACCGAGATATAGACGGTAAGACTTTCGATAATCTACAATCAAAGCCTCCTGATCCGTCTGTACAACATATAACTTTTGGCCATTATAAGAAATTGAACGAAGTGCTACATTCTTAAAGATATATAACCCCTCGTTCGTCTTATAGGTCAAAAACACATTATACAGTTGGGTTGCCGGAATAGTCTTCCCGGCATTCTTAATCGCTGACACATAGACTGCCTTTGCATTTTTATACAACAAACCAACGCCTACTCTATGACGTTCTCCCATATAATAGAACTGCAACTCTACGAGTGTGTTCAACGGTAACTCATTCAATTTCATAAGAGCCTCTAATATATTGTATTTATGAGTAATACATGACCCCTAGGTCTATGCTCCCATTTATCAAAATTATAACATGTTTTACCAAAACGAACAACCATTTTAAGGAATATTTCTTCAAAACTTTCTATATCAATCGTTTCTTAAAACAGGAGGCAAATCATTACCCGAAAAGCTAGAAGCTTTCCTGCTTCACCTACCACGCCTAGAAAAATACAGGAGCTGTAGCAATTCATTATGCAACAGCCCCGCGTTTCACGTATGCTTCCTTTCTTTCCTTAATCATTGGAATATCTTGACAAATAAATAATAGCAAAATACCCGAGTACAAATGTAATAATTGAAATGATTGCCGACACAACCCACCAGGACACATCTCTGCCTTCAGGGATTGCAGGGATTATCTTGTCACGGAAGATCTCCGAGGTTGATCCCAATACAAAACCGATAATCATACAATAGGTCTGATGTGGAAACTTATTCAAGGTCCACTCGATCGGCTTTGTAATCAAGAAAATACCGACCACAGTCGAAATACCGATAATACCAATATAGACCAGATTAAACTCCGTGATCGCGGTAATCATTGCATCATACATGCCAAGGACCAGCAGCATATGTGAGGTGCTGATTCCAGGAAGTACAAGCGCAAGGGCTATGATAATTCCTGTTCCTAGTACCATCAAATAATGAACAAGGCCCGAGCCTGAGCTGATATCAAAATTACCGACCGGTAGATACCCAATGGCAATCACGACGACGAGACCGATGAGAAAATAAATTGCAGAAGACATCTTCCATTCAGATTCCTTTGTCTTCTTGTAAAGTGCAGGAATTCCGCCAATTACCGCACCCAGAAAGAAGAAGGATACCGGCAGAGGAAATCTCTCCAGCAGCCATTCGATTACAAAGGCCAGTGATCCGATACCCACAGCGGCGCCAATACAGAATTTCATCAGGAAGATAATATTGCCCTTCAGGTCCTTTAAGAAGTTGCTGATTGAACCAATCAGTTTATCATATATTCCGAGTAAAATTGCCATTGTTCCGCCGCTGACACCCGGCACACTCATAGAAGAACCAATGACAAAGCCTTTTAACATAATTGCCAAACTACCTTTTAACTTACTGTTCATGTCCTTGAAGATATAACTGATTATTCAGATACATCGTTCCCCTTTCATAATACTATCTGCTTCTTTTACATACTAAGTAGCATTGGAAGGTTGGCCTTTCTTCTGTGTAACCTTCGCAATAAAAACAAGTATACTATGATAAATTATTATTGTAAAGTGCTACCATTCATTACTCAAATAAATAAATTTGTATACCTGTCCTTGTGCTCGTTAGTGACAATGAATACGTAGGGACAAACTTGGAGGCGTGAAGCGCTTGAACAGCCTCTCTGTTTATTTATTCACAATTATTTTCCCATTCTTATCAAACTGAATTCCGAATTGTTTGCAATAACCGTTGATCTTCTTTAGAATCCGTTTTTTCTCACTACCAGTGCTCGGTGTTGGCTGATAGTTGTTTCTTGCTGTTACCGAGGATACAGAACAGGGGATGATACTTACATTATCCGATGGTACCAACTTATCATTATGAAAAGTAAAGGTCTGCTGATAGATCATGGTATCCTTATCCGGCGGATTCGTATTTCCCCCGAAGCAAAAATTACCGAGACTATAGACAATATAGGCATCCTGATACTTTTCAATCGGTTGGAGCACATGAGGGTGATGACCCAGTACCAGATCGGCTCCGCCTTCCTTGATCGCGATACGACTCAGCTCCTTCTGGGTCCCTGTGATACGGCTGGTTCGCTCAATTCCCCAGTGAAAGCTGACAATAAGCAGATCATGCTCTTTCTTTTTCATCGCTTTGATTGCTTTACGAAGAACTGTCTTATAATCGCTTCGGTTTGTCTCCTGGATGGAGATCATACCAATCTTGATTCCCTTCACCTCATAAATCCCAATTTTGGAATCCGAGGAATAGATGATACCTGCTTTATCAAAGCTTTTGATCGTATCCATGTAACTCACATCCCCATAATCGCGAACATGATTATTGGCAAAGGCAACTGCTTCTACGGAGCCTTCGTTCAGAATATTAATGTAAGAGGGTTTTCCGCGAAATGCCCACTGCTTCTCTACTCTACTCCCCCTGTTGCTTAGAGTTCCTTCAAAATTAACTATTGTTAAATCATCCTGGTTAAAGATTGATTTCACATTCTTGAAGAAGTAAGCATCATTCTTCTGTTTGTTATAAACCGAAAAGAAATTAACACTTGCCGGCTGCTTGATATCACTGGATAAGGTAACATCACCGGCTGCACTGATGGTGATCTGCACATCTTTGGATACTGTCACCTTACAAGATGCCGTAGCCTTCCCAAGAGTCGCTGTAATAGTTGCCTCACCATAGTGAACTGCTTCTATTACACCCTGACTGGATATTGTTACGATTTTCTTATTACTGCTCTTATATACTACAGCATCACCAGAGGGATTCTCCTCGGTGAGTAGCGCTTCATATTTTATTTGTTCTCCTTCTTGAAGAGAGAGCTTATTCGTGGAAAAATAAAGCTCTCCTGTGTACCCTTTACCCACCTCAATCACTTCTATCATTTCCTGATCATCCGTGATGTCCTGGCTGTTTTCCAGCTTCTGATCTTCATTACCAGTAATATCCTGACTGTTTTCCAGCCTCTGGCCTTCATTACCAGTAATGTCCTGGCTGTTTTCCAGCTTTTGAACTTCATTACCAGTAATGTCCGTTGCATACACTATGCCTGGTATAGCAAGCAGAATACTGAGGCTGCAACAGAGCAGGATTGCAATCACATATCTCTTAATTCTTGTCGTCATCTTCATTCCCTTTTCCCTCTAATTGTTGTTGCTCTATTGCATTATGTAATAGTAAAACATCATTCTTCGTGGTACGCTTCACACGATACATCGACATGTCCGCTACATAAAAGTAATCCCAAATCTTGTTCCCATACTTCGGAACCGAATTACGGATCCCTTGTGAGATGGTTACAACCGGGCTGACGGTAGAGTTAGTGTGTTCAATACTTAAATCCATAACCCTCTGCCTTAATTGTCCTGCAATTGCTAATATCTCATCATCGGTCATATTCTCATAAATGATAATGAATTCATCACCGCCGTACCGCGCACAGAATATTCCTTGCTCCATCAGGGAATGCAAGACCTGGGCGATCTTCTTCAGGCATTTGTCACCGGCCTGATGTCCATAGGTATCATTATATTGTTTGAAGAAATCAATATCAAAAATCTCCACTCCAAGATTCGTACCGCTACGATAAGCGTTTTCAAAAGCAATCTCTGTATATTCATTTAGCTTCTCCCGATTAGGAAGCTTGGTCAGAGGATCTCTTTCCGACTTTTCCAGTAAGAGCTTATTCTCCTCCTGCATCAAGGTCTGCTTCTCCTTCACGTATTCCAAATCAATACGAAGCTCTATAGCTCTCTTTGCATTCGTTATGTTTTCTACCTCTAATTGCTCGGATAAGACCACATAATCGGTACAAGCAAGTCTATACTCTGGTTCATTTTGTTGTATTTTATAGTAACGCAGCTTGTACCTTAATACACGCAGCTGCATATTCGTAATTCCTGCCTGTTTGGTGAGCTTCTCAATTCTTTCCAGCACTCTCCAAAGATCTTCATATCGCTTACTCTCCAACAAAAACTCACATAGAAGAAATACTTCATCATATATATCAAGAAGCGAAGGTATTTCTAATAGAAGAAGAATCAACTGATCTAACAGCTCATCTCTCTTCTGATATTCTCCCATCTGATTATAGAATTGAACCTCAAAGCAATAAAAATCCAAGGGATAACGCGAAGTGTCCAGATATTGTTTACGGTGCAGCTCAATTCTATGAAACCAATTGAAAGCAGTCTCCAGCTCCCCCATCTGTAAATAGCAGGTGGCAATGGCAGTCTTAGTAATGATTTTGTTTCCAAGGCTACTCGATTTATCCTTCTTCAGATAGATGAGTGCCTTTTCCAGATACAGAATCGCTGAACTATAATCCCCAAGCTGTTTATATATCCGACCAATATTCGAATTCACGAGTCCGGCTTCATATACTAATCCATTATCACTGCTGTATTTTAAAGAGGTAAGATAATAATCGATAGCAGCAGAGATATTCCCTTGATTATCCGCATTAATTCCCAGCATATTATAGGATTTGGCAATGAGATTGACGAGCGGAACCTCCAACTGATATTCCAGTCCAAGAATCAAGTTCTGAAAAAAGTCATCATACTCATTGCAATCAAAATAAGCCTCGGCAAGATAGTAGTAGGCGAATCCCAGTAATGTACTGTCACCCTCCTTCTTTCCGTGGCTGATAATCTTCTTGCATATAGTCTTTGTCTCTTCCGGCTGCTCGATCCGTAATTCCATTACCTGATCAATTAATATCCGAATGCTTTCCTCGTAATCATCAAAATTCATAGTCCCCACCCCGCAACAACGCCAAATCCGTACCAATTAATTCTCTATTCTATAAAGCATTTATCCCACTAATGCTTTAACCTAATAAATCATAACACAGCAAGTCTGAGGATGCAATGCTAAGATATATAGGGTGATTTAGAGAGCCAATAAGCATACAATTTATAGTTAAGAAAGATAAGAGATTTAAGGTGGGATTATAAATTACAATCCCACCTTAAATCTCTAGTCAGTTATTAATATGCCGACTTATTTCGTCGCACTCCCTTAACCAATTAATTGAACACCATTTTGGGATTGCACATCAACTTCCTTTTCTATTTTATCCAATAGCTCAAATATCTTCCTTGATAGCGTTTCAGCTTCAGCATATTGGATCTGGGCTTCGGATTTTTGAGAATTTTTTATTGCATTAATTACATTGTGACCACAGACATGGAACTTATTATGTATTTCCTCAATCGCATTCCAGTCCTCCCTGATCGAAGGATGGTCGACAGAAATCGTGTGATAAAAATGCCCAAAAGCACATTTTGTACTATTGGTTTGAAGTGGATATACCTTACCTTCCTCTACAATTTTACTTAAAGTTGCTATCCAATTCCTATGAGCCGTTCTAGCATTCAATATGTTGGTCTTGAATTCATCGTTGGTAATGTTATGAGCACCACCGCTCAAGGAAGCAAACAAATTCTTTGTAATGTCAGACAAGCTATCATCTATCTTTGTTATTTGATTCGCCAGTTCCGCACTCTTCTCAGAATCATTAAAGATCGTCTGCGTCATAAAGCTAAGCTTTTCCGCATCTTCACTGGAGGTTTCCATTGCTGTATTTATTTGATTCGTAGAGATTCTTACCTCCGACATTGTTGTATTCACTAATCGAACATCATCGATTGTCTTATTTAATAATTCCATATTACTTTGCATGGTTGAGTATACATCATCAATTTTACTGCTCATTTCCTTGGAGGATTCAATGGTATTTATCATACTTTGTCTTCCATTAACCGCCGCCGCTTCGATATGGGACATAAAAGAGCTCATGCCCTCTAAGCTTTTCCTCGTATTATCAGAAAGCTTTCTTATCTCGGAGGCAACAACGGCAAAGCCTTTCCCATTTTCTCCGGCTCTTGCCGCTTCAATTGTTGCATTCAAGGATAACAGATTCGTCTGCTCTGCAATGGCAGCAACACTACTGACAATCTCATTTACCTTGTTGGTCAACTCAACCAATTCATCAATCTTAGCACTCATGATGGTTGAATTCTCCATTACATTTTCCTTTAAACTATTTATTTCCGATAATTTCTGTATACTTTCATTATTTTTATCAATCAACTTTTCAGATGATTCGGCAAGCTTTTCCAGCGTAGCGGATGAATTATTGACTGCTTCCGATACCACATACATACTTGCAGTCGTCTCTTCTACAATTGCAAGGTTTGATTCACTCAACTCTGCAATTTCTTTGGCAAAATCCTTGAGATCATAGGATATCTGTGACATATTTACATCATAGCTGCTCATCTGAGTAACAAGTACAAGTAAATCCTTTGCAGATATTGAAATCATTTCCTCATTCTTAAAAAACCGGTCAAATAAATCATATACTTCTTTATGTAAATCATACCTAATTTCAGGTAGTACAATCTCTTTTCCTTCCATTTTCCCACTGACATAATTAACTATACAGCGAGCTTCCCCACAATCACCTCTTCGTTTCATAACGATCATAACAAGCCTCCTATTAATTGTCAAAAATTATAGTCTAAATTAAATCCTCTGTCCGCCTACTATTTCCAGAAGATATCAAATTACTTCTAATATTACTACAAAATTCCTAATAATTCTACTTTTTTTATAAGATAATGCCAGAGGATTTGATTCATTTTTGAAGTATCCCGCAAAGAAATTATGCAAAATGTAGGCTAAGCACAAAAAGAGGACCACTGACTTCCCCTATACACCGATTGACCCATACTATTTTGTACGTCACTAACGAACATGAAGGTTCGTAACAATCCTACAAAATCAGTTAACTGCCTGTAAAACAATGTATTATGAGAAGTCAGTTATCCTCTTCTTCAAATAACTTAAATAATTACTACAAAATATTTCTATTACACTCTTGGGATTGGCTCAACATCAATCACAGCTCCATCTGAACCCAAATATGTTACTGTCATCTTCTCAAAGTCAGATATCCATCTTTCAACCCCAGTTTCTCCGGCCTGATTGCAAAAAGTCGCATAATCCGTTTCCCCTTTTTGGTGCATGGATAGAATCTGTTTGAATTTCTCAGGAGAGGATTGCACTGAAATATGTACGTTTTCCATTCCGCTCTTAAATTGAAGGACCTGTCCATCGGCTCCCCTAAAGATCCAAGTCCCATCAAAAAGCACAACCTCATGACTTTTTACACCCATATCCTTTATTTCATCTACGTATATAGGGAAATCGGCACCACTCTTAACCTTATTATGAGCTGTCTCTATCTGCTCTCTCGTAAACATAATAATACCTCCATTCATAGCTAATGAAAGAAACTTGTATCAAATAACCAGGGAAATAATATAACTGATTTTAAGGGTTCAGGTCCCACTTTAATTTAAATGGGACATGCCTAAGGCACGTCCCATAAAATACAGTATCAGAGCTTGTATTCCTAATCGGCTTTATCCAATTAGGGTATACGAGGAACAACTGTACATCATCCCTTCACAACCAACTGTTGTCCCAAGTAAATTCCCCATTCCGTCACTAAGTCAACTGCTCTAGATGCCCAGTAATTTACTATCACGGAGGCAGTGTTACCATTCTTTATCTGAATACGGCCTTGTCCGTAAGGATCCTTGTAATTATCGCCGACTACGCCGTTCAGATGTTCTTGGATATAACGAATTAAAACCTGATTATCCAGAAGCACAGGCTGTACAACCACTTCGTTATCGCGGAACATATTGATCCCGTCTCCTCCGTCCAATAACATATAGTTATGTGATGCCAAGGTATAGGTTTTGTTTAAATCGATGGCTTCTCCTCCAACCTTAACGTCCTTAACTCGGTAAGCACCTGCGACCTTAACAAAATTCTTTTTATCATCAACCACTACTGTGGATGCCACAGAAGTATCAATGGTATAGGTCAATCCGGAAACCTGTAAGAAGCCTCCATTTTCATCCGGTGCCACGCGTGCAGCCATTTCCAATGCATCCAGAATTTCCTGACCAGTTGCTTTTACAACGCAACCTACATTATTAAATGGATGTACCGCGATGACTTCACCGAAGGTCATGTCCCCTGCATCAATATTAGCTCTAATGCCACCGCCATTTACAAAGGCTATATCAGCCGGGCCGCTCTCTGCCCCTGACTTGCCATTACCCAGAACATAGCGATAAGCGTCAGCACAAAGATCTCCAAGGTTAGTCTCCCTGCTTCGTACCATACGTTTATTTGTCGTCGGATCATTGACTGTCAGCGCCACCTCAGTCCTGCCTATCTTGGCAGCCAAATCATCTGCAAAACTCTTTTCAATGTCAGCAACAAAGCTGGCAGTAGCTGCATCCTGTTTTGAATAACCTTTGATCAGATTAGTGGTGATACTGCCGTCTTTACTATTAATTACCAAGCGTCCTATGGCACCCAGCTTGGTTCCGGTCTGAGTCAGTATGACGTCTTTACCATCTTTATTTTGTACAACATCACCCACAACGGTGCTGTGGGAATGTCCATCTATAAAGGCATCAATACCAGAGGTATTCTTAATTACATCGGTAGAACGCCATGGACTGGACTGCTCATCAATGCCCAAATGCCCTATGGCTATGACATAATGTGCACCTTTCTTTTTCGCATCGTTCACTGCGCTCTGAACTGCTTGATACAGCTCTTTTCCATTGTTCCCCTCTTTGAAGTTATAGATAAATTTACCTTTGGCGTCCTGGAAATATGCCGGTGTAGATTTTGTAAAGGATTCCGGTGTCGTAATGCCCACAAAAGCTACTTTCGTTACGCTTCTACCTTTTCCATAGGTGACCATAGTATAAGGCTTGTAAACAAGTTTATTGGTTCTTAAATCGGTAAAATTACTGGAAATTACTTTTGCATCAAGCTTCTTCATCAACTCCTGCATACGATCCATGCCATAATCAAACTCATGGTTTCCAGGTACAAAGATGTCATAGCCGACTTGATTCATAATGTCAACCAGGTACTGCCCCTTTGAAAGAGTACCTATAGCATCCCCTTGCACTGCGTCGCCAGCATCAACTAAAGTAACATAATTCTTACCATACTCTTTCTCCATTTTGTCCTTATAGGCTGCAACACCGGCATAACCGACGTTTGTGACAGTCCCATCCTGGCCCTTGACTTGATTTACACCATTATGTACGTCATTTGTGTAGAGAATGACGATATCACTGTGATTGACCGTCCTACCTGCAGCAATGGCATCTCCCGGCAATAAGCCAAATGTCATAACTAGAACCAGTGACAATGAAATAAACAATTTACTAATTCTTTTCATAGATTGAACCTCCTGAAATAAAATAGTTTACTCTTTGATTATATCACTCGTCCTTGGTTATAACAAGAAGCTTTGGTAAATTTTACAAATCAATTCTTGCACTTTCGCAAAAAAAGTAAGGTCCATAACTTACGTTATGAACCTTACTTTTTAACTGCAGTCGAGGGGACTTGAACCCCTACCCAGAAACCCGGACTAGATCCTTAGTCTAGCGCGTATGCCAATTCCGCCACGACTGCAAACCATATGCTGTGCACTGGATAATGTCCAGCGAACGAACTTTATTATACCAAGAAGTATAGAAGAATGCAAGTGGTTTTTTTATGAAATGATACTATAATTTTTGCAACCATAATTTTTGCAAGCCCTGATGAGCATCATTAGAACTTATGCAGCAAAGAAGCCAATTATCATTCAATAAAATATTGAAAAAATATATAATAATTGATATAGTCTATTTAAATATAATAGGATGAACTTCAAGGAAAGCCCCTGCGATATTAGGAGCTAAGACAGAGATATAATTTAAAAAAGTAACTTCCTGGGTCTGAAAGAAGACGCAGAACGAAAATACAATATCAAGGAACAGTTCATGGCAGTGAACAGACGGAATATTAATAAGATCCTTGATAACAATTACATACAAATAAGTGAAGAAACAGGAGGAATGAATGAATACTATTTTACAAAAGCTCGGAATTAAACAGGACAATAATCTGACAGTGATTAAGGAGGATCTTGAACGACTACAACTGGAACATCTGCATAAGCTGGATTTTATTCAACATAAAGCAGAAAGGACGGAGAATGAGGACCATCTGAAAGAGCAACTGGAAAGCGAGCTTGTAGACATTGAAACAGCCCTAACAACAGTATTAGAGAAGATAAAATCAATATCCACCGGAGTAAGTATTAGTAAAGTAGAGCCTTTGGGTCAGAAAGAAATAGAAGAAAACAAAGAAAAAGCAGAGGATTTTCAGACAGCGGAGTCACCCTATGACACGGCTATGGATCCAGATCATCTCTGTGATGAAGCTGAAAAATATTATAGGGGTAATAATGTATTGAAAAATTATGAAAAATCTTTTGAACTCTATTCCAAAGCAGAGCAATTAGGAAGTGCACGAGCGGCAGCCGGTTTGGCATACTTGTATATGAATGCTTGTAATGTACCTAAAAATACGAGTATGGCCTTGGAATTGTCCAAGAAAGCGGCAGCGCTCAATGAGCCCTTAGGATTATGCAATTTAGGTATGATGTATTTCAAGGGAGATGGTCTTCAAAAGGATGAAGGGAAAGCACTCGAACTAATCACAAAGGCTGCCGAGCAAGGTGATTCACGTTCCCAATTCCTCAGGGGCTGTATTAGTATAAAGCGTGGTTTATATCAAGATGCGGAGGAATGGTTCCGAAAATCCATGGAACAAGGTTACCATAAAGCTGCATTTGCTTTGGCCATGATCTATAAGGATGGACTTACCGGTAAAAAGAAACTTTTGGATGCATATCGTATTTTAAAGAACTTTCAGTATGATAAACAATCCGAACAATTGCTGATAGAGCATTCCAAAAATAATAGTATTGATGACTATATTTTTATCAAAAGATTGGCTGAGTTTGAAAATGATCAAGTGGCTTATCGTTATCTAGGCGATATGAATTATTATGGACTCGGTACTGTTAAAGATTATAAAGAAGCCTTTACTTGTTATAAAAAAGCTGCTATCGGTAATGAGAAAGATTCGAATGCAGCTGGACTATTAGAAAAAGTCGATGCTGCAGTTGGTCAGGAAATGGAATTTCAACAGGCTATGAGGATGCTGGAAACATCTTCGTTTAATATGGGGATAGATACCTTAAAAAAGCTTGCAAAGGAAGGCTTTGCTGACGCTATGTTTGAAGTTGGAAAACTGTATCAAAACGGCTACCGCATACCTAAAAATGAAAAGCTGTCATATAAATGTTTCATTGCCGCTTCTTTGAATGGGCATCAGGAGGCAGCTCAATATCTGGCTAATCAGAATTTATCCTATTTGGTATCAGATGTTGAGGATAAATTCATGTTTAAGCTACACGATTACATTAGTTTATTTGGGATGGCGTTATTTTCATATCGTACAGATAAAGGTGAAAATTGTCTCTTCAAATTTGTAGAAAACGAAGAAGGCTCCATTGATTTAATGGGGATCCTGTATATAAAAAGCATTGGCCAGGCCCCTGTGGTGCTAGATAAAAAACATTTACTGCATAGGGATCGACTTGATTTTTGGGAACATAACTTATCTATAGTACCTCTGAAAAAGTATGATAAATATGATATGCTAATAAATCCCTTTTTATATTCAATTGCCACAGGAGAGGATATCATGGATAATAAACTCTCCAATTACGTGAGCTTGGAGGACAAAAAGAAATATGTTAAGAAATTAGGAATGCATTTTGATTTACTTTTCAAAGGATCTTTGCAATTTAACACTTACAAATATGTTTTTGATCTTTATAAGGATGAGGAAGTATTTAATATGGATAAGAAATCAAAGGACTCTTTTATATCATATTACTCCGAGTATATGGGTATATTAAATTTTGAAGAAATAGACCTAGGAATTTCAAAGCTACAAAACCAAGAGCTACATATGGTTAAAAATTATAGCAAGCTGTTTCTGGATATGTATAAGGGTATTGCTGATGCTGATAGCCCCGATGGTCTTTTTAGAGTTCTTGGAAAAGATCTGTATTCAGATATGTTATTTGAGGAATCGTTCATGACTTATATATAATATGATAATATACTTGGCAGCATATAAATGAATGCAGAATTATATATAATATTGAAAAACAGCATAATCTAAAAGAAAACCTAGACAAGAGACATTCGTCTTAGGTTTTCTTTTCTTGAAAACACATATCAATGGCTTAGCCAACTTCTTCTACAAACCATCATAGCTTTTCCAAATATTCCTTCGCTTCCGGGTGACCATTCTCCATTGCCTTATTTAAATAGGTACGTGCTTTCCATTTGTCATTCGGTAACCGGTATCCATTCATATATAGTTTGCCCATCTCAAACTGTGCATCTGCATAATCCTTCTCAGCTAATTCTTCCAAGGAAACTATAGCATTCTGAAAGGACGATGTTTCTAGCATTCTCATGGCTTGTTGATATATCATTTCATTCGTAATCGCATCATCTACTTTTCGTAGCATTTCGGCAATTTCATCTTGATTATCATCAGTGGTAGCTCTTTTATAACATCTCAATGCTTCTTTGAAATTCCTCTCTGTTCCTAACCCATAATAATACCGGTCTCCTAAGTACTTATATGCGATCGGATCGTTTTCTTCCTCTGTGATACGTTTAACCATGATATAATCTTCAATATTACTATTCTTAGAAATCTTCTTGAATATCTCTTCACATTGAGTTACATTATGAAATCGTTTGAAGAATCTATAAATTCCTATGGTATCCATCTTTTCAAACTTAGCTCTATAAAACTCAAATAACCTCTTTATTGAAAGATTTTCAGCTTGAGCAATCTCATATTCATCTGATGGATATTTTCTTAAAATATAGTTTATTGTTTCTTTCGATAAAAGCATTTTTCTGCTATCCTGATTTTCCGTTGGATGAGTATAACATTCCAAATAATAAAAATTAGTATAGGATACTACTTTTCTATATCCGCGAGACAAATCAAAATGTTCTTTAATATATGGGTTCTCAGCTACCTCATCTAAGTCTATCCCTGTATTCGGCTCTAACGACCCCATAATACGGATTGCTCCAACGTCTATGGCTTTTCTAGCTTTAATATCAAACATTTCTGAAACATCAAAGTGGCCGGACATATAGCCTTGATCCGCCGCCTTTTGATACAATTCTTGCGCTTTTTCTTCATCTTCCGGTACTCCTCTGCCACGCTCATATAGGTATCCGAGATTACATAATCCTCTCGCACTACCTTGGTCTGCAGCTTTTCTGTACCAGTTTACAGCTATAGCAACATCCTTTGGTACACCCAGTCCATATTCATATAAAACCCCTAGATTACATTGCCCACAGGCAACACCAGAATTTGCAGCTTTCTCAGATAATTCGTAAGCTTTTCCATAATCCTTTGGCACTCCCCATCCAGCAAGGTACATATGTCCAAGTTCAGATTTCCCACGCAAACTTCCTAGTTGATCTGCCCGATGGTATAATTTAAATGCCTTATCATAATCCTTTTCTACACCATTACCCATTAAATATTTATCAGCTTCATCACATAAAGCGTCAGCTTCCGGATGTGGGACAGAAGTTTCTACCTGACCGGAGTTTCCTAAGTCAAGTGTAACTCTCTTTGGATCGGAGTTACCCTGCTCACCGGTAGTTTTTAGCTGTTCTAACTTAATGGAAGACTCAGCTTCTTTTGGTTTATCTTTATTCTCTACCTTTGTAGTGCTAATTCCAGTTGAAATCATCCGAATTATCATAGAAACTGACTTTAGGGCTTCCTCAATTTCCTGCAATTCCAGCTTAAGCTGCTGCTCGATTTGTTGCTTCATTTCTATAACATCAGAATTATACTGTAACCGATCCAGCTTATCAATATACTCCAGTTGCTTGTTTTCCAATTGCTCTCTTATCAAATATATATTCTCTTCCGGATCTATTTTAAGCTTTTTTAGTATTCTTTCCATTCAGAGACTCCTTCGTTAGCATTGTTATAGTGCATTGTCTTTTTTGGAACAATATGTATCTATTTGTCGAGAAGGTTGATTTTATTTAAAATCTTCCTTAATAATTGTTATAAAATACTCTCGGGTTAACTGCTTCGTGTCCAATACCTCGGATATTCGCAACGCACGCTTTCTCATAACCTCTTCATACAGATTACGAACTCCTCTTGCATTACCAAAGTCTGTTTTAGAATTCATTGCCGCTTCGATATGTTGCTTTATATAAGGCTCCAGGTCTTCCTCTATTCTGAGATTGTTCGCTTTTGCCATGTAATAGAAGATTTCTGCCAGTTCATCTATCGTATAATCCTCAAAATAGATTTCATTGGCCATTCGGCTTTTTAAACCCTGATTTGTCTTAAAAAATTCTTCCATATTTGTATCATAGCCGGCCATGATGACCATAAGGCTATCCCTTTTATCCTCTATTGCTTTCAGCAGTGTACTTACTATCTCCTTACCAAAGCTATCATTATCACTATGACAAAGATCATAGGCCTCATCAATGAATAAAATACCACCTTCTGCTTCCTTAACCTTCTCTTCCACTTTTTTTGTGGTCTGGCCCTGATACTGACCGATCAGGCTCGCTCTTGAACACTCTACAAAAACGTCTCCTTTTTTCAAGACTCCCAGTTTTTCATAAATCTGCCCGAGAAGTCTTGCTATTGTTGTTTTACCGGTACCTGCATTTCCTTTAAAAACGAGATGCAAGGATCCGAACGACTCCTTTGTACCAAGCTTTAGTTCTTCACTTTTTTGCTTTAGCCTGATCATGGCTACCATCTGTTGAACCTGGTGTTTCACAGAAGCAAGTCCGGTCATGGCATTCAGCTCATTCATTAAATCCTCAAGCGACTTTTCCTTATCCGTTTTTTGTCCGCATACAGCTTCGATATCCTGTATTTTAACAATTTCATAATCATTTTTCCCAAGTATCTCACACTGCAGCTGCATTTCTACCAGTCGCTTATCCAGAGCACCTAATACTCTGTCAACCAGATTTCTGACTCCTCTGGCATTACCAAAATCTCTTACCTTTGATTTTTCATCAATGAGCTGTTTTAATGCATCCGAGGTATTATGATCCAAAACCATTCCACGTTCTCTAACCATATAGGAGAATATCTCAGCCATTTCTCCGGTTGTATAATCCTCAAATATAATTTCATGTGATATTCGGCTTGACATACCCGGGTTATGTAATAAAAATTCATCCATTTCTTCCGAATAACCGGCCAAGATTACCATAATGGAATCTCTGTAATTTTCAATATCCGCTAATAAGGTATTCAACGCTTCCAGCCCAAAGCTGTCACCATCACCCTGGACCAAAGAATATGCCTCATCGATGAAAAGGATTCCTCCTAAGGCTTCCATGAACTTTTTATGTGCTTTAACTGCCGTATGACCTTGGTACTCACCTACCAGATCTTTTCTTGTACATTCTACAAATACATTACCTCTGGGTAATACTCCTAGCTGCTGATATATTTTTCCGATTATTCGGGCAATCGTTGTTTTACCTGTACCGGGATTTCCTTTAAACACCATATGGAGTGTTCCAAAGTCAGCGGAACGATTCGAACCCATTTCTAACGCCTGCTGCTGCGCTATGATACGTTCTATTCTGCTTTTCACTTCCTGCTTTACAGAATGCAGTCCTGTTAAGTTCTCTAACTTTTTGAGCAAATCCCCGATGCTTTCTTCTTCTGCAAGCTGTACCTCAAAATCAGCCTCTTCCAGTAAAAACATCGCTTCATCAGCCTCACTGTTGTCAGACATATAACGAGTGGCTTTGTTCTTAATCGCCTCATCCAAAATTGCATTCAAGGTAATTGTATTCGAAAAATCCCCCATACAACGTTCCGTTTGAATTCTCTTCAAGAGCATTTTAGATGCCGCGTTGCTGATGCAAAATTGCTTTTTCTCAGCAAGAATATAGATTAGCTGAACCAATTCACTTGCCGAATAAGCCGGTATATCTAAAGTAGCATAAATCAAACTCCTGATATCATCACTGATAAAGGTATCCATAAAGCTTTTCGTTCCAGTCATAATAACAGTGAGAGTTTCTTTACGCGTTTCCATTAGTTCAGCTATTCCCTCTGACAGAGGTAATAGCCTCTGTTCCGTTTCACTCTCCTCGTTTAGCTTTTCCATATTATCAATGACTACAACAGTATCATTAAGCTCAGAAAATAGATCAATTAAGCCTTTGGTTCCCCCCTTGGAAAATGCTGCCTGCACCTCTCTAACATTTACCTCCTGCACTTGGTCATTCCCAATTATTCCGAACATATTAAGAAGAGAGCTCAGGCAATTTGCTACCAAGGTTTTTCCGCTACCCCGCTCACCTGTAATTACAAAACCGGTTTTTAATATTTCGTAGCCTAAGCCCTTTATTTTTCGGCTATTCTGGAATTGCAGCATATTGTAATAGGACTGCAGAATTTCTTTCACTGATTGCATACCGACAACATTTTCAAACAAATCCTCGATGGAGGTTATAATTTCTAATTTCGATTTCTTTTTTTCTTTCACTTGATAGAGGCTGTATAACCCCTGGTTCTTCATGGTCCCCTGTTTACTGTCCTCGTAGTCTATTACAGAACCCTTCGTATTCGGTTCTTCTTGCTGTTTATCTTCTTTTCCTGCGCCTTCATGCATTTTCTCTGTATCTTCTCTATAACCTTCTTTGTCCTCCTGTGCAGCCAAGATGTTACCTTCTAATTCGCCATATAATTCCTGGCGTATCCTTACTGATTTAAGTAATTTCCTGGCTTTCCCTTCCTTTATGGCCTCTAACATTTGATTAGCATAGTTCTGATAAGTATCCTGCGCAAAACGAACACATTTTTTCAACAGCTTTTTCGCATCCGATTCGTTATCAGTAAGAATATATAGCTCCGCTAATTCGATCATATGAAGATCAAACAGCTCTTTCTCGACGTAGGAGGATAGAACTTCAATCAGCCTACTCGCGTCAGCTTTCTCTTTATGTAGTTTTTCATATTCCAGCATATAAAGCTGATTTTGAGGTACTCCTCGCTCCTTTGCCAGCGAATATAAACACCCCCAGGCATTGCTACTTTGCCCGGTTAATCGATACAGTTCAGATAGAGGTGTCACAATGTCTTCATCCGTTCCCAGACTTAACGCTCTAATATACCATTCTATGCTCTTGACATACTGCTGCTGCCTTAAATATGCTTCCGCAATGGTAATGATCAGATTTATATCTGTTTCCTTTCCTGCTTGTGTGTGATCTGCCATCCCAGTAATTTCGCTGTATTTTTCTTGTTCCCTATATCGAACGATTTCCATCCAGTTCATTCGTAAAGCTCCTTGCATCAGATTACACTTTTTTGTATCATTAAACCTCTTAAGTTTTCTATTTCTTCCTCGTTAAGATTAGCATTTCTTTTCATATTATATTCAACTTCAAGGTTTGCATCTGGAATGCTGATATATATATGAATCAGCTGTCTTTCATCCAAAGTAATTTTGATTTTAACCTCCGTATTGATCGGCAGTCCCATAGGAAGATCGATAAGGAAATCCCCAATTACCGAGATAAACTCCACTTCTTTGTATTCACCCTCAGTAATGGTTAAATTTATTTGTCTCTGATTATTAATTTTAGTATAACAAATCTGCTCCATTTCACATGGGATATTGGTCATTCTTGGTATCACAATATGATTTTCTTGATGGGTTTCATCCACATAGACCAGAAAGCCAATGCTATGTGAGCTTACATCTGTGAAGGATGTCCTGCCGAGTTCGAGATTTTTGCGGTAAATCGAAGCGTAAAGTGCAGCACCCAGGGCCACGGCTTCATTTGGATTAATTTCTTTGGAGGGAGCTTTTCCAAATAGTTCAGTCAGTTGCTCATAAACATATGGTATTTTACTGGAACCTCCGACAAGAAGTATCTTATCTATCTGTTGAATAGTCAAACCGGCATTTCTTACAGTCTCTTTTACTTTACTTACGGTCTGATTAAATACCCCGGCTATCTTGGACTCGAACAGTTCACGAGTTATTGTAATCTTCTCCTTAATACCTCCTACCTTCATGCTGATTGTTGCGGTTGTTCTTGTGCTAAGTTGTATCTTGCATTCCTCAGCCTGCCGGAATAAATACTGATATTCTTCCCGATATTCGTCATCCTCTAAATCTATGCCATATTTCTCATTAATATAGTCACAAACATAATCTACAAGATACTGGTCAAACATCGTACCTCCAGCCTTAGAAAGTCCTGCTTTATTCTTTACATGAATCATTTCCCCGTCGATTTCAAGAATAGTCACATCAAAGGTTCCGCCACCAAAATCATATACAAGCACATTTGCCTTATTCAATTTATTTTTTGAGGTATAATATAACGCTGCCGCTGTAGGCTCATCAATTATTGTCAGAAGATTGACTCCTGCAAGCCTTGCGGCATCCTCCGTTGCTTTTCTCTGTGAATCCATAAAATAAGCTGGTACTGTAATGACAACATCATCAATTTTCTCTCCGATACTGGCAGAAGCATCCTGGACTATCTTTTTTATGATCAAGCTTGATACTACCTCGGGAGTATATTCGATATTGTCAATTGTTTTAAAAACTTTTCGCTTCCCCATATCAATCTTAGCCTTGGAGATAATATCCTCTGGATATAGAATCTCGTTTTGCTTTGCTATATCACCAACAATAATTGATCCATCCTCATCGAAAAATACCACCGATGACGTCAATCTCTTCGATTCGCTGTTAATGGCAATCTGGGGTTCTCCGTTATCATCCACATATGCGCCGGCAGAGAAGGTAGTACCTAAATCTATTCCTAAAACCATTAAGCTTTATCCTCCTAACGATACATCTTATATTAATTATTCAACTGTTTTTACAATGCCGTCCTTATATATGATACAGAATGCATCGATATAAATCTCAAGACAGAGGAAATTGCGTGAATCATGATATTGCATGTATACGTCATATCCTCTTTTTAACTGTTCAGCCACTTTTGGATCATGCACATTAACTGCCATATCTTCCCGGCTATAGACTGTACGACCATGCCCTTGAATAGCTCCGCAGCTGATCAAATATTCTTCCTCACTTTCAGGATATATCATGCTAAGCAACTCCCTGATAAGGGGATACACCTCGGCCATTTGCCTCAGCTTTTCTTCAATGCGTTTTTCCAAAGCTTCTAGTTCAGGATTATTAATCAGTAATTTTGCATTCTCTGTCGTGCCTTCATAACTACTATGTATTTCCTTTTCCTGCATTACTGTTTTCTGTATACGATCAGATACAACTTCAAACGATAGATCGTGGTCAGCCTGACCTTTGAAACTCTCGTCCGAGTCTTCGATATCAAGAAGGTTCCTCTTCGCAGGTTGATAGATCGAATTGTTTTTAGCACTAAGCATTGAATTGTGCTCGGATAGGTAGCGTTCTTCTTTCTTATCCTGAAGTGCTAAATCATCCTGCTTGTCTTTTTTCATTCTGTCCAGGGACACTAACATTTCCTGTAATTCAGCCAAATCATTCATATATTGTCTTGAACGCGGCTTTCGGAGCTCCTTTAATCTGTTACTAGTTGTATTTGCTGCCACTTCCATTTTTAGTGGGGCTATTATTCCTGTATCAGCAGTTAGCTGCTCTCCAGTCTTATTCATTTTCGATATTTGATTCTGATTCAGCATTTTAGTCCTCTTATATTATCAATTAAAATATTGGTTTAACCTACCATTATTTCTATTTCTATATTATATCTTATAAAAATACATAAATCTATCATAAATTCTAATTCAATTGCCTTTTCAGCAGGTTACGACCCATGAACCCACTGATAATCATGACCTTGTTAAATTATGAGATACTCTACTTTATGTAAAGTGATGCTTCCGGATGATTGTTCTGTTTAGCCAATCTCATATACCTGTCTGCTTTGATTTCATCCTTTGGTAAACGATAACCCTTTGTATACATTTTACCTATTTCAAACTGTGCATCGGCATAGCCCTTATCAGATAATCTCATTAATGCATCGATGCCTTGCTGGAATGAGGATGTCTCAAGCATTCGTATTGCTTGGTTATATATCATTTCATTATTAATCGCTTCCTCGACATTACGGAATAAATCTTCAAAATCCACACCATCTATATCAACAACCGAAGTTTTTTTATAGCAGTAATACGCATCTTTATAACTTCGTACTGTTCCTCGCCCATAATAGTACATATCCCCTAGCAATTTATAGCCAATAGGATCATGTTCTTCTTCGGCTATCCTTTGCATAAATACAAAATTTTCTATACTATGATCCGACGTAAACTTCTCCAGATAATGAATCAGTTCGTTCTCATCATCAATTCCCTTTAAAAATTGATATGCTTCCAACTTACCAGCTTTATCAAATTGAAAATTACGGACAATTGATTTTAATCTAGGAATTGCCTTCTCATCTCCACCCTCTGCCGATTTTTTATACCATTCAGCAGCCTTTATTACGTCCTTGCGTATCCCCTCTCCGCCGTAATATATCTCAGCAAGATTAAACTGTGCTCTGGCATGTCCCTGCTCGGCTGCTTTTGTATACCACTCTGCTGCTTTTATTTCATCCTTTAATGTACCATAGCCGTTTGCATAATAGGTACCAAGATTAAATTGAGCCGTTTTATCACCTTGCTCTGCTGCTTTCCTGCACCATTCAAAAGCTTTGAGTTCATCCCCTAACTCAATATAATAATTGCTCAGAATCATTTGTGCTTCTAGATCACCATGCTCTGCTGCAGCTCCATATCTACGACTTCTAGTTTTATATGCTTCCCCTTTCCTATACCACTCATCTGCCTTTGCCTTATCTTCTGTTACTCCAATTCCATGCTCATATAGATAGCCCAAATGACATGCTGCTTGAAGGTGGTCATCCGCTGCTGCCTTAGTATAGAGCTGCGCTGCCTTTATTACATCCTTGGGAATGCCTAAACCAAATTCATACATTCGACCCATTTCATAATACGCATCTGAATTATCTTGATCCGCTGCCTTATTATACCACTCAAAAGCCTTCGCATAATCTTTATCCTTACCATCCTTATACAAGTGTGCAAGCTTAACCTGCGCATCGGTATGCCCCTGCTCTGCTGCCTTTGTAAACCAACTAATCGCTTTTGCTTCATCTCTTGTAACAATTTTTCCTCTTTCATAGATGTATCCCAATGTATATTGTGAACTTGTATGGCCCTTATTTGCTGCATTGATGTACCACATAATTGCTTTTTTAATACTCTCTTTATCATTTGATCTATTTTTATACATACATCCAAGATAATAGCATACACTCAAATCACCCTGCTCAGCAAGATTGGTATACCACCAAAAAGCCTTCCTTTCCTCAGCGGCATTACTTCCAAGCCAGTGCTTTTGGGCAAGTACTCGCTGCGCATCGGCATCCCCCTGCTCTGCTGCCCTCCGATACCAATCAATCGCATATGTCTCATTTCTAATACAATATTTACAGCCTACTTCATACATATAGCCAAAATAATACTGAGCCTTGGCATGGCCCTTTTCAGCGCCTTTCATAATCTCATCCATCGCTTTTTCAGAACCTTGCTTCATTGCTTTACCGTACCACTCATAAGCTAGTGTTTCATCTTTTGATACTCCACGCCCCTCTTTATACAAGAATCCGAGAGTTGTTTGTGCAGACACGGAGCCCTGCTCCCCAGCCTTCGTAAACCATTCTACCGCTTTCGCTTCATCCTTTATTAAACCAAAGCCTTTGAGATAAGCATTGCCTAGATTAAGTTGTGCTGCACTAAGACCCTGCTCCGCTGCTTTTGTATACCACTCTACTGCTTTCGTTTCATCTTTTGTCACGCCAAGACCTTCTGCATAAGCATTACCTAGATTAAGTTGCCCCTGCGGATCATTCTGAGCTGCTGCTTTCTCTGATAATTCCAAGCCTCTGGCTATATCCTGTGGTATACCCATACCATACAGATATGCCCTTCCAACTCCTGCCTGTCCTCTTGAACTTCCCAGTTTTTCTGCCCTAGAAAACAACTCAAAGGCTTTTTCATAATCCTTTTTAACCCTGTCACCATTATAATATTTACCAGCTTCTATACATAGTTCTTCCGCATTATTATCCTTATTCTCAAGCGTATCCTTTGCTGGTACGCCACTCTCAGCAGTATTATTTTGAGTCGGATTTGCATCCTCTGTTTTACTTATATTTAATCCTGTATTCATTTTTTTAAGCATCCATGCAATCGTTTTAAGAGCTTCCTCAATCTCTGTAAGGTCACTCTCAATTTCTTTTTCAAGGTCCTTCTCTTTCATGGTCTTGTTCACTTTAAGCCTATTGGTGTCAAGCTTATCCAGATACTCCAATTGCTTCTGTTCAAGTTCATCTTTAATCACACTTATATCATTATTAGCTTCTACTCCGAGTTTCTTCAATAGTCTATCCATAGATACTCCCCTCATATATTCCTAATCCATTGCCTGAAGCAGCCAAAATATACTATAATATTAACATTTATGCTACAAAATGCAATATTATTCACAGCTTTTTATATAGTATAGAGCCTGATACGTATTCATTTTCACATTATGTTTTTGTTGATATTGAAAGTTAGGCTTTAGAAATGACCTATGGTATTATTTTCAATAAGAATTAAATTCTGAATGCCCTGTCAGATGGAATGATGATCTTGGTCCTGTTATACGCATTGGAATACCTGTTAGCGCTATAGGGGTTTCCAAATAAACATTTAAGTTCATTAATTATAAACAAGAAGTGCTACAACCCTTGAATTTACTAGGTTTGTAGCACTTTCTATTATAGATAATCTTTTTGTTGAAAATGGAGCTGAGGGGAGTTGGACCCCTGTCCACTCAAAAGTCCTGATTTAATAATATGATACTATAATTTTTGCCTGCGAGTTTTATTATTTACATCAACTGCTTATTCTATCCTTTGCTTATTGTCCGTGCCCATCCTTTAGGAAACTGTTATTTTTCGATATTTACAATGACTTCCCTGTAAAACTGATACTCCTATCGAACCGGTAAGATACGGATGCTCTGTATCTGTATACTCTAAGGTAACTTCCTCATTAATCTTTGCCTTCAGGCAATTACTCGTAACCGTAATCTCTACCTTATATTCTGTATCTGCTTTCCATGTGAAATCTTTACTCACCAGAACATCATAGCCATTATCATTTTTAAGCAATGCCACCTTATTGTCCGGATACAGTCCGACTGCATAAGACCGGATTGCGCCCTGTACACGTACGTTCACCATATGGTATTCCCCTGTAACCGGGGTAAGGTAAAAGGTTGCCGTATAGTCTGTCCAATCATGCCTTCCGGTATAGGCTTCTGCAAAATCCGCACAGGATAAATTTAACTGACCATCCTGCAGATACATGAGTCCTTTTAATTTTGTCATCTGGCTTATCTCACGATGCAGACCGTTCCAGTTCTCTTCCCTTTCTTTGTCAAACTCTATGGAGTACTGCGGTGTTCCATCCACATAGAGATCATCAATCAAACCAACAAAATCTATCATTTCATTTTGAAGGCCAAGAATACTGAAGCAAAATCCTATTTCATCAATTAACGAACCTTCCATTGCAGGTATTCTGCACTCCAGCTCTTTCCATTCCCCCTTTTTCAAAGGAACCGGATTGCACCGATATATCTTTCCACTGTGCTCTTCTCTGACAAACAGGCTAACCACTGCCTCTCTTCCGTATTCGGGAATATAAGCACTGCCATGAATCGTCTGACCGGGATATACCAACGGAGAAAAACTGGGATCCATACGACTGTCATGAAAATCCGCTGGTTTATAATAAGTCTTCTTATATAGGTACAAATTTTCACCGGGGCACATCGGCTTGACCACTGCTTTTAATGCTCTGCTGCCGCTATTTGCTGCTTCGCTCGTGTTAATCAGTTCATATTCTATCCGATTGTTTATATTCGCGTCATTACTCTCTGCCCGAACACGTATCGCATGTGTTGAACCAGGATATTCAAAATGGCAGCCGTCAATTCTCTGCTCCATAATAGTTTTCCATGGCTCCGGTGCTTCTTCCCCGTCAATAGCAAATGCCAGCTTGGCAATATAGGTGGCGCCAAAGGGAATATCCATAATGTTTAAGGAACCGATTACACTGGAGCATGTAAGAAAATCGTTGATCGGCTTTCTCCATTTATCATAACCTATTCCTTCCAGCCCGTTGCGAACACCCATAATCGTTGCAACATTACCTACGTTACAGTCGGTGTCCCAGCCGCACATATTACAGATATTTAGGGTGTCTGAGAAATCTCCCTCACCGTACAGAAGAGCTAAAATCATAACAGCGCTATTAGGAATGATATGACAACTTCCCGGATATTTATCGTAACCAAAGTTGTTGTATATGTATTCAAAGCATTTTCTCCAATTGGACGGGTTCTTAGCATAGAAGCTCATAACAGCTTTCACAACTCTATAATATTCACAATCCTGTGGAATATAGGAGAGTCCTTTTTCGATTATCCTAAGAATATCTTTTTCCACAAATGCATAGCTGATACATGCAGCAACAAAAATACCGCCGTAAATTCCGTTTCCGTCATGCGTAACACTTGCTGCCTTCTCAGCGTATTTTGCTGCTAAATCCGGATTCCCCGGTGTCACCAGTCCCCAGGTATCAATAAATATTTGTCCACCAATCTGCTCCGCCGTTGTATGTCCGTTCTGCTCGATGCTTCCGCTCCTAGGTGCCTTTATCCCGTTGCGGAGATTCAAATATGCCGTATGCTCTGTGGAGATTCCATAACCACCCCACCAGAAGAAGCCATGCTCAAAGGGCGCGTAATTTAGAAGTGCCTCTGCAACATCCTGTGCCTCCAGACTATATCCGTTTCTGCCATCCTCTAATGCTTTTAAGAAAAAGAGCGGTCCGTTACTGTCATCATCTGCCGCAAAATCTCTGTAATCTACCGGATAATGATCTAATTCACCGTATATATTTTTGATTTTCTCATAAGTCCAACCTTCGATTGGCGCTCCCAATCGTATTCCTATAATCTTTGCAAGCCAACCGGCGTAAATTTTTTCGATATACTCACTCTTCATACTAGTACCCATGCCTTTCAATTTTTTTATCCCCTACCCCAGTAATTTGGACAGGTTTGAAGTATCCTATAATTTATGCTTTGCTGCCATTACTATATTTCCCCAAAAATACTTTCTGTCTCTTCTCTTGTAGGTATAGAAATTTGCGCTCCCTTTCTTGTAACTACTATTGAAGAAGCAATATTCGCCAGCTTGATTGCCTCACTTTCTGTTTTCTCTTCTGCTAATCCAACAACAAACGCACCGTTAAAGCAATCACCGGCGGCTGTTGTATCAACCGCGTCTACTTTTCTTGCCGGATAGTGGGAGGTTATTCTCTCATTAACGAGTAGGCAGCCTCTCTCTCCCATTGTAACAATTACATTTTTCACGCCTTTTCTTATCAATGATTTAGCGCCTCTTTCGATAGACTTCAGATCATCTTTTTCTTCTTTGCTCAGCTTAATTAATTCTGTTTCATTGGGGATGATATAATCTATCATTCTCAGCTCCTCATCCGGTATACTTTCCGGTGCCGGTGCCGGATTTAAAATCACCGTTTTACCCAGTTCCTTTGCTCTGGTTAATGTATAAGTAATGGCTTCCTCCGGAATTTCCATTTGCAGCAATACATAATCACATTGCTCAAAGAGCTGATCATGTTCCTTCAAGTAGGCAACGTCACACTCGTTATTTGCTCCCGGAATTACCACTATCGTATTTTCTCCTTTTGCGTTTATGTAAATAACAGCTGTTCCCGTTGGTTTATCCATACTTTCTTTTAAATATGACACATCCACATTGCAGGAGGAAAGCTGTTCCTTTTGTATCTTCCCGAAGTTGTCTTTTCCCACACATCCGAGCATTGTCACATTTCCGCCCATTCTTCCAATTGCACAGGCCTGATTGGCACCCTTACCCCCGGGAATATACGAAATATCCTCTCCCAGTATTGACTCTCCAACCAACGGTAATTTATCAACATTAATAACCAAATCCATATTTAAGCTACCAACTACCAAGATATTCTTTATCATCGCTTACCTTCCTTCCATTGTGCATTTTCCATTACTAAAACACTTTCCGAAATTATTTTCTTAAAATTATGTTACCATATATTTTCTATATGTCAATCTCTATTTATGTAATCATGTATATTAATCCATTTACTAAAATTGTTTATCATTTGTCAATCAGATAGAGACAACCATAGGTCTTTGACGAAGCAGAAATCATGTCAGGTAAGAATGGGACAGTGTTTTTGGCAAAAAAAATAATAGTATGATACCGAGCAATCCTGCTCTTAATCATACCATTATTGATTCCCATACAACCGTGTTTGTATTATTACATTATAACACTTCTTTCGTCGAATTTATGATATCATACTGATACACATCAAGTGTCATTCGATCAGGCATGGACGGTTGTGCACCCAGCCTCGAGATACTAATTCCTGCCGAATACGTAGCAAACTTTATTGCAGTAATCAAGTCATTGCCTTCACTCAAAAACACAGCCAGCGCACTAATAAATGCATCCGCCGCACCGGTTGTATCAAAAGCCTCGAAGGGAGCTGCCATAAGGGAGATTGAATATTCTTTGTTTTTCAAATAGCATCCCTTGCTCCCCAGTGTCACAATAACATTTTTTACCCCTTTATTAAACAATGCTTCCGCTTTTTGTGAAACCGAATCGTCTCCCTTCACCAAACGGTGAATTTCTTTTTCGTTAGGTACAAGATAATCTATTTTTTTCAAAATCTTATCTTCCAGTGTCTCTATTGTGGATGGTTTCACTATAACCTTTGTTTCGGTCTCCTGACACAAATCAATTGTATATTCAGCTGTTTTTTTTGAGATTTCCATAGAGATCAGGCAAAATTCAGCACCCTCAAATAATCCTTTGTATCTTTTTATCTGGTATTTATCCAGACTGTTATTTGCACCCGGATAGACAACAATTGTGCTTTCTCCGTTTCTAGCAACATTAATATAAGCTTTTCCCGTCGGTAAGTTAGGGTCAAAATTGATACCATCTGTTTTAACAGAACTCTTCACGAGATTATTATATATTTTCTTTCCGTCATCATCATTTCCCAAGCAGCCAATCGCATATACCAAGCCACCCAACCTGCCCGCTCCGACTGCTTGATTCGCTCCCTTGCCTCCGGGTAATAATACCACATTGTCCGAAATCAGTGTCTCTCCGTCAGTAGGTAAACTGTTGACATTAATCGTTACATCCATATTCATACTGCCGACAACAATGATTTTTCTGCTTTGATTATAGGTGTTTTTAGCAGGATCACTAACACTTTCCCGCCTTATTAACGATATATCAACTTGTTTACTGCAGCTGTTCGGAAGCAATTTGCTTTCTATTATGTTAATCATTGCTTCAACCGCATTTTTCCCAATTTCGTCAATAGCCAAATCCACAGTATCCAGCTTAGGATTTAATATATTAGCCAATTCCATACCGTTTATACAGACAACGGATATGTCTTTCGGAATTTGTAAACCATGACTGCCGCAGGTCTGATAAACACTACAGGCTATTTTTTCATTTTCACATACAATAGCGGTAATATTCATATTAATAAATTGATGAGTTCCTATGTTTCCCGCATCCAATTCATCCTGTCCTTCGAATACCTTACTGTTGTCGAATAAGATATCATTCTCATAAAGAGCTTTCATATATCCCTGCTTTATGTTGTCACTCTCTGCATTATTGCATAATAAAAGTCCTATATTTCTATGATTGTTTTTTATGACATGATGTGCGGCCAAATAGCCTGCTTCTTTGTAATCGACAAATACTTGGGCTGAAGATCTATCGTCCTTTTCCTCTTTTAATAAGATCAAAGGTATATTTTCTTTGCATAAAATATCGATCGCCTTTTTTGCATCTCCTATACTGTATAAAAGAATGGCTTCAATATTTTTGCTGGTTAACATCTGTACGTATTTTTCTTCATCTTCCTCAGTCATTGTAAAATAAATCAATGTATGATATCCGTTTTTTATTCCTGTTTTCTCCACACTTGATATCAAAATATCCTTATTTTCATAATCTCTCGGAATAATCAAACCGAATGTATAAGATCTGCCGAAAGCGTTTTCTTTTATCTTTGAATATGGCGTATATTGATATTCCTTTACATATTTTAGTACTTTTTTTCTTGTCTCCTCGCTAATATCAGCATCTTTGTTATTCAAAACTTTTGAAACAGTGCTAATAGACACATTCGCAAGTGTTGCAATATCCTTTATTGTCATTTAAAAATCTCCTCACCGGACTTAATCAGAAAACACTTTAGTAAATCGCTTTATTATTATACAATGCCTGATTTTTATTGTCAATATTAGACATTTCTAACAAATGTGATTGTTCCATCGTTCAAATATCCTCCAGATCAATGAAATATTGAATATATAAATAACAGCAAAAAAAAGAGTGAGATCACCCACTCTTTCCATGCTGCTTCCTGTATTCCTTTATAGCACTTCCTCCCAAAATGAAGTATTATGGCAGCATATCAGCTCTTCTTCCTTCTTTGACAGACATCAAAGGCGTCTCTCATAGCAGGATTATTGATTAGTCTTCCCTGGTAGTCAAACCGTGAGCCATGACAGGGGCAATCCCAGGTTAATTCATTCTGGTTCCACTCTAAGCTGCAGCCAAGATGCGGGCATTTGGTCGAGATAAAATAATACTGATCCTCCGTCTTACGATAGACTCCGTACTTCTGCCCGTTCTTGTTGATAACACCTGCCTGTCCTACCTTAATGTCCTTCAGGCTATCACGGGGTATCTTAAAGTTCTCTGATATCAGGCTATTTGAGATCACACCAACATCCATCAGCATCTTCCTGCTGCCGGAGAACATCAACCGTCTGGGATAGAACACCTTACGATATTCATTATTTTTGCCCATGATCATGTCACTAATTATCATACCCGACACCATAGAGCTCGACATCCCCCACATATTAAAGCCGGTTGCCACATAGATATTTGGTGTTGATGCCGAATATCTTCCGATATAAGGAATGGAATCCGGAGTCATACAATCCTGATTTGACCACATATATTTTACCTTCGCTTCAGGATAGTAGCGTCTGGCACTCTCCTCTATCCTTCGGTAAGCATCCTTTGGCTTATATTCTCCGGCTCTATGATTGATTGCTCCAAATATAACAAGATCCTTGTAATTTCGAAGAGAAAATCCCTGGGGATCGGCATCCAAATACATGCCATCTAACCGCTTGGCAGCTCCGGTATAGCAACCCTCTAGGGCGGACAGATAATATCTCTCCTGATGCAGCTTCACAAAATAATAACCCGGCCGATTAATAAATGGGTAATGGGTGGCTATCACAATGGATTTGGCACGCACTCTTCCTCCATCCGTAAGGATCGTTCCGTCACTACGAATCTCAGTTATTCTGGTATTCTCATAGATGGTAAGCTGCTTCGCAATCGCATCCAAGAATTTTAGTGGGTGGAACTGTGCCTGCCGATCAAAACGTATCGCCGCCTTCACCGGGAAAGGTAGGGTTGTTTCCTTTGTTAATTCAGCCGGAAGTCCCAGCTTCCTCGCCGCTTTTACCTCCATATTAATCTTATTCTCATTCTCCTTGGAGTAAATATAGTTCGGCATAAATTCAAACTCACAATCAATTCGCCGGCGATTAATGATCTCCTCGTACATCTCAATCGCCTTCTGATTAGCCGTGGCATATTCCAAAGCCCTCTCTTCGCCCTTATAGCTTAAAAGCTTATTATAAATCAGGCCATGCTGGGAGGTTATCTTGGCTGTGGTGTTCTTCGTCATACCACTTCCTACCTCATTACATTCCAGTACCACAACCGGTATTCCTCTCTCCTGTAGGAGATATGCCGTAAGTATTCCTGCCAACCCGCCGCCGAGGACGGCTACCTCTATACTGATATTCTCCATCAGAGTAGGTCTTGCTATCTTAACATTACTCTGATCATAGCGGTATTCCTCCTGAACCCATAGGGATTCACCCCGTTCTATCCCACCACGCTCGAAGGTACCGTTTTCTTTCCATATAGTCTGCATTGTTTTCACCTCAAGGTTAGATTTACCAAAATACCGACTTATTATTCAACACAACCACTCCTCTTCTATCGCTCATTGCGCTTTTGACCAGATAGAAACCGAATGAGCCTGAGTACATCAGGAGAACTAATGGCAGACTAAGCCACGTAACACATAGTATATGTAAAAAAGCTGTTTCAAATCATTTTACTAGAATGAGGTAAAAGCAACAGCCTCCCTCATGCAACGAATAATAATTTGAAACAGCTTTTTACATAAAAATAACTCCCCGAGTAGGGCTCGAACCTACAACCCCACGGTTAACAGCCGTGTGCTCTACCATTGAGCTATCGAGGAATACATTAGCAATTTTAATACGTTGCAGTATTAATGTCAATACCTTTTCTATGAAATACTTAATTAATTTTTTCTGTTTACTTCTTACTTATTTACCATACATCTACACTATCACCTCCCAGACATGTATCCTATAATAGTATCCACCTGATACCTTAATTCTATTCAGCTGGAGGATTCGCTATGTTAGAATGTGGAACTGACACCTGTCCCTGTGTCATCAAGAAGTGCATGCGCTATGGCAAATGCGAGGAATGCATCGAACATCATAAAACGCACAAAAAATATCCCGAGCCGTACTGTAAAAGACCACGAAAACAAAAGAAAACCAAGGTTGCTTCCAAACCATCGGAAGCGAAGTAATAATATTGTAGAATTATGTATTCGTAATTCGAACAACATTTTAATTTTCTTGTTGAAATAAAAAAAGCATTATGTTATAATCAAATTCGTTCCGTAGTAATGGAACATGCCTTGCAGTTGTGGCGGAATTGGCATACGCGCTAGATTCAGGTTCTAGTCCGGGTTTCCGGGTAGGGGTTCAAGTCCCCTCAACTGCATTACTGAAAAGTCAAGGCTTCCAGAGTTTTAATCAACTTTGGAAGCCTTCTTTTTTTGCCTTGGGAATGCAACAGGGAATGCAACTAGATAATATGTGGTTATATTACATTAAAAATGTTTTACATTAATTCTCCAATATTGGTAAATTATTCTTGATATCCATGCCATGAAGGTATAAAATATTACAGAACGGATATTCGTTTGATATCTATATGTATTAATCAGCGGAGGATAAAAGATGCCAAATAATACCACCCTGGACAAATCACTTGTAACAAAATATACTAGAGAAATTACTGCAATACGAAATTTTGCAAAATATGGAAAGTTGATAACTAGTGATCATGCTTTTAAACAACTATCTCAAAGGGGAATTAGATACGTTGATGTCATAGAAGCAATAAAAAAGGGTACATTAATAGAAATTCAAACTAAAGAAAGAGATATTAAATTCGTTTTTCAAGATATTACCAACCTACCACCTCTTTTTTTTGCTGTGGTAGCATACCAAAACAATGCAGGTATGTTAGTAACAGCATATTATCCAGATTTAAATATTTGGATCTTAGATCATAATAATTGGAGGAGAAAATAATGGTGAGAAATTGTATTGAATGTGGTAAGGAATTGTCTGAAATTCGAGGAGATATTAATGGATATTGGTTCGATAAAACTATTATATTTCCTAACATGCCCAAACTTATATGCAAAGACCACCCTGATGAATATTATTTAGACGAAAGTATTGCTATCTTAGCTCAAGAGTTAACCAGAATTGTTTATGATAAGAAATGGGACGTAAATATTATAGACGTATCTGATTCATTTATGGATATTATTGATATGCATCCTGGTATATATGATGTAATTTACAAAGAAAAAATAAAACCGATTATTGTTGATGGCAAATTATTTATTCTATCTAAAGATATTCAATCATTTAACTTTGATGAAGGTTTTGAAATAGCAGCTAGGAATCTAAAAGGATCTTTAACTGGAGATACCATAAAGATAATAGGTGATATGAAGAATGAAGCAAATTAGAGAAGTGGAATTATCAAAAGTAGCGGAGAAAGTTGTTTCAGATTATAAGATTTTATATCCCATAGAATTAGACAACCTACTCTCCGTCTTAAATATTGAAATGTTGTTTGTCGATACCGGTCAATGTGATGGCATCTTCTTGTGTTATAAGGGTATAAAAAAAATCCTAATTAATAAAGCAATCAAAAGTATAGGTAGAATAAATTTTACAATAGGCCATGAGTTAGGACATTATTTTATAAAAGATCATTTAAGGCCAATATATAATTGCAATGTTGATGAGTTACTAACCTCAAAGAGTATTAATAATCTTATTTACGAGAAAGAGGCCGATTATTTTGCTTCCGAAATATTATTACCTAAGAGCATTCTCAAAAAAGAGGAGCATACGACCTTATTAGACATTGTAAAATTATCAGATAAGTACGGCGTTTCAATACCTTCAGCCGCAATTAAAATAATGAAAATGCAAGAAGAACCAATGGCCTTTATGTATATAAAAGATGATAAGATTCAATGGATTATGAGGTCCATTGGGGATATTTATAATTGTCTACTTATAGATAGAAATAGTAGTATCCCAAATACTTCATTCTATGATTCTGATAATTTTGAAGTTATACGAAATGATAGCTATTATTGCAATAATAATATTAGTTCTTTCGGATGGGTTAAGAATAAGTGGAATGAAGTTTATATTAAGGAAGAAGTTATTAAATACCCAAATTACAACTCCGGATACATATTACTTAATTATGCCATTGTTTATAATATTGATTAACATTCATATATAAAAAATTAGCGGATGCTCTTTATGCATCCGCTATAAATCTTTTATTGATATCTTATGCAGGATAAAAGCTTTCCTAACGTATCTTTATATAGCCTTTTGCCCTTCTCTCTTCATTTCACCCAAAACATAGGTAATATATGAATAATCCGGAACTGATTACACCATCTGTCCGGTGACAGGAAACCGCTATTCCGGTTTGGCGGAAACCGTCTTTCCGATGATGGAAACCGTCTATATAACTCCTTTATAATGTATCTATACATCATACGGTGTAAATACATTGTAAGGAGGTCATCACATGACCAAATATCGCGAAATCCTACGCCTTTCAAGCCTCGGATTCAGCCAACAAAACATTGCTTACAGCTGCAGTGTTTCCAAGAAGACGGTCAATAAAGTTTTGAAGAAAGCCCAAGAGCTCGACATCTCTTGGCCAATTTCTGAAAGCCAGACCGATGCTGTACTAGCAGAATTGTTTTTCCCATCTACTAAAGCTCTTTCTGAAGGTTGGTGCTAGAATATAAATAGTACAAGTTAGACATGGAATTCTTCTAATATTTAAGTATAATAAAAATAGTTGGAGGAATGAACATGGCGATACAGTACACAGAGCAATTTAAACAAGATGCAGTAAGATATTGGAAAGAACACCCTGAGATGGGAATCGGAAAATGCGCAAAGAATCT
>JAEYOY010000076.1 GCA_023411215.1 Bacillota bacterium | reverse complement strand
GAATAATGATGCTGTATTCAAGGCAATGGCTGAGGAGATGTTAACAGAAATAAAACGAAAAAATGCAATGGGAGAGAAAACAGTATTTATCTGTCCAGTAGGACCTGTGGGACAATATCCTTATTTTGTTGACATGGTAAATGAAGAAAGGGTTAGTTTAAAAGATGTATGGTTTATTAATATGGATGAATATCTAACAGATGACAAAGAGTGGATTTCGAAAGAACACAGACTTAGTTTCCGTGGATTTATGGATCGAAATGTGTATTCTAAAATAAATGAGGAATTAGTGATGCCAACCTCCCAGCGTGTTTTTCCTGATCCAAATAACATTACATATATTCCAGAATTAATTAAGCTTTTAGGTGGTGTGGATATATGCTTTGGAGGGATTGGAATTAATGGGCATGTAGCATTTAATGAAGCTTCTGATGAATTAAGTCCGGAGGAATTCTTAAAGCTGCAGACAAGGATACTGGAAATTGCCAAAGAAACAAGAGCAGTAAATTCGATTGGCGATTTGAATGGAGCATTGGATGATATGCCAAAGTACTGCATTACAGTTGGAATCAATGAAATTTCGCAAGCAAGAAAGATCCGTCTGGGATGTTTTCGTGATTGGCACAGAAGTGTTGTAAGACATGCGGCCTATGGAGAAAAGAGTGCACATTTTCCGGTAAGTCTGCTACAAGGGCATCCGGATATTAATATTCAGCTTACAGAATTTGTCGCTAATCTGCCGGAATAAAGGAGGCTCTTATGTCTAAATACTATTTAACGAATGGGCAAGTTTATATCGATCATTCTTTTGAAGAAATGACGGTTGGTATTCATAACGGGAAGATAGAATTACTTCCGGCAAATGAAAAACTCCCTGAAACGGCTAGTATAATTGATGTGTCAGGTAAAAAAGTTGTGCCGGGTTTTATTGATATACACTGTCATGGAGCTGCAGGGGTGGATGTGAATGGAGCAACTGCTGAGGGATTGGAAACAATATGTAGAGCAGCAGCCAGCTACGGAACAACCTCCTGGTTGGCTTCTGTACTTACCGATACCGAGGAGCAAACAAAATGGTGCATTGATGAGTTTAATAAGCATAAAAGTATGGAACATAAGGGAGCTAACTTATTAGGAATCCACTTGGAGGGACCATTCTTGTGCAGTCTATATAAGGGGGCAATGCCGGAACATTTACTGCAGATGCCCAATATGCCGTTACTGCGAGAATATCAAAGCCTTGCGGGAGGAGATATAAAGTACATTACAGTTTCACCGGAAGTAGAAGGTATTGTGGATGATATTCCTAAGATGATAGAGCTTGGAATGACAGTAGCGATTGGTCACTCCGGTGCAGACTATGATACCAGTTGGAAGGCCATTCATAATGGAGCCTCTGCTTGCACCCACACCTTTAACGCAATGAAGCTTATGCATCAGCACTTCCCAGCCATCATGGGAGCTGTTTTAGAATCAGATATTTACTGCGAAGCGATTTGCGATGGAAGACATTTACATCCGGGAGTAGTCCGCTTGTTAATTAAAACCAAGGGCTTGGATAGAGTTATTGCAATTACAGATTCAATTATGGCAGCAGGTTTACCGGATGGCAATTACAAGTTAGGGGTAAATAATGTTATTGTGAAGGACGGGGATGCAAAGCTGGAAGATGGAACACGTGCAGGAAGTACATTAACACAGAATATTGCCTTGAAAAATTTACTTGCCTTTACAGGGAGACCACTGGAAGAAGTACTTCCACTTTTGACTGAAAATCCGGCAAGGTTAATCAATATGTATGATAAAAAGGGATCTATTGCAGATGGTAAAGATGCAGATCTCGTCATTCTGGATGATAGCAATGACATATTTGAAGTATTTGTTCAAGGGAAAAAAATCCAAAAACATCAATCATGATTAGAGTGTCAAAAGCTAATATATAAATAATATTTCGTCAATTTGCACAGTAATATATATTATTGCGTGATACAGAATATAGTTCATTCGCAACACGCTCTCGCTTGGATGAGCCACGTAGTGGTACATAAGGTCCTAAAATACAGGACCTAAGTACCAACGGTCTCATACAGTTGCTCATCGTATTATATCCTGCATCACGCAAAAGTACAGAGTAATTGTTGTCCAGAATTGACGAATTCATGTTACTAGTAAGGCTTTTGACACTCCAATCAATCATAGAAATTGAGGAAAACGGAAATGCTGATTATACTTACCGCCTGTCTTGTGATAGCCTCCGTGCTAATTTTGTTCTTAAAAAAGAGTAAGGAATCAATCTATCTTTTTGGGTTGTGTTTAAGTTTGATGCTCGAAATTTGCGGAGTTATGATATTTATAGCAAAAAAAGGCGGTATTTCAAATGAAATAATACAATTATTTTATTTCTCAAGGGAGATTAAAAATAAGATACAATACTTTTTGATAACCTTGAATCAGATGGGCTACCTAATTGCTTTGGGTAGAACCTTATTTCCTCTTTTTTTGATAGAACTTGCAATGAGCTATTCCATGATTCCTTTCATCAGAAAAAACCTTTGGATATCCAAAGCTGTCGCTGTATTACCGATGATAACGCTTGTTCTTTATTTTCCCTGGGTTTATCGGCTTATTACGTTGGACAAGCCATTCATCCGGATTATTTTGGTGTACGGATCGTTATTCTGGATGACGGCATATCTTCTCATATCGGCCTTTCTGTTAATTTATGAATTTAAATCTATCACAATGAAATTTTGCAGAAGACAATTCAGCCAGATCATGGTCTGTATGTTTGCGCTCTCCGGAATATATTATCTATATTACAAACAGGATCCGGGGCAGGTTTATCATTTTTACTGGTATACTTTTTCTTGGAATAAAGGGATAGGGTATATGCAGGTGGATCCCTCGCTATTTAGCTATTTGACCTTAGTAATTATTAGCGTAATTTGCTGTGTACTGGGCTTCTATAGTTTGTTTCGTTTCACGAGAAGAAACTATATGGATAACAAAGAAGACATGGTTATGGAACGTAAATTCGATTCTGTGAAGGTTGGAGTATCCGTGTTTGTACACAGTATGAAGAATCAGTTATTATCCAATAAGGTAATCTATAAACGTATCAGGCAATTATATGAGCAACCTGAGGTAGATGTGCAAAAGCTAGTAGAATACGTAGCCACATTGGAAGAGGTTAATAATTTGATGCTGAGCAGAATGGAAGAGTTGTATCGATGTGTCAAATCAAATGCAATTTACATGATACCTGTCAGTATGAAGGAAATCATGGAAAATTCATTGGAGCTTTTTCATGAGAAATATCCGGATGTGAACGTGTATATTGATATTGGGGATAATACAATGATTCTGGCAGATAAGATTAATTTATGTGAGGCCTTATATAACTTACTGATTAATGCTCAGGAAGCGGTACTAAACTCGGACCGAAAGGAAGAGGGAAAAGTATCACTGTTATGTCATAATGAGAGGCTGTATACAGTAATTGAAGTGAGGGATAATGGTTGCGGTATGAATAAGAGTCAGGCAAAAAAGATATTCGAACCCTTTTATTCAAGTAAAAATTCTAATTTTAACTGGGGAATGGGATTATATTATGTAAGAGAGATTGTAAAGAGCCATCTTGGTTCTTTGCGAGTGGAAAGTAAGGAAGGAGAAGGAAGCAGCTTTTATATATTGCTACCTAAGTATCAGTAATTAATCTACCGGATACAGCATAACACGAAAAAAGTGAACCTACCTGCGGCCCAAGGTTTGCAGGCTTTGATAAAGGCATGGTTATTATTATGAGTAAAAAAATTAAAATCTTAATTGCAGATGACTTTTCATTATTACGGGAGGACATGAGTGAACTGATCAATGGACAGCCGGATATGGAAGTTGTCGGAGAAGCATCAAGCGCAAAAGAAATTATTAGTTTGGCAAGAGATGTTAATTACGATCTTATTTTGATGGATATTGAAATGGAAGTGATGAATGCGGGTATCCTAGCGACACAAAAGATTAGAGAAGAAAATCCGGAAGCAAATATTATTTTTCTGACAGCACATGAAACAAGGGATATCATAGTGACTGCAATGGGAGCAGGTGCTTCGGATTATTTGGTAAAAGGTTGTGAAGATGAAGATATACTGAATCATATCCGTTGTGCATATGAAGGACATCCGGTTATGCAAAGCAATATTCATGAAACGATCATGCAGGAGTTTGCAAGACTTCAGAAAAGTGAGCGAAGTCTTCTGTTCTTCATTAATAATATATCAAACCTAACGCCAACCGAGAGAGAAATGTTAAAACTGCTATTACAGGGCTATAAGGTTAATCAAATTGCCGGAATACGAAGTGTGGAAACCAGCACAATAAAGACACAGGTAAAGGGGTTACTAAAAAAATTCGGATGTAGCCGAACCAAAGAAATCCTTCAGATAATCCATGATTTGAATATAGAACATTTATTTATGTAATAGATAAGTACAAAAGATGGTGTGTTAAGAGGCTCAGTAAGAGTGGAGCGATTAGCATACCATTTTTAGCGAGTGACTGCTAAAGGCAGGTAAACCATCCTTAATAGGCAAACGTTTGCGTATAATTTTCTCAATAGTTTGTGTAATAATGCTAGAATAGTGGTAGAAGAGTAATGGTAGGAGGAAGGTATGAACAAGGTATTATATTTAGACTGTAGCTCTGGTATTAGCGGTGATATGTTCGTTGCAGCTATGCTGGATTTGGGTGCGAATAAGGAGATAATGCTAAGGGCTCTGAACAGTCTTTTCGTTCAAGGATTTGAAGTAAGAGTGAGCAGAGTGGAAAAGTCAGGCATTGAAGCTTGTGATTTTATGGTAGTTCTGGATGAAAAACATGAAAATCATGATCATAACATGGAGTATCTTCATGGAGAAGCAGGGGATCCCCTGGAAAGGAAGGTACAACATGATCATGAATGCAGGGGTATCAGGGAAATCGAGGATATCATTCAAAATGCAGACATGACCTCGGGTGCCAAAAGCCTGTCTATGAAGATATTTCGAATTCTTGCCGAGGCCGAGGCAAAAGCACATGGAGTTCCAGTAGAACAGGTTCATTTTCACGAGGTGGGAGCGGTTGATTCTATTGCAGATATTGTTGCGGCAGCAGTCTGCTTTGATAATCTTGGGATCAGCAAAACGATTATTCCTCACATCGCCGACGGAACAGGAACCATACGATGCCGGCATGGACTACTGCAGGTACCGGTACCGGCGGTTAAGAATATAGACGAAGTACATCAATTGAATCTTCAGATTATTGATGTGGAGGGTGAGCTGGTCACACCTACAGGGGCGGCCATAGCCGCAGCGATTCGTACAGACAAGGAGCTGCCAAGGGGATATTCCATACAGCAAGTTGGCTTAGGAGCAGGGAAGAGAAAGTATAAATGCACCAGTATTCTAAGGGCGATTCTGATAAACGAAGAATTATTATAATACAAGGACAGGATCATTGAGTGGAAAGATCTCATATAGGAGAATAGAAAGGGCAGGCAAACGTTTGCGTAAAAAAGTTACAAATCCTCTATGGGTTATGCTTAAATGGAGAAGGAAAGGATGATTGATTATGATAGAGAGAAATTTATTGATTGTGCATGGCGGCGGTCCAACAGCAGTGATCAATGCTTCCTTATATGGTGCAATAATAGAGGCTAAGAAACATTCTGAGCTGACTCATATCTATGCTGCAAGGAACGGAACCGGCGGTTTATTAAAAGAAGATCTGATTGAACTGGATAATGTACCGGAGGGTAATCTGGAATTATTGCTTCAGACTCCGGGAAGTGCAATTGGCACCTCAAGAGATGAGATTGAGCAGGAAGACTATGATAATATGTCCGAAATTCTTGCTAAAAAGAATATAAAATATGTACTGTTCAATGGTGGAAACGGAACAATGGATACCTGTGGCAAGCTTTATAAGACCTGCCTATGTAAGGGGCTGGATATTAAAGTTATGGGAATTCCAAAGACAATAGATAATGATATCTCTATTACGGATCATAGCCCTGGCTACGGAAGTGCGGCACGCTATCTGGCGCAGAGTGTAAAAGAGATTTGTGCGGATGTGAAGGGACTGCCTATTCATGTGGTTGTCGTGGAAGCACAAGGAAGAAATGCAGGATGGATTACCGCAGCCAGTGCATTAGCAGAGGACGAAGAGGGAATAGGTCCGGATCTCATTTATCTGCCGGAACGTCCCTTTGAGGAAGATAGGTTTATCGAAGATGTGAGAAAGCTGCTGGAGAAGAAAAAAGGCATTGTAGTTGTAGCCAGTGAAGGACTCAAAAATGCAAAGGGAGAACCGATTGTAGAGCCTGTTTTTCGAACAGAAAGAGCGGTTTATTTTGGAGATATCAGTTCCCATCTTGCTAATCTGATAATCAAAAGACTTGGTTACAAGGCAAGGAGTGAAAAGCCAGGATTGTTAGGACGAGCATCCATCGGGTTACAAAGTCACGTAGACCGAGAAGAAGCAATATTAGCAGGAAAATTAGCATGTAAGGCTGTAATGCAAGGAGAAAGTGGAAAAATGGTTGCATTTCGACGTGTTTCCACTTTGCCCTATAAGATAGAACCATTTCTAGTAGAGATTGACGAGGTTATGATGCATGAACGGATTATGCCGGACGAATATATCAACCAAGAGGGAAATGGTGTAACGGAAAGCTTTAAAGAGTGGTGTAGACCCTTAATTGGTGAGGAATTGTCGAAAATGATTTCTTTTAATTAAAAGAAACATGAAATGAATGGAGGAAGAGATTATGTTAGTACCTATGAGAGCAATTTTAGAAGCAGCAGATCAGTATGATTATGCACAGGGAGCATTTAATGTGAATGCAGTAGCACAAGCGAAGGCTGTGATTGGAGTACATGAGATGTTTCGAAGTCCTGCAATTTTGCAGGGAGCAGATCTGGCAAATGGTTTTATGGGTGGTAGATGCGATTTTATGAATGCTACCCTTGAGGATAAGAAAAAGGGTGCGAAAAATATAGCGGATGCGGTGAAAAAGTATGGGGCAGACAGTTCTATTCCGATTGCACTTCATCTGGATCATGGTAGAAATTTAGAGTCATGTATCGCTGCAATTGAAGGTGGCTATACCAGTGTTATGATCGATGGAAGCTCCTTGCCCTATGATGAAAATGTGGAACTGACCAGAGAGGTTGTAAAATATGCGCATAAGCTTGGTGTATCTGTCGAAGGTGAGCTTGGCGTTCTGGCAGGAGTAGAGGATCATGTATTTAGTGAGGACAGCACTTATACCAACCCTCTGAGTGCGGTGGATTTCTTCCGAAAAACAGGAGTGGATGCACTGGCGATCAGCTATGGGACCATGCATGGTGCCAATAAGGGGAAGAATACAAAGATTCGTAAGGAGATTGCCATAGCAATCAAGGAGTGTATGCGCCATGAAAGAATCCAGGGCTTCCTGGTGAGCCATGGATCCTCAACCGTACCGCAATATATTGTTGATGAAATTAATGCCCTTGGCGGTAATTTGACAAATGCCTTTGGTATCGATGTAAATCAGTTGATTGAGGCTTCCCATTGCGGAATCAATAAGATTAATGTCGACACAGATATCCGTCTTGCAGTAACACGTAATATGAAGGAATTGTTCGCAAAGGAGCCGGCGCTTAGAACCAGTGCCTCCATTGGTGAAATCTATGAGCTGATGGAGAAGAACAAAGCTGCCTTTGATCCTCGAGTATTTATTACACCGATTATGGATACAGTAATGTATGGCGAGATACCGAATGAGGATGTAGCACGTATTTGCAGCTGTATAGAAGCCGGTGTTAATGAGGTTGTCGGTACCTTGATTGTACAATTCGGAAGCTTTGGAAAAGCACCAAAGATAGAAGCGGTTACCTTGGAGCAGATGGCTGACCGATACAAAAGAGGAGAGATATAAATGAAGCATATCTATCTGAACCTAAAAAGATTTGATGTTCCTGCAGAGCTGGGAGGAGTCAACCGGATTGCAGCCGTAAAGGACTGGGCATCTTATATTATTACAAATACGCAAGAAGAATTAACAAAATATGATCCGGACAAAGTGGAATTTGCTATGTATTTTCCGGAGGCACATCTCATGGGAGCAGTAGCTGCAAAAGCAAAGGACAGCCGGGTTAAAATAGGGTGTCAGAGCGTTTACCGAGAGGATGTCTCTATGGGAGGCAACTTTGGTGCCTTTACTGCCAACAGACCGGCTGCAGCTATGGCTTCGGTAGGCTGTGAAACGGTGATTATTGGCCATTGCGAAGAGAGAAATGACAAAGCGGGTATCCTTGCGGAAGCGGGTGTCACGGATACGGATGCAATAAACAGAATATTAAATCAGGAAATTAAAAGTGCCATCGCTCGAGGTATGACTGTACTCTATTGCATTGGTGAGAAAAGTGAGGAACAGGCTCAGTGGATGGAGGTTCTCGGACAACAACTAGAGCTTGGCTTAAAGGATGTGGATACCTCCAAGGTTGTGATTGCCTACGAGCCAATTTGGTCAATTGGACCTGGAAAAACACCTGCAGATAAGGAATATATAACAAAAATTGCAAAATTCGTGAAAGAAAAGACCGGTGGTATTGATATTGTATACGGCGGTGGACTGAAGCAAGAAAATGCAGCAATGCTGGCTTCCATTGAGGAGATTGACGGAGGACTGATTGCATTAACCAGATTCCAGGGAGAGATCGGATATTATCCTGAGGAATATCTGGAGATTATAAGACTTTATATGACCAGTGCGAATTAATAGCTATTCGCACAAGAAGAACGGCGATGTTCGTGCAGTGGCACTCGCACCTTGTTCTTCTGAGACTATGAGATGTTGCTAAAGCGGCATTATGGAGGTAGTGTATGAAAATTGAGTTTGAATATGGACATGGTACCATGGCGGCAGAATTACCAGAGAATACAGACGTTTTTATCCCTGGTGAAACAGTGAAGGATCCGGACTTTATTCCGGAAGATAAATTAGAAGAAGCATATCTGAATAGTCTGGCACATCCCATTGGGATGCCGACCCTGACAGAGCTGGCGCATAAAGGAAGTACAGTTACCTTTATCATCCCGGATCGTGTAAAGGGCGGAGAACAGGCGACCAGCCATAGAAAACTGAGTGTCAAATATATATTAAAGGAGCTTTATGCAGCAGGAGTGGAAAAGAAGGATATTCTTTTTATTATATCCAATGGACTGCATCCCAGAAGCAAGGAATCAGATGCAAGGGCAATCTTTGGACCTGAACTCTTTGAGGAGTTTTGGCCTACGGGACAGATTATTAGTCATGACAGTGAAGACCAGGAACACATGATTAATCTGGGGACTACTCATCGTGGAGATCCGGTTTACATGAATAAATATATCTATGACTGTGATATCCCTATTTTAATAGGACATGTACAGGGGAACCCTTACGGCGGATACTCAGGAGGCTATAAGCATAGTGCAACGGGTATTACCAATTGGCAGAGTATCGCAAGTCATCATGTACCTTCCGTTATGCATAGAAAAGATTTTACACCTGTAAATAGCGGAAGTCTGATGCGTAATAAATTTGACGAAATCAGTATGCATATGGAAGAAAAGATGGGACATCCATTCTTCTGCTGTGATGCCGTACTGGATACTCAGTCCAGGCAAATAGAAATCTTCTGTGGATATGCAAAGGAGATGCAGCCGATCAGTTGGAAGACGGCAGACAAGAGAACCTATGTACATTGGGCAGAGAAGAAATACGATATTATGGTATTTGGAATGCCGCAGAAATTCCATTACGGAGACGGAATGGGAACAAATCCCATCATGATGATGCAGGCCTTAAGTGCGCAGGTATTGAGATATAAGCGAATTATGAGTGAGAATTGTGTTATCATCTGTGCCTCTACCTGCAATGGTTACTTCCATGATGAATTATGGCCATATTTAAGAGAGCTTTATGAACTATTTCAGCATGATCACATGAATACCCTTCCGGATATGAATAGGCTGGGTGAATACTTTGCAACGAAGGAAGAGTATATCCGGAAATACCGTTTCACCAATGCGTTCCATCCTTTCCACGGATTTTCGATGATGTCCTGTGGGCATATTGCTGAGATGAACACAAGTGCTATCTATATAGTTGGTGCAGAGGAACCGGGATATGCAAGAGGAATGGGTCTAAAAACAAGGGAAACCTTTGAAGAGGCCATAGAGGATGCCAAGAAGAAGTTCGTCGGTCAGAATCCGAATATTCTGGCACTTCCAATGACATTCAAAAAGTCCGCAGTTCATCTATGTATGAAGAACAAGGAAGAGAATAGTATGGATGCTTATGGACACGTAAATCAGGGCTGTGGATGCTGCGGCTAATAGATCATAGAGCTTAATAGGGGATTTCGCATAATTGAAATAGATAGGAACAAGGATGGACCATATGCTGTTAGTCGAACAGTGTATTATGGGAAGGATTTAATTCATCTTTGTTCTTACGAAGCTATTATGAGAAAGCCCCCTGCTATATCTAAGCTTATGCCAGCTATCATGAGCGTATTCCGGCATGTTTTTCTGAATAATTGACTAGTTAACTTGAACATTAGAAAGGTTGTTTAGACATGAATAAATTTTTTTCGTTACTGCTTTCATTCCTCAAGATTGGATTAATCGGATTTGGAGGAGGAAGTGCATTAATTCCAATTATTGAAGAAGAGATAGTTACGAAGAAAAAGTTACTGAAGGAAGAAGATTATAATGATTATGTTATTACATCTAATATTACACCAGGTACATTGCCGGTTAAATTAGCAGCTGCAACGGGTAAAAAAGTTTTTGGATTGCCCGGAATGGTGGGTGCGGCAATCATGGTATCTCTTCCGGGAGTAGGGATTACGGTTTTTCTTGTATCCATACTGTCTCAGCTAGGTGGAAACGTAGTGACGCAAATTAAATTTGCATCCGTCGGTATCTCGGTATTTATTATCATGCTTTTGATTAACTATATTAATAAGGTATTAACGAGTTGCAAGCAGACAAAGACCTTAGGGGCTGGTTGGATCATAATGCTAATGGCATTTTTTCTGACGTCGGGAAAGGAAATTAATAATGTTTTAGGTCTGAAGCATACTCCGATATTTGACATCAGTACGATTAATCTGTTGTTGCTCTCATTTTTTATTATATTTTTCACAGAGGGCAAAATCACTCCTTTTAAGGGAGGTATTGCTGGAATTATCAGTGTATTGTTTATACTATGTACAGGTAAAGCACAGATTATCGCAAATGAAAAATTATTTATCGCAATAAAAATATGTATGCTTGCCCTTTCCTGCTATGGCATTATTAGTAGTATGAGGAATAGTAAGGGAAGTGTAGGAATCGAAAATGATAAAAAAGATAAACTGACGCTGAAAGGGTTTCTGTCAGAAGAGGTGACATGGATTATATTCTTAATTCTTATATCAGTGCCAGCCTCTTTTGTTGTAAGTGGAGTTGGGACTTATCTAAAGGACGGACTTATCTCAACAGTGATTTCCTTCGGAGGCGGAGAAGCCTATATTACAATTGCAGAGACCATCTTTGTATCCAATGGGTTCATCCCTTCCGAGGTGTTTTATGGTCAGGTGCTTCCGATTGCCAATGCTTTGCCCGGGCCGATTTTAAGTAAAGTGCTTGCAGCAATTGGGTATTATATATCCTTTCATGCAACTCAAAGTGTGGGCGCTGGTCTTTTGCTAGCAACTGTGGGCTATGTAGTCAGTATTGCTGCTTCTTGTTCCGTATTTTTCGCAGTTTTATTTATTTATAGTAGATTTGAAAGCCTAGTGCTCTTCCAAACCTTAAAGACATGGATATTACCTATTATATCTGGCTTACTGCTAACAACAATATTATCGATGCTATATGAAAATTTCAATATTGTACTAGAACATCAAGGGACTATGTTAGTTGCAATTATCATCAGCGGAGTTATATTAGCGTTATTGATGTTATTACATAAAAGGTACCATCTGCATGATATTATATTAATTTTAATCTCCGGTGTTGGATCTTTAGCAGTGTGTAACCTTTTATAATTCTTGTCATCCACGGGAGGCCGATCGCAGAATTGCTCCAGCTTTCCTTATATAATTGTATTACAAAAACAGAGGGTTATCTCACCTAGACGGTGTTATAATCCTCTAATTTGTTGTGCGGATAAATATGAAGCGAACACCTACGAAAACCCGCTATGCCCTTAATTAATACATGGTTTAGTTATATTATAGTGGCTTATTTGCAGTCTTGATGAGAATATATAAATTAAGTTTAATTAGTAGCAATTTATTTGCTGCCCTACTATCCGTAAAATCCGTAAATTTACAAATAGTAATTGACAATAGTACTATATAGAATTATCCTATATAGGAGGAGGTGATAATCCTGATACCTAAGACCAATGGAGGATTCATGATTAGTAAAATCAAGCAGATTCAAGGGCGCGTGTTTGAAAAGCAGCTTGCGGAATATGGAGTCGACGAGTTTAATGGAGCACAAGGTAGGATTTTGTTCGTGCTGTGGAATGATGACAATATCCCTATCAGCGAACTCTCGGAAAAGACAGGGCTTGCTAAAACAACACTGACAAGTATGCTTGACAGACTCGAAGCATCCGGTCATATCAAGCGGGAATTTGACTCGTCTGATCGCCGAAAAGTCAAAATCAAGCTTACGGAAGCTGCTGATAAGATGAAAAGTCAGTACGATGAAGTATCCATGCGGATGAGTGAGATTTTCTACGAGGGTTTTAATGACGATGAAATTATCGCCTTTGAAGATTGCTTGACAAGGATATTAAATAATCTAATTAAAAAGGAGAATTTAAAATGAATGAAAGCATCAAATCCGACATCCGTGCTCTGCGTAATAACAGTAAAATTGCCTATCTCGCTTCGGTCAATGAAGAAGGTTATCCACAAATGAAGGCGATGATGGTCTTTGAAAGTAATGATATTCGGGTGCATTATTTTTCGACCAATACAAGCTCAAAGCGAGTTGGGCAATTTCTGAAAAACCCGAAAGCATCGGTTTATTACTGCGACAATGAGCAGTTTAAAGGCGCGTTATTCACCGGTACCATTGAAGTTTGTACCGACCATGACACAAAGGCTTTTCTTTGGCAGGACGGATGTGAGATTTATTACCCCAAAGGAGTTGACGACGAGGATTATTGCGTTTATAAATTCACAGCGGAAACCGTGAATTATTATCACGGTCTGAGTAATGCGACGTTTTCAATAGAGGAGGTTTAACATGGAGTTTTATGAGGTTGTAAACTCACGTAGGACAATCCGTGATTTTACCGAACGCCCTGTTGATATCGATGTAGTGAAACGGGTATTATCAGCGGGACTGAAAGCACCGTCCAACGACCATATGCGCGATTGGGAGTTTGTTGTTGTTACCGAAAGAGAAGTAATTGCTTCAATACTTAAAATGATTCCGAAAAAAGTATCAGAAGAACGGGTGGAATTTATAATTAAGTCCTGGGAATTGAATGATGAATGTCAGCAAAATGTGTATCGGGACGCGATTCCGAAGCAAAATGCAATGCTTTATCAATCAGGGTGCTTAATATTACCGTTTTACAAACAGCATGGCGATCTGCTCGAACCGAAATCTTTAAGTTCGTTGAATTCCTTCGCTTCTATCTGGTGCTGTATTGAGAATATTCTTTTAGCGGCAACGGCGGAGGGATTATCGGGAACCCTGCGTATTCCGCTTGGTGACGAGCCAGCACATATCGCAGGAATCCTTCATCACCCAAAGGAATATGTTATGCCGTGCTATATTGCTTTAGGGTATGCCGCTCCCGATGCTGTTATAGTTAAGCAGATAGAAAGAAATATAGATGATAAAATTCATTTTAACGGATGGTAGGAAATCCCGCCAGTGGGGCTACAAAGCCGTTCTTTTCTAGATTCCTTAATTGTTGAGTTAACATTTTTGCTGAAACCTCAGGGTTTCATTATGATTATCAGTGGTGATTGGAAGTTGCATAACAATAGAGGTGTTACACCAAAGAGCGGTGTAACACCTCTTTTTACTAATCATTTATCAACAATGATGATTTTTAAGGCCTTATAAAGCCCGGAGGTTCTTGTGTATCCAATTACATAAGCTACTCCGGCTTTTTTCGGCTTTATGACACCTTTTTCTGATACCTCGAAGATGTCGGCATCTGTAGAAAGCCAGAATACTGTTTCGTTGGAGCCTTTGGTTAGGGAGCCCTTTATCGTGAAGTTCTGAGCTGTATGCAGTGTCAGACTGGAGCGGTTCAAGGACAGCTTTGTGGACTTTACCACGTTCTTGGCTGATACAATGGATATTCTACTACTAAGGGCCTTCTGATAAGCCTTTTTAACAGAAGAATTAACCTTTACGGTAGTACCACTCTTAATGGCAGCAGATAAATTGGCAATCGGCTTTTTGTTCAAGAAGGTAATATATTTAAAGCTATATAGGGACTGCTTGCCCAGGGATGTCACCGAGGTCGGAAGAATAATGCTACCCGCGTTATTCATACTGTTTGAAAATGCTTTAGTAGATATTGTGGTAACACCTTCGGGGACATAGACATACCGGAGGCTGCTGTAATTATTCTCATCGGTAATCATATTGGAGGGAATCACCTTGCAGTTCTTCGATAAAAATAATAGTTCCAACTGTTGATCAAAGACGGCAGAGTCCATCTCAGTAACAGTATCAGGAATAACGATCGCTGCAGCGCCAATGCGTACCAGGCTGAACCTGCAGAGCTTCGTAAGCTGATAGGTGTAGTTGTTGCTCGTAAGCTCTTTCGGTAAATTAAGATAGGAATATTTCTTTTCATTGGTAATACCGATCAGCTGAACCTTGCCATTGCCCGTCATGGCAGAGGAGGTCACTTGATAAAGTAAACCATCTTTGGAGAATACACCATTCTCAATGTTTGTAGTACCCTTGGTAATGATAGTGGGATTCATAGGAATGTTCATCTCATATAAGTCACTGCCGTTATAATAGGAGAGGGACTCTTCAATCACCTGGCGGTAATCCGCCTCTGTTCCCACGGGAACGATAAAAACGACATCCGGATTCTGGCTCCGGTTGGATTTGCTCACACTTACTTTCTGTGGCACGTCTGTTCCTAGAAATTCAATGGTACTGATGTTCTTGAAAGCATATTGAGGATTATCGAGTGTTCCCTTAAAGGTATCAGCAACGGTAAGCTTCTCAACACCGCCATAAAAATCTTCATATGAACTATTCTCATAATAATCCCAGTGAAGATCTACAAGTCGGACAGTATATGTCTGTTGGTTTATGCTTGCCGTTCCGGGAATCATCAGTTCTTTCCGGGTGTCTGCAGCTTCAAAGCCGATCAGAGTAACTTCTTTTTTAGCCTCATCGGTAATAATAAACCGATAGATATCATCCTGATAAACCGGTTGCTTCTCGGAGGCACGGGCTATTTGTGGCGGAAAAAGAAGTACAGCTGCAAATAACGATAGTAGGATGAAAAGGGTTAGAAACCCTTTTTTATCTTTATACAATGGTAGAAAGGTTTTCATCTTTAATCTCCTCCTGGTAGGTCAATAATAAGAGTTATCTCATAAATAGACGATAAATATGTCATCTAGGTTGCAAGTCAGCAGGCTGATATACACCAATTGTATACACGGAGGCATTTCAAGACGATTACATAGGTTCTCAGGATTGTATGGATAATCGTACTATCTTCTTAGTTCATATATTCCTGTAAAACTTTGATTACTGCATCGTCATAGTAACAGGGATAATCATAATTGGTATTTACCGAATAGCTTCCGTCGGCAGGAAGGATGCAGGTCGATTCTGCTTCTGCCAAATTTATGGTGGCTGCCATATCTTCGGCTCCTTTGAATACAATGATTCCACCGCATTGAGTTAAATCAGCAGAAAAGACCCAGGAGACATCGTATTCCTTAAATACCTCCATAATTCCCTTCATATATGAGGTTCTAACCTGTTCCGGCATAGAAAAGGTTGAGACAAATTCAAACTGAAGATAGCTTCCGCCGGTTTCTTCCGACCAGGCCTCCCATTTGTCATAATATGCCCGCATAGAATTCAAATCATAAACATCTCTTTTATAGGTTTCTGCACAGGTATACGTTCCATCTTCCCGAAGCGTAACGGTAGAAGCCGGAGCCTCCCATATCTCCGAACAGTGGATGATGGTAGAGGTGAAGCTCCCTTGTTCATAACGAATACCGGTAGGCTGATAGCGGTTATCTACCACTATATACGAATTGTTTTGTCCGGAGGGTGTCTTAATCTGGATATCGCTCATTCCGAGATACGCAAGGTCAGTTCCTTTCATGGAAAGCTCAACCGAAGATGCTGCTTTGGTTAATTGAAAGGTTACTTCCAGGCCGTTATAATTCCCGTTATCACAGAAATCCACTAAAAATCTTTGTTCACTGTCCAACAGGATACTGCTGCAGTTCTTCTCACCTTCAATGAAGCCGCTTAATGAATATCGGCCGATTTCCTTTCCGTCAGCCAGACACAATAAATAATTTTTCTCTTGGTACTCGCTGGGGGTATTCATATTCGTTATGTAATAGGTAATTTCTGTACCTGCCTTAAAGTTACCCTTCAGAGTAAGCGGCTTGGACTCACCTTGAAGCATGTTGCTGACTACAACCGCCTCATCATACGGAAACCCGTTCATCAGCTGTGTAAAAGCGGAGCGTCTTAGATTGTGCCAAGGGTAATAGCTTTCCGCCTGTACAATGGAGCTATCCAAAGAATAGTTAGGCTGAAAACATAATGCCTCCGTCCAATGATCCTGACTGTCAGAGGATAAAGCAGAGGCCAAAATCAATCGATCCGGTGTATACTTTCGAATCGTATTTGCCAAGTCTTCTACAAGCTTTGCATGGGATTCAAAGGTAAAGTAATTCAAGGAAGGCTCACTGAGCAGGGTAAAGCTCAGGAGGTTCGAGGGAACATTGGCGTATCTGCTTGCCATATAATCATATATTTGCAGCGCCTGCTCATAATGCCTGGGATTATCCAGGATATCCAGTATGATCTCTTTTTCTTTAGGACCGTTGGTACCATACCCCGGGATCTGGTGCAGTTGAACGGTGATATGTATATTATACTTTGCACACCAGGTGATGATATCATCCAAATTCTCAAAGGTAGTCCGGTTGACAACATAGGTTCCGTTTTCTTCTTTAAAAAGTTCATCAAAATGATATACCATTCGGAGAAAATTAAACCCGATATCTGAGAGCTGCTTTATCGTATTTTCAGATAAATATCTCCAATTATAATGAGAGGGATTATCCCACAGAGCCATTGCATAGCCATGCCATTTCGGAAGCTCCTGTGGAGAGACAGTCGGCATTTTTTTTGCTATTTCGATGGTATCCTGTAATATCGTATTTGCGTTAGCTTCCTCCATTGAGGCATATACCGTAATGCTGTCCATAAAACGTTCTGCAGCAGCAACCGCTTCCTTCACGGTGAATTTCTCATTAGGCCGCATAGATTTTTTTGTGGCATCATAGTCAAATAATATGTTGTTAGTAAATAATGAAGCACGCCCCATGGAATAGAAATAGGCACTGGTCATATAATTCCAGTCAGCATCTTCAAAGGAAGCAGCATCCTCCCACTTGGGAAACTGGGGGTAATCAAAGGAGAGCTTATCCCACTCCTCACCAATCGTATTATTGATATATTCCCAATTGTAATTGGAGAAGTCAACACCGATAGCATCTGCTGCATAATATAACGCCAGCATACCATCCTCTCGAAGCATGTGTGAATCAGATTGGAGCGCCAGCTCAGCCGCCTGATTGAATTTATCGATAGCGGCAGGATCAACACTTTTTATCACTTTCTGTAATAGCGAACAAAACTGAGAAAAGGTGATCGGATCATCCCAACCTTGTTGTATATCTTCCGGTACAAGCTCATTTTCTAAGGCTCGCTTAATATCGATATCATCGGGAACTGCATTAACCTCTGTGGGGGCTGTCTGATTCGCTGCTGGTATTGACGATATTGATATACTTTGTCCCGATTCTGGTGATTGTTTAGGTTTTGAGGAGCAACCACTTAATGTTAATACCAGAAGGATACTAATTAACAGATATGCAGATAGCTTTTTCATGCGTCTTCTCCTTTATATAGTTAAAAATCCTTATTTTTCTAGTATTATATTCTTTATTACAATTACTGTCAATAAAAGGATACTTCTCTGTGACAATCCTTGTATTGCCTTATTATTCGTAGGTTTTACTGGACATAAATAAAATGGAGCAAGGGGTCCCTTGGTAGCTGGATACTCTTAAGTAAATGTTCTTTAGCGAAGGGCAAGTTTGAATTTCTTTGATAGTATATGGAATAAAGTGTTACTAAATATTAAGTAGCTTTTATGTAATTCTTATATATTATACAGATGCGTATGTGGATTAGAACAGATCGCGCATCACATTGTTGATTTCAACAGTGGACGATATACCAGACTTATAACAACTTACAGAAATCTTAGGGTTTTCCAGCACAAGAATTGATATTATCGGTTTGAAATCAGTTGCATTATGTACTATAATTATAGTTGAGCTTATCGAATTGTGAGTAAGACAGTACACTGGGATGGAAACTATAAAAAGGAGTACAGTTATGCTGCAGATCGTCGTTTGTGATGATGAAGCACCGGAAAGAGAACGAATTGCTCTGATGGTGTTACAGAGTATGGGAAAGATGAACATTAACTGTGAGGTGAGCCAATTTTCATGTGGAGAAGACCTGATAGACAGTATGCAGCAAGGGAATTTATATGATATTTTAATCTTAGATATTTTTATGGGAATATCGAACGGCATATCGATTGCAAGAGAAATCCGAAATTTCGACAATGATTGTCCGATTATATTTGCCACCAATTCGAAGGAACATGCAATCGAGGGCTATGGAGTCCATGCACTTCAGTATTTTTTAAAACCAATTGACCAGGAGAAGCTACAACATTCCTTGAATCAGGCTTTGAATCTCATCAAAGCAAAGGAGAAGAAGTATATTTGTCTATCCAATAAGCAGGGAAGCTATCGTATCTGCATCAATGATATTGTTTATGTTGAAAGCCAGGCTCGACTTGTCCATCTTCACACCGAGGATGGAAGATCCTATTCCTTCTATCAACGATTGACTAATGTCTATGATGAGCTAAGCCATCCTTGTTTCTTACGATGTCATAAAAGCTATATTGTGAATATGGACTATGTTCGATATATTACTGGAAATACCGTTATTCTGGAAAATGGAGAACAAATTCCGGTCAGTATCAAAATATCCGATGCGAAATACAGCTTTACAAAATATATAGGAAATCAGATCTGATGAACAAAGTCAGATTTGGTTTCCTTTTTTACGTTTCTAGCGTCATTTTTTACATCTGTAGTTTCTTCTTGCTCTCCACTACTATAATAAGGTCAAAGGAGGTGAGCAAATCTTGAGTATACAATATGCATCGGAGGGCTGTATTCCCTTCGAAATTCGTTCAGAAAGTCCCGTTTCCGAATGCTGTCTTTGTATCCATGGTTTTACAGGAAGTCCCGGTCTATATATTCCGCTTGCAAGGGAGCTGAAGATGCTCGGTTATGATGTTATAGTACCGCTTCTGCCGGGGCATGGAACAAAGCCGGAGGATCTGTGTAAGGTAAACGAGCAGGTTTGGTATTCCCATTGCGAGGCAAAACTGCTTGAACTTTTTCAAAGCTATGAAAAAGTGAATTTGATTGGACTTTCTCTGGGGGGAGCGCTAACTACCAGGCTGGCAGAGAACTATGCAGAAGAGGAAAAGCTTGGGAAGCTGGTTCTCTTATCCCCGGGCTATGAGATCAAGGATAAGCGCTTTTATGAAATGGACCTGGTAGGAAACGGTGACAAATTAATTCCCCTACCGCAGCGCAGTTTAAAGAATGATGGCCTGGATAATAGCAGGTACGGATATCCTGCAATGCCATTATGGGGAATAAAATGCTTGATTGATTTCGGAAAAATAGTGGTTTCTGATCTGGAGAGAATCAAGGCAGACTGTTTGTTGATTTACTCAAAAGCGGATCAGATAGCAGATCCGGAGGCCATTGACCGGGCTTCACAACGAATCAGATCTATCAAAAGCTGTCACTGTTATATGGAAAGCGAACATAATGTTCTGCTGGGCAACGATCGTTTAGACTGTATTGGGAGAATTATTACGTTTTTAAGAAAAGAGAAGGGGAGTACACAATGAAAACACCAAAAATAAGCTACAAGAGAGCTGTACTGGTTGCATTGCCTTTTTTTGCAATCACGATATTCTGGCAAGCATATGATACGATAGTACCTCAGATGCTAGCGTACCATTTTGGCATGAGTTCTATGATGCGTGGTCTAATTATGGGTATAGACAATTTGGTCGCACTGATATTTCTGCCTCTATTTGGTGCATTATCGGATAAATCCAATTCACGACTTGGAAGAAGAACACCCTTTATCATTATAGGAACCATCGGGGGTGTGTTGGGCTTTATTGGTATGACAATTGCAGATAATATACAACTGTCCAAATTAGACGCAGCCGGAATACCGGAGGCCTATAATGCGGCAGCAGATGCGGCAGCAAAAGCAGCTGTTATCAATCAGGCTACAGAGATCATGAAGGATAATACTGGAGTGATCATACTGTTTATGATCACGCTGCTTGTAGCAGTGTTCTTAATGTCAATGTTTAGAAGCCCTGCAACCGCGCTAGTTGCTGATTTATTTATCCGTCCTCACCGCTCAAAAGCAAATGCTATACTGAACATTATGGGTGGTTTGGCAGGAGTGGTATTCTTAGTACTGAATGCGAAGCTGGCATCCGTATATGGTGGCTTCTTCAAATTAATCCTTATCAGCACGATATTTATGATCATCGGAGTTCTCATATATCTCCTCGTAATTCGAGAACCAAAGATTGTGAAACAGGTACAGGAGGATAATATCCGTTTTGGTTACGTAGAGAAAAAGGAGACTGTAAAATTAAATGAAAAGCTTTCTCCTGAGGTATTCAAAAGCCTTTGCTTTATTTTGGCGCTAGTTGCCTTTATGTATATGGGGTATAATGCAACAACAACGCATTTTAGTGTTTATGCGATTAACAATCTAGGAATGTCCAGTGCAGAAATCTCTAAGCCCTTATTAGTTCGTGTTATTTCTGTATTGATCTTCTGCATTCCTTCGGCAATGATATCTTCGAAGATCGGCCGCAGAAAAACGACAATGATAGGACTAGCGATTATCGGGATAACCTCAATTGCATTATACTTTATTACAGCAGAAACGAATGGATTATTATCACCAATCTTTTTAATTTATGGTATGGGCTTTGCCTTTGCGAGTGTAAATGTCGGACCAATGGTAATAGAGCTTTGCTCAGACAAGGATTCCGGAAGATATATGGGCTATTACTATTTAGCATCAACCATTGCACAGATTATTACACCGTCCTTATGTGGTCTTGTGATGGATAACATAGCAGAAGCAGGGTTATTCATTTATACTGCATTGTTCATGGTGTTAGCATTTATTACATGTTTCTTTATAAAGCATGGAGATTGTAAGCCGGTTAATGTAAAAGCGGCTGATGTGTTAGGAGCGGATGATTAGTGATAATACAATTATGCATATTAGGTGTTCTAATCCTTGTACTGGTTTTGATCTGGATGATTGCACCCCGAAGACCGTCAAAAGATATGAAAAAGCTTTTCAAAGAACAGAAATTTGCGCATAGAGGTCTCTATAATAATCAAACCGGGATTCCGGAGAACAGCATGTCGGCCTTTCGAAGAGCGATAGAAAAGGGGTATGGCATAGAAATCGATGTACGCTTAACAAAGGATGGAGTTCCGATTATTTTTCATGACGGTTTCCTAAGGCGTATGTGCAATGATGCCCGACCGCCGGAGATGCTGACAATTGATGAAATTAAAAAACTTCGATTACTGAATACAGAGGAAACGATTCCGACGCTGGAAGAATTTTTGCAACTAGTTCAGGATAAGACGAATGTTTTGGTGGAATTTAAGACCGGACTACCGGGTGGCACTGTGAATACACTCTGTCAGACAGTAATGGATATGATAGATCGTTTTCCTTGCAATTATGTCATTGAAAGCTTTGATTATTCAATACTGGAATGGTTTCGGACTCATCGCCCACAGGTCATGCGAGGGCAGCTATCAATGGGATTTTATTGCTACGAGTTGGCGTTAGGCAAAACAATAGCACGATCGATTCCACTGCATCGGCGCTTGATGATATCATGGCTGCTATATAATTATCTGGGAAGGCCACACTTTATTTCATATCGGTATCAGGATGCCAAGCTGGCGTTTTCAATTTGCCGCAGGATGGGAGCAATGACTTCTGCATGGACAGTTGACCGTAAGGAAATAGTGCCTGCCATAGAGAAAAAGTTTGATAACATAATATTCGAGAAGTTTGAAGCATGATAACAGATCTATAGCACTTTAGGAATAAACCAGATACCATAGATCAATATCATTGCTTCACTGAAGCAATATGGTATCTGGTTTACTCGCTAATTGATATTTTAATCAATAACTGAAGTGGCTTTCATTAAAAGATTTCTGTATAATAATAGACAGAGGCAGTCGCCTTATTCAAAGACCCCATCAGATAAGGAGCCAAAATCATGTTCTTTTTTTCACCGGTGATACCGACCATAACTTTAATTGCTCAGATGATTTTCTTTTATGCAACCTTAAAACGAAGATTTCGTCTAAGTACACATCTGTTGGTATGGAGTTCTGCAGTCGTCTTGGTATACAGCAGCTTTTTTTTGATGAATTATTATCATGTTCAAAGCTACATCTACTACTATCTGTTAACGCTAGTTTATATTGGCGCCTTCTTGCATGTGTTTGAAGGGAAAGCGCCGATAAAGCTTTTTGTGTATTTTACATTTTGGCAGATAACCTCCTTCCTTTCCTCCACCTGCAACGGTATTGCCAGCTGGATTGTTGGAGATAAAGAGGGCGAGAAGCTGCTTTATTATGTGTTATATGTTCTCTGCTATATGATTCTTGCTCCGGCATACATAATAAAATGCAGAAGATGGGTGCGAAGAAATCTTTTGATTTTAGAAAAAGGCAATCATGTTTATGTATTGTATCCAATCTTAATTTTTATATTATTCACTATATTATTCGGCCCAATCAATTACAATGCAAGCCTTCTAACCTTGCTGTATATGCTTATATTTGAGGCGACGATCATCTTTACTTACTATCTACTGTTGTCACAGGTTGCGGCGGTTCAGCAAAGAACACGGATAGAAGAACAGCTATCCAGCTCGGAGAAGATGCTTCTTCTGCAAAAGAAGTACTATGGTCAGGTAGAAGAAAGTACAACTCTTCAGAGGCAAATGGTACATGATCTCAGGCATCACTTGGTTGCAATAGCAGAAATGTGTCGGGAGAAGGACTATGGTTCCATTGACAGTTACATTAATAGCTTATTGAAAAGAAATGACGCTATTACCTCCAGACGGTTTTGTAAGAATACTACCGTAAATGCTATTCTCAACGGCTACATCACAATGGCAGAACAGGAGGGAATCGCGGTTATGGTTGATATTGATTTTCCCGAGGAGTTGGATATTAATCGTTATGATCTTTGCACCGTGCTGGGAAACAGTATCGAGAATGCGATTGAAGCCTGTCAGAGAATTAACAAGGGAGATGCCTTATATGAGCAGAGAAGTATTCATCTGCGATCGGGTGTAAGCAATGGCATGCTGGTTATTCGTATCGAAAACACCTGCAAAGAGAAGCTGCTTACAAAAAAGGGAGTTTTATTATCCTCAAAAGGACAACTTGGAGGAATCGGAACGCAAAGCATCAGAAATGTTGTAGAACGATATAACGGAAGTATGTGTACAGAATATGATAATAGTTGCTTTGTGCTTATTATTATCTTAAGTATAGCTCAGGTGCCATAAGTCTGTTTATAGTTTAGATGAATGTATATGGATTATTTATCATTTTTATTATGAGGGGACTTATCTTTTGAGTCATCGTATCATTAAGCACTTAGCAAATGCGATGTATTTAGGAGGTAAAGGATGCAAAAGAAAGGAACACTAAATAATATAAAGCTGTTTGTGCTTGATATGGATGGAACAATTTATCTGGGTAATCATATCTTTGATTGTTCATTGGACTTTCTACAAACAGTAAAAAATACCGGTAAGGAATATATCTTCTTTACCAATAACTCCTCAAAAGCACCACAGGATTATATCAATAAGCTTGTAAGAATGAACTGTCAGATTCAACGGAAAGATATTATGACCTCCGGTGATGTAACAATTGAGTATATTAATACACATTATCCCGAGGCGTCCGTATATCTTGTAGGTACCAGGGAACTGGAAATAAGCTTTTTGGAAGCAGGAATAAAACTGGTTGATACAAGCCCTGAGCTTGTGGTTGTCGGATTTGATACTACTCTTGTTTATGAAAAACTGGAAAAGGCATGTACCTTTATCCGGAATGGGGCAAAATTCATTGCCACACATCTGGACATCAACTGTCCGACTGAGGATGGCTTTATCCCTGACTGTGGAGCGATTTGTGCAGCAATCAAGCTGTCAACCGGTGCAGAGCCGGAGTTCATGGGAAAACCCTTTGACAAGACAGTAGACATGATTGTAAAGCGGACAAATTACAAGAAAGAGGAAATAGCATTTGTGGGCGACAGGCTCTACACCGATGTAGCTACCGGTGTCAGCAATGGATGTACGGGTATTCTGGTATTAACCGGGGAAGCAAAGTTAAGTGATGTAGAAACCTCGGAGATAAAGCCTGATTATATATTTACATCCCTGAAAGAACTCGGGGAAGCACTGGTTCTAGAGTAATAAGTTTATTGTTTGATACTGTTAAATAGAAAAGACCTGAAACACGTTGAAGCGTGTGTCTCAGGTCTTTCTCCATGTAAGTGGATAATAGAGTGTCCATAACTCATAATGTCACTAAACTGGTGCCATACCCCTTTTTTTGTTAGGCGGATAACGGGGAAATCGTGATTCCGTAACCCATGGAATCACGCAGTAAGAATAAAAGATGCTCACCAGTGGGTTCACACTTTGATTCTTCCTGACTCACTTTTACTAATACATAACGTAAATAAGCAGTAGCACTTAAACCGGTGCCACTGCTTATTTTTACGTTAGGCGGATAACGGGAATCGGATACATGAGAAAACCTGATAAGGCCTTTTTAGTGTTTGTCAGATGGGAAGGATATGATCGCTATGTGACAGTCAGATAATGATGATAGGAATTATTTTAGTGAAAATAGGCTTCAGTCAATGATATTTCCAGCGATACTTTTGCATGGCCTCGTAATAACCAGTAATTAATAATTTAATAATCATTACCTCAAAAAAATAAGATTCTACAATTCGATACGCTCTAATACGACATAATATGATATAATACAATAAAGTGTTGGGATATATGGAAAACGATATGAAAATGAAATTATCAAATTCATTATATCGTAAACTCGTTTTTAAGTGTGAAAAGAATCCCATAATGAATTCCATAGGAATTTCATTATGAGCTTCTTCAAGAGAAAATAGTGAAATTAATTAGAAAGGTGATGTTCATGATGAATCAATATGAGTTTATGTTGGTGAGTTCCTTGGAGAAGGTTTTTCCGAGGCGTACTCCCCAAAATAGAATAGCTTCTGTAGTAAGCGGGCTGATAGGAGAGACAATTTCCTTCCAATTGGCTTATAAGCTGGAGACAGATACCAATGAGTTAAACAATCATGAAGTTGACGTATATTTAAATACAAAGCTGAGGGATCGAATTCAAATCCGAAGCGTTGAGCTTGTTCCTTCTGAACTACCCGCCTATGGATTGAAAGATGATAATTATATAACGACAGACCCTGGATTATTTCCGGATTTGTTGATTCCCAAACAGGACGTATCATTAAAACCATATCCAGGGCAATGGAGAGCGGTATGGTTTGATATTACAATAACAAAGGATATGGGAACAGCGATTTATCCGGTCGTGATTGAAATAAAAAAAGACAAGAAAATAATATGGGAGGATAGCTTTACCATTCAGACAATAAATATAGAGCTTCCTCCTCAGGAATTAATACATACCGAGTGGTTTCATGCGGATTGTTTGGCACAATACTATAAGCTTCCTGTATTTTCAGAACAACATTGGAAGATAATCGAGAATTTTATTGAAACCGCAGTTAAGCATGGCATGAATATGTTACTCACCCCGGTATTTACACCACCTCTTGACACCAAAGAAGGAGGAGAAAGAACTACGGTTCAGCTGGTAAAGATTAAGAAGAATGGGAAGAATTACACCTTTGACTTTGAACTGCTGAGGCGTTGGATTTCTATATGCAAAGCAAAAGGTATGAAATACATTGAAATCTGTCATCTGTTTACGCAATGGGGCGCAAAACATGCACCAAAGATAATGGCAGAGGTAGATGGCGAACTTGTGCGAATCTTTGGATGGGAAACGGATGCAACAGGCAAGGAGTATTCAGATTTCCTTCATCAGTTTATACCTGAGTTAAAAAATGTATTAGCTTCAGAAGGGGTGCTAGATCATACGTATTTTCATATCTCAGATGAACCGGGTGATTCTCAAAAGGACACTTATGAAGCCGCCAAGGAAGTGGTAAAAGATTTATTACAAGGGTGTAGAGTAATTGATGCCTTAAGCAGCTACGATCTCTATAAGGAAGGAGTAGTGGAAAACCCAATTCCCTGCAATGATCATATTCAGCCCTTCCTTGATGCTGGTGTACCAAATTTATGGACCTATTATTGCTGTGTACAGACCGTAGATGTAAGCAACCGTTTTTTCTCCATGCCCTCCGCGCGAAATCGTATCCTTGGTATTCAGCTATATCTATATAATATCAAAGGTTTTTTGCAATGGGGATATAATTTCTATAATACAAGATTTTCCATTGCAGCCATCGATCCGTATCGGGTAACCGATGCAGGAGGTGCATTTCCTTCGGGTGACGCGTTTATAGTCTACCCGGCTGAAGATGGTACAGCTTATGAATCTATACGTCTTATGGTTTTATCCGAGGCTCTATATGATTTGCGGGCTTTGAGACTATTAGAAGCTTTAACGGATAGGACTTATGCGGAGTCGCTTATTTATGAAGAGTATAGTGAGAAGATAACCTTCAAGCAGTATCCTAAGAATCCGGAGTATCTTTTTAAATTAAGAGAAAAAGTGAATCAGGAAATATTAAGACATTATCAGTAGCTCCTAAAGTATGCGGATGAAAAATTACGCCCTGTTAAGAGGCATAGCTTATTGCAAAGAAGTAGAACCCTTTATATCCTGACTTTTGCGACAACCAAAACTTAAAACGGCAAATCTCATATTATATTCATCAATACTGACCGGAAGGATAAGAATGTATATATTTCAATAGCTCAAGAAACTAAAGAATAATTTACATATGCTCAAGAATTAGCTCAATATATGTTACAGATGTCAATTGAACTGAAAGGACGATTTTACAATGAAAGAAAAGAAAGAACTCAAGCTTGGCCTTATCGGCCTCGGTGAAAGAGGATACAGCATCCTCGAAAATATTCTCTGCCTCATGGAGGGCATTAAGATTGTCCACGTCTGTGACGTGTATGAGGACAGAGTCCAGAGAGCACGGGACTGTGTTATAAAGCTCAATGGAAGCACACCGAAAATTACCGTTGAATACATGGAGGTTATAAATGACCCTGAGGTGGAGGTTGTTATCATTATGTCTGCGTGGGAGAACCACATCCCCGCTACTATTGCCGCTATGCGTGCAGGTAAGCATGTAGGCTGCGAAGTCGGTGGCGCATATGCTCTGGAAGACTGTTGGGATCTCATCCGTACCTATGAGGAAACCGGCAACCATGCAATGCTGATGGAGAACTGTTGTTACGGCCGCGACGAGTTGATGGTGTTGAATATGGTTAAACAGGGACTCTTTGGGAAGATTGTTTGTTGCGAGGGCGGTTATCATCACGACCTACGTGAAGAGGTGTGCTGTGGCAAGGAGAACCGTCATTACAGACTTCGCAATTACCAGAACCGTTGCTGTGAGAATTATCCTACTCACGAGTTAGGCCCCATCGCTAAGGTTCTAGGCATCAACCGCGGCAACCGTATGGTTTCCCTTACTTCCATGGCTACAGGTGCATGGGGGTTGAATGAATATGCGCGTTTGCATGAAGGCGTTGACCCTGCGTTACGGGACTATTCCTTTAAGCAGGGGGATATCGTCAAAACTACCATCAAGTGTGCAGGCGGCGAGCTTATAACCCTGACTCTCGACACTACCTTGCCCCGTAATTACAACCGTGGTTTTACTGTTCGCGGTACTCTTGGCGCCTATAACGAGTGGGAGAAGGCGGTCTTTCTCGACTCTCTGGGAGAAGAGGGCAACGAAAAGCACGAAAACCGCGAGATATACTACGAACAGTATGAACATCCCATCTGGAAGCGTTACCAGGAAGAGGGAATTCGGGGCTCCCACGATGGCATGGACTGGCTGTTGTATGAAGCCTTCTTCGAGGGTATCAGAAACGGCGAGCAGCCAGCCATCGATACTTATGACATGGCAGCGTGGATGGCGATTACCCCACTGTCTGAGGCGTCTATCGCCAGAGGAGGTGCTCCGATGGAAATTCCGGACTTCACCCGCGGCAAGTGGATAAACAGAACTGACTGCAACCACACGCGGTTCTCTCTTGAAACCGATTGAATATAAACCATTAACGATTATTTCAATCGGTTATCCAGCGGAAACCGTTATTAAGAAAGAGAAGTTTGATCAGAATAAGATTCATTATGATTATCCGTGATGATTGGAATAAAAGCTGATCGCCAGTGGCCTTACTCTTTTCTTGCTGTCTCCACTTTTTATGGTTAATACAGTTACATAATAATAGAGGTCTTTGCCACCCAATCGGTGCCATAGACCTCTATTTTGAACTCTTGTTTTTTGTCACAGAATAGGAGTCAATTGGTAGCATTAGGTTAAGTTAAGGCTATACTTTGCGTATAATTTAAACTGACATAATACGTTAATTTGATTGTTGTTTGAGTGTGTAAAAGCAACAAAAATTAATGTGAAAACTGCAGATACCAGAATTAACCTTGTAGTAATATGTATATTACTGTATTATTGTAATCATATGACAATTTCAAATAAGCTCTGTTTTGTTTATGTAATTGGAGGTCGAATCGAATGAAGAAATATTATCAATAGAAACGCTTTACATTCTTTGATGTTGAAACACCATATTCAAGTAACAACTCAATCTGTTGAATAGGGATTATACATTTTTAAGAGAATGAAATTGTATTTAGTTAAGCGTATATGGTTAAGCATGAAGCGAAATTTGATAACATTAATATGGATATTTATGGAATTACTCCGTTGACTCTTCCTTTGGGAGTTGTTTCTGCTTTAAAATATTATTACTATAACATTTTTGATTTGCCTGGCGCTATGGATTTTGATAAGCATAACAGATAAATGTAAATATTACATATGGAGGTTATTACAAATGAAGACGCATTATTACTTAGATTGGTTTTATGATAAGGGCTTTTCCGAGAAGTTAACCAATGTGTTACATGAGGATATAGTAGATAGAAAATCTCTTGTTTGGATTAGTGCTGAATCACCTGATTATAATGATGAGCAGGTTAATATTGATGATGTTTATGAAAGGACATGGTTTAATCAGGCTAACATATTCTTCGATGAATATCATTTAATTGATCACCGTACGCAGAAGGAAGATGCCCATCGATTAATTCAAAACGCCTCTGTCGTTTTCTTGTGTGGTGGAAGCCCTCAGTACCAAATGCACCTTTTGATGGAAAATGAATTATTGGATTTGATGAAAAGAAGTAATGCTGTTGTAATGGGAACAAGTGCTGGTGGGATGAGCATGTGCAAGGAATATGTGGATGAAGGAACTGTTTATAAAGGTATGGCTCTCAATCACTTTTCTTTTGAAGCTCATTTTGATCATGATAGCACAGTGTTGATTGAGGAACGTTTCCCTTTGTCAGAAAAAATGGATATTTATGTTGCGGCAGACAAAGATGGTGCTGTACGTGTAAAGGACGACAAAATCGACATTATTGGCAATGTATATTTAATTTCACACTCGAAGATTCAGAAACTTATAGAGACTCTCTAATTAGGGGTTAGTAGAAGAGATATCATAAGAATAATAATAAAAAGAGGAAAACTAATGTACGGGATCGTAAATATTCATAAAACTACGAAACAAGAAATAGGTAAAGCGATAAAAGAATACTATGAGAATCTAATTGCACCAATGGATGATATGTGGGAAGAAGCAATTATTGGCATATCGAATTATTATAGAATAGTCCTTAATAATAATGATGCTGGATATTTTTGTTTAGATAACGACAATATATTGTTGCAGTATTTTATTAAAGATAAGTTTATAGATGAGTCGAAAGAATTACTTAAATATATATTAAAAGAATATAAAATAAAAGAAGGTTTTGTAAGTACGATTGACATAAGAAGCTTGCCATTATTTTTAGATTTTAATAATGAAATACATACTCATACATTGTTATATAAAGATATCTATCATGTAGATATGGTTAGTCCTTTTGAAGGGACGGAAATTAAGATAGCTACATCGACTGATCTACAGAATATTATTGAATATTATGAGAATAGTGTTGATATACAAGGAAGTTGGCTAAGACCGTATTGTATTAATCTTATTAAAAAGCAACAGTTATTTTTATTTGAGCTAAACAATGAAATTTTAGGAACAGGGGAAAGAAGAATCAGTGAGAGTCAAAAAGGCTATGCACACATTGGAGTTACAGTTGCCAAAGAATATCGAAGAAAAGGGCTAGCATCCTATATATTATCTTATTTAAAAAAAGACAGCTATACATATGGATTAACTCCTATTTGCTCAACTACCATCAAAAATATAGGCTCTCAAAAGGCCATGCAAAATTCGGGGTTCTTTGCTTACCATCGTATTGTTAAGGTGAAATTTTAGGCCAGGAATAGTCTAGCCTAACAAAATAGAGGGCTATGTCATCATAAAATAGGTGCCATAACCCTCTAAGACACATAAAAAGCGCATCGGCTGATGCGCTTTATTTTTCTAAATACTCTCATTACGAATCAATGCTTTTCAGGTGTTAAAGACATGGTCACCATTTGTCAATTTGTCTGTTCTGAGGGAAGGGTATCACTTTCGAGCTGATGCTCTATTTTAATATAATTAAATAAATACGACTAGCCATATCACTTCATGTATACTTGCATCGTTTTTACCATATCACGGTCAAGTCTGAATCCACGATAAGCCTCATAATTGACATCCGGACGATTTGTATCTAGATACTGCCAAGTATCACTCCATAGATTCCATGCAATATTATTTTCTTTAAGAAGAGAAAGCATATCCTTTATATACGCCAAGGTGCTCTTCTTACTATGGTATTCATTCACACCCCACTCCTGGAGCATGATACCAACGCCAGTCTTTTTCGAAAACTCAATCCAGGGATCTAATCGTGATGCAAGGTAAGAGGTATCATAGGCCAGTTCCTGTTGAGAGGGGTTCGTATAGGTACCATCGGCAGCGATAATAATCGTAGAGTTACCGTCAGTTCCGTATGGAATACATCCAATCGTAACTATCTTGTTATATAGAACTTTGTCTGTTCCGTCATTTCCAAGGTAACGAACTCCCGTCTTGCTCTTCTCTGGATAGATTAAGGCGATGCCTTCAATCTGCACTCCGTCGAGGCCATCCCATTGAAGCTTCAACTCAGAAACTTTGTTCTTCAGCTCCCCCAAGGAATACACCTTGCCGTTTTTTGACTCATTCTCTTGTATTGAAACAGAGGCTAGGTTAATATCATCTGCTAGCAGCTTAATTGTACCCTTGGCAAAATTATTAGAGATTAATAATTCAAGCTTCGTACCTTTAGGGAAATCACCCTGCAATTTGATATACATAGAGGGATCCCGTAACCACCCGTTTACATATGGAAGGGGCCATATTTTATTAACATACCAGGCATCCTTGGAGGAGCAAAAACCTCCAGCGGCTGCACTACCATAGATGAAATGGTCCGGATCGTAAATATGAAATGCTTGAGCAACTTTATCCTCGACCAAAGAATAAATTGGTATATGAGAACCATCAAGACCATCAACAAATATTAAACGGTCCGGAGACTCCTTGCGGATTGCAGAAAGTACGCTTCGGACAGCATTTACATAGATATCTTCATCATCGAGTGTAAGACCCCAAGGCTCATTGAACAGATTGAAGCTGAGTAAGTTGTTTGGTATGTTCTTATAGCGTCTCGCCAGCATTTGATATACTTTTGCGGTATTATCCAGAAGAGTCGGGTCGGTATATCCGGCTATGTCAGAGGATGCCCCTGCAAATCCAGGCAGATCATATAGGCAAATGCATATATGAACACCATTCTCTGCAGCCCACCCAACGGCAGCGTCAAGATTCTGAAGATATGCTTGAGAAACTTTGATATTATTCTTATCACTATAATCCAGAAGTAATTCACGAGTTATGAATATACGGGTAAAATCAAATCCGAGATCATTCAATATAATAAAATCTTCATTACTGTAAAAGCTTCCTGTGTGATGGGCACCATTTTTATAGGTCATATTATCAAGGGCCGTACCATTCCAATATGGAATATTATCATAGGATGCCTCTGGCATCTTCTTTGCCTTTAGCAGCTGATCAGAGGTTAGTTTGATTGGCTTCACAGAGTCAAGGGAGATATAATTTTTCTCAAAATAGGAATAGTATAATCGCTTTGCAGCAATAATTGCATCTTTACGAGTAAGCTTATCATTAATCCTCAGATAACCTTTGTCATTGACATCCATGATCGTTGTACGCGTATATTCATCGATCTGAAGAGTAACATAAGCTACGGCAAATAAATCCATCTCGATTGATTTGCCTTGATTAAATAGCTTATATTCCATACAAGGAGTTGCTTCACCGTAACGATCATGATACTTTCTGAGTGTTGTAGCGTATTCAAATGCGCCGTAAATCTTATTTTCTGAAACTTTTTTAACCCCGTAATAATTCTCTAATGCTGACTTGAAGATATAGGAGGCATATTCTTTGCGAAGTATTGATTTCTCTGCATTGGAAGATGCTGCAACCTTGTCCATCCATAACTCTGTATTTTTATTAAGCGTACCTTTCTTCAAGGACATAACTTGTCCAATCAGATTTACGGCTTCTTTATAGGTGACATAAGCATCTAGATCTTTTTCCCATGCCGCCGGTATTAGACCTAAATCATATGCGGATCTAAGGTCATAATTATTTTTAATAACATCACGAAAGCTTGATTTTGTAGTGGCGGCTTCTGCTGAGTTGCCTATGATACCAGAACACGGGGGGAGCGTCGATAGAAATAATGACAAAATGGATAAGAGTACTACAAGTCTTTTTCTTTTCATGTTATTACCTCTCTCATATATAGAATTGACATGCTTATTAAAACTTAATTTACACTACTGTTATCATGTATTATATATTATTATAAATATTATAACAAGAAAGAAATGGAAAAATTGGCCATTATTAGGAATGCAAGGACAAGGTTACTTGCCAAAAAGATACTTTGATTGATTAATTAAGCTTGTATACTGCAGTCGTTCACCAGTAGGTTAGCATTTCTGTTTTTCCCGATTCACTTTTATAACTACATAACGGGAATCGAATACGTATTAAAGTTCGGGAGGTACTTATTTAATGCTTGATAGATGGTAAGAACATGGTCGTCAAGATGACAGCCGAGATGTCCATAAGAAATGGAATAGAAAAAAGTAGTCGTTGAGTAGACCACCATTAAATGTATTATTTACTAAAACCTATTTTAAATCTAATACCAATAAGGCTTGTCTACATTAGATGAAAGATGTAAAATGTTAGAAAGGGATATTGTTATAAAAACAATAGAAAAGAAGAGTGGGAATGGATATGACTAAGTATAATATAGAACAGATGTCAAAGGGTTTTGAAACAGCATTTATAGATCAGAACACAACATCGAATCTGGCTTATAAGCCCATGCTTGTTTCGAATAACTACAAAGAGGGCCGAAAGGTATTGTCCTCAATAGAGGATGAACTTTTGAAATGCGATCAGTTTTATATAAGTGTTGCATTCATAAAAATGAGTGGCTTAGCACCATTGCTGCAGACACTCATAGAGTTGGAGATTAAGGGAATAAAGGGGCAGATCTTAACTACTGACTATTTAACCTTCAGTGAACCTAAAGCTCTGGACAAGCTGGCAGAGTATACGAATATAGAATTAAAAATGTACTGTACAGAGGAGAAGGGGGAAGGCTTTCACACAAAGGGATATATTTTTAAAGAGGACGAGATCTACCGAATTATTGTCGGAAGCTCAAACCTTACATCAAGTGCATTGACCATGAATAAGGAATGGAACACCAGGATTATATCAACAGAGCAGGGTGAATATGCAAATAATATAATGGAGGAATTCACATCCTTCTGGAATTCGAATTCAGCAAAAGCCTATTCGGATTTTATTGAGCAGTACAGGATTAATTATGAAATAATTAGAAAGCAGAAGGAAATCGCCAAACAAGTTGATATTCCTTCGATTGAGCAATACAAATTACAGCCCAACAAGATGCAGATAGAATTTGTGGCGAACCTACAGAAGCTTATGGAGGCAGGAGAAGAGAAGGCTTTGTTAATCTCAGCAACAGGCACGGGAAAAACATATGCTTCCGCGTTTGCGGTCAGAGAGGAAAATCCTAAGAAAGCCTTATTTGTGGTACATAGGGAGCAGATTGCAAAGCAGGCAATTAAAAGCTTTAAGAATGTATTTGGCAATACGAAGAGTTTTGGCCTTATCTCCGGAACATCGAAAAATTACGAAGAAGACTATCTGTTTTCAACGATGCAGATGATGGCTAAATCTGAAGTAAGGGAAAGGTTTGCCCGTGATGAATTTGATATCATTATAATAGATGAAGTTCACAGAGCAGGCGCTGATAGCTATCATAGAATTCTGGATTACTTCAGGCCGAGGTTTTGGCTAGGGATGACAGCAAGTCCGGATCGTACAGATGGCTTTGATATCTATGCGCTGTTTAATCATAATATTGCATATGAGATTAGATTGCAGCAGGCATTAGAGGAGAACCTGTTATGCCCATTCCATTACTTTGGTATTACGGATTTAGAGATAGATGGAGAAGTGTTTGACGATAACACTGGGGTTAGAAATTTTACTAGATTAGTGTGTGATGAACGGGTTGATTATGTACTAGAGAAGGCAAAATACTTTGGCTATAGCGGGGACAGGGTAAAAGGGTTAATCTTCTGTAGCAGAAAGGATGAAGCACAAGAGCTTTCTGTTAAATTTAATGAACGTGGTTATCGCACTGATTTCTTGTGTGGAGATGATTCACAGGATCGAAGGGAAGAATGCATCGAACGTTTGACAAATGATAATAGAACCGATTCCCTTGATTATATATTTACAATTGATATATTTAATGAAGGTGTCGATATTCCGGAGATTAATCAGGTTATCATGCTGAGACCGACTCAAAGTCCGATTGTTTTTATACAACAGTTAGGTCGTGGTCTTCGTAAGGCTGAAAATAAAGAGTATGTTGTTATTCTGGACTTTATCGGCAATTATATGAATAACTTTATGATTCCGATTGCTTTATCCGGGGACAGAACGTATAACAAGGACAATATCAGAAGATATCTGCTTGAGGGAGAGCGAATTATACCAGGTTCTTCTACGATACATTTTGATGAGATATCCAAGAAGCGGATTTTTAGTTCGATTGATGTTGCGAATTTTAGTGATATCAAATTAATCAAAGAGAACTATACCAATCTAAAGAATAAACTGGGACGTATTCCGAGTCTGCAGGATTTTGACGATTATGGAGAAATGGATGTATTAAGAATCTTTGATAACAATTCACTGGGATCCTACTATAGATTTCTGGTCAAGTACGAAAAAGATTATAAGGTTCGTTTGAATGCTTCGGAAGAGAAGTGTATTGAGTTCATATCTAAAAAGCTTGCTTCAGGGAAGCGAATTCATGAACTTGAGTTGCTTAATCGTATGCTAGTGTATCGTAGTGGGTTAATGAGATTATTAAGACAGAAGTTAGCAAAAGATTATAATATTCAAATGGAAAGAAAGACAATCAAAAATGTTGTGAACGTTATGACCAATGAGTTTCCTACCGGATCGGGGAAGAAGACTTATGATGCCTGTGTATTTCTAGAACCGGATGGTGAGGATTATAGAATCAGCGAAGCATTTTCCGATATGTTGGACAATCCTGTTTTTTGTGGGATTCTTAAGGAATTAGTAGCGTTTGGTATATCTCGTAATAAAAGAGATTATAGTAATCTCTATCAAGACAGCGGTTTTAAGCTTTATCAAAAATATACTTATGAAGATGTATGCCGATTGCTTGAATGGGAGTCAAATGAAGTGCCATTAAATATAGGTGGTTATAAATATGACGCAAAGACGAAAACATTTCCTGTATTCATCAATTATGACAAAGGCGTTGATATTCAGGATACCATCAAATATGAAGATCATTTCGTTACACCTAATCACCTAATTGCAATATCAAAACAAAGCAGAACCATACAATCGGAGGATGTACAGAACTTTCTGAAGGCAAAGGAAAGAGGTATTAAAGTAGAACTTTTTGTCCGTAAGAATAAGGATGATAAAATTTCTAAAGAGTTTTATTACTTAGGACGTATGAGTGCTATAGGAAGTGCAAAAGAGTTTATCATGGCGAATACCGATAAGTCAGCCGTTGAAATAGATTGGATTCTCGATACCCCCGTCCGAGAAGATATCTATGAGTACATAACAAATTAGAGAATACAGGGAGATAAAGATGAAGACAATTGAAGTGGTTGCAGCAATTATAATGCAAGGCGACAAAATATTTGCAACTCAGCGAGGCTATGGTGACTTTAAAGGTCTCTGGGAATTTCCCGGAGGAAAAATAGAGGTCGGGGAGACGACACAACAGGCTTTGATTCGTGAAATCAAGGAAGAACTGGATGTGAAGATTGAAGTTGGAGAACTGATAGATACTGTCGAGTATGATTATCCACAGTTTCATCTGACAATGCATTGCTTTATCTGTTCAATTCTAGTGGGCGATGTGGTCTTGAAGGAGCATCAAGCAGGTAGGTGGCTAACGACAGATACCTTACACAGTGTGGATTGGCTGCCGGCGGATGAAGGATTATTGGAAAAATTGAAAGGAAAAATGTAAATAAATCAGGCATTACACCGACTAGTAAATAAACGGTATAGAGTGATAGTTTGTTGACGTAAGCGTAAGGTAACTGTATACTGTAGAAAATAAAAAATAAATTCATCCGAGAGTCCGTTTTAAGTTAGTAGTTGATAAAGGAGGTAACAGAAAATGATACTTGTTACAGGTGCAAATGGATTTGTTGGGTACAAGATTATGCAGATGTGTAAAGATGCTGTTGCTTGTCCGTCACTTAGAGGAGTATCTGAATATGAAATAAAGCGTATCGTAGAAGAAAGTGGCGTTGATACAATTATTCATACTGCTGCTATTTCTGATATTGGAGTATGTCAGGCAAATCCAGAGGCTTCGTACATTGCTAATGTACAGATTCCTTTATATCTGGCAAGAACAGCAAAAAACGCAAAACTTATATGCTTTAGCTCAGACCAAGTTTACAGTGGGGTTGATGAAGAAGGCCCTTATTCAGAAGATATGGCAAAGCCAAATAATATATATGCTAAACATAAACTGGAAATGGAACAACGTGTGCTGGATATTGCCCCAGATGCGGTTATGCTACGTGCAGAGTGGATGTATGATTACTATTTAAAAAGAACGAACTATTTTATGAATATCATAAACGCAAAAGAAGCGGTCTGTTTTAGTTCGCGCCAATACAGAGGTATAACTTATGTAAAAGAAGTCGCTGAGAATGTAGAAAAAGTAATTCATCTTCCAGGAGGTGTGTATAACTTCGGAAGTGAAACGACAAAGTCTATGTATGAAATAACCAAAGATTTTTTAGCAATAATCGGTAAAGATATAAAGGTTGAGGATGCTCCTTCAAGTCATAATTTATGGATGAATTGTGAAAAGGCAAAAAAACATGGAGTGGAGTTTACCAGTGTCGAATATGGACTAAAAAAGTGCGCAGAAGATTACAATTTACTGATATAATGCCTTTCATGATATTGTATCAAACCATAATCTCCAATTTATCGAATTACATAAGAAAATGCGCCCGTCCGCTTTATGTAAAGCGGACGGGCGCATTTTCTTAAAACCTTAACTAAATGACATTGGCCCAATGGTAGCCCGCTAGACTTTACGGTAGATAGCTTATATATGTTTATAATTAAGTTTGAGGTGGGTAATCTCTTCAAGATATGTTACTGTAATAGGAAAGAGGCAGGATAAAAGCTAAGTCAAGGCAGTGTAGAATTGGGTTATGCTTCCTATTCGGGCGTCATTGCGTATTACTGGTGTAGGTAGCTTCTGTTAGGTAATGCCGATGAGATTATGTGTAATAGGAGAAGGAGCAATATGTTAGAAATATCACTGGATGGGGTAAAAAAATATTTAGATACATCCCTAATTCTTAAGAACATATCATTTATGGTAACGGAGGGGGAAAGGGTAGGCGTTGTAGGAGAAAACGGTAGTGGAAAAACTACCATTCTCAAATTAATAGCAGGAATTCTCCACCTAAACCATTGTGCAGGTTATCCTTATGCACCGATTCCCCCGGGATATGATGAAGGATGGGTAAACACTCCAAAGGGTGCGGTCTGCGCCTATCTTGATCAGATACCACAATTCCCCTTTGGAACAAGTGTGCTTGATGTATTAAAATCAGCATTTAGCGAAGTGTATCGACTTGAAAAGGATATTCATGAGCTTGAGGAACGTATGCAGCATTTAGAGGGGGGTGATTTAGAACGAACCTTGAAGAGATATGGGGAGATGATCCAAGCATTTGAATTAATGGAAGGATATCAGGTTGAGGAAAAGTTAAACAGAGTCTGCAAGGGACTGCATTTTGATGAGCAATTTTTATTGCAGGAATTCAATTTATTAAGCGGCGGCGAGAAAACCACGGTTACACTGGGTAAGCTCCTAATTGACATGCCTGAGATATTGTTACTGGATGAACCTACAAACAATCTGGATATGGAGTCAGTGGAATGGCTGGAGGAATATCTTAAGAGTTACAAAGGGATTGTTATAGTGGTATCGCATGACAGATATTTTCTGGATCATGTTGTAACCAAAATAATTGAAATAGAAGATAAGGTAAGTGATACTTATATAGGAAACTATTCTGATTATATTATTCAAAAGGATGAGAAGCTCAGGATACAATATGAGAACTATAAGGAACAGAATAAGAAGATTGATGCAATGGAGCAATCAGTCAAGCAATTAAGAGACTGGGCAATGAAGGCCGATAATAATAAATTCTTTAAAAGAGCAGCAAGTATTCAGAATAAACTGAATAAGATGGAGAAGGTTGATAAGCCATCCATGAAGCAGAATATGAAGCTAACTTTTCAACAGGCTGAGAGATCCGGTAAGATAACGATAAAGACAAGCAATTTATCGAAACACTTTGACAAGAAGACCCTTTTCCATAATGCTGAAATGGTAGTTCATTACGGGGAGAGAGTGGCATTGATCGGACCTAATGGATGTGGCAAGACTACCTTTCTAAAGATGTTGCTGGGAGAGGAGCAGCCGGATTCCGGTACACTTCATTTGGGTGCAGGCGTTTTAGCGGCATATCTTCCTCAAACGGTCACATTTCCCAATGAAGAACTTACCGTTCTTGATTATTTCCGAGAGGATCTATTTATACTTGAGGGAAAGGCCAGGGAGTATCTTGCCAAATTCATGTTTTATGGTGGCAATGTATATAAAAAAATTAAGCTTTTATCGGGAGGAGAGAGATTACGTCTAAAGTTAAGCAAGCTATTATTTGGCGATATTAATTTGTTGATACTGGATGAGCCGACGAACCACCTTGATACAAACTCAATCGAAACTATGGAGGAGGCGTTGGCCGGCTTTCACGGTACCATCTTTTTCATCTCCCATGATCGATATTTTATCAATAAAATCAGTGATAGAGTAATTGTGATAGAAGAGGGGACGTTTCATAGCTATCTTGGCAATTATGACTATTACAAGAGTATCAAGGATAAACAAAGTCAGCAGGTTGGAATGATATTACCGGTTAAGTCTGAACAACAACGTGATAAGTCTAAAAACGATAGGAAGCAAGTACCTCATAAAGGGGAGAGAAAAGAAGTTAATGTGGCAGAAGTAGAGAGTAGAATCAGAGATATTGAACATAGGCTGAAAGAAATTGAGGTATCAATGGAAGCAGCTGGAACAAATTATGAAGAGCTGAGCAGGTTGTTTAGTAGGAAAGAAGAATTAAGTAAAGAACTTGAAGAAGCCATGGAAGTGTGGTTAAGCATGAGTTAAGTTTTTCATTTAACGCCTTTAATTCATTAATCAAGTGTTCTTTCAAAAACATGGGATCACGCAGGAAGAATAATAGTTACTCTCCAGTGAATTCGCATTTTGATTCTTTACGACGCATTTATATGTATCACAAAATCAAAAGGAAGTATAGCCCTAGAAAACCTAGGATTATACTTCCTTATCAATTAAGCGGATAACGGGAATCGGACCCGCCTCTCAAGCTTGGGAAGCTCGCATTCTACCAATGAACTATATCCGCATAGTTCTATTTTAATCAGTAACTGAAAAAAGTCAATATCCATAATATAAAATAAGATTAAAAAATCTAAAATCGGAAATAATTAAATTGTAGCAATGTACAACCAAGGGGTTATGCGTGGGATGATCAGTATCGCTAAAGTAGCGTATAAGCGGGAATTCCATTGGCTATTCATGATTACGTTCATACCGTAATTTTCATAGGTAGATAATCATCTTGGGCACAATTTGTATATATTTGGCTGTAAAATAATTCGAGCAGGTTAAAGTGATACGTATAATTAAAATATTATCGGAGAAGACTATATTTTGAGGTGATAATAGTGAAAAAGAACAAATTTACCGAGTTTTTAAAAGGAAAAGGTTATTACATGTTATTATTTGTCGGTGTGGTAGCGATCGCTGCCGTAGCGATTATTGGATCCCAGTTATCCACGAAGCAAGAGAAGCAGGATAACGAGTACGTGGATATCAATGAAGTTGATGATAACATAGCAGCCGAGGATGGGGATTATGAGTTGGCTGAGAATAACCCGATATCGGAAGGGATTGTCAATAGTGAAGGCGATGCTTCAACCGATGTTGCTGCTAATGATAACTCCGCAAATACTTCTGCGGATAATGGTACTAACCAGGATGTTGCTAGTGCTGAGGACATGATTGAGATGGAAGGCTATGAGGAAGACGATGTAGCGCAGGGCGAGAATGCAACGGACACGGCTACAACAGATGATACCTTAGAGACTGGCACCACCTCTGCTCAGAATGAGACTGCCGAGACGGCAGAGAACCTTACCTTTAGTACAGAAGACACCTTAATGTGGCCTGTCATGGGTAATGTTATCATGAATTATAGCATGGACCATACCATCTATTATGCAACTCTTATGCAATACAAATGCAATCCTGCCATCATCATCGATGCAGAGGTTGGTACTGAAGTGAAGGCTGCAGCTACAGGAGTTGTCACAAGTGTTGAAATGGATAATGAAGAGACCGGTATCACGGTTACCATGGATATCGGTGACGGCTATAGTGTAGTCTATGGACAGTTAGCAGATGATATGTCTCTTGAAGTTGGTGACCTGGTAAATGCGGGTGAAGTGATTGCAACCGTTAGCCAACCTACCAAGTATTACTCCGTAGAAGGCAGTAACCTTTATTTCATGGTAAAGGAAGGCGACAAGACGATAAATCCCATGTTACTCCTTCGTTAATACGGTAGGAGCGGTGATAAAGGAACAGTGTTAACCGCTGTTCCTTTATTATGTATCCAGCATGGACGTAATCGATGTGTTCGGTTGAAACAGGATTAGAGATGAAATAGTAACAGAGGACGTTATAATAGCTGTTACTAGAGTACTCTTAACAAGGCAATAAGCCATTGCTCTAGCGATATACAGTCGATAGAGCAATGGCTTATTTAGATATATATGCAATGTTTTATTTATCTCTTAACTATCTTACCAATCAATAGACCGAACAAGCTATGGTCTGACTAGATATCCTTTTGCTAACAATGCCTTCTCAATCCGATCCAGAGTCTCCTCAGAGTCAGCCACCACCGTATGCTGATGGATGCCATCGGTCAGATCCTTCAAGGGTTTAATCTTCTTCTCATTAACCTTTGTCACAAAGTCGTAGACATCCTGACGGTTGCGAATGATGAGGGCGGTTGCGATATCCCCATAGATTTCATGATTAACAACGACATCGAGTATCTTCCCGCCATTGTCAACATAGGTACATAGCTCATCCTCAATCTGCTCCGTGGTGTGGCGTACCCGGAAGATGCGTTTGGCTTTTGGTTCCTCCGACTGATAGATCAGGTAGCCCTTTGTGGTAGACAAAATATTAAGGCCGGTAGCTCGGAGCAGAGTGATATCCTGCACGATTACCTGCCGGCTTACACCAAGCAGTCGGGACAGCTCAGCACCGGATATGGGCTCCACCTGTTCATTCAATATCCTAACAAGTTGTTCTCTGCGTTTTGTTCCTTCCACCTTAAGCTCCTTCCTTAAAAACTGATGAAATGACTTTGCATTTCCTTCATCTTCATATATAATAAAGATTGTTCATTCTGAAAATATTATATATCATGAATATAGAGCGTATTCATGATCACTAGCTCCGATCGCATATTACAAGTAAACTTGCTATGCGAGTGATCTTCTCGCAGTATGCTCACTACGCTAATTATATATCATGAACATAAAGTATGTTCATGATCTCCAGCTCCGATCACATACTCGCAAGCAAGCTTGCAGTATGTTCACTACGCTAATTATATATCATGAATATAAAGCATGTTCATGATCGCTAGCTACGATCGCATACTCGCAAGCAAGCTTGCAGTATGCTCACTACGCTAATTATATATCATGAATAAAGAACATATTCATGATCTCTTGCTCCGATCGCATAATACAAGCAAGCTTGTTTATGCTCACTACGCTAATTATATACTGATAGAAACAAAATGGCAACGGTTTGAAACAGTTTTTTGAGAAAGGCTAGGTGTAAGATGTTTCGTTTATGGGCCAAGATTTTTGCTGAAAATAGAATGATTAAAGATATGGAGGTTCGTAACGATGACCCGTCTCTTCGCAGGACACAGAAGGTGTTTGCTGCCATCGATGAGATATGTCAGGCTTATGACTTATCCAAGCCAATTTGGTTAAAGCCCACGATAGCGGACTTTAAGAAGCATGATAAAGCAAGATTCACCAAGGACAACTTCATAGACCAGATTGATTTTGATTATTTGGAGATACATGTTATTGAAGAGGATTAGTTTTATTTGCAGGAGACCCTGCTTGGTATTACTTTCGGTAATTGTACAGTAGCCTACAGCACAAAGCTTGCAGGTTATGAGAAAGGCTTGGTTATTAGGATGAAAAGGAAATGGATCCTGGTCGGAGGCTTCTTATGTGTAATATTACTTCTGCTGGTTATACTCATCTTCTATCTTCATGAGAGAAGAGATAAGGACTTGTTCAAGCATGAGAGCCCGGTAGATATCCTTGCGATGGAGGAAGAGCCGGAGCAGAAGGTGGAAGCCGCTGGCGGAGTTTCAGATACAACCATCAAGTCAGACAGCTCCTTGTCAACGAATAGTCAGGGACTCAAGGTGATTGTTGGCGAGAAAATCACGGAGGAATCTAAGAAATCCGAAAGATCCGAGGAACCTAAGAAGGGTGAGGAACCTATTATAGATAGTAAAGACCAGCATATAGTAGAGCAACAGGAGGCAGCAATGGAGACTGGCGAACAGAATAGTATGGACTCCTTTTATTATGAGGAGCTTACACAAGCAACGAAAGACCGAATCAATGGAATATCCTATGGTGAGAACTGTGATATACCTTATGAGGAGCTGCGTTATGTCAGCGTGCTCCATTGGGGCTTTGATGGTCAATCTCACAGAGGTGAGTTGATTGTGAATAAGGCGATCGCCGAGGATGTCACCCTGATATTTGCTGAGCTTTATGAAGCAAAATATCCCATTGAACGCATGGTATTGGTAGATGAATACGATGCCGATGACAATACCTCCATGGCAGCTAATAATTCCTCGGCATTTAATTATAGAGTGATAGAGGGAACCAAACGGATTTCTTTACATAGCTACGGAATGGCGATTGATATCAATCCTCTCTATAATCCCTATGTTCATGAAGTAGACGGCGAGAGGGTGGTTACTCCGGTGGAGGGAGCAATGTATGAAGACCGTTCCCTGGAATGTCCTTACTATATTCATTCGGAGGATGTATGTTATCAGGCCTTTATCAAGAGAGGCTTTACCTGGGGTGGCGACTGGATGAATACAAAGGATTATCAGCATTTCCAGAAGGCGCTTCCTGTGGAGGGCTCCGGGCGTAACTGATCAGACTTTAGGCAAAGTCAAAATGAGTTCACCAAATATATCAAAAATCGGAGACGCTTTCGCTTCATTGCATTACGTAACGGTACGTAAGGTTCTAAAGGACAGAACCTAAGTACCGACGAATGCAAAGACTCCAATTTCAGATACATTTGTCAAACTCATTTGCCATATTACTAACTATAGTCTGATCATCACCCCTCCGGACCGTCGAACTAAGGGAGTACGCCATTGATTTATACCTTGTATAATGGTATAATCACTAGATAGATACACATCGGATGAACGATTAGGGATTGGGAGTAATGTCTATGAGAAGGATACTATTAGCGGATTATGATAGAGCAATGTATGAAACATTAGTACTCACATTACAAGAGAATTATTGGGTATCACCCCTCCCGACGGTTACTGATTTAAAGGATTATCTGATAAACAACAAGGTGGATCTGGTGCTTTTAACGGTATCAGAAGGCGATACAGAAGGCTTCAAGCGATATCAAGAGATTAAGGATATCCCGGAAATGATCGGCAAACCGGTTATTTTTTTAGGCGATGCGGGCAACACTTGGATTGAGGAGAAGATTTTATCCTTTGATGACTTGGACTTCATTGCTATACCGGCTACGGCGGCGATGCTTCGGACCAAGCTAGAGAATGCGCTTGAGCTACATACTCTTCGCAATAACCGAAACTATGTAGAGAAATATCAGGACGCAATTGCCTTTAGCTTTTCAGAGCTGGTGGATTGTCGGGATGAGACGACGGGCGGACATCTGAAAAATACTACTCAGTATTTTCATATCCTGCTGGAAGAGGCCATGGCGGACAGTTATTATAAGGGAATCCTAAAACAGGAGGATGTGCGTGATCTACTTCGTTCTGCGGCTTTGCACGACATCGGAAAGATAGGAATTAATGATGATATTCTTCGTAAAGCATCACCACTGGATTATCATGAATATGAATATATGAAGACGCATACTACATTAGGAGGTCAGGCTTTTGAGAAGATTATCCGCGAGACCGGAGGCACCAGATGGCTCTATCTGGCGAAAGATATTGCCTATTGCCATCATGAGCATTGGGACGGAAGTGGATACCCAAATGGTCTGAGAGGAGAGGAAATTCCGATCTATGCCAGAATTATGACCATAGCGGATGTTTACGATGCCTTAACCTCCATCCGTTCCTATAAGGATGCCTACACCCATCAACGGGCTGTGGATATCATCTTAGAGGAGAAGGGTAAAACCTTTGACCCGAGACTGGTGGATCTGTTCCTCGCATCACATGAACGGTTTGAAGAAGCCATGCTTCTTCGTAATGGCAATTTGAATTAAGAAAGGAAGTAGCCTATGTCATATACGGCGCTTTACAGAAAGTTCCGACCCGACAATTTCTTTGATGTAAAGGGACAGGAGCATATCGTAACTACTCTGAAAAATCAAATTAAGGCTGGAAGAATAGGACATGCTTATCTGTTCACAGGAACGAGAGGAACGGGTAAGACTACGGTTGCTAAGCTTCTTGCAAAGTCAGTAAACTGTGAGAATCCGGTGGACGGCAATCCTTGCAACGAATGCCGGATGTGTAAAGGAATAGCGTCACAAACCTCTATGAATGTCATTGAGATCGATGCTGCCTCAAATAATGGTGTAGATAATGTTCGTGAGATCGTGGAGGAGGTTAGATACTCCCCGACAGAGGGCAAGTACAAGGTATACATCATCGACGAGGTGCATATGCTGTCGGCAGGAGCCTTTAATGCACTCCTAAAGACGATAGAGGAGCCGCCGTCCTATGTAATCTTCATCTTGGCGACCACCGAGGTTCATAAGATTCCGGTAACGATCCTATCCAGATGTCAGAGATATGATTTCAAACGTATTACCATAGATGTCATCGCGGAGCGTATGGCCGAGCTGATGAAGGAAGAGAATATTGAAGTGGAGGAGAAGGCTCTGCGCTATGTGGCAAGAGTAGCAGACGGCTCCATGCGAGATGCTCTAAGCTTGTTGGATCAATGTATCTCCTTCTACCTGGGTAAGAAGCTGACCTATGACAATGCACTTGAGGTGCTGGGTGCCGTGGATACCTCGGTATTTGCAAAGCTCCTCGGTTGCATCCGTGGACAGGACGTATCCGCTTGCATAAGGCTACTGGAAGAGATTGAGAGCAGCGGTCGTGAGCTGGGGCAGTTCACCATAGACTTTATCTGGTATCTGCGCAATCTGCTATTAATCAAGACAACCGACGATATCTCCGATATGGTAATAGAGATATCAACTGAGAATCTTGCATTATTAGAACAGGAAGCAAAGACGATGGATGAGGTGACTCTGATTCGGTATATCCGCGTCTTCTCTGAGCTATCTAACCAGATTCGTTATGCGACCAGAAAGCGGGTATTGATCGAAATCGCACTGATCAAGCTGTGTAAGCCGGAGATGGAAGTTAATCTTGATTCGGTGATTGACCGGATCAAGCAATTAGAGGAGAAGCTGGCGAAGGGTGTTGTAGTGGAAGCCAGTGGAACGGCTGCCCACACCGGGAATCCTGAAAAGGATCAGACAGTGAAGAAGCAACCGGTTGTCTTACCGGAGGCACTTCCGGAGGATTTGAAGCAGATAGCGAATAACTGGAAGAATATTATCGGTCAGATAGGGAGAAAGTCTCCCGCACTGGGAACCGTTCTTCAATCGGCAACCCCTAGCATTGATGGGAACCGTGGTCTGCAAATTGTAGTAACCGAGAGTATTGATAAAGATATGATCGAGAGAGAGGCACATCTTCAGGTGATTCATGATACGATTGCCCAGATGGTTCAAAAGCAGGTGCAGATCAGCGTCAGATATCTTGATAGGAGTAAGGAGCGCATGGATGATGTGGTTGATTTATCAAAGCTGGTAAAGATGCCGATCCAATACGAATAGTAAGTATATCCGCGAAGTCTGCTCATTGGAGTAAAGGCCTTGTTCTTTGGGGTTCTGATATTATACAAAGATATGGAATGAGATTAAGTTTATTACAGCAGGATATGGTTTGGAATTCTGCCTAATATAAAATGATGAATGTGATGAATGAAAGGAGATATATAATGGCTAAAAAAGGTGGATTTCCGGGTGGAGGTATCCCGGGTAATATGGGTAATCTGATGAAGCAGGCACAAAGAATGCAGAAGCAGATGGAGGATAAGACAAAAGAGCTTGAGGATAAAGAGTGGGAAGCAACATCAGGCGGCGGTGCAGTAACCGTCAGAGTATCCGGTAAGAAGGAGATCTCTTCCGTCAAGTTAAGTAAGGAAGTAGTAGATCCCGATGACATCGAGATGCTCGAGGACTTAATCGTGGCAGCAGCAAATGAGGCACTTCGTAAGATGGAGGACGAATCCTCCGCAGTGATGGGCCAGATAACCGGTGGTCTTGGCGGACTCGGTGGTGGTCTTGGAGGCTTTCCTTTCTAATGGATTATTATAGCAGTCAAATCAGTAAGTTAATAGAGGAGCTGTCGAGGCTTCCGGGAGTTGGCACGAAGACGGCACAGAGACTGGCATTTCATATCATTAATATGCCGGAGGAACAGGTCGCCGGACTTGCGAGCTCCATTGTCGATGCGAAGAAGAACATCCGCTATTGCAAGGACTGCCTGACACTAACCGATAAGGAGCTATGTCCGATCTGTGCTTCACCTGGTCGCAATAAACGACAGATCATGGTGGTGGAGAATCCCAGGGATCTGGCAGCCTATGAGAAGACCGGTAAATACGAAGGTGTCTACCACGTGCTCCACGGTGCTATCTCTCCGATGCTGGGAATCGGCCCTGCCGATATCAAGCTGAAGGAGCTGATGCTGCGTCTTCAGGGAGATGTGGATGAGGTCATCATTGCTACCAATTCAAGTCTTGAAGGGGAAGCGACGGCCATGTACCTTAGTAAGTTGATCAAGCCAGCCGGTATCAAGGTCAGCCGTATTGCCAGCGGAATTCCGGTGGGCGGAGACCTGGAATACATCGATGAAGTGACACTGCTGCGTGCATTCGAGGGCAGAGTCGAGCTGTAGAAGGGATGTTTGGTTTTGTCATCGGGTCCCCCGTCTTATCCAAAAGGCAACCGCAATTATCCTCGTTGACAAGTAGAAAAAGTAGAACAAAATCATGCGAATGCAATTAGAAATCAGACCTAGATAGGCGGTGAACCGAGATACGGTTCACTTTTACCGCCCCGTCTCAGGTCTGTTTTTTGTCTTTTTAATTGCAGATCACGCATGGCTCCAAGAACCCGGTCTAAGATATTCGCTCATCAGATTAGAGTAGTAATAATTGAGAATGTGGTGTAAAATGGAAATTAATTCGTAAAGAAGTCACAAGTTATGCAAAGACCTGTCATAATATATGATAATACCGAAAGGACATAAAATATGATAGATAATATGGACGAAAGCACAATCATTCAAAAAGCAAGAGCAGGATTTGATGAGGATTTTTCAAAGGAAAATTATATGGAACAACGTACCGGGGATGCTGTGCATTTACAGAAAATTCTTAGTTGTTTAAATATCGTACCTCATAGTAAAATACTTGATTTGGGCACTGGAAGTGGGTTCTTGGCGTTTTCGATAGCTCAGGATAATTCAGAAAGCACAGTGGTTGGGCTTAGGTCATTATCGTTATGAAAAATCGGATCTTATAGTATTGTCATGATTATGACAGATATTTCAATTTGTATGAAGGAGGAGGTCAGTATGTGTGGACTGAAAGCTGATCACTAAAAAAGTAAGTCGGAGGTATATAATGGATTACATAATTAGACAATTAAGAGAAAATGAGTATACTTTACTTAATGATTTTTTGTATGAGGCGATTTATGTTCCAGAAGGATCAGAGGCACCACCAAAAAGCATTATAAATCAGCCAGATTTACAGGTGTATGTTTTTGATTTTGGAAAACAAAAAGATGATTATTGCTTCGTTACTGAAGTTAACGGAAAAGTTGTGGGAGCAGTCTGGGTACGAATTATGAATGATTACGGTCATGTTGATGATGAAACCCCATCCTTTGCAATATCTCTATATAAAGAATATCGTGGATACGGGATTGGCACGGAACTGATGACGAAGATGATTGAGCATTTAAAAGGGGCAGGTTATTCAAAGGCTTCCTTGGCAGTACAAAAAGATAATTACGCTGTTGGGATGTATATGAAGCTTGGCTTTCAGATTGTAGCTGATAATGAAGAAGAATATATTATGGTACGATATTTACAATAGTTATTATATCATTATGATATGAAGCATATTTTGAAACCGAATATCAACCAGAGGAATTAAATAATTGAAGTTCTTGTAGAGGCGTTTATTCCCTGTTATGGCATGTGCATGACTATAAAGCGATAACAGTGGAAAGACGGTGTAGCCTGTAATCATGCATGGGTGATTGTAAAGCGGGAGTCATATCCCGCCACCGTACTATAGAAATATAATCCGAACATATGAAAGGTATATTAATAAGACGCGAAAATAAATAATTGGTCAGATATTACAATATTTACAGACTACAAAACCGAGGAGATGCCTATGTTAAGAGTAAGTTTCTACAATAACATCGATGACAGTTTATTGAAATTTGCTGTTATTGTTTCTAAAAGTCAGGGGAAATGGGTATTCTGTAAGCACAAGGAAAGAAGTACCTATGAATGTCCCGGCGGGCACAGAGAGGCTGGTGAGGATATTTTATCAACTGCAAAAAGAGAGCTTTATGAAGAAACCGGTGCAATAGAATACTCCATAAAGAAGATATGTGAATATTCGGTATGTGGCCATGATGGAATTGTTGAAAATGATACAGAGACTTTTGGTATGCTCTTTTTTGCTGATATTACAAAATTTGAAGAACTGCCGGGGTATGAAATTGAAAAGATTGAATTATTCGATCATCTGCCTGATAACTGGACTTATCCGGAAATTCAGCCGAAATTATTGGAGAAAGTTATGTTGAAGGTACTAGAGATGCGGGAATATGGCCCGGCAAATTAGTCATAGGGTGTAAAAGGTAGATTACATATCTTGTTAATATAAGATACTTTATCTACCTTTTTGTTTTGAATATTTGGTTTTATTTAAAGAATTTATAATTCTAATTTATTTTATTTTCTGAATAACACAATTTCTTGATTTGAGTGTTAATATCCATTAATGCTTGTTCGGATGATAAAATAACAAGATAATCTCCTGATATAATCTTTGTAGCTCCATGAGGCACTATATCCATATTACCTCGGTGTATTCCGACAACCAGCGAATGCTCTGGCCAGTTGATGTCGCGAATTCTTTTATCACAGATAATACTACCAAATTCCACTGGAAATTCTAATAAAACACCTTGCTTTTTATTCTTGATGGATGTCACATTTTTATTTGCAATACGCTCGAGCAATGCTTCATAGATAGGTGTTACCTTTAAGATGTCTGATAATAACAGAGCAATAAAGGAGCATGCCGCTACCGGAAGTAAATGTACGAGAGAGCCAGTCATTTCTGCAATTAATAATATACTAGTGACAGGTGCTTTCACCGAACTGGATAATGCTCCGGCCATAGCACATACAGTAAAAACGGATATATATTCAGAAGGTAGACCTACATACGTTGCCAGCAAACCGAGGCTGCATCCGGTCAGAGCCCCCAGAGAGAGTATTGGCATGAATATACCTCCAGGAATACCGCTACCAAAACATATACAGGTAAAAACCAATTTAATTACGAGTAATATTACAATTAGCTCAATTGAAGTAGTACCCATTTCGGCTATTTGTACTAAATTCTGTCCGCCCCCTAGTACCTGTGGCATAAATAAACCGCAGGGAAGGGCAATAACGATAGCAATAAAAGGACGTATCACTATAGGAAGTTTATCGTACATTGCTTGGAACTTAAGCAATGATTTATTAGCCAAGGAACCGATTAACCCGGACAATAACCCCATTGGTAACAACCATAAGTAAAATCTCTCAGGAAGCTGTGGGATTCTTATAAAATCAAGGACAGGCTTCAAACCAAAAAAGTATTTGGATACGATATCGGCTGTTAATGAAGCTGTAGTTGCAGCTATGAGGATTAATGGAGAAAAGCTTCTATGAACTTCCTCTAATGCAAATACGATTCCTGATAAGGGAGCGTTAAATGCTGCTGAAAGACCAGCCGCAGCTCCTCCTGTGATTAGATAATTTTCTTCTAGCTTGTTTTTGCTTATTTTTTGAGCGATTGCTTGACTGCCGGAAGCACCAATCTGAATGGAAGGACCTTCCCTTCCGAGCGATATTCCCATAAATGATGCAATAATGCCGCCAGCAAAACGAACGAATAATATAGTATACCATTTCATTTTCATTCCATAGAGAAGGATACCTTCCACTTGTGGAATACCACTTCCAGTTGCCATAGGTTCGATTTTTACTAACCAGGAAATAAATAATGCAACCAACAAAGCAAAGATTAGCCAAGGTAAAATAACGATTGGATTATGTTTCAGGAAGTCATACATTTTAATGGCGGTTTCTGTACCATATTCAATACCAAATCGATATAAAACAACAATTAATCCAGCTACGAAGCCAGTTAGAATACCCTTCACTGCAATTTTCCACTGAAGCTGATTGAAACCTAATAGAATTCTATATACTTTGGATATTCCCATAAAAGCCTCCGTTAATCGAATAATACAGTGAAGAAGTATATCACTATGCTTGGCAAATCTCAATGTTACATATATACAAATTTAAATTATTATTGCAAAGATTATTTGGAATATCGGAAATGATCGGTTCTTTTTTTACCTATTTTGGATCTGGCAGAGCGAGAGATTTTTAGTAACTCGACATATAAAAGGAGGATTATGGGAAATGATATGGCGGAATATGGGACGATATGTTACAATGGTATAATCAAAATAATTTTTTTACTTATAGCAAGCTTAGTAAAAATCCATGAATGACGATAAGGGGGCATTATTTATTATCTATGACAACAGTATATTTTGTACGGCACGCTGAGCCTGATTGCACGAACCATAATGATATGGAACGGCCATTAACGATAAAAGGAAAAGAAGACAGTAAGTTAGTAACGGATTATTTGAGGGATAAAGACATTGATATCGTATTATCTAGTCCTTATTTAAGGGCTGTTGAGACTATAAAGGATTTTGCCGACTCTTTTGGTCATACAATAATTACAATCGAAGGTTTTCGTGAAAGAAAAGTTGACAGTGTTTGGATAAAAGATTTTAATCGATTTACAGAGCAACAGTGGAGTGATTTCGATTATAAGCTTTCCGATGGTGAATGTTTACATGAAGTCCAAGTACGAAATGTGGATGCTCTGATGCAGGTATTAAGAGAATACCGAGATAAAAATATTGTAATCGGAAGTCATGGAACGGCATTAAGTACGATCATTAATTCTTTTGAACCATCCTTTGGATACAATGATTTTCAAAGAATACGCACAATAATGCCTTGGATCGTGAAATTTACATTTCAGGGAGATGATTTAGTACATATAGAAGAAATCGACAATGTTTATTGTACAGATTAATCAGCAGCCGGATGATTTGAGCTGTACGGATGATGAGATTGATGGGTATGACTTTGTTGATATTGATATCTATCCATTTGCATAACATTCAACGGATAAGCGAACGAATTCGTAGGTTACGTTATGGGTTTGGCTGCATGTTTCTGATAACATTAAGTCATAAAATATTTCACCAGGAGGGTTTGTTCTATGGCGACAGTTAAACTTATAATTGCAGAATTAAGAAAGGATAAGGGAATTGGACAACAGGATTTAGCAGATGTTTTAGGAGTGTCATTTCAATCTGTTAGTAAATGGGAAACGGGGGTTACCATGCCCGATATTACATTGTTGCCTAATATTGCGGAATATTTCAAAGTGTCGGTGGATGAACTACTAGGACTAAAACCACTTCCCAAACGGGAATACAAACCAAGTAACACGGATAACCATGATACTTCCAATGGGAAGGAAAATGGTCTTTATAAAAACAGAAAATATTTCTGGAATGACGATTACTTGGAGTTTCTTGTAAGAAACGTCTGGAAAGTGGAAGCACAAGTAGATGTAATTGATTTTAGATGTTGTGAGGGTTACTTAGGACAGCAACTTCTTGAGATTTTGCCGAAGGGAAGTACCTATACGGGTATTGATAACGAGTATTATACGGATAAAGCTAAACTTAAGTTTGCTAATACCGAATATATTACAAATTTCTTAGTATCTGATATATATTCATATAAAGCTGATAAGAAATATGATATTGCCATTATTCAGGCTGGATTACGGCATATGAACAGGCCGAAGGAAGTATTGGAGAAGATGATAGCTTCTGTGAAAAGGAGTGGTCTTATTATATGTGTAGATGTGAACAGAGAATTTGAGAATGATGGATTGTATATAGATGACATTGATTATGATTACCTTTGTACGACCTTTGATTTCCATAAAGTATGGGAGAAGGAATTGGAATGTGAAGGCAGGGACTATGCAATCGGAATGAGACTGCCCTTTTATATGCAGCAGTTGGGATTACATGACATTGATATTCGTATGAATGACAAAGTTTTATTGGTGAATCCTGACAGGAAGGATTATGAGAAAACAGTACAAGATTTTATTGATATTCATGATCTGGACAGATCATTTAACGTGTCAAATTGTGAAAATATAATTGAGTACTTTATGAATCGGGGTGTCGATAGGGCACAGGCAGAAGCCTATATTAAAAAGAAGGCTCAGATAGCGGATTATTATAAGAAGCAAGGAAACAAGTCATTTTTACAAGTGCAGGGATTACTAATATCATACGGACGAAAATGAGGAGCTATGAGGTGATAAGACATGAGAAAAGATATCATTGAGTTTCTAGAACAGGATATAAAGGCAAGATGCGAAAGCCCAAATAACTTTTTTGGTATGGGTTGTTATTACCATATTAAAGCAGTCGTCAAAAATGCCATTATTTTAGCAAATCAATATGGAGCCGATATGGAAGTGGTAATAATTGCCTCGTGGTTACATGACATTGCTTCTGTTACCGATTATAATTTGTATGAAGAACACCATATTTATGGAGCAGATATGGCAAAAGAGATTTTAGAAGCAATGAACTATCCTTATGAGAATATTGAAAAAGTACAGCAATGCGTACTGCATCACAGAGGAAGCAATTTACAGGAGAAATGTTTTATAGAAGAAATATGTGTTGCTGATGCTGATGCAATTTCACATTTTGATAGTCTGCCGTCCTTATTTTATCTTGCATACGAAAAAAGAAACTATGGTATTGAAGAAGGGATTGAATTTGTAAGAAATAAATTACAGCGCAGTTATAATAAATTATCTTCAAATAGTAAAAAGGTATTTGAAGATAAATATAATGCGATTATGGAAATTCTAAATTAAAATTCAGAGAACATAGAATCGGAGAAATGGGAATTAAACAAGGAAGCATATGAGGTTACACTCAAAGCCGTGAATAAAGACAGAAGAGAAAGATACCAGACAATGTCAGACTTTTTAAGGGCATGGGATGTAGCTGTTGAATTTTAGGTTACATGTTTTCTTATAGGTTAATAATGGAATTGTAATCGTTTAGGGGAAAGTTGCTATAAGGACTTTCCCTTTCCCCTAATTCATTTTGGATAGAGGACGCTCACTCAAATTAATATTATCAATATCAACGAAGTATACATCCTGCCTTTGGGTAAGTTTTTCGGTAAAGTTGGTTAGTTCTTTTCTGATTGTTGCAATAACTTTTTTATCAAAACATTTTAGAATTTCATTTTGATAATGTAGTGCGTTATTTTCTAAAAACCCGATTTCATCAATCACAATTAGTTCATCACTGCTTTGATAGCATTTGCATAAAATATCTACTCCAAGGTGATCAAAGGTATCGGGCATTGGGAGTAGGGAAGTGCCTGCCTCGTCCCTTACGGCTATTACACCGTTGATGTCTGGATTGTTGATATCACTAAGCATTACACATTTTGGTGCGTGCTTATCATCACGGATTGCATAAGTAATGATTCCTCCAAAGGATGACAGGTCTTTCAGGATTTCATTTAATACGGTTGTTTTTCCGCTTTTCTTATTGCCTGTTATCAAAAGATGTTGCTTACCACTTTCATGAAAAGATTTCATGATATAATTCTTTCGTTGCATGGTTTGCTCGACTAATAAATTCTTCATATTTTAGCATAAACTCCTTCGCTTCTTTCGTGACCATAGACCCTCCACCACATTTTCCACCGGCATGTCCTTCTAAGAGCTTCATGGATAATTCTTTCTCAGCATTTTTGATCATAGAGAATGCCTTGCTATAAGACATATTCATTTCAAGAGCGGCCTGATTCAGAGAACCTAATTCCTCTGTCTTTTTAAGAAGGGCCAAAGGTCCGGGTCCAAAAAACTTTACATTATTATTGACTAAAAATATTTTACTATTGAAATACATTCGCCCTCCTATCCATTATAATACAAAATACATTGGTTATCGTGCTTCAATATCTTAATTGGCCCATAAATTTCAATCAACTTTTCTTCGATTGAAGCTATTCCTTCTGTTTTCAAGTCAATCTCTGTTATTTGCTTGTTCTTTAGTAATAATAGCTTATCACAATAGTTCAGTGCATACTCCGGATCATGCATGGAGATTAAGGCACCTTTATTGTAATCATTAATGATCTCTCGTAGCTTATGCATAAGACGATGCTTATTAACCAGATCCAGACTGCTTTCGGGCTCATCCAACAACATATATTTTCCGTTCTGTATCAAGGCCCTTGCGATTAATACAAGCTGCTTTTGGCCTTCACTTAAATTTAAAAAGTTAGTTTCTGCAAGTTCTTCAATTCCTAGTTTTTCAAGGCATTTCCTTGCTTGATTTGTATGTTCCTGGTTTGGAGTTTCAAATGTTTTCAAATACGGCGTAATACCCATTAAGACAACATCAATCGCTGTTGTATAGTATACCAGATTACTTCTCTGTGGAACATAACTGATCAACTGCGCTCTTTCTTTTTCTTTTAGAGTGAGGATGTCTTTATCATCTATCAGAACATTTCCTGACGTTGCTTTTATCAATCCACATATTGTCTTAATTATGGTTGTCTTACCGGCACCGTTAAGGCCGAGCAGAGCATATATTTTTCCCGCTTCTATTGTAAAGCTGATGTTGGTCATAACAAACTCGCCTGGGTATCCACCCGAAATACGATTAATTATCATATAAATCTAGTCTCCATTCTGTTGCAAATCTTCAAATTTGGGCGGTAGCACATAATTCATGATAAAAGAAAGGTCGCGAAGCGTGCTTTCTATTGTATTCTGATTGAAAAATCTGTAATTTTTCAATCTAACATATCATGCCTGCCCTTTGTGTCAGTTTGCGCCGAGGATTACGCAGGCGCAAACTTGGAGGTGTGAATTGTGCTTTTAATAATTCACACTATTCCTATTAGAATTTCTTGTTTTTGCAAACCAACAAAGCTAAATATGGAGCTCCTATAAATGAGGTGATGATACTAATCGGTAGCTCAGAGGGAAGTATCGTTCTGGCGATACAATCGGATAATGCGATTAAAATAGCACCGATTAGTCCGCTGAAAAGCACCGTTTTGAAATCATTTCTCTTTCGTATCGATCGTGCAATATGCGGGGGAATCAGGCCAATAAAACTAATTAGTCCGGTAACACACACAATGCTTGCAACCACAAGTGTTGAGAACAGTAGAATCAAGTATCTGCTGTGTTCTACCGAAATACCGAGTGATTTTGCTTCTTCATCGCTGGTGGAGAGCACATATATTTTCCAACGCATTAGATAAATACCAACTAGACCAATAAAAAGAAATGGAAGTATAATTATTAATTTTTCAGATGTAATGCCTCCAAAGCTACCCATTGTCCAATATTCTATGGCACCAAGTTCGTTTTCTGGATCGGAAAAATATTTGATGGCCATTAGAATTCCATTACAAAGTGCATTAATAATAATTCCTGACATTACATAGTTCAATACGTTGTCTGCTTTTGATAATTTAACCAATCCTATAACAAAGGTAAGTGCAATTATTCCGCCAAAGAAGGCTCCAAATGCTACGGACAACACATTTCCAGAAACAAACACGATGCTAAATGCAGCACCTACATTCGCTCCTGAAGTGATTCCGATGATATCCGGTGAGGCAAGAGAATTCTTAAATAAGGTTTGGTAAACGCTTCCCGCTATACTTAAGCCAATGCCTGCTAAGATTACCATGATACTTCTTGGTAATCTTAGCATGTAGAATACATTAACGGTCATTTGGTTATCATGAGTTCCTTTGATAATCTTAACGATATCTTCGATTGTTAAGCTGTACTTACCAATAGCGATGGACAATACAAAGGAAGCAATCACGAGGATGAATGCAATTATATTTACTGTATTTGATTTTACAATATAATGTTTATTTGCATTCTTCATTAATTCTTCAATACCTCTTTATCGATCTCAAAATCATAGAAGGTGTTATAAAAATAAGCAACATCCTCTGCAAAATTATCATTGGAATATAGGTCCTTATAGAGAATACTTGTTAACCACATTTTGCCTAGAATGCTTGAGGGTACCGGAGAATCCCAAGCTTCAAAGTTATTTGGCATCTCATATACCTTATTGTTTTTGACAGCGTTGATTTTTGACAGGTTGCTGTCGCCTATAATGTCTCCCTTTGTATATTCTGCTTCGGGTACTATAATTATATAGTCAGGATTGTATGCGATCAATTGTTCATACGAGATATTTACCCAATAAGCATCTACGATATCCTTTGCCACATTAACTCCGCCTGCCGCTTCAATTAAATCATTCTGATACATGTTAGCAGAAGCTGTAGATAGCATGCTGCTATTACCAGCCAAGTAAACTCTTGGCTTATTATTTATTATCCTAGCAGGAAGCTGGAGCTAATTCACAAAGAAGAAAGAAATCTAAATAATTGGTATCGAATAACATTATATCGGAAGGTATTTTATTGAAGATAAAGCAACTCATATCGAAAGTAAAAATCCTTATTATGAGCATATAAACGATGAAGAAGTATGTCATATGATATTGAATGAATTTGGATTAGATTCCTCAAAATCACATATCGTGAATGGACATGTTCCCGTAATTATGAAAAAAGGAGAAAGTCCGATTAAAGCGAATGGGAAATTACTTGTGATCGATGGCGGATTCTCCAGGGCATATCAAAAAAAGACCGGAATAGCAGGATATACTTTGATTAATAATTCATATGGACTGCAATTGGTTTCTCATAGCCCTTTTGAAAACACGGAAAAAGCAATCCGGGAAGAATTGGATATTGTATCTACAACGATGGTAGTGGAAAATGAAGTATTAAGAAAGCATGTTGGAGATACTGACATAGGAACAGAGCTGAAATCATCCATATGTGATTTGGAGAAGTTAATCGAAGCATACCGTAAAGGAAAAATTAAAGAGAGTGAGAAATAAGAGTTTGGTATATATGACAACGAGATATTTCTAAAGAATAGTAACGAGCAGGAGTAATCAAACAATGGAAATAAGAATTTTCGATGACAAAGAACGACGTATCATATATCATGAACATTTACAAAAGGATTTTCATCAAAGTGAGATTAAGCCATATGCACTGATGGAAAAGCTGGTAAATGAACAAAGGTATCTTTGCTATGGTGCATGGGATCAAAAAGAACTGAAGGGGTATGCGTTTTTTGTAAAGGGTAGGGATAATCAGACCTTGCTGTTGGATTATTTTGCTGTATTGAGTGATTATCGCTCCCAAGGCATTGGAGGAAGGTTTATCCAGGCAATACAGGAAAGCATGATCAAGGATGGACTAACACTTATTGCCGAAGTTGAGAACCCCGCTTATGCTTCCGACGAACAGAGCAGGGATCTTATGAACCGAAGAATTCAGTTCTATATAAGAAATGGTTTCAAGCAAAGTAAGGTATGGAGTCACGTCTTTACCGATGAATATATGATTATTTATTACAATGCGAAGCCTCATATGGATGAGGATGGTCTGGCGATGGAACTGGAACAACTGTATCAGGCAATATTCGGAGAAGAGACCTGCCGTGCTCGAATTAACGTTAGGTTGAGCGCTGATTAAATATTTCGCTCTAGTATGCCTATCATTGTGGGTTGAGGAACTTGTTTTGAACTGGTTAGAGAATAGTATTGAATATAACAATCAAGTAAGCCTCAAGGGCTTCTTCTGAAAACCTTGAGGTTTTTTGATTCATGACAATAGAAAATTCGCGAAGCGTGCTTTCTTCCGGTTTAAGAGCTTAAGAGTTCGATTTTTTATGCTTTAATATCTACAATGCGGATCTTGTAGCTTATTACATTATTTTTTTAGTATTCGGCTGAGAATATTTTAATGTAATGTTTGGGTTGCCAAAATTTGTGATAATGCTAAAATGTAATATAATATCATGAATAATATCAGGGGGAGAAAATGCATTTAGGGTCAGTTTATTTGATTGTAAGGGACTTTGATAAAACGATTCGATTTTATGAACAACTTTTAGAGATACCTGTAACCCATCGTAATATGGATCGGTTCGCCCAGTTTATCCTTGATCAGCAGAATATATCCATTATGAATGGCTACTTTGATACTGAGCATCCGGATAAAGTGATTTTAAAGGGTGATTATGATAGAGAATTTGATGATAAGAGAAGGATTGCGGATGCCATAAATACCAATAAAATCGTTCTGAACTTCTGGGCTGAGGACCTAAGGAAGGAGCGCCAGCGACTTATGGCGATAGGCTTTGCTGATATGGTTACAGCAGTGAAATATATTAATGCAGGACAACCCTATTATTACTTCCAGGTAATGGATCCAGATGGCAATATAATTGAGATTACAGGCTCTTACAGACCGGATGAAGGGGAGTTGGAGTAAAATCATAGTTTTGTTTTTGACTTAGGGAGGGATGACTTATGCTGAAGAAATTTGTATCGCTAGTTACCGAGAATAATATGCAGGTGTATGGGATTGTCGTTTTACAAGACGGTCAGAAGCTTGCTGAGCATCATTTTGTCCCCGAGGAACGAAGAAATCTGTACTCTGCTACGAAGTGCATTACTTCTACTGCGGTTGGGGTGGCGATTGCAGAGGGGCGTTTTCAATTAGGAGATTCTATTCTTCCTTATTTTGAGCGGGAGCTTTCCGGGTCAGTATCGCAGGAGCAGCGGAACAATCTGAATAGAATTACAATAGAGAGACTTCTCACCATGTCCATAGTGGATTATCCCTTTGAACGATTGACCTGTGACAACTGGTTGAAGCATATACTATCGCTACCGTTACCGAATGCCGATGAGAGGAAATTCCGCTATAACAACTTTGCCTCCTATCTTGCCGGAGTTATTGTTGAGAAGACAACAGGAATGCCGATGCTGGATTATCTGGAGCCCAGATTGTTCAAGCCTCTGCAGATATCTGGAGTGACTTGTGCATATAGTCCGGAGGGTTATTATTATGGTTCCACGGGAATGAAGCTGACGGTGGATGAGCTTAGCAGAATCGGACAGCTATACCTGCAGAAGGGCAATTATAGAGGAAAACAGATTATACCGCAGGAGTGGGCAGAGCAGGCTACGAAGAAGCAGATTGAGAATAAGGAAGAGGGTTATGGTTATTATTTCTGGAGACAGGAGCATAATTCTTATTGCGCCAGAGGAAAATGGGGTCAGATCTGTATGGTTCTGCCGGAGAAGAATGCTGTGATATCCGTGCTCTCCAATCTAGAGGATATAAGGCTGGCTGAGAAAATGAGACTAAGTTTGTGGGAAACAATATATCCACAGCTTTAGGCTGGGTAAGGACAGAAGGTTCCCCAAAGGCATAATAAATATAGAATGGAGTGATATTATGAGAAATAATTTTTGTGAAGTGAAGCTATTTCAGGTGAGGCCGGATAAGCTGGAGGAGTTTGTAGTATTTGCTGAAAAAGCGAAAGAAAATCAAGCGATATGTCCAGGCTGCTCTGATATGAAGTACATGAAGCGATTCTATGTACATGATGAGATCGGCTTGCTTCCAAGAGAGTTGACTAAGATTGTGAAATGTGTCAAATATTATTCCTACTGGGAGTTCGATACGATTGAGAATTATACTGCGGCTAATCTATGGTTCTTTAAAAATTATGAGAAGGAATTGAGGAAGCTGCTGATTGCACCCTTTGATATCAATTGTGGCTATGGCTTGTAGAGTGAGGGGAAGATAGTGCAATGATACGAATTGTATATAATATGATCGGACGAAAGTTGATGAACACAAGAACAAGCAACAAGTATACCAAGAAGTAAGGAGCTAACATGAGCATGAAGAATACTAACAAATACATCGATTTACACCTTCATTCCTATTATTCGGATGGAACTATGTCACCGGAGGAGATTGTTCGCGCAGCCGTTGCCCATCAGGTGGGACTGCTGGCCATTACTGACCACAATGTATTGACTGCAGTCAAAGAGCTAGAGGAGCTTTGTCGCGAATATGGGATAGCTTATCTTCCCGGAGTAGAGCTGGATTCCATCGACCGAGGCGCAGACATTCACATTCTGGGGTACGGCTTTGATAGTAATAATGACAAGTTTGCCGGGTTTGTAAAGAATAACCGAGACATTATGGATGACATCAGTGTCAGATTGGTTAGTGACATGGAGAAGGATTATAAGGAGATCTCCCTGGCGGATTTCCGGTCCTTCTCCTATGACAAAGGGAAGGGTGGCTGGAAGGCACTACATTATTTTCTGGAAAAGGGGTTAACTAAGAGTCTGCGTGAAGGCTTTTCCATCTATAATCAATATGGAATTACCAACGACAGCGGTGATTATCCTCCGATTAAAGAGGTGTTAAGACAGATCCATGACGCTGGAGGAAAAGCGATTCTTGCTCATCCGGGAGTATCCATTAAGGAATCAAATCCGGAATTGTTCCGTCTCAGACTCCTGCAGCTTGTAGAACAGGGCTTTGACGGGATTGAATGCTATTATCCAACCCATACGGAAGAGATTACGGATGTTTGCATAACGATCTGCAGGCAGAAGGGGTTATTAATCACAACCGGATCTGACTGCCATGGAGACTTTGGCTATTCACAGGTTGGTGAGCTGCAGATAAGGATGGACCAATTGGTGTTGGGTGATCTGGTACGTTGAACCCACTACCGTAGGAAAGCAGAACAAGAATATGATATCACAATAGAATGATGGAGGTACCCCATGTCTGAGAACCGTATGAAGGATGCGAAAGCAGTTAAAGAGCAATATAGTAATAGTACGAACCTGAATACCAGAAGATCGATCCACGAGAAATATAGTGTGAATCAGTTAGGCTTTGGTAATTGGCTATATCAGCAATATGAATTTAACGATAATTTGAGAATCCTGGAGCTTGGCTGTGGCACAGGCGATCTATGGACGAATCGAATTGATCAACTATATCCCGGAACTTCGCTAATCTTATCCGACTTCTCGGAGGGAATGGTTGAGATTGTAAGGAATAAGTTTTCCTTAAGTCCCAGGGTGTCCTTCGAGCGTATTAATATAGAAGAAATCCCTTATGAAGCAGAGTCCTTCGATATGGTTATCGCGAATATGATGCTATATCATGTGCCGGATCTACAGAAGGGGCTTCAGGAGGTGGAACGGGTACTGAAGAGGGGAGGTAGCTTTTATTGTGCTACCTTTGGAGAGAATGGGATACAGGGCTATTTGACCAGTACCTTAGGCGGATATGGTATCAAGATAGATATCAACGGAAGCTTTACTCTGCAGAACGGAGCGGACATATTAAAGAAGTATTTTACTGAAGTAAATCGAAAGGATTATATTGATGCTCTTCAGGTGACAGAGACAGAGGATCTGCTAGATTATATCTATTCCATGGCTTCTATCGGTAATCTAGGCAATGCGTCAAGAGAAGAGCTTTACCGATGCTTTGAAGCAACCAAGGACGAGAAGGGGATAATACATATTCCAAAGGAATACGGACTGTTCATAAGTAGGAAATAATCCACCGATAATGCAATATTGATTGGGGAGAAGACTTGATTATTAGTGTACGATAAATAAGATATCAAGAGATTGAAAAACCGATAATTCTAAAAGGGAGCGATTATAATATAATTAGGGGGTATGGTATGTACTTAAATATCAATAGAGTTGAGTTCGTAATCACTGGGCAGTGTACCGGGCATTGTAAGCATTGTTCTGTCGGGGATGAGCTTAATACGAAGGGGCATATAGAATATGAGAGGCTGAGAGGAATGCTGACAAAGCTTAGTGACCGCTACACCATTACTTCTGTCATGTGCTTTGGAGGAGAACCCCTTCTATATTATAATGATGTGAAAGGAATATTAGGGGAGGCGGCTGACTGTGGAATTGGTAAAAGGCAATTGATTACCAACGGCTTCTTTACGAATAAGCAGGATAAGCTTATGGTAGCAGTGGCGGCGCTGGAAGTGGCACAGGTCAATGATATTCTTTTATCTATAGATGCCTTTCATCAGGAGACGATTCCCTTGGAGCCGGTACATGAGTTTGCAAGACGGGTTAAGGAGGGGAACCAGATTCCGATTCGCCTTCATCCTGCCTGGGTGGTTAATCAGGAGCATGATAATCCTTATAATATTAGGACGAAACAGCTTCTAGCCCAGTTTGAAGATCTGGAGCTTACGGTGTCCCGTGGTAATAATATATTTCCGGCAGGTAAGGCGCTGGAGTATCTATCCGAATATTTTCCTGAACCCAAGCTGGATTTATCCTATCGTTGTGGAGCTGCTCCCTATAGTACAAGATTGGATCAGGTTGATTCCATCAGCATCGAAGCAAACGGCGACGTAACCGTGTGTTGCTTTCGAATTGGTAATGTATATGAGGAGGATATCCTGGCGATTCTGGATCGTTATAATCCTTATAATACTCCGATGATGAAGGAGTTGTTGGAGGAAGGGGCTAGCGGGCTGGTGGCTTACGCCGTGGAGCAGGGCATGGAGCTGGATCTTAATAAATTCCATACTCCCTGTGGAGTTTGCAGACATATTGTGGATAACCTGCACTAAAAATGAGTTGCATGTGTATAAATCATATTATGGGAGGCATCATTATGAAACTAAGAGTGGCCATACCGTCCGATATCCCTCAGCTTGTACAGATGAGGCTGGAATATCTCACGGAAGATCATGGCGGAATGCTACCGGAACATAGAGAAAGACTGGAACAGGACCTACCGGTCTATTTTCACAGGAACTTAATGAACTCATTGCTTGCCTATGTAGCCGAGGAGAATGAGGATATCGTATCAACTGTATACATGGTTATAACGGAAAAACCGGGCAATCCCCATTTTCTATCGGGGAAGACCGGTCTTCTGCTGAATGTATATACGAAGTCGGCCTTCCGGAGACAGGGGCTGGCTGGGTCATTAATTAATATGGCTATTGAGGATGCGAAAAGACTAGATCTGGCTCATATAGAGCTGAATGCCACCACGGCAGGATATCCCCTATATCAGAAATTAGGCTTTGTTGAGGAGCAACCTCATTATCCCGCTATGAAATATCATATTCAGACGTAGGAAGTTTGGGCAGGGTAAAACTAACTAGGAGAATAAAATTCAATTCAGATATGAATGTCTGTGACTAGACATTAGGAATCGATCAATCATTTGACAAAAGCATAACGAACGTTGTTCGACTATCCTTTTTATGATACAATGTAAACGTAGTGAGCATAATGCAAGCTTGCTTGTGAGTATGCGATCGGAGTGGAAGATCATGAACATGTTTTAAGTTCATGATACAATATAAACGTAGTGAGCATAATGCGAGAAGGAAACTCGCATAACAAGCTTGCTTGTAAGTATGCGATCGGAGTGGAAGATCATGAACATGTTTTAAGTTCATGATCTATTTATATAGCGAAGGAGGTGTATTCAATGAGTGGAGCAGATAACTGCGAGAATTGTAGCCATTTTGTATATGATGAAGAATATGATAACTATGTGTGTGCGGTAAATCTGGACGAGGATGATTTAGAACGATTTATGAGCTACTCTACATTTCATTGTCCACATTTCCAATTCCAAGACGAATATAAAATTGTTAGAAAGCAGAACTAGTAGGATAAAATGCAAAGGGAGTGCTATGAATACTTATTGGGAGACGGTATGGTCTGACCCTGATATTCGGGAATATCTAGCATATATTAAAAGATATTTTCATGCAGATTGGAGCTTTATTAAGCTGTTTCACGAGCATGGAAGTAATTATATCTGTGATGCGGCATGTGGATACGGTGCATTTAGTGCACTCCTTTCCTTCAATGGGTTTCGAACAGCCGGCTTTGATCCTATAGAGAAGGAGGACTTAGCACTGGAGCATGAGAAGCTGGAGGACGGAAGCTTCCTGTACCGGTCTCCCGAAAGAGATGGGCTTCTGTTCCACTACTATGAAGATAACGATATAGAGACACTGTTGGATGGTATGTCTATCATATACCGAGGAAAGAATAATCGTAATGAAAGAGAAATGATCATAAAGAAGGAAGGTAATGTGAGAAACGGTTCTACATAAATAGGTGAAAATATGGATGTGAAGGTATGTAAAAATTGTAGAAGGCTTTTTAAATATATTTATGGACCGGAGCTGTGTTCGGATTGTGCCGGTAAGCTGGGGAATACAGTCTATGAGGAGCCAAGGTCAGAGAAGAAATTCACTGTGAAACCGTTGGTCTTCGAGGAAGAGAAAAAGCTGGATCAGGTGAAAGAGTATATTTTGAGTCACCCCAAAGCCACTGTTGCCCAGATTGCCGAGGTAAATGAAGTGCCGGTGAACAGACTATTAGACTGGGTCAGGGAGGATAGATTGGAATTCTCGGATGACTCGGAGCAGGCATGGTTCACCTGTGCAAGATGTGACACAAAAATCAGGAGTGGAATATATTGCTTCCGATGCAAGCCCAAATAACGAATATGACAAAGCATTATGAGTGGGTGTCTCTTAACCCGTATCCTCATATTGCTTTTTTTATTTGCGCGAAGCGCTTTCTATCGTTACTTGTTGCTTCGAAACCCTGCTAGGGTACTAAGAATGCGATAAGATACAATTTTGAAGAATTATGTTAGCAGGAAATATTATGAAATAACTAAAAGGTATGGTATACTATAGCGTAGTGAACATACTGCAAGCTTGCTTGTAAGTATGTGATTGGAGCTGGAGAACATGAATATGCTTTATGTTCATGGTAAACGAAAAGCGTAGTGAGCATTCTGCGCGCTTGCTTGTAAGTATGAAATCGGAGCTGGAGATAATATGAAGTTATATGTGAGACCTTTAAACGAGGAGGATGCCAGGTAGATATGCACCTGGAGATATGACGGGGAATATTCGGTCTATAATTATCCGGAATGGGAGATTATTGTAGAGCAGAACTGGGGACTTGGACAGGTTATGATCAGGGAGAAGGAATTCTTCGCGGTGGTGAATGAGAAGGATGAGCTGATAGGACATTTCCGACTGAAGGCACAGGAGGAAACTATCTTCCTTGGAGTCGGACTTGCGCCGAAATTATGTGGTCTCGGATATGGAGAGGCTGTAATGGAGTTGATCAAATATGAGAGTAAAGAGCGATACCCGGATAAGCTGCTTGCTCTAGAGGTACGTTCCTTTAATCATCGGGCAATGAAATGTTATCAGAAGGCTGGTTTTCGACGGGTGGACATCTGTGAGAAAAAAATACCTTCCGGCAGTGATGTTTTTGTACGAATGGACTATGAGAGATAGTATCAAATTTTTGTATACAAAATTCATGATTTGTGTTAATTTATATCATGACGACATAATTTGTAAGGTATTTTTTGAATAATTTAGACAACTAATCAGGACGGCATATTTAATCCGGTTTCAAAGAATCATGATTAGAAAGGGGTGTAAGAATGAGACAGTATAAAAGACAATCAGAAAATATTACAAGGATATCTCTTCTGATTGGAACTACTATATTAATGCACTTAATACTTACACCGTTAGTATGTACCAAGAATCCGGAGCCTATATCCGGTAAACCGCATACTTCCTTCACCTTATCTGATGATGCGTATATTATTAATGAAGTAACTAATTATGAGCTATTGAGCGATGTGAAGATAAAGTCCATCATATGCAGAAATCTAAGGGATTTTGAACGGCTACTCAAAAGAATGCTAGATACCACGGTGCAGCCGATTATCTCTATTTCAATATTATTAATTTATACACTGACCTATTTTAAGAAGACACATAGGAGTAAATCTCTGCTTGCGTTCTCATTGGGTGGACATGCACCACCGGTTTTTGAATAGACTAGATTATAATAACCTTGGAAAGGACAAAAAGAATGAATAAGAATAAACCAGTATTTTTTATTGTATTAATCGTTACAATACTTATGGTATATACAGCGATTAATGGTTTGACGATTCCTATGGGTGATTCACCGCTGATAATCAAGGGTGCACCGGATATGCGTTATGGTATCGATATCCGTGGAGGTGTGGATGCAGCCTTCCAGCCGGAGGGTCTGGATCGTAAACCTACCGGTGATGAGTTAGAGGCAGCACGTTCTATTATCGAGATCCGTCTCGATCAACAGAATATTATGGACCGTGATGTAACAATTGATAAGGATAACGGGTATGTTATCGTACGTTTCCCGTGGAAAGCAGACGAAGCTGATTTTGATCCGGAGGCAGCAATTGCAGAGCTTGGGCAGACCGCTCAGCTTACCTTTAAGGATTCAGAAGGCAATGTTCTTCTTACCGGTGAGCATGTTGCTAAGGCAGCTGCTGTTGTTGATCAGAGCATCAATCAATATGTCGTAAGCTTAAGCTTTGACGATGAAGGTACTAAGTTATTTGCTGATGCTACCGGACGTCTGGTAGGTAAGCTGATTAATATCTATATGGATGAGACCTTGATCCAATCTGCTACAGTAAATGATCATATCACCGGTGGTTCTGCTCAGATTACCGGTATGGATGGTTATGCACAGGCGAAGGATATAGCGGATAAGATTAATTCCGGTGCATTACCTTTCTCCATGATTACAAAGAATTATAACACCATCAGCCCGACCTTAGGTTCTGGTGCTCTTAATGTTATGTTGTTGGCAGGAGCAATCGCATTTGCATTAATCTGTGCGTTCCTGATTTTCTATTACAGACTTCCGGGCTTTGTAGCTTGTATTGCACTGACAATTCAGGTAACAGGTCAGATTCTGGCACTCTCTATACCGCAGATGACCTTAACCCTGCAGGGTATCGCAGGTATCATCTTATCCATCGGTATGGGTGTTGACGCGAATGTAATTATTTCTGAGAGAATTAGTGAGGAAATCAAATCCGGTAAGAGCGTTGCTTCTGCAATTGCTGCCGGCTATAAGAATGCATTTTCTTCTGTCTTCGACGGAAATATCACAGTGCTTATTGTTGCATTTATTTTAATGGTATTCGGCTCTGGAACCATGTTATCCTTCGCATATTCGTTGTTCACAGGTATTGTATTCAATTTCCTTGCAGGTGTAACAGCTTCCCGCTTGATGACTACCTCCTTAAGCTCCTTTAAATTCTTGCACAAACCTGCACTCTATACCTGCTTATCAAGGAGGGTAACACTATGAAAGAAATGAAAGACAGAAAATATGTTAAAGAAGTGAAAGTAACTCCTGAGATGTATAAAGAGAATAAGATTATACCTTTTTATGCAAAGCGTAAGATTTACTTTACCATTTCTATATCCATTATGCTAATCGGTATCCTGTTCATGTTCATCAATGGGGTACAGCTGGATATCCAGTTCAAGGGTGGAGCATTAATTAAATACACCTATGTTGGCGAGATTGATGCCGATAAGGCAGCAGATGTTGCATCCGAATCACTGGGCAGGCCGGTCACTACGCAGGTTACCGAGGATATTTCCAGTGGCGAGCAGCGTCTAATTCTGAATATTGCCGGTAATTACGGTTTAGATGCAGCAGAAAGAGAAGAATTTGATACGGTACTGACAGAAGCCTTTCCTGATGCACAGTTGAAGCAGTCAGAATCCTCCATGGTTGAACCCTTCTTTGGTCAGCGTTTTCTAAGAAATGGTATTATCTCCATTCTCTTAGCAGGTGCGTTGGTTCTTGTCTATGTATGGATTCGCTTTAAGATGATAGGTGGTCTATCTGCTGGATCTATGGCGATCGTTGCCTTAATACATGACGTTTTGGTTGTTTTCTTCGTCTGTGTTATTTTCAAAATACCGATCGGAGAGTCCTTCGTTGCGGTAGCCTTGAGTATCATCGGATATTCCATCAACGATACGATTGTTATCTATGATCGTATCCGCGAGAATTCGAAGACTTACGTTGGTTATCCGCTTGAGGCTGTTGCCGACCTTTCCATTACTCAGTCCATGATGCGATCCATTAATACTAACGTTGCAGTTATGGTGAGTGTAGGCTTGGTATATTTTATTGCAATGGGAAGCGGTATTAATTCCATCATGAGTTTTGCACTCCCGATGGCAGTAGGTTCCATTAGCGGATGCTATTCCACTATCTGTATCGCAGGTCCGCTTTGGGTAATGTGGAAGAAGAAAAAGGGCGAGGATATTATCTTTGAAGAGAAGAAGAAACCCGCTCCGAATTATTAATTAGCAATAATAAATCCATATGAATATAATGGGACACCGCTCCTGATAATAACTTCATCTAGAATGAGAGAAGGATTATCCGAGTGGTGTTCCTTGTTATTGTACGGAAAGTGTGTCACCGTCTTGACCATGTCGGTAAAAAGCAGTAAAATGAAAAAAATGGATATCAGGAGGGTAATCTGATGGACGAGAATTTATTAAACGGTGGTATCGAGCAGTTAAATGAAATAAAGGAGTGCTTGCTGGAACGATACGGTTATCAGTCGAAGAATGAGACCTTGCTTCTCGAGGAGGAGAAGTTGGAGAAAAGTATAGCCGATCTGGAGCAGACGATGAAGGAGGAGATCCAGAAGACATCGAAAAAGCGCAGGCTTGAGATTGAAGACACCTTTGATCAGCAGGAGGACAAGCTTCAGACCAGAATAAAGCGTATTAAGGAGAAGCGGGAGAGAAGCAAGAATGCCAAAGTGTCTCAGCGGATCGATACAGAGACTTCCTCGCTTCGACAGGAGAATACTCAGCTAAAACTGGAGGCAAAAACCTTATTCAGACAAAAGCATATCCCTTTGTTTTGCAATACAAAGCTTTACTATGCATTATACTCTCCGGCTTGTTTTACCGATGTTTTGTTCATTCTTGCTACGATTATAATTACTCTTTTGTTGATACCATGTGGGATCTATTTTCTGCTACTGCCCGAAGAAAAAATTCTGTACCTGATTCTTACCTATGTCCTTACTGTATTATTCTTTGGAGGGCTTTATCTTATTCTTGGTAATAGTACGAAGGATAAGTACGTTATGGAGCTGCAGAAGGTGAAGGGGATACGGGGGCAGATCAGAGCGAATAAAAGAAAGATGACGATAATCAAAAAAAATATCCGTAAGGACCATGATGAAAGCTCCTATGGGTTGCAGGATTTTGATGCAGAATTAGCAAAGCTGGAGCAGGAGAGTGCTGAAGTGGTTGCCCAGAAAAAAGAAGCGCTTGCTACCTTTGATAACACAACTGTGTTGATTATTGCTTCGGAGATTGAAGCAAATTATAAAAGTAAATTAACCACGCAGCGGGAAGAGTACGATAAGGTCAAATCCGATTCATCAAAGGCAGAGGAGAGAATCAAAGCGCTGACTCTTAAGATAGCGAGTGATTATGAACCCTTCCTTGGCAAAGAACGAATGACATTAAAACAGGTGGATACTCTGATTAGTATTATTCAGGCAGGTAATGCTGTGAATATATCAGAAGCAGTTGCTTTCTATAAACTTAATTTAGAGAAGGAAGAGAATTCCTCAGTATAATCGATGAAGTTCAGAGGCTGTTGTATAAAGTGGCCAAAGAAAGGATAACAGCATACCACCCGGTTTGCTTGTTATCCTTTTTGACGGTTGTGCCATATGTTTTGATATAGCCTCATTAAGAGGGCAACTTATGATATTGTAATTCGATCCTTCCTAAGGTTATGAGATGGTGATAGCTTTTAGTTTACAGATGCAGTAATTAATTGCAAGGCAGATCTGGTCGGCCATCATCATAACAACGTTTAGTCGGGTGGTCTGAAGGAGCATGCTGTCAAGCATACCGGAGAAATTCACAATACCGGTAATAAAGATATCGCCAACAGCAGGCAGGTCCTTATCAACCCCGGCTCCGGGCTTCAGTGGGCCTTCTCCCAGAGTAATGTAACCGATGTGATCGGATCTTCCCAAAGAAGCATCGATGGCTATGACAAAAGCATCATCATGGTTATGATGAATCGTTGTGATAGTATCCTTCAGATTTTTAGCATGAACGGGATCTTCCAGAGTACCATAGACGTAATAGTTATGGTACTTTTTATATTTGGATAATTTGTATCCGATGATTGGGCCCAGACAATCTCCGGTTGCCCGATCCGAGCCAATGCACAGGAAGATAATCGTGCGTTTTAGTAACACCTGCTCCTGGATCAGCTCGGACAATGTACTGCCCAACTCATAAGCGGTGGTTTTCTCTGCAGAATCAAAGTATGATATTTTGTTTTTTGGTTTGAATAAGATATTCATCGTACTACACATGCCTTTCGTTCTTGAATTAGCAATTGAATGTATGTCGGCGAAACTAGCGTCTTCGAAAGCTTAGATAAAGTATTGCCATAAACTTAAAATATTAGACGTAATATTTGAACGAATATAGATAATGACAAGCAAAAAAGCAATTATTTCGAGCATAATTGATGCAAGGAAGATGAAAATGGGATCAAATAAGAGGGGTTTGGCGCAATTTACATGGAATTCTGAGGAAAATTTATGTTTACATAAGAGCTTGATACGACAAAAAGCATGTCCAACCTATGTTATGATTAGTTATATTTTGGGGTGACCAGTACAAAAAGTATCGGATAGGAGTGAGCCATGTGATTGAAACGATATACAGCAATGAGAGTGGAGAAGGTAATCCGGCGAGTAGAGTACAGCCTTCCTTTAAGATGCCAAAGAACGTGAGACAGATAGGAAAAAGCAATTCAAACAAGAAGATCTATGTGGAAGATTATGTAATGACATACATAAAGCAAATGGCCGGAGGGGATTACTCTGCTTGTAAGGTGGCTGTTTTGGTTGGACAATGTATTCGATTGGAGAATTGCCGAAATATTTTTATATCCGGTGCTGTTGAGGTCAGTGATATCGATTTGTCTTCGGAGACTACCTTTTCTAATGATACTTGGGGCAGAATATATGAGGAGATCAAGAAGTATTTTGTTGAGACTGAGATTGTGGGCTGGTTCATCGGTGGACCGGGGTATCTTTTGGAGGACAAGGATAGGATTACCAAGGCTCATATAAATAATTTCGCCGGTCAGGATAAGACCTTGTTTACCTTCGATAATTTGGAGAAGGAGGAAAGCTTCTATAGTTATGAGAATAACCGTCTGAACAAGCTGGAAGGGTATTATATATATTACGAGAAAAACGAAGAGATGCAGACCTATATGATAGAACATAAGGAACCTCAGAGTATAGAATCTAATTATGATGACAGGGTATCCAGAGAGATTCGAACCGTTTTACAGAATAAGAAACCGGTTGTGGAAGAGGGTAAAGGAATTACCAGGCTGATGTATGCAGCGGGAACTCTGCTGGCAGTAATTGTGCTGGTAGTCGGTGCAGCCATTCTAAATAATTATGATCAGATGAAGAGTATGCAGGATACTTTAAATTATCTTTCTCAGAATATGGAAGAGGTACAGACTATAGTTGCGGAAGATCGTATGGCAGGGAAAGTTGTTTCTAAAACCTCAGTTGTAGAGGGACAAACCTCAGATATCAGCGATTCAAAGCCGGAAGCTTCCTCCGATGAAATAACGAACTCTGAGGAGGGAGAGGATTCCCTTGATGTTGAGGTGGTACCGGGCGATGTTAAGCCTCTGGAGAAGAAAACGGAGCCGAAGGACACGAAACCGGAGGATACTGAGGATAAGATGGAAGATAAGGAGGAGCAGGAGGATACATCAAGTGAGAAGCTTGCCTCCCAGGAACCTGACGACTCGAAGCAGGTAAAAGCCTCTGAGAAGGAAGAGAATAAAATAAATTATTACATTGTAGTAGAGGGAGATTCTCTCGCAGGTATCAGTTATAAATTATATAAGACCTATACAAAGGTAGATAAGATTATGCAATTGAATAATATCACGAATCAGGATTTGATTTATGTGGGACAGAAGCTGATTGTTCCATAAGGGAGGCTGATTTGTAGTATTCACGCAGGGTTATACATGTGCCGCTATATGTTTCCTCTTTGATTATCATTGAAGAGAAACAGCAGCGGCACTTTTATTCATGACAATTGATTACGTGAAGGCGAAGCGAAGTATCATTCAAGTTTACTTGAAATGATACGAGCAAGCCCGCGATAACCGGAGTAACTCGCGAAGCGTGTTTTCTATTGTTGAGCCATAGGAAAGACAGTCCAACAACACAAAAAGCGCTCGGGGTCCGCCAAAGAGTCTCGTTTTTTCAATATTTTATGTAAAAATAATAGGTGCCAAGTAGTAGCAAATGAGTTATAATCACTATAAAGTAAAATACAGGGGAGTTAGGTTATGGCTAAAGACAATGAAGGACAATCGGTCAGAGACTATGGCGAACGTAAAAGAAGAATCAGAAGAAGACGCAATATCGTCATAGGAATAGCGATTTTGGCATTATTAGTCGGAGGCAGCATTTATTTATACAATTTGTATAATAAAAACTATACCGGTTTTGAAGTGCTTAAGAAGATGGATAATAAGGTAGAGAATGGTGCACAGTATCTGCGATATGGGAGCGGTGTCTTAAAATATAGTAAGGATGGTGCCACAGCCATCGATAAAGATGGCAAGCTGAAATGGAACGGTTCCTATGAGATGAAACAGCCGATTGCTGATGTCTGCGGTGATTATGCAGTTGTAGCTGATCAGGGTGGAAACTCAATTCAGATCTTTGATGGGAAAGGAATTGCAGGAAACATCTCAACGGTCTACGATATTATTAAAGTCGAAGTTGCACGCCAAGGTGTAGTCTATGTTCTGCAGGAAGCAAAGGAAGAAAACTATATATTTCTCTATGATGTGGATGGCACGAAATTGGGAGAGAAGGTTACCAGCATGAGTGAGGATGGATATCCCATCGATATTTCGATATCGGATGATGGCTTAAAGCTGATTACCAGTTACCTTACTGTCAATACCGGAGAGATAACAGGAATCGCCAGCTTCTATAATTTTGGTGAGGTTGGTCAGAATTGGATCGACAACTTGGTTGGAGGCTTTAAGTTTGAGGGTGTTATTGCACCTAGAGTCTTCTTTAGCAATAATGATACGGCATGTGTATTTAAGGAAAATGGCTTTATGCTGATTCAATATTCCGAGATGCCTAAGGTGATCAAAGAGATTAGTTTTGAGAATAAGATAGAAAGCATTCTTCATAATGAGAAATATGTAGGTGTGGTTCTAGATGAGGGTGAATCCGGTTACGATGAGCTTGTAGTCTATAATCTTAAGGGAGATATAATTCTAAATAAAAAGATGGACTTTGACTACAGCGAAATTTACCTAGAAGGGGAAGAGATTATCATGTATGATAATGTATCCTGTATTGTGATGAAGATGAACGGTACAGTGAAATTCAAACACACCTTTGACAGTAATATCGTAGCATTGTATCCCATAAATGATTTGGACCAATACTATTATGTGAGTGATAAGGAGATTGCGCAGATTAGCCTTGTGGAATAAATATAGTTAGTCATTACGGGATTAGATAAATGAAAAAGGGAGGAATTTATGAATTGGTTATTAGTTGTAGTATTACTCATTCTTTTGGGTAATGCTATTATTGGCATGAAGGTTGGATTTATTAAGACGGTATTTTCTTTGGTATCATTGATTCTGGCTCTTATCCTGACGATATGGATCAGCCCGATGGTAAAGAATTATATGATGGGCAATGAGAAGTTCTACAATGGCATTGCTACTAAGGTTGAGAAGCTGCTACCTTTCGGTGAGGAAGAGATCATAGAAGAGGAACAGCCCGAAGCAATCGAGGGCTTATCCGTTCCTAAGTCAATAAAAGAAGGATTACTTAAAAATAATACTGTTGAGAATTATAAGGAAATGGCAATTACCGGATTCAAGCAATATGTAAGCCAGTATCTTACCGGAGTCATAATCAATTCCTTATCCTTCATCGCGACATTTATTGCTATACTGCTCCTGTTATGGGTAATATTCATGGCATTGGATCTGATCAGTAAGCTGCCATTATTAAATCAAGTAAATAAGACAGCCGGTCTTCTGGCTGGGTTGCTTCATGGTCTATTATTGGTATGGTTGTTCTTTATTCTGTTGAATGTCTTTGGCGGCACAGCCTTTGGGCAGTCAGTGTTGAAGCTGGTTGGAGAGAATGAGGTACTAAGTATAATTTATAATAATAATGTATTGCTGAAATTCATTACCGGGGCAACAAAGCTACTTTTCTAGTTAACACGTACTACTTAATCATATATACTAAAGGAGATAGAACAATGAATGAAATGCTAAGTAAGATTCAGAAGATGGGTATCGTACCCGTAATTAAGTTGGATGATGCAAAGGATGCAGTCCCTTTGGCAAAAGCCTTGGTAGAAGGAGGCCTTCCATGTGCAGAGGTGACCTTCCGTACGGCGGCAGCGGAGGAATCAATCCGCCTTATGAGACAGGCTTATCCTGATATGCTAATCGGCGCCGGAACCGTTCTGACGACAGAACAGGTGGATAAAGCAGTTGCTGCCGGTGCGACCTTTATCGTTAGCCCAGGATTAAACCCTAAGATAGTTCGTTACTGTGTAGAGAAGAATATACCTATTACTCCCGGTTGTTCGAATCCAAGTGATGTTGAAGCTGCAATCGAATTAGGACTTGATGTTGTGAAGTTCTTCCCTGCGGAAGCAGCAGGAGGGCTCGCAATGATCAAGGCGATGGCGGCGCCTTATGTTAATATGAGATTTATGCCTACCGGTGGAATTAGTGAGAAAAATCTGACTTCATACCTGGATTTCCCGAAGATTATTGCCTGCGGTGGTAGCTGGATGGTTAGTGACGAACTAGTAAAGGCAGGAGATTTTAATAAGATTACTACGCTTACCAAACAGGCGGTGGCATTGATGTTGGGCTTTGAGATTCGACATGTCGGAATCAATATGCCAAACGAGACAGAAGCGGATTCAGTAGCGGACTTATTTGGAAGTGCTTTCGGCTTTGCTAAGAATGATGGAAGCGGATCTATCTTTATGGGCACCGCAATAGAACTTATGAAGACGCCTTACCTTGGTAAGAATGGTCACATAGCAATTATGACGAACTATATAGACCGAGCGATTTTCCATCTGGAGCAAAGGGGCTTCACCTTTAACGAGGAAAGTAAGAAATATAAGAACGACAAACTGGTAGCAGTATATCTGAATGCAGACTTTGGCGGATTTGCGGTTCATCTGTTACAGAAATAAGATTAGGTATGAGATATTAACCTTTTTTAATAGTAGTGAATATTTAGTGACCGTTTTGCCAAGACTATACTTGGCAAGCGGTCATTTTAAATTATGACAATAGAAAGCTCGCGCTACGTTCTTTCTCATCCCCTATATTTACCATGGACATAGTGGTATAAAATGGTAATAAAAAGATATAAAATAGGTGTTGACATTTTGCAATTAACATTGTAGAATAGTCTTCGCTGCTGAAGAACAGCAACCACGATTGAAAGATAGAAAATAAAAAAATAAAAAAGTGGTTGACAAACGGAAGCAGATGTGATAAACTATAAAAGTTGCTGGCGAGACGAGAAACACAGAAGTCCAAGCCGATAACACACAATTGAACCTTGATAATTGAACAGTGAAACAACCCTGAAAATTCTAAAAAACTCGAAGTTCCACATGGACTTCGAATTGCATCCGAAAGGATGCATTATAGATTTTCATTATGATATATTGTAATGATATATCAACGAACCGTATCTGGAAACAGATACAACCACAAAAACAGTAAAGATAACCAGGATAAAGTGTTTGCAAGCAAACACTTAGCAAATAATCGCGAGCGATTATTTAGGCCAATGTTTATCTGACTGGATCAAAAACTTAAACATGAGAGTTTGATCCTGGCTCAGGATGAACGCTGGCGGCGTGCCTAACACATGCAAGTCGAACGGAGTTATTATTATGAAGTTTTCGGATGGAGTGATAATAACTTAGTGGCGGACGGGTGAGTAACGCGTGGGTAACCTGCCTCATACAGGGGGATAACAGTTGGAAACGACTGCTAAAACCGCATAAGCATACATTGCCGCATGGCAGAGTGTGAAAATATTTTATAGGTGTGAGATGGGCCCGCGTCTGATTAGCTAGTTGGTAGGGTAAA